>NZ_JBYLUK010000010.1:0-47500 GCF_058107395.1 Gluconobacter sp. ESL1110
CAGACGATCCATCCGCCGCACCACAACAGGGCTGGACAAAAACCGCCCCAACGGAATGGTCAGCGCGACAAGAAGACCGAGCCATGCAAAGGACAGTACGGCCTGAATAGCCGTGAGGAGCAGGGAAAACTCCTGAATATTCACATGCGGGGGAATGAACTGCGGCATAAATGTCATGTAAAACACGCCGACTTTCGGGTTGAGCAAATTGCTCAGCAGGCCACGACGGAACGCAACCCCGATTTCGGGCCGGTTCGTCGGCTGTTCGGCAGCCGCTTCTTCCTGCTCATGGGCAAGGGACGTGCGTGGATGGAGCAGCAACTTGAGACCCATCCATCCCAGATAGAGCGCGCCGGCCCATTTCACGGCCGTAAACGCCGTTTCAGACGCTGCAAGTAGAGCAGTCAGACCGAACGCCGCGCCCAGCCCCCAGACAGCGAGACCAAGACATATCCCCAGAACAGCCCCCAAACCGGCTTTCCAGCCGGATGTGGTAGCAGTTCGCAGTGTCATGGCCGTATCGAGACCTGGCGTAATGGTGAAAATCGCCGCCGTGGCGGCAAATGCTAGAAGGGGAAGCAGATAGGGATGCATAACCAGATCATACACCCGCTTCTTCCGCTCCCCAATCCCCGATCAGGCCAGCTCTACTTCCTTTTGAACAACTGGCATGCGGATCAGGTAATCAAAGGCCGAAAGAGATGCCTTTGCCCCCTCGCCCATCGCAATCACGATCTGCTTGTAGGGCACTGTCGTCGCATCACCGGCCGCGAAAATACCCGGTACAGATGTCGCACAATGATCGTTGATGACGATCTCACCATAAGGGCTGAGGTCCAGAGAACCCTTTAGCCAATCTGTGTTGGGTAGCAATCCGATCTGCACGAACACACCATCCGTCTTGATATGATGCAGTCCCCCATCCGCATCACTGTAGGTCAGGCCGGTGACTTCCTTGCCATCGCCTTCGATCTTCGTGGTGAGCGCACTCATCAGAACGGTGACGTTCGGCAGGCTCAGCAGCTTGTCCTGCAAAACCTTGTCCGCCTTCAGATGCGCCCCACGCTGAAGAAGCGTGACGTGAGACACAATGTTCGCCAAATCAATCGCAGCTTCCACGCCGCTATTACCGCCTCCAGTCACGACAACCGGACGCCCCTTGTAGAACGGACCATCGCAATGCGGGCAATAGGCCACGCCCTTCGTGCGATATTCTTCCTCCCCAGGGACGCCAAGCTGACGCCAGCGCGCGCCTGTAGCCAGAATAATCGTCTTGGACCGCAGGGTCGCTCCGCTTTCCAGAACAATCTCGTGCAAGCCGCCCGGCTGCGTTGTCGGAACCAGCTTGGCTGCCTTCTGAGACGCAATGATCTGCACATCATACTGCCGCACATGGGCTTCCAGCGCCCCGGCCAACTGCGGACCTTCCGTCTCCTTCACGGAAATGAAGTTCTCGATACCCGCCGTATCCATGACCTGACCACCAAAACGATCAGCCACAAGTCCCGTCCGCAGGCCTTTACGCGCGGCATAGATGGCAGCCGATGCACCAGCAGGACCAGCACCCAGCACAAGCACATCAAACGGTGCCACATCCTTCAGCTTTGCAGCCGCGCGCTCAACGGAAGAGGCATCCAGTTTGGCGAGAATATCCGCGACCTCCATACGGCCAGACGCGAATGGCTCCCCGTTCAGATAGACCTGCGGCACAGAACGAATACCAAGACGCTCCACTTCTTCCGGGAAGTCCGCGCCATCAATCGCCGTATGATGGATCTTCGGGTTCAGAACGCTCATGGCGTTCAGAGCCTGCACAACATCCGGGCAGTTCTGGCAGGACTGGGAGAAATACGTCTCGAAATGGAAGTCCCCATCCAGCGCCTTGATCTGTTCAACAAGATCGGCCTCGATCTTGGGCGGATGGCCGCTGACCTGAAGCAGGCCCAGAACCAGAGATGTAAACTCATGCCCCATGGGCAGGCCGGCAAACGTCACCTCCTCCACGGAACCGGCACGACGGATCACGAAGGAGGGGCGGCGCGATGCCGTTCCCGCATCGGAAAACGTCACTTTGTCTGACAAGCTGGCAATATCTTCCAGCAATCCGCGCACTTCAGCAGAGCGGTCGTCAGAGCCAAGCGTGGCTTCGAGCACGACGTCGCTCCGCAGGTACTCCATATAGGCGCGCATCTGGGTTTTCAGGTCGTCCTGAAGCATCGTTTTCTCCAGCGGTTTTGTAAGAAAAAATTCTTGTTAAATCCTGCCTCCCAAAGAGAGGCAGGAGGATGGTGAGGCTGTCATGCCTCACCGGGCAGGATCAGATCTTGCCGACGAGGTCGAGGGACGGCTTCAGCGTTGCGCTGCCTTCCTTCCACTTGGCCGGGCAAACTTCACCCGGGTGGCTTGCAACGTACTGCGCAGCCTCGATCTTGGCGAGCAGTTCTGTCGCGGAGCGGCCAACGCCACCAGCCGTGATCTCGATGTACTGAACCTTGCCTTCCGGATCGAGCAGGAACGTACCGCGGTCAGCCAGACCAGCTTCTTCGATCAGAACACCGAAGCTGCGGGAGATCGTGCCTGTCGGGTCGCCGAGCATCGTGTACTTGATCTTGCCGATTGCCGGGGACGTATCGTGCCAGGCCTTGTGCGTGAAGTGCTTGTCCGTGGAGACAGCGTAGAGTTCAACGCCCAGCTTGTCGAAAGCAGCCTGGTTGTCAGCGAGGTCTTCCAGCTCGGTCGGGCAGACAAACGTGAAATCAGCCGGGTAGAAGAAGAAAACGGACCACTTGCCGCGGACGTCTGCGTCCGTGACGGTCAGGAACTTGCCGTCGCGGAATGCGTCGGTCGAAAACGGTGCCAGCGGCGAATTGATGCGAACCATCAGAAGGTCTCCTGCTTTGTCGCTCGTGTTGTGTTGCGGAACCTATGTCCCACAGAATGAGAGGGACAGGAAACAGTTCCTGTCAATATGATTGATCGGTCAGACCGAATACAGATCAAACCCTCATCACAATTGCCTATCTCATATCAGAGCCGCTGGCCAGACCTTCAAGCCCATTGCCGCTGAAAAGCCTCAAGCTTTGCAAGGTAGGTTTTCCGTTGAGCCGAACCGATCCAGGACGCTTCAAAACTGTTGCGCGCCAACGTCAACAGATCCTGCTTGCTCAGGTTTGCATCCCCCTGCGCCACCACAAGGCTTTCTGCGACGTAGTTACCCTTCATGTAAGCCGGATCATCGGACGCTACCGTTACCTTCAGACCACAATCCAGCATCCCGCGGATGATGTTGATATTCTCGCCATTTTCCCGCAGCCACCCACACGCAACAGGACAGACCGTGAAAGCCGTTCCCCGGCGTTTGGCAATGGCGACAAGATCGGGGCGTTCCAGAATATTGCCGCCGTGATCGATCCGGTCTGCCTGAATGTCTTCCAGAACCTGGCGGATGTGCTCATGCGTATCGAGCTGATTCAGATCGCAGTGCATCGTCAGGTGGAAGCCTTCCTTCCTCGCCCGGGCAAAGACCTCCCGGAACTTGTCAGGCGGATTGTTCTTCTCATCTGAATCCAACCCAATCCCCACAATATGCTGGCGGTACGGAAGCGCAGTTTCCAGCGTCTTCATGGCGGATCCAGCACTCAGTTCCCGCTCGAAACAGAGCACAAGCTGAGAGTCGATTTTCAGGTTCTTTCGAGCATCTGCCTGCGCGCGGGTCAGGCCAGTCATGACCGTCGAAAAAGCAATGCCACGATCCGTATGCATCTGCGGGTCAAAGAACATCTCAGTGTACAGAACGTTCTGGGATGCTGCCTTCGTCAGATAGGCATAGGCCAGCTCATAGAAATCCTGCTCCTTGAGCAGAACACTTTTGCCTTCATAGAAAATTTTCAGAAAGCTCTGAAGATCGTGGAAGTTGTAGCTGTCCCGCATCTCTTCCACGGTCTTGTAAGGGAGCGTCACCCCGTTCCGGCGAGCGAACCGGAATTTCATTTCCGGTTCCAGCGTCCCTTCAAGATGCACATGCATTTCGGCTTTCGGCATGGCGTAAATGAACGCCGTCAGATCATCACTACCGGGAGACGGCATTGCAGCTGCTCGGGCGCCAAGTGCGAAAGTCCCCGCAAAAAGCGTTGTATTTGCCAGAAAGGCCCTGCGCCCGAACGTCATCCTGTTTTCCTTCTCATCCTGCCAGCACACTCAGCCTGACCATCTGACAGGATGTTGCGAAGCCGGTCTGATCACAAGACGAGAAAACAGGATGGTCCGGATGGATTTTGCGATCAGGCGGTCAGACCACCATCAACCGGCAGGGACGCACCGGTGATATAGGACGCAGCCGGACTGGCGAGAAACCCAACAAAATCAGCAATATCCGCTACTTTTCCGTAAGACTCCGTCGCCGTGAAGCTGCGGAAAGACTTCGCCATCAACGGATTATGATTATAATCGGTTCCACAACATTGGTAATCCTTAAGGTATCACGCGACGCCCTTCGCAAAATATCAGAGAGAAAGCGATTGCTCCGAAAAATTTTCTTGCGTTTCAAAAGAAGATATTCTGATCGAGCAACCGCTATGATTAATTCTTCCCCAAAAATAGGAGAGTAATTATTTTAAAATTCTGCAATCCCATTTAATTCATAAAAATAGGCATGGATCACCAAGTAAATATAAATTAGGGCATCCAGGACCAAAAATCAAAAGCCTTGGCGACAACAGCAATGATTTTTTTCATTGTTGATGGCCACGAGCCTTGAATTGCAATTTCAACGGCAGCGGCAGCCGCCTCGTTGCTTAGGATGGCAACATCATAGCCGTCTGCATAAACCATCATAGCCGGTCGATACCACGGGAACCACCGGTCACAAGAGCTGCGCGCTGACATATCCACTTCTCCCTCTCCTGGAAGATAATTTCTCTGCGCAAGCTGATCCCAGGCTTCTCCCTTGCGAGGCAACCGACCGTCACAGAAATGCACACCATAAATCAGGTTTTTGTCCATGCGAGCCACGTCTTCTGGCGTAGCACCGGTCGTACAGATGCCAAAAATCAATAACCATTCCAACATTAGGCTGGCCAACCCGCTCAATGACGGAGAGGCCCTGCTGGAGCGTTCGGAACTTGGTAAAAGCAACGACTTCAATCTGATAACGAACCCCGTATTTCTGGCCAATCAGGCTGATCTCATGGATATTCTGCGCCATGATATCCATGATTTCTGTATCGCTTTTATCGTCAATGCCGTTGAGGGCCAGAATTTGAACTGTAGGGCAATTCAGATCAGCGGCTACCCTCGTGAGGCGCAGGGCCTCTGCCAACATCTCGTCTTTTTGTTCGCCCTTGTGCCTTTCAATAGACAAAAGCGCATTCACGCACCCTGTTTCCAGACCAAAATCGCTTATTCGTTTTTTCAACTCATGAATATTGCCCTCATTATCGAGAAAACGAAGAATTTTACTACTGAGGATCTCAAGAGAGTCATACCCAGTATCTCTTGCGATTCTGACATCCGTCATGACATTGGAATAATGTGTCGAAACCCCGTGAAGACCGATTTTCATGGCTCTCTCCTAACGAAATTATGCAGTTTTAAGGTGCTGGTACTGAACAAGCCCCTGGAAGACCATGTCATGATCATCAATGGCGGGGAGACCACTGATAGTGACAGCACCAAAAACATTTCCATTCTCGAACGTCAGGGGGAATCCCCCTCCATGATCGCAGTATTTTCCCTGTTCTATGTGTGTCTGCTGGTCCATTGGAATTCCATGTTCCTTATAAAAAAGGCCCATATAAAGTGATGAATGTCCTGTTCGAAGAACTGTGTTCCTTTTCCGCTTAACCCACACAAGATTATCCTGCTGGGCGCCTGGAAGAAGACACAGAAAGACCGGCTTTCCATATGGAGGGATCGAAGAACCATCAATTGATGTGCTTGGCCCGTGATTTCTGGGTTTTGGCGATTTGATTGACGGTTCTTTGGGGCGTTTTCTGTTTGCGTTTTGAGCAGATCGAGTGCTGTTTCCCGCTGGATGACTACGCGCTCGCGCTCAATCGTTCGAGGAAGAGAAAGCGGCGCATGTTGTAGACAATATTGGCCAGTCCGATCCTCATGGTGGCCCGGGTGATACCGACAGTTCGGATGAACAGTCCCGTCTGCGATTTCTGATCGGCAAAGACATGCTGACACGTAGATCTCGAGGAAGAGATCACAGACCCGACGGCCAGTCCGCTGTATGCTCGACACGGATGACATCGTTGCAGGACCGCACATGCTCGACATTGGATCTCTGGATATGCCGGGGCATCGGTTTGAGATGCGGTTTTTTTCTGTGAACCTTCGAAACAAATCCCTGCTTTTCCATGAAGTCTTCATTGGCTTTGGAGCGATACGCCGTGTCTGCCCAGACGCTTGAGGCCGTATTGGTGTTATCCAACAGCCCTTCTCGCAATCGCGCACCATCACTGGCGGCGGCATCTGTCGTCTTCCATTTCCGGATGAACCGGAACTTCCTGTCGATGGAGACATGGGACTTGTAGCCAAAGAACGGAATGGCCAGATCCGTTGTGGGGATCGTCCCGTCATCCTGACGCTTCGCCTTCGTGAACTTCAGTGTCCATCGTGCATGACGATCCTTATGCGACAGCTTTGCCGGCTTGTCCTGCCAGTCTTCGGGGGTACGTCCTGCCCGGAGGTCGGCTTTCTCAGCGTTCGTATTGCGCTGCTTTGGAGCGGCTACCAATGTTGCATCCAGGATCTGGCCCGACATCGGCATCTTTCCGATCATGACAGCCCGCGTTCCGCAGGGTCGCGTCAAACCGGTCAAACATCGTTTCAATGGCCCCCGCCTGGGTCAGGCGTTCACGGAACAGCCAGACCGTTTTGGCATCAGGCACACGGTCCGACAGCCTCAGACCTAAAAAGCGCATGAAAGAGAGGCGGTCGTTGATCAGATATTCCGTCCGTTCATCAGACAAATTGTTCAGCGTCTGGATCACCAGGATCTTGAACATCAGTACCGGAAATCAAACGGCGGACGCCCGCCTTTACTGCCGTCTGAATAGGCCAAAGCCTGCTCCAGATCAGGGCGGAACACTTCAAAATCCACTGTCCGGGAGAACGCTTCGAGCTGATCGCCAAGCCCGCTCAAACGGGCAAGCCGCTCTTCAACATCAAAGAAACCAAGCTGTTTCATAGCGGCATTCCCTCAACCAAAACCAAAGAAAGGGAATCACATAGAAAGCATCAAAAACAGAGAGTTTTTCGAACCCTCCATCTCTGACCATCCAAAATGCTTCGGAGTTACAGCAGAAATGGCACAACATCTTTTCATCGACCCAGTTGAAGGCTCTTTCTGTCGTGTCACCGCATGATCTGTCTATCGTCAATGAACAAGCTATGATTGGTGCAGGACTGACTTTTTTTAATGACGATGAATTGAAAGTCATCAACACCTTTCCATGAGAGAGAAACGATTAGAAAACCATCGAGCTTACTTTACGAACTCTCATGAATCAGTCGATAATCCTGACAGTTATCTAAAGAACCTGCGCATCCTCAAATGAGGAAATCAAAATATCATTCCCGAATTAAAACATGGCATTAACAGCAAATTGCGGTGAAACCTGAATATTTTTGTTATGACCGGAAAAATAAAAAGCTGACCCAATGATCACTCCCCAGCGTCGACTCCAATTGTATTCGACTGCAGGAGCAATCTGCCAATCCGTTGCAGAAGTCCCTACCTTGTAAACGTAAGCTCCGTTATTATCATGTCCATGCAGCGTAGAACCATTGGACCAATCCCGTGCAAGATCCATGGCCAGAACCCATTTTTGATTTAGCCCATATTCCAATGAAAATCCCGTCTGCCCACTCATACCGGGCTTACCGTAGCCACGAAATCCTTCAGTAGTTCCGTAACTCGTCATATCAACAAGTTTGGCCGAAGTAACAGCGCGCCGAAACCAGTTCCAGACCCGGAGACGTATTTCGTGATTACCTGGCAGAGTATAAGTCGACTGCTCAGTCAACGCAAAACGGAAAACATACGCGCCGCTTCCAACGCCATCCTGAGCGTTGCCTAGTCTCGTATAATCGCCCGTAGGAAAAATCATGCCCACAATCAGATTAAAAGCAGGAATATAGTGTTCAGGATCGGGCCGAACGAGACGATAGAGTAAATCAACAGGAATATCCCCTGTTTTTGGGCCATGAGAATGCCCATCTTTATGCTTCCATCCGTAATCAACAATAGTATGGACCTGAATACTAAAATCCTGGGAAACACCATATTTCCAGAGCGTCGAATTGGAAAACATACGCTGTACTGGATGTGCGGCAGGTAATGTCCGACCATGTGGACCGAACCGCCCCAGAGGCTGGCTATAGGAAGAATAAGGCTCAACATTAAATACGCCTTCCCGCGTAGTCCCCGACGGAGAAACCAGCGAGCCTGTATACCATTGGCCTGCATATGCAGGTGAAGCAAAAAAGTCCGCAGCCAGAATAAGGAAGAAACATGTCAATATTACAGATAACGTGCTCCTCCCATGGGGCTTAATGCCGCCTATCATCCCTTGGTTTACCTTATTTTTATTTAAAGTCCCGAAGCAAATTCTCTCTGAACCTCAGCAGGTGTATTCTTACTATTAGACAAGACAAGCTGAAGAAGTATCCGCGCTTTTTGTGGGTTCAAATCCATTGACGCGACAAGTCCGTACCTGTCATCATCGACTTCCACATCACGGTTGACAAAGCCGCTTCCAACGCGAGTAGACCGCACAACAATAATGCCAGATTTTGTAGCCCGCTCTATTCCCGCCAAGGCTTCTGCAGAAATATTTCCATCCCCCATACCTGCAAGAACAATCCCTTTCGCACCAGCTCTGATAGCATCATCGATCTGTTGCGCATCCATACCTGCATACGCGTATATAATCTCCACGCGCGGCAGCTGATAATTTTCTGGAAGAGAAAAATATTTATGGACTTTCGGTGGACTTACAAAACGCACACTGGCCGGATCGACATAACCAACGAGGCCAAGATTAGGTGAATGGAATGTTTGAAGAGCAGTTGTATGCGTTTTGCTTACACCGCGGGCTGAATGTACTTCATCGTTAAACACCACCAAAACACCTCGTCCCTGAGTACCAGGATCGGCTGCCACTTTTACGGCTTCATAAATATTGGCCGGACCATCCGCACTGATTGCAGTACTCGGTCGCATTGCCCCTGTTAAAACAACCGTTAAACACCACCAAAACACCTCGTCCCGAGTACCAGGATCGGCTGCCACTTTTACGTAAATATGGCCGGACCATCCGCACTGATTGCAGACAGGCGCATTGCCCCTGTTAAAACAACCGGGTGCGCGTCCCCGATCACGTTATCCAGAAAAAAAGCTGTTTCTTCCATTGTGTCTGTCCCGTGGGTGATCACAACAGCATCTGCTTCATTGTTGTCAAAAGCCTTCCGGATACGCTCGGTCAATATGAACCAGATCCGACTATTGATATTTTGCGAAGCAATATTCGAAACCTGCTCCACCTTTAATTGTGCGAGTTTTTCAACGCCTGGAACGCTGTCGATTAATTGCTCACCAGTTGCCGCGCCAGCATCATAGCCGATAGCAGAACGCGCATCCGCTTTACCGGATATTGTGCCGCCTGTGGCTAAAATGAGCACACGAGGCAATGCATCCTTATGGAGAGAGGAAGATGCATCGTGCCCTTCAGCGTGAGAAACAACAGGCGCCACAAAAAATACTCCCCCAATTACCGCACAAACAAACAGGGCACGCGCGAAAATCATAGACATAAACACCTTTTTGATATTTCGATCTAGACGGATTGTCGTGCTTCTGCATGCCATAACACCAAAACCTGCACTCCCGAAAAAGAAGATATACCCCTTTTCGGGTTCAGTCAGAATTCAGCCTTGAGACTTCAGAAATTCAGAATGATATTCATCGAGCATCATGCGCAATGAACGACCAATTGCCGCATACTGAAACTCATTGAGATTGGCGAGAGACGCGCGCGCGGATGGTCGAGTAGTTCCAAAGCCGGCCCCAGGAAGCAATACAATACCGGTCTCATCTGCAATACGGAACAGGACTTCCCCGGTACTGGCGCGCTTGAGCATCCAGTGTGTAAAGTCTTCACCATAAAGCGCGCGACTTGTGTCTTCCAAATCAATCAATGTGTAATAATCTACGGCATTCGCGTCTTCCGAAGGAGCAACACCCAATTCATGGTAAAGAGCAGCTTCACGGCGACGGATAAGGCTTTTGAGTGTCGCTTTGTAACGCCCCTCATGATCCATCAGGGCAAAGAGAGAAAAGAACACCATCTGCACCTGCTGTGGCGTAGACAGTCCAGCAGTATGATTCAGTGCCACAGCACGACTGTCCGCAACCAGCCTGTCAATAAACTTAAGATCCGCAGTATCTGTTGTCAGACTGGAATAACGCGTTGTCAGAGCTTCTTTTGCATCAACCGGTAAATTCCTGAGTTGTGCATCGATTGCGTTATCCTTGTGCATGCCAATGACGCCGAGACGCCATCCTGTTGCCCCAAAGTACTTTGAGAAGGAATAAACAAGGATCGTATTACGGGGACAAACAGCATAAAGGGAACGGAAACCGTCCGCAAATGTACCATAAACGTCGTCCGTAAGAATCATCAGGTCCGGACGTTCCTGTACGATAGAAGCAATTTTTTCCAGCGATGCATCGTTCATTTTAACTGAAGGCGGATTACTGGGATTTACACAGAAAAATATTTTTACTTCCGGATCACGCAGCTTTTCCAGCTCGCTATCTGGATACTGCCAATCCAGAGCTGGATCCGCCTGTATTGAAACGACCTCTAGGCCGTATTCTTCAAGCTGTGGAATTTCAATATAAGGAGAGAAGATCGGCATACCGATCGCCACCTTGTCTCCTTTTTTGATCAGCCTGTTCTGCTTGAATGAATTGAACACGTAAGCCATGGCTGCCGTGCCACCTTCGGTCGCAAAAAAGTCTGTGGAATCCAGAGCAACCCTACCTCCGACCATTTCACGCAGCACATATTGACCGACGATTTTTTCACTCAACGCAAGCATACGTGGTGGTGTTGGATAATAGCAGCCGAGAATACCTTCAACCATTTCAACAAGAAATTTATCGGCAGGAAGCCCCATCTGATCCCGGACATAACTCACCGCCTGTCCCAGAAACCGAGCTTCCTTTTGGCTTTGATTGCTGGCAACAAAATGATCAAATCGACCTTCAATGCCCTCAATCCGCACCGTACCACCGAGATCAGGTGAGAGATAGGAGAGAGACAGACGCGCTTCCGACAAGGCATACTGTCCCAGCAGAAAAAATGCTGCGCGCGGAAGCGTTGCCAGAAAGTTGGGATTACCGCGCCCAGCGTTCAACATCACCCGATCTGCCTTGGATGAGGCAAGTTCGATAAGCGTATCCTTGAGTTCAAAAGGACTGAGATTGCGGAATTTGGAATAATCGAAAGACATGATTGACTATCCTTTTTGAAAGCTCAGGAAAATGCGACCACAAGGGGGCCAAGAAGGGTAAGAAGAACATTTGCAACTGCGTATGTAATGGCGAACGGTGTCGTAGGAACGGCATTTCCTGCCTTGTTCAAAACCTCGCCAAAGGCCGGATTAGCACTCCGTGATCCAGCCAGCGCACCCGCGAAGATCGCCGTATTGTCATAACGCAGCACATAACGGCCAAAGAGCATTGTGAGAATAAGCGGCACCAGCGTCACAACTACCCCCAGAAGAAAGAGCGTAATGCCGTGCTGCATGATTGTGGCAATGGCTTGCTGACCTGTTTGCAAGCCCGTTACAGCCACAAAACCAGCCAAACCAAAGTCAACCAGAAATGTTGAAGCACCTTGGGGCATATTGCCCGTAACAGGATGGCGACTTTGATACCAGCCAAACAGCAGCCCGGAGAGCAGGGCACCACCTCCGCTACCGAGTGTAAGTGGAATTGACCCCAGATGCACCACACCCAGACCGATCAACAACCCGACTGCGACACCCAGAGCATGGAAAACCAGGTCGGTTTTGAAGCTGGGAAGGAGAGCAGTACCGATCTGGGCCACAGCTCGATCCACATCCGTGGACGTTCCCAGTAACGTCACAACGTCTCCTGCCATAGCCTTCATGGAACCTGCGACAGGAACAGTTTTGCCCGCACGGGAAAGAGCAACAAGATAAACCCCATGCCGCACAGCAGTCGAAAGGGACTGCACGCATTGTGAAACTGTTTGTCCCACAAAATCTTTACGAGACAGAACAACATCCCGACGAATAAGAGACAGTTCCAGATCAGGCGATGTGCCAATTTCTTGGCCAATTTTCTGCCCCGCTATCAACACCTTTGGACGCTGACCAACCAGCAGAATCTGGTCTCCTGAGACCAGCTCCAAGGAAGGCTCTATCGCAATCAACTTTCCCTCACGAAGCATTTTTTCGACCGTGATGCCTGCTGCCATTCCTTCAAGGCGTTCAATGGTCAGATCGGGCTGTGTCACGCGGTAGGCACGTCCAACCAAACGAGGGAAAGCAGGAACCTCCCCCTCTCCCATGACGTGCACTCCTCCAGCCTGCTCCGCCTCAGCACGAATAGCATCTTCGCGGATGCTACGTTTCATAAGCCATGGCAAAACATTGATGCACAGAAGGATGGGGCCAATAGAGCCAAAAATGTAAGTTACCGCATATCCGACCGCGACATTCCCCTGAAGCTGCTGTACCTGCGCAAGAGGCAAACCAATTTTTTCCAGTGATGATCCAGCGGTCCCAATAATAGCCGATTGGGTGAGACCGCCTGCAGCCAGCAAAATGTAAGTTACCGCGCTGCACAGCGAAGCTGCTGTACCTGCGCAAGAGGCAAACCAATTTTTTCTCGGTGATGCAGCCCCGCTGCAAGCCCTTTATCAAGATGGAAAACACGCGCGACAGCAACGACTGTGATTAATCCTGTAACCGCCAGAACCACAGCCATCAAAATTTCTTTTAGGGACTGCCGCCCTAAAGAACGAAAAAACTGGGGACCGCTTTGGTAACCAACGGCGTAAATGAAGAGAGCAAACAGAACGGCCTTAATACCAGAGTCAATATGTATACCAATCTGGCTGATAAGGACGGCAGCGAGAAGCGAGCCAGCTACACCACCAAGCTGGAATGAACCGAAACGAAAACGCCCTATCCAGCACCCAAGGACAAGAGCAAGAAACAGGGCAATTTCCGGGCACACACTAAAAAAATTAGACAGAAAAGTAGTAAGCGCTTGCACGATTTGATTTCCCGGAATTTATTTCTCTAAAAATATATTCCCAAAACAATCATGTAAATGATTCATGTCAAACAATTACTATTAATTTTAAATTACATTCCGATATTGAAATAATAATTGATTAAAATATTTCTATTATCTAAACTTATGATAAAATATTATTCGTGACTAGAAACCCTCATTAGAATGAGGCCACAAACTATAAAAGTCGCAGCTATAGCCCTGGCCAAAGTAAACGCTTCTCCCAAGAAGATTACTCCAACCAGAAATGCCCCAATCGCTCCTATTCCCGTCCAAACAGTATAAGCCGTTCCCATAGGCAAAGATTTCATGGCCAGAGAAAGAAGGCCGAAGCTGATCAACATCCCTAAAAACGTAATTATAGAAGGATATAACTTCGAAAATCCTTCTGACTGCTTCATGGCCGAGGCCCAGATTACCTCAAAGACACCAGCAACAATAAGAGCGACCCAGTTCATCAAAGTCTTCCAGTAGTGTCAAAAACTTCAGAAGGTTTGTCGCAACAGCAGTGCAGCAAGGAGAAGCATCACACATCCGATAACAATATCCAGAATTTTCCAAGATCGGGGCGTTGCAAAAATTGGCTGCAAAAAGCGCGCGCCATATCCCAGCGCCCCAAACCATGAAAAACTGGCCGATGCAGCCCCCGCGGCAAAAAAGGGTCTAAGATGGAGCGGTCGCGCTGTTGATGCTGTACCCATCAAAAGAACCGTATCTAGATAGACGTGCGGATTGAGCCAGGTAAATGCAGCCACTGAAGCCAAGGCCTTCGGTAAAGAGACAGAAGCGGCTTCGGTAACTGTCATACTCTCAGACTGCGCGGCTTGCCGCAGCGTTCTCACGCCATACCAAAACAGAAACCCTGCCCCAGCAATCGTAAATCCTTTTGCAACCTGTGGGAGCGCACTCAGTAACGCCCCCATCCCACTCACCCCTGCGATAATAAGGATCGCGTCGGAAAAGCCGCAGAACAAGACAATTGCACCGACATGCTCCCTCTTCAAACCCTGCCGAAGAACGAACAGATTTTGAGCCCCGATCGCCACAATCAGTGAAGCGGAGAGCGCAAATCCGGATAAAAAACTGATAATGAAAGGCATCATCCAGTCTTCTTACGTAGTTCAGTCAATGAAGGAAAACTTGTTTTTCTTATCACACTAAAGCAATCCTTAATTGATGTTGGATTATAACGCTCTTACAGCCGTCAGCGCTGTTGTCCGGGAAGGCTCCTTTGACGGCGCCGCCAGGAAATTGAACATTACGGCTTCTGCTGTCTCTCAACGTGTCAGAGGATACGAAGACAGACTGGGTGCGCTTCTGATTGTTCGCGGGCAACCCTGCAGACCCACGGACCTGGGGCAGGCTCTGGTGACACATCTTGATAAAGTTCATCTGCTCGAAGCCGAGATCCCTCACCTTTCTCATGCCTCCGGCCTCTTGTCTCAGCCAAATGTGACTCTGAGAATAGCCGTGAACGCCGACAGTCTTGCAACATGGTTTCCAGATGCCATCGCGCGCTTTGCCACAGAAGCAGCCATTTACTTGGATCTTCTCGTTGAGGACGAAACCTGTACAGCCGATCGTCTCCGTTCAGGCGAGGTTACAGCTGCGATTACCGCCCAGACAGAGCCGGTCCCAGGATGCAGGTCCGTCCGGTTAGGAGCAATGCAGTATATTGCCTGCGCTACTCCTGATTTTATAGCAAAATACTTCAGTTCCGGAGCGAGCGCGACTGAGTTTCAAAATGCTCCCTGTATATGCTTTGACAGAAACGATGAGCTGGAAGCACGATGGTTGTATGCCTTACACAAGACACAGCTACCTCGAAAAACCCACTATATTCCCTCTACGCAAGGCTTCCTTGATTTTACACTCAAGAGTGTTGGATGGGGGTTACAGCCGCTCGCCCTCGTAGAAAAGTATTTATCTCAAGGCGATCTGATCGAAATCGTTCCCGGTCGTCGTCTTTCTGTCGATCTCTACTGGGTTACACCAAGAGTAAAAAGTCAATTATTACAAGACCTTACTTTTCACTTAAAAAATGAGTGCGCTCAACACGCGTGGCTAGACCAGAGTACAGGGAATTGCACGGCCTGATTGCTTTAACCTAGATAAATTTTCTATTTTTGATATATATATTTGTGAGATCTTACCCTGACGGATCTTCATAAGGCCAACAAAGCAATTATAATATTACTTATATTTTATATAAAAAATTTAGCAATTTCAATATCTTACATAAATTAGCGAAAATTCTTTGATAAAAATCTTACAATTGTATGGCTTTATGGGGGACAATCTTGAGGATTGAACCTTTTTATAAAGCAATATCCTATCTTTGTATGGGTCAATAAATTTGAATATGCCATCAAATGAGAAGACAATGCCGTATGAAGTGAGTTTCCTGTGATCTCGGCGACCTCAGATCTCCGTTTAAAGATCCACCTTAAGAAGAGTACTGACATGACGCGAGATGAAATAAAACCAGAAGAAATCTACATCAACACGAACGAAGAAGCAGAGAGTATCCTGAAAAACCGGCTCATCGGAATGGTTTTTGGCCTCTTCTTCGCTCACGTTTATGTCGCTCTGGCTCTGTATTATACATCAATTGACGATAAGGGGCATTTTCATACCAGTTGGCTTGCTCTTTTCGGAACTTTTATCTGCTCTATGATTTTCTGCTATCATATTGGCATTTCGAAAGTAATTTCCGAGAAGAATAACGGCCTCTACGGTCGCTATCTGGCTCCTCTGATTTCTCCTTCATTGTGGGGGTTCGTTCTGATCGTCATTGCCGCCCTCTCCATTTTCCAATGGCAGCCCTGGTTCGTACGGTACAGTGCATGGGCATGGCCTCTGACTTTCGCTTCTATCTTGATCGGTTATTTTATTGGACCTGCGTTAGACAAAATGTTTGTGGCTCTTGGGAAACTCTCTAGAAGAGCATGACAGAGCTGGACGAAGACTGTCCGGCACTTTTCTCAAGCCTTACCAAAAGAGAATATGGGATCAAGCCAACACAGCATCCTTTCAAATTGCTGCTGTTTCTGGCTTCCCTATTCTCTGGCAGATACCCGCGATATCATAGTTATTGATGTGTGTTCAGACTTTGAGAGGAGAATAATATCAGCGTGCATCTAATCTCCCGCTCAAATATTCATGTAAATCTAAACCGGCCAGAGTTTATGCAAAATATTTTCGAGCGCAAGATTACCACAATATTTTATGCAGGTCCG
Organism: Gluconobacter sp. ESL1110; assembly: GCF_058107395.1. NCBI lineage: Bacteria > Pseudomonadati > Pseudomonadota > Alphaproteobacteria > Acetobacterales > Acetobacteraceae > Gluconobacter > Gluconobacter sp. ESL1110. Next base: position 16,582 of record NZ_JBYLUK010000010.1, read on the forward strand.
ACAAGCGAAGTCTTCACGAAATCTACCGCCAAGAACTTAAAATCTGCAATCGCCATGGGCAGGCTCATTCAGTACAGCCGAGCTGTTCTTCGCAATCAAAACTGCTTTTACGATCTTTTTCCGGAGAAAATATGATGGAAGAGCATGAACTTTTGCGAAGTTGGCAGGAACTTGTAAAACAGAATACAGGGCCACTTTATAAAGGTATTGTCCAGGCTCTGGCCTTATCAGTCCAACAGGGCGTGTTGCGCGAGGGTGATCGTCTTCCTACCCAGAGACTGATAGCATCCTCCCTCGGAACCAATCTCACGACCGTGACCCGCGCTTTTCGGGAGGCCCATCAGATCGGGTTGATCGATGCGACTGTCGGTCGCGGTACATTTGTCCGGATTGGAGCAACTACCGGCCAATGGCAAACGTCAAGAGCCAGTATCGTCGATATGACGATGAATTTGCCTCCTGTGCCCAGCCTGCCTTCCCTGACGACATTAATACAGACTGACTTCCAAAGCCTGCTCAAAAGTCAGAGCATCAACAGTCTCATGTCCTACCGCGTCACTGGTGGGACACATGACGAACGTTATCAGGGTGCGAAATGGATTGAGCCGCTCATAGGCTCCAGACGACCTGACGACATTGTGGTTACACCAGGAGCGCAGACCGCGCTGGCGGCTACGATCAGTATTTTAACGTCACCAGGCGACATTATTCTCACTGAAAAAATGACGTATCCTGGGCTAAGAACTGTCGCGAACCAGCTTGGTATTCTTCTTGTAGGAGTCGAAGGAGACGAAAATGGTTTTCTTCCATCTGCTCTTGAAGACGCATGCCAGACATATCGTCCCAAAGCGATATATTGCACGCCTACACTCCAAAATCCGACAACAGTAACCTTGCCGCTGTCCCGCCGTCAGTCTCTTATGAGAATTGCACATAACGCGGGTATTTATGTCATTGAAGACGACCCCTATAGCCTGCTTCTCGACAACCCCATTCCCGCTTTATCTTCACTTGAACGCAAGCGGGTTATCTATATTGCCACTCTTGCAAAAGTTCTCAGCCCAGGGCTGAGAACAGCCTACGTTGCACTTCCCAATGCAGAAATTCACCAACGTTTTGTTGCAGCAGTCCGGGCCTTTTCCTTGACCAACGCAGGCCTGCTCAGCGCCCTCACTCTTAAATGGATGCAGTCCGGGCAAGCAGCAAAGATCCTTGCAGCCATTAAACATGAGTTACGTCTGCGCCAATCCATTGCCCGAACCATCCTGGGGGATCGTCCAGGAATGGATCCAAACGGTCCGCATATCTGGCTACATCTTCCTCCATGGTGGAACAGTTCTGACTTTGTCGCCTACGCGCATCACAGAGGTCTGGCACTCGTCCCAAGTAGTGTCTTTGCCGTAAGCGGTCCTTCTCCAGCAAATGTTCGGCTTTCCTTGGGAAGTATTTCCAATATCAGCGATCTCGAGAAAGCAATGAAAGACATCGTGACTCTCCTTCACTACAAAAGAGGAGAGAGCTTTGTCCCAGTCGTATGACACTCTGACAAAAGCATTTGGCCTCAGTATGTAAAGTCAGGCCTAATCCACAGAAGAATGAAACCGGGCTGATCTGAAGAAGGACATCCGCCCTTCAGCGGCAGTCTTCTGCAGATCAGCCCGAAACACCTCGAAAATTCGAAAGTCTCGAATAACCCAGCTCAGGCGAGCCAGAAGCGCTTCAACATAAAAAGAAGTCCGGCAGCTTCAATCCGGCTTCCGTCACGACAGAAAATAGGGGCACAGACCCCGTTGCGACTGACATGACGGAGACTTTTTGGATAACAAACCCGGAGCAGACAGCCGCCTCAGAAATACTCGGGTACAATCATGAATTCTGGTGTTGGCTGGCGTTCATAGTCAGGGTGGTGAACACGCGGCGGCAAAATCACCTCGGGGCGGGGTACGGGTTCATAGGGAATCATGGAAAGAAGGTGCGTTATGCAATTCAGTCGCGCGCGCTTCTTGTCCACCCCTTGCACGACCCACCAGGGCGCTTCCGGAATGCTCGACCGCTCCAGCATCGTTTCCTTGGCCCGCGTGTAGTCCTCCCAGCGGCGGCGGCTTTCAAGGTCCATCGGGCTGAGTTTCCACTGCTTCATCGGGTCTTCTATCCGCGCACGAAACCGGGCTTCCTGCTCGTCATCGGTGATGGAAAACCAGAATTTTACAACCTGAATACCGCTCCGGACAAGCATGCGCTCGAATTCAGGAACCGAACGATAGAATTCTTCGTATTCTTCATCTGTGCAGAAGCCCATAACCCGCTCGACACCTGCGCGGTTGTACCAACTCCGGTCAAACAGGACCATTTCTCCTGCCGCGGGCAGATGAGAGACGTAGCGTTGAAAATACCATTGCGTCTTCTCACGATTATTCGGCGCAGGCAGTGCGGCCACACGGCAGATACGTGGATTAAGGCGCTGGGTAATGCGTTTGATGGCTCCGCCCTTACCTGCGGCATCGCGCCCCTCGAAAAGCACGACAAGACGATGACCAGTCGCCTGCACCCAGTCCTGCACCTTAATCAATTCGCCTTGCAATCGGATGAGTTCGCGGAAGTAGACACGGCGAAAAGCGCGATCTGTCGCGTCAATCGGGCCGCCGACAGCTTCTTCTTCAAGCGAAAGTTCGAATTCCTCGTCAAGATCGTCAATGATCTCCTGGCGCATCTGTATCCGCGCCAGCTCTTCCGCTGAAAACCCGTCCGTAATGGCGTCGTTCATCGCTCTCTCTTCCATTTCCCTATGAGGCGCAGCACGCCCCTACCTGACATAGCCAATGCTGGCTCATGGCGGCTTGAAATTTAGATGACATCACAACAGACTCTCCCTTCCGGGAGCGCATCAGAGCGTGGTCGTCATGTTCAGGCCCAGCACAAAGCCATCACGGACCGGTCGGCCAGTTTCTGAACTTAATGAAGTACCGCCAACATTCCGGAAATACTGGAAATCAGGCTGGAGAATGAGCCATGGTGTCATGGCGGCCTGGTACGTTATTTCGACATGATGTTCCTGCCGGAGTTGCCCCGTCGTGCTGGTGCCGAAGCGAATGGCATCACGGGCATGCGCCTCGGCAGAAGTCGTGTAGAAGCTGGTCCCCCAGGCCACGCCGATTGTATCGTCACGATGACCGCGGATCATGCCGTCGAACGTTACACCGGCCTGAACTTCATGTGCAAAGATATTGCGAACAGTATCGCTCGTTGTAGCACGCATGAATATGTTGATTGTCTTGCGTGCATCACGACTGTCCCGCCAGATCATCTGATCAACCACGGCATAGGCCAACCAATTCCCCCGATGATAAAGCGGCGTGCCTGAACTCTCCGGGCTGGCAAGCGGGACTCTGTGGCTACCATACCGTTGATCGGGGAAATGGCCCGTATCATAGAGGCCACCAATCTTCCACGTCCCCGGCAGGCCAGCTTCCTTTCCGCTCGCCCGGCGCGGAGCCATGTTCATCTGGTATTGTGCCTCTCCCATGAACAGGGCGCCTCCCGCCGTTGAAAACGATGTACCTGACGGATCCCGCTGCGTCGCTGCGATATTGCTATAGAACGGACCGTGCGTCGGGTTGTCGTTGGTGACGGCTCCCATCAACACAAACGGTGAAGCCGGACTCCATTTCACGCGTCCACCAACCGCTGAAAAAGGCCAGGACGGACCGCCGGAATATAAATTGCTCGACGTCGAGAGCGGCCAGCCGAAACTGGCGTTAAGGAAGAAGGACGCACTCGAACTGACAAGAAATTCGGTATCCAGATCTATGGAGCCAACGCGCAGGTCAAGACTGTTGGACAAAAAGCCCTGCCCGTACCATATCTCGAAAAGTCGCGTTGAACGGCCGACATCGTAACCACTGACGCTATTCAGCGCCTGAAGCCGCTCTCCGGTAAACGAGCGCCCCCGGATCTGGAGGGCGCTGACGTTCAGCAGTCCGTTCTGCCACCCAAAGAGTGGATCTGTCTCGATCTGGAGCGTAACCGCCGTAATGCCATCATAGGTCGGGCCGTGGTGAAGTCCTCCGGCGGCAAGGCCCCAGAGTTCCTCGACGTCCTGAATGTTCAGATGAACACCATAATGTCGCAGCCATGGACGGACACCGTATGCGTCTCCGAGCAGTTCCGCATTCGGGTCTTCAAGGGGCGGTTCGAAAGCTGGTGCTGGTGCCGGAAGCGGCACACCAGAGGGCAAGACATCAGTGACGAGCGGGCGCGTCTCTGACCAAGCCGCCTGCATCTGAAGGATGCAGAAAAACAGCAAGGTCACAATACCTGCTACCCTTCGTGCAGCACCAGATATCGGGCGTTGAAGCGAACTGCTCAGAAGATGTGTCGCAGGAAAAAGAACAGCACACCGCTGATCAGCATTGCAGTTGGCAACGTCACCACCCACTCCATGGCCATGGTCCGGAGCATGCGCCATTGCAGACCCGAACCCGCAGCCGTCATCGTCCCGGCCACTTCGCTCGACAGAATGTGCGTGGTGGAGACCGGCATTCCGAAGCCTTCCGCCAGACCGATTGTCCCCATGGCGACAATCTCGGCCGATGCGCCCTGTGCGTAGTTGAGGTGTGTCTTGCCGATCTTCTCTCCAACCGTCACTACAATGCGTTTCCATCCGACCATCGTGCCTATCCCTAGCACGGCGGCAACTGCAATCTTCACCCAGGTCGGAATAAAACGCGTTCCCGCGTTAAGTTGCCCCATAAACCGCTTGAGGTGACCGGCCTCAACACCACTGAAATCGGAAGACTGGTTCAGTGTACGGATCGAATCCGAAACAAGATACATATCCGTACGAACGTTTAGGACCTGCGCGGCAGGAATGGCATTGAGGGATTGGTAGCCCTCAACCGCCCCCGTGATGTCCTGTGAAAACACGGCCAACGCGCTATAAACCCGAGGATCCGAAAGGACTGGCATGGCCGTTTCGGGCATTACACGATTGAGCGCATAGGCAGTGGGCGCTGCACCGATCAGAATAAGCATGATGAGCCCCATTCCTTTCTGGCCATCATTCCCACCATGAAAAAGAGCATTTTGACAGCAGGCTTCTGCCCGTCACTCGTACGAGGACGCGCAAAGCGCGTACGCAATACCGCTATGTCGGACAAGGCGTCCTCCTTTTCACAAAGGCCTCTCAATGACCTTTCGATCCATGAGAATTTTTCATGGGAACGTTAGCGTTTGAAAGTTAAGTTATTATGACCTTAAGGAAGCAAATCATCGCGTCTGCATCACGCTCCCAGAAAGCACGTGCAAGACAGACGATCATTGATAGGACAAATAAACAGTCAAAACCCAAGACTAAGCACCTAAGAAGGACGATTTTTTTTCTCTTCATTGAAGAGTTTCTCTATCTTGTTTTTGCATCGTGTCAGGGCGTCCCGGAACACGGGAAGATTTTCTTCAAAGCGGAAAAAGGGAACTGTAATTGAGATTGCGTAAGGCTTGTGTCCTGGAAGATGGACAGGAGAGGCGATACAGCACACGCCGTCGCTGTGCTCTTCGAAGTCATAAGCAAAGCCCGTCATCCTAACAGTTGCGATTTCAGCAAGAATATCTGGAATATGTGTTTTCGTGTGAGCCGTCATTTTAATTGGCCTCGTACCAATAAGAGACCGTATTTCAGGCTTTGACATCACCGACAGCATGGCCTTGCCATTTGACATCGCATGCAAGGGCATAGAGCGGCCCGTTTTCGGGACAACGCGAATTTCCTGATCAGAGTGGATTTTCTCTACAAATGCGACTTCCTTTCCATAAATTGTACTCAGGTCAACAGTCTCGTGTGTTTCCTGAAACAGGGTTTCAAGAGCCGCTCTGAATTTGGTTAACAGACTAGATTGCGCTGCTTCCGCAAGCCGCATGATTCCCCATGAGAGAGCCACTCCGTCATTGGTGACTTCCACCAGTTCCTCCACGGCCAGCGCGTTAACCAATCGCTGAACGGTGGACCGGGGCAAGCCGGTTGCTTTAGCGATGTGCCCCAGGCTGACATGCGTGCTTGATAAAACCCTCAGGATTGCTGCCGCCCGGCTCACCCCCTGCATACTGTTTTCATCGCTCTTCAATGCATGCTCTCCATACTGTGATTTCCCCACCCCCTCATTCGAGCAGGATTTGATTGATATTTGACCACTGAGTGATACAGGTAATGATCACTGACTGGTTAAGATCTTTACCCACTCATCCCTTTATCTCCGAGGGTAAAACACAAAAACGTTCGTTTTCCATGGGCGTCTCCGCGCCCACAGACACAACACGTCTCGTGGTGGCGTTTCTAAGCCAGACTCTATGAAGATTGATTGTCGTTGATCCCGTTCAAAAACGGGCTGGGAGAAGTTCCTGATGCTCACCTTGGAAAAGACAGCCTTCTGGATTGTCGAGTTTTTAGGCATAGTTCTAGGCTTAACATTGGTTTTTGGCGGCCTTTGGTTGCTCTTCCTTGGAGGATCACCATTCTATTTACTAGCAGGCGCCGCCATTATTGCCATTAGTTTTGGCCTTTTCAAACGTGCTGCGTTCGCTCTTTATACGGCTCTTGGGTTGCTTGCAGTCAGCGTAATTTGGGCGCTTTGGGAAGTGGGATTTGACTTCTGGCAGCTTGTGCCCAGGCTTCTTGCATTCATCGTTGTTGCGCTGATCGTTACAGCCCTTGCACGTCGACTATCCCAAAAAGATGGTCGTCCAGCACTTCCTCGAAGTGTCGCCAACAGTCTGGGGATTGTCCTGCTCGGCTCTCTCGGTGCGTTCATTGCTGGAATGTTTTTTCCGCACCCTACTATCGTGGCTGATTCTTCAGGGCCTGCACCTGTTATTCAGCCACAAGCGGGACAGGATAGTGGAAATGATTGGCCAGCCTGGGGACGCGACACGGCAGGAAACCGTTTCGCCCAGTTTGATCAGATCACCAAATCGAACGTCAAAGATTTGAAATTGGCCTGGACTTATCGTACCGGAGATTTGGCCATTGATGGTTCTGAATATCAGGTTACGCCGCTCAAGATCGATAACACAATGTATCTTTGCACACCTTTGAACAAGGTGATTGCCCTTGACCCTGTCACGGGAAAAGAACGGTGGCGCTTTGATCCCAAGTTGAGGATTACGGATAGCAACAGAGGCTGGAAGCGCTGCCGTGGTGTAGGGTATGCAGATACCTCCACACTTCCTGCTGAAGATATTCAGCCCGTAACAGATCAGAATAATGCGCAGTCCGCTGCAGATCTGCCAACCGCATGTCGTAAACGCATCGTTTCCACCACCAACGATGCACGTCTCTTTGAGGTGGATGCAGAGACCGGCAAGCCCTGTGAAGACTTTGGTGATCATGGCTTTGTTAATCTGCTTGAGGGACTGACTGATGCCCCAGAAAACGGATCGTATTATTTAACCGCTGCACCGTTGGTTGCAGATGGCGTCATCATGGTCGGAGGAAAGATCAACGATAATATTTCTGTTGGAGAGCCTTCTGGCGTGGTCCGTGGCTTCGATGTCCGGACTGGAAAAATTCTCTGGGCTTGGGACGCTTCTCGTGGCGCCAAGGACAGTACCCCTCTTCCTCCGGGCGAACATTATGCGCCACAGACGCCGAATTTCTGGGGTACAGCCGCTTATGACCCAAAGCTAGGGCTCGCTTATTTCCCGACCGGCAACCAGACACCGGACTTCTGGAATGGTGACCGCTTCCCATATTCTGATGAGTACACGGACGCCATCGTTGCGGTCGAAATCAAAACCGGCAAGGAGCACTGGCATTTCCGCACGGCCAATAATGACCAGTTCGACTATGACGTCACATCCCAGCCGATCCTTTATGATCTTCCTGGCAAGGATGGCACCACGACCCCAGTCATTATCCAGTTGACCAAGCGTGGTGAAGTCTTCGTCCTGGATCGTCGTGATGGGAAACCTGTTGTTCCGGTAGAATACAGAAAGGTACCAACGGATGGTATGCCGGGCATGCGTATTGCTCCAACACAACCTTTCTCCGCAATTTCGATCGGTACGACGCCGTTCAAGGAATCCGACATGTGGGGCGGCACGATCCTCGATCAACTATACTGCCGGATCCTGTTCAAGCAGATGCGTTGGCAGGGGGAATTCACACCACTGTCCGACAAGCAGCGCACTCTGATCTATCCGAGCTATTACGGTGGTTCCAACTGGGGCGGTGGCGCAATTGACGCTTCAACAGGTACGCTGATCGTCAATGATATTCGCATGGCGCAGTGGGGCCGGTTCATCAAACAGGACGAAGCAAAGCGTATCGGCCTGAAGCCGAGCGCAGAAGGTGAATATTCAGAGCAGACTGGCACGCCGTGGGGTGTCGAGCGTTCAATGTTTGTTTCTCCTCTGGGAGTTCCCTGTTTTAAGCCACCATTTGGCACCATGACCGCTATTGATCTGACCACAGGAAAAACGAAATGGCAGGTCCCGATGGGTAGCATTCAGGATGCTCCGGTGCATGGTATTGTTCCGGGTGTGCGTATCCCATTGGGAATGCCGACGATGGGCGGACCACTGGTCACCAAAGGTGGACTGACCTTCTTCCACGGCACGCTTGATTATTATATCCGCGCTCTGGACAACGACACTGGCAAGGAGTTGTGGCGTAACCGACTTCCGGTTGGTGGCCAAGGCGCTCCGATGTCCTACATTGGCCAGGACGGAAAGCAATATGTCGTCGTCGTGGTCGGTGGCGCTACCCGCACGGGCACCAACGCAAACCGCGGTGATTACGTCATGGCTTACACGCTTCCATAAAATCAGACGAAAATATTTTAGTTACCAGATCCAGGGAGAAAACTTCCTGGATCTGTTTTTCATAAACATTTTTATTTCGAAACCAATGATACCTACATATACACTCGCATTTCGAATTTCGAATTTGAATTTCTCCAAATATCGAAAATTTCATCCCCTTTTCTACATCGTGATAACATGCAGATGCGATTATTGCGTTATATTTTTAAGAAGATTCTGAGTAAATTCATGACGGGGATTTTGAAAAACATCCCTGACTTCGCCGCAATCTACTATTTTACTCTTATACATCACAACAACCTCATCACTCATTTCTTTTATGACCCCTAAATCATGAGAAATAAACAGATAGGATATTTGAAGACGATCCTGTAGTTCCTTTAGCAATTCCAATATTTGTGCCTGCACAGAAACATCCAGTGCTGAGACAGGTTCGTCACAGACAATCAGTTTGGGACTGCCTGCAATAGCACGAGCGATGGCAATCCGCTGACGCTGGCCTCCCGAGAGAGAGAGGGGAAGACGGCGAGAAACATCTGATGGTAATCGTACCAATTCCAAGAGGGACGTAATCCGGTCTGGAAACTCTTGATATGGGACACCACTGGCTTCAAGCGCATCAGCAATAATCCGCCAAACTGTCCAGCGTGGATCGAAAGAACCAAGAGGGTCTTGATAAACGATCCCCATTCCACGTCGGTATGGTCGGCGCTCTCGTTCTTTAACGCTCTGATGAGTGCCCTCCCGTATTCCATTCCACATTTTTTCATCAAACCATACATTGCCTGCATCAGGCTTGAGAAAACCTGTCACAATCTTTGCTGTTGTCGTCTTTCCAGATCCTGACTCACCTAAAATACCAAGTGTCTGTCCTCTTCGGAGGGTAAAGCTGACATGATCGACAGCAAGCCGTGATGACCCGTGTGAAACAGGATAATGCTTGACGATGTCTTTCACGACGAGCAGAGGAGGAACATCTTCTTTTTGTGAAACTGTAACGCGCTGAGGCTTGTACTGTTGTCCTGGAATCGAATTCAAAAGCACGCGCGTATAATCCTGAGCAGGGGACTGTAAAATCCTGGCAGCCTTCCCCTGCTCTATCATTCGCCCGTCTTTAACCACGATAAGTGTGTCAGCGACCTGAGACACTGCTGCGATGTCGTGGCTGATCAGCAGAATCCCATGTCCCGCATCCCGCAAATCACGAAACAGAGAAAGAACACGTGAAACAGCGCTGGCGTCTAAAGCCGTAGTTGGCTCATCTGCAATGACTATTCCGGGGTTGAGTGCTATCGCAGAAGCAATAAGCGCCCTTTGGCGCAGCCCTCCAGACAACTCGTCCGCACGTTGTTGCACACGTGTTTCGGGTTCAGAGATAGCGCTATTTTCCAAGAGTTGCAGCACTCGCTTCCGTCGCGCCAGGCGATTACGCCACCCTCGCCACTGACGATGAGCCGTCAGGGATTCCTCTATTTCCTGCCCAACGGTTCTCAAAGGATCCAGAGACGTTAATGTGTCCTGCAGCACAAAGCCAATCTTCTGCCCTCGGATTAAGCTCCACCCCTTCTCATCCAGCCCGAGAAGATCTTGATCGCCCAATTTCAAGCTTCGTGCCGTAATCTGCGCTCTTTCTCCAGCCAACCCAACCAGACTACGCGCAGTGACGCTTTTTCCTGAGCCGGATTCACCGACCATAGCCACGATTGAACCGGGTTTTATCTGAAACGAAAGGTTTTTTACGACCTGCTTTCCCTCAAAAGATATGGAGAGGTTTTCGACTGTAAGTTCCTGTCCGATCATAGCACGTACCTCATAAGGGCCTGCTTTCGAAATGACGTTGCAAAAAGCGACCTACGATTGTTGTGGAAAGCACAGTCAGTACGATGAAAAGACCTGGAAACAGGGTAAGCCACCAGGCATCAGCAATAAAATCACGCCCCATGGACATCATGGTGCCCCACTCCGGTGTCGGAGGTGGCGCTCCGAGCCCGAGAAAGGACAGCCCAGCTGCCCAGACAATCGTCTGACCAACCCCCATGGTCGCAGTCACAACGAGCGGACGAAGTGCATTAGGTAGAACATGCCGTCGAATAATGGAAAATGGCGTGTGGCCGAGGGCGCGGGCCGCTTCCACATAGCCCGAATTCCTGACCGACAGAACCTGACTGAAGATCATCTTACCATAGCCTGGCATAGCAGCGATCCCGATAGCCAAAGCTAGTGGTCCCGCCCCCGTCCCCAGACTGGCGGAGAAAAGAAGCGCCAATATCAATGCAGGAAACGAAAACAGCACATCTATAACAGCTCCAATGCCTCTTTGAAGCCAATGAGGACCAAGACCGCCTGCCAGTCCAAGGATAATTCCCCCCGAAAAACTGACGGCGACGGCCCCTGCTCCTACAAGAAGAGACTGGCGGGTGCCATGAATAACGCGTGTCAGAATATCGCGACCGGACTGATCCGTTCCGAAAGGGTGGCTCCAGTTAGGAGACAGAAAAGCATGCCGTGGCGCGATGGCGTAAGGGTCAGTCGCGCTGATCGCACTTGGAATGATGGCGGAAGCAAGAAGAAAAGCCAGAAAAGCTGTGGCTGGAAAGAGCGCAATGGGCAACTGCGTCCACACAATGAATTTTTTCGACCCGGCACTCATAGAGAAGCACTCCGCACGCGAAATGTTGCAAGACGCGGGTCGACCATTTCATGGATGATTTCGATAATCAGGCTCGCAAATATGTATGAGACTGTGACAAAGAGCACGATGCCAGTTGTTAGAGGCATATCCTGCGCGGAAACGGCATAAACGAGCGTCCGCCCAAGGCCTTTTCTTGAAAAAATAGCTTCTACGACTGCTGTTTCGCCGAGAAGTGCACCTAAAGCCCAGGCTGAAAGCGCGATTCCCGGAAGAAGGGCATGACGCAGAGCATGCCGTCGCAGAACCTGCCCCATACTCAGGCCTCGCATTCTTGCACTCAGAATAAACGGCTGATCGAGAGCAATCTCCAGAGATTCACGCGTAACCTGAGCTAGAAATCCCCCCAAAGGAATGGCAAGGGAAAGTGCTGGCATAATGAGTGATGACAGAGAAGAGCTACCAGCGGGCGGTAGCAAATGCAGCCTGAATGCGAGTATCCAAAGTAGCACAATTCCAAGCCAGAATGGCGGGAGCGCTGCCGCAGAAATATCAAAAGAGGCTGCAACGCTCGAGAGTATCCGCCCGCGCCGCACCGTGAAGAAGACTGAAGTCAGTGCGATTACCCAAGCGAAGAGCAGTGAAATGGTTGCGAGCGCCAATGTAGGCAGCATTTGTTGGCGCAAAACCTCCGCAACCCGTAGATGCTGACTGAAGGAAACGCCTAAATCCCCATGCAAAAGCCGCCATATATAAAAGCCATACTGCACGACAAGAGGACGATCGAGGCCATATTCCTTTGTAATCGCCTCGACTGCACCGGGTGTGGGATTGGCCATAGCCCCACCAAGAATGATGGTTGCCGGATCACCAGGCATCATGCGTACCGCGAGAAATGTCAGCGTTGCGGATGCGAAAAGCATCGCGGCGCTCAAGCCAACCCGACTGATCAGGCGACGGGAAATCAGGCGTTGCATCATGGTGTCATCCAGGCATCGTGAAAGTTGATGACTCGTAATGAAGGTTCAATACGTACATCATGAACATTGCTGAACACTCCCAGACGCGTAGTTTGAGAATAAGTCGTGATTTGGAGGTGCGCTTTGGCAATAATCTCTTGAGCTTGTCGATAAAGTGCTTTGCGCTGCCGGGCATCCTGCGTCGCCAATGCCTGCGCCACGACCTTATCGAAAGCCGGGCTACTATACCCTGAAGCATTCTGATGAATGCCGTGCTGAAAATGGTTAGTGAATGCAGATCCGAAGACGATACGAAGAACGTCTGGAGTATTTGTATTCCAATATCCGATGCGGACATCGTAATCCCAGGCGTCACTCCGCGCGATATTAGCCGTTTCGCTTAAAGGCTCCATCCGAACATCGAAGCCTGTTTGGCGCGCAGTCGCCTGCACCTGTTCCCAAAGGGTACGATCTGCGGGTGCAAGAACCGTGGAAATCGGGATGTGAACAATCAGTCTTTTACCCTCACGGACGCGATATCCCTCAGGATCTCTGTCTTGCCAGCCTGCTTCATCCAAAAGTTCATTGGCACGTTTCGGATCGTAATCCTTGGTATGTTCAAAATCAGGGCTGTAATCGGGTGTGGAAGGGCTCAGAGGGCCTCCAGCACGTGCATAGTGATGGAAAAATATGCTCCCTAAAGCACCATCAATATCTGCGGATCGAATGAATGCTTCACGAACACGAATGTCATTGAATGGTGGCCGAAGCGTGTTCAGAGTTCCGTTGGTCGGGTTTCCTGGTCGGTCCGCCATCAGCAATAACACGTCCGGATTGGACTTCGCCGGGGTTTCGCTCTCAGGCGGCACACTGTCAATGACCCCAACCTCGCCAGCCTGAAGCATGGCAAAACGAACTGACGGTTCGGAAACGAAGCGCCAGACGATCCCGTCAAGCCAGGCAGGCCCCTGATGACGTGCCGTGGGAGGAGCCCATGCATAAGCTGGGTTTTTCTTGAGAACGACCTCGCTCTGGTGATCCCAGTGCGTGATAATGAAGGGGCCTGATCCTACAGGGCTCTGGCAGTTTACGTCACGGGGGCGCGACAAAGCTTTGGGTGACTCAATCCCAAGAAAACCCTGGGCCAGAACATTCAGAAAGGCCGAATACGGCGAAGACAGATGAACTGCTGCGGTGTACGGATCGAGTATGTCGGTCCGGGTATATTGGCGGATATACCCCCCCGCCGTACCGGACTGTGTAGCTGGGTCCACCATATGGTCCAGATTGCTTTTTACAGCAGTCGCGTCGAACCTTGTTCCATCGGTGAAGGTCACATCGTGCCGGAGATGAAAGATATACGTCAACCCGCCATCGGCTACTTCCCAAGACGTTGCAAGCCAGGGATGAAGCATGCCCTGCTCGTCCATGGAGACGAGCCGGTCCAGATACTGCTCGGCGATATAGACTTGCGGCATATCGCCGTAAACATGAGGATCAAGGCATAGAGGCTCTCGCTCTGTTGCGAAGACAAGGGTTCCACCGCCTCGGGGAACAGTTCCATACTGTGTAGCTGTATGATGCGTCTTGCTGCCTGCATCCTGCAGATAAAACAGGACAGCAAGAAACGCTACTACAGGAACAAGCGCCAAAACTATCTTGCGGTAAGAAGAATTGGTCATGCTGCGAACATCACCATGCGCTGGCCAAGGTCTTGTCCATAAATCCTTTGACGCAGAAACCCGTACGACACCATCAGAGATGCCTCCCCAGATCACTGAGGTGTACCGTCACGCCGCCAAAAACACTAAACCCGTCGCCCGGATAAAACATTGCGGAGTCTGTATGATTCAGGTTGTAAGCAGTATAAGCGGCCGTTGCATAATGCTTGTTTCCAAGATTGCGGAAATCAAGAAAAGTACTCCAGAGCTTGTTTTTTGCTTCATACCCCAATTTTAGACCGAAGATTCCATATCTGGGTGCCTTCAATGTATTTGCGTAATCAACATAATAGCTGGAAGACGATCTGAAATCGAAGTTCGCATAGAAGCCCAGCGGATTATTATACTGAAGCTCAGCCTGATACTGCCATGTCGGGATCGATGGGAGTTTATTCTGCCCAAGAAGTGGGTCATGCTTGTAATAAAAATCATTGACCGTAAGAGCCTGACGAAACGTCAAAGCGCCATATTGATGTAGATTAAAGAGCTTTGCCGAGAGACCAGCCTCAATACCCTGGTGGATTGTTGGACTTGCATTAGACGTTCTGGTGATTTCGGCTGTAGTATTTGTAGCGCGCGTAACGACGACGGATAGCAATTCGTCTCTGACCCAACTGCGATAAAGGGTCAGGTTTCCATCAAATATACCCGCATGTCCTCGAATACCAATTTCAGCCGAATTGGCTCTCTGAGCCTTTAGTGGCCCTACAGTTCCTGTGTCATTATAGGGGCTGCCTCCTTTGACATCGTGGTAATTCCAAGTCACTGGCGGGTCTATCAGGCGACTGAAGTTGGCAAAGACATCGATATCTGGATTGATTTCATACCGCAGGCCGACGCGTGGCGTAATGAAGACATTATTATAATGCTCCCGGCTCTGAAGAGTTGAATTCGGGACCAGGCGATCAACAAGACGAATATTACGGTCAATCCAGATGACTGAAAAACCGCTGGTCAGCCAAAGATGATTAAAAATATTAAAATTATTCCCCGCAGCGAAAACCAGATCGTGTGACCCGCCGTATTTTACACGCTGATGAAGTGTCCAGTCTTCGCTATTATAAGTTGTTGATGGAACTGAAGACGTATAATATCGAGAATCTCCAGAAACCATATGTACGTCGCTCAGAATAATATTACTCTCGATTTTACGTCCGAGAAGGCGATCGCTCCGGTTATATTTGATAGAATTGTTAATATCCGTGGAACGCCACAGATTGAATTGCTGCGTCCCCGTTCCATTAAACAGCGGGTAGTCATTCCACGTTATGCCGTATTCCAGCCTGGAATCATCATCAAAGATATAGTTGGTCTTGAACCCCAACATCGTGCTCCTGGTCGGGCGCCCTCCCCAATCGTTTGGATTGATGCTTGGATTTTTGCGAAGCTGGGCCAGTGTCAGCAAGCCGCCATAATGGCCGAACCCTTCATCCCATTTAAAAATAAGCCGCGCAGACAGCTTGTCGGTAAAACGATAGCCAAGATTTGCGACAACATCCGTACGGTGCATCGCCGTATAGCTCTGGAATCCCTGACGATTGGTGCGCGCGACAGTGACGTAATAATCACCTTTCTTGTTGCTGAATGTCCCTCCCTGGCTCACCTGCTCTTTCAGTGTGCCATAACTTCCGGCTTCGAAATGAGCCATAAACCCAGGCGCGGAGACCCCCGTATGGGTTACGAAATTGATACCTCCGCCGAGAGCCGTAGCCGCATAATCAAATGCGTTGGCTCCATAGAGTACTTCGGTTCGCTGGTATCCGGTATTGTTGAGGCGGTCTTCCTGGAATCCTCCCACACCGCTGACAGTCAACCCATCGATCAGGTATTTCATTCCCAGACTGTAACCTCCGTAGAACACACCGGCTCCTGACCCTCTGATGGAGATCTTGTTTCCGGTGCTTCCACTTGTGGCCTGCGCAAAAATACCAGGTTGGAATGCCAGAGTATCCTCAAGTGTGGCTGACCTTCCCTTCTCAACCTCCTTGCTACTGATGACGGTAAAGGTTCCTGGCACTTTCCTCATACGCGTTTCGGCCGCGCGAACACCATTCGACCCAGTGACATTGATATCCTCACTCCTGGAAGGAGGAACCGGGCCATTTTTTGAGCGCGCCGTTGTGGCGTGAGATGGCGCAGGGTTGACCACTGGCCGGATGTGAGACGCGCGTGAACCAGTGCGCTTGATTCGTTCAGCGTCTTGAGCAAACGCAGCGGGAATCATGGCGCATGTTGAAAGAACGGTCATGCCAAGGAGAAGAATACGTGTGTGCCGCTCGTGAAAGGCTTTCATGACTCGTTTCTCAACATTTGGGTGATATCTCGGAACATAAAAATCGACCTTGAGGAGACACATCCCCACAGGCGATTCCCTTATTCACATATCCAAATGTATGAACGTTAATAACAACGCATTTTTAATGTTATATCTGGAAGTCGCTTTTTATCCTCATAAAACCTAGGAAAAACGCCATTTTATGAGTTTCCATTGAAATAATTAATAAGAGGAATGACGAATTAAAAATTATGCTCCCGCCGGTTTGGTGCGCATCATAAACGACGAAAACTAGTTAATTTCACCTTATATTCGTTAGGTGTCGTTGTATGTCCTCTTCTGCCAATTTTGCCTCTGCCAAAGAACGTTTTCAGCCGATCATCGAAACGATAACGCGCGCCTCACGGGAATTCGAACACGACCCTGCGCTTGTGAGAAATATTGTGCAGGAGTTGAAAGCTGCGGGGCTGGGACGCGTCCGCCTTCCGAACGAATTGGGTGGGTACGGAGCCTCCCTGAAGCAGAGCTTCAGTCTGCTGAAAGATCTGGCGACAGCAGATTCCAACCTGCCACAGATTTTCCGTGCCCATTTTGCCTTTACTGAAGGCAGACTCCGTCACGCCCACAAATCAGCCGAATGGTTTGATCGCATCCGTGAGGGCGCTCTTTTTGGTGCGGCGATGGCAGAACGCTCAGACGAAACAGGTGTATCGACCCAACTGAGTTCAGACGGGAATGAGTCTCGCCTGAATGGTACAAAGTACTATTCGACTGGCACTCTCTATGCTGACTGGATCATTGTCTGGGCCGCAGAGGGAGAGCAGCGCGCGCATGTTCTGGTTCCTTCAGACGCTGCCGGTGTCACACGCCTTGACGACTGGGATGGCTTTGGCCAGCGTCTTACCGGAAGCGGAACTACTGTTTTTGAGAACGTTTTAATTCCTCCGACACAGATTCTGGATCGTTCTGAGCCCGGGAATATTCCTGCACACTCCTATCTCGCCGCTTATTATCAGCAGTTTCATCTGGCAGCTTTAGCCGGCATTTCGGCCGCCGTGCTGCGTGATGCCGTTGACTTTGTACGCCCCAGAACGCGAACCTTCGGTGTTCCCGGAAAAGTTGTCCAACGAGAAGACTCTGTTGTGCAAGGAGTTGTGGGACGACTGTCTGCCCTTGCCTTCTCGACCTCGGCTCTGGTCGATCGCGTTTCAGATGCGTTGGCGGAAGCCGAGCCTGCTTGGCTGAGAGGCGACACCGAAAGCGTGACGTTTAGCGAAGCCGAAGAGGCCGCATTCAAGGCGCAGCAGATCGTTATCGATCAGACACTTGAAGCCGCAAACCTGCTTTTTGAAGTTGGCGGCGCATCAGCCACTAGCCAGACCAGAAATCTGGACCGCCACTGGCGCAATGCCCGCGTTCTGTCCTCACACAATCCTGCGGCACAGCGCCGTCGGGAACTCGGCGATCTGGCCTTGAACAATACTCCTCTTTGGACGCCCTACCGGGAAGGTCTGAAGAAAAATCTCTCCAAGGAGCCGGCATGAGCAAGGCGTCGGCTCCTAAACAGTTAAAAGTAAATCTCTTCGAAATGGCGTGCGTGAGTCACATCGTCCACGGCATGTGGACGGCGCCTGACAACAATCGGCATCGGTTTGGAGAAATGGGGTTCTGGCTGGAACAGGCGCGTCTGGCGGAAGACGCGGGTTTCGACGCAATTTTTCTTGCCGATGTCATTGGTGTCTATGACCGTTTCAATGGGCTTGATCCTGCTCTTCGCCTTGGTGTGCAGATTCCAAACCTTGATCCGCTTTCCCTGATCCCGGCCATGGCGGCTGTCACCACGCGTCTGGGTTTTGCTGCAACGTTCTCAACAACCTACGAGCCGCCCTTTGCCTTTGCACGACGCATGAGCACACTCGATCTTCTTACAGAAGGGCGCGTTGGCTGGAACATTGTGACCTCCTACCTCCCGAATGCGGCTCGGAACTTCGGCCTTGCAGACGAAATCGAGCACGATGAGCGGTACGAACGCGCAGAAGAATATCTGGAAGTTCTCTACAAGCTCTGGGAGCAGAGCTGGGACGAAGACGCTCTCGTCATTGATCGCGAGAACGACGTCTTCACACATCCTGATCGCGTTCATTATATCAATCACAAAGGAAAACATCATCAGGTTGAGGGACCGCACCTTGTGCAGCCCACACGTCAACGCACGCCTGTTTTATTTCAGGCAACCGGTTCCAAGCGTGGCCTTGAATTTGCGGCCCGTCATGCGGAAGCTGTTTTCATTGGTGGCCGGACCCGCGAGGAAATCCGCCACAACATTACCCGGACACGCGAACAGGCAGCCATAAACGGTCGAGACCCCAATGATCTGAAATTCTACGTCATGGCTGGACTTATCGCCGGGAAGACAGAGGCCGAAGCTCATGAGAAGCTGAAGCGTTACCGTGAGCGCTACAGTGTCGAAGCCGCTCACGTGCATGCGCAGGCTGAAATCGATTTGCGGCATTTTGACCGCTCCCTGACCATCGGAGAAGCCCTTGAGCAGTCAGGGCGTCCTTTTGGCAACATGGGACGTCGATTTGGTCCTGATCAAACGGTGGGCAGCGCACTGGATCAGATTGCCAGCTTTGAACAAGGCCGCTTTTTCGTCGCGGGAACACCTTCCCAGATCGCAGATGCCGTTGAAGACTGGCTCGATATTGATGGCATCGACGGCATTAATCTTCGCCAATACCATACGTTTGAGACGGCCAGAGATTTCGGAGAGCTGATAGCTCCTGAACTTCGTAAGCGTGGTCGTCTACCAGAGCAGAACAGCCCTCCAGAGACGCTCCGTCATCGCCTCTTCGGTTTTGACCGTCTTCCGACAAGCCATCCGGCCCGCCAGCTCTCCCTTCCCGTACAAGCCCAGATAGCGAGTTTCTCATGAGCACAAATACCGTCATCGGGGGTGTCCCCGAGAAAATCAACGTTCTTTGGTTCCTCCCTACTCATGGGGACAGCCGATATCTGGGAACACAGGAAGGGGGCCGCAGCGTTGACCTGCCTTATCTCCAGCAAGTTGCACGGGCCGCTGACAGTCTTGGATATTATGGTGTTCTCCTTCCCACAGGTCGAAGCTGCGAAGATTCCTGGATTGTTGCGTCGTCTCTCATTACGTCCACTGAAAGGCTGAAATTTCTGGTGGCTGTACGCCCTGGGCTGCAATCGCCAACCTTTGCGGCACGCATGACAGCAACTTTGGACCGCCTGTCCGGTGGTCGTCTTCTGATCAATGTTGTGACGGGCGGAGATCCAAAAGAAAACGAGGGAGATGGCCTCTTTCTCGATCATGCAACCCGCTATGAAATCACGGACGAATTCCTGTCGATTTACTCCCGCCTTCTTAAGGGAGAAATCGTCGATTACGAAGGGAAGCACTTCCATATTGCAGGTGGCCAGATCCTTTATCCGCCGCATCAGGCGGGTGGGCCTCCTCTCTATTTTGGAGGTTCGTCTGATGCAGGCATTCAGGTTGCGGCAAAACGGATCGATAAATATCTGACCTGGGGCGAGCCGCCGGAACTCGTAAAAGAAAAAATTGCTCGTGTTCGTGAGGCTGCCGCCCGTGAGGGGCGAGAGGTCAGCTTCGGAATCCGCTTTCATGTTATTGCCCGTGAAACAACCGATGAAGCCTGGGCTGCGGCTAATCGCCTGATTTCACGCCTGGATGACGCAACAATCGCCCAGGCGCAGTCTGTATTTTCAAGGCTGGACTCCGTCGGTCAGTCCCGCATGAGCGCTCTGCATGGAGGACGCCGCGACAAACTGGAAGTCAGCCCCAACCTCTGGGCGGGCGTCGGGCTGGTCCGCGGTGGTGCGGGGACGGCTCTGGTCGGAGATCCAGCCACCATTGCCGAACGGATTGATGAGTACAGACGCGCAGGCTGTGACAGCTTTATCCTCTCCGGCTATCCTCATCTGGAAGAGGCTTACAGCTTTGGCGAACTGGTCCTTCCGCTGCTTCCGACCGCCCATCCGACACGCGCAACCGGCGGTCAGAACAATATGGGTCCGTTCGGGGAGACGATTGCCAATTCCTACCGTCCAGCCCAAGCGTCTTCATGACAACGGAAGTTCAGACCAGCCGTCAGCCGGCTTCCGCCACCGTTGCAATTATCGGTGGCGGTGCGACAGGAACGATGATTGCGTATCATCTGCTTCGCGAACACCGAGACCTGGGGCCCGGCAGTGTTATGATTTTCGAGCCTCGCTCCAAGCTGGGAGCAGGCGTCGCATATGGCACCAAAGATCCTCAGCATCGCATCAATGTGCCCGCTTCACGGATGAGCATAGACACGAACAAGCCTGAGGATTTTGCAGATTGGCTCAAATGGCACAGTCATAAAACCTGTGACCCAGAAGCATTTCTGCCCTCGGGCGAGGTTTATCCGACCCGCTCAGAGTTCGGTCGCTATCTTTTTGAAAGAATAACGCCGTTCCTCATCAACAAAACGCTTCAGCATATTCAGGACACGGTCGTGTCCGTACAGCGTCATGGCGATCAGTGGCGTCTCCAGACCGCTCAAGGGATGATTTATGCCGCAGCGCATGTTGTCATTGCGACGTCGCATCCTGCCCCGGCTCTGCCGGGCCCTCTCAAAGAGATCGCGCATGACCCGCGAGTGATCTCTGATCCCTGGGCGAAGGACGCCTTCAAAACTGTGGATCCGCGGGCACGGATTGCCATCATCGGCACCGGCCTCACAATGGCGGATGTTGTAGCGACCCTGGCTGCCCAGGGACATCTCGGTCCCATTACCGCAGTCTCCCGCCGTGGCCTACGATCTCGGGGACATTCCCGTGGGGCTCCCAGCCTCTTCGGAGATTTCTCCACCACTCCCGAGAAGACAGCGCCAGACCTGCTCAAACGCATTCGTAAAACACTCACGTCTGCCCCTGAAAGGCCATGGCAAGACACCCTCGATGCCGTACGTCGCCAGGGCAAGACGATCTGGACCGCCTTGCCAGTCGTAGAACAGCGGCGCCTTGTCCGCCATCTTCGGCCTTTCTGGGATGTCCATCGTTTTCGGATAGCACCACAGGTCGAACGTACTTTGAACCTGAGGGCAGAAACTGGATTACTCACCGTTCTTGCCGCCCGAATTGAGAGCGCAGAAGCCCACTCTGATAATCTTGCCCTACACCTTCAGGAGCGTGGAGGCAGAAGGCACACGGTCTATGCAGATATTCTGATCAATACCACCGGCCCCGACCATGCAGGCATTCTGACAACACCTGGTTTTCTCTCCCGCCTGGCTGAGGATGGCTTTGTGCAGAAAGATCCTGTCGGTCTTGGGCTTTGGACGGATGAAGACCACTCCGCACTTGTTGACGGCTTGCCAGTATCCGGCCTGTTCGTTGCCGGACCACTCTCCCGCGGGACATTCGGCGAGCTTATGGGCCTGCCGGAAGTGACAGCCAACGCTCAATCCGTAGCAGCCCGACTGGCTGATAACCTTCAGAACTCAACATACGTTGAACAGGTGGATTCATGACGTCTGCTCAAACTGTCACATCCAGCACGCTTCGTCCTGTCATCCGTCATGCTGACGATATTTCGGCCATCGTCAATGCCGGACCGCAGAGCGGAGGACATGCCAACATCATCGTTGCTCTTGCTCTCGGCGGGGTCTTTCTGGATGCGTATGATCTGACCACTCTGTCCTACGGAATTGGAGACGTACAAAAACATTTCGGTCTTTCAACATCTGCCACTGGTATGGTTGCAGCAGCGATGAATGCCGGAACGGTCGTTGGCAGTATCGCTGGCGGCTGGCTGACGGACCGGATAGGCCGATACGCCGTGTTCATGGCGGACATGATCTGCTTTGTTATCGCAGCCCTTGTGGCCGGTATGGCGCCCACAGCCACCATCCTGATCCTTGCCCGTTTCGCCATGGGGTTCGGAGTAGGCATGGACCTGCCAGTAGCCATGGCTTTTCTGTCCGAATTTTCGAAACTCAGCGGAAAAGGGAGCAAAGCAAGCCGCGCCGCCGCATGGTGCCCAACCTGGTATGCAGCGTCTTCGCTCTGCTTTTTCCTTGTTTTTGCCCTTGATGCCGTCGTTCCGGCCACTCATCCGGATTGGCTATGGCGCGCGTCACTTGCTTTCGGTGCTCTTCCTGCCCTTCTGATCATTCTTGTCCGTAACCGGTACATGAGTGAATCCCCTATCTGGATTGCCCGAAATGGCGATCTGGAGAAAGCTGCCGAGATTCTGCGGGCGTCTCATGGCATTGATCCAGTTCTTCAGATCGAAGCTCCGCCGATCCAGCCACACTCTCACGGAATTCTACCTTTGTTTCGCCAGCCGCTGCTCAGGCGCGGAATTCTGGTCAGTGTCATTTCCATTGTCAGTGCCTATTCCTATGCAGCAATCGCGTTCGGCGCGCCCAGCCTGCTGGCCGGAATGCTGCACCTCGATCGCAAACAGGTTCTGATCACATCCATCATCCTGAACCTCGTCTTTGCATTTACAGGCGGTCTGATTGGGGTCCGCCTTGCACGGTACATGTCTTCCCGCAAAGTCAATATCGCCGGTTATATCCTGCAGGCTGCGTCTATCGGAACACTTGCCATCGTCGGAACGCCGCATTCCACGGCTGGCGTCATAGCGGTTCTCGGCGGATTTGCGGGCTATCTTTTCGGTCAGGGTTTCGGGCCGGGCTGTCAGCAGATGATTTACGCCACCCTGACCTATCCAACAGAAATCCGAGGCGTTGGCATCGGTATGAACCGGCTTATTTCTGGCCTGGGAGCCACCATGGCCATGTGGGCTCTTCCTGGACTTCTATGCACATTTCGGCACAAACCTGTTCTGGTTCATTCTGACTGCCCCCTTAATCGGGCTGACATTGCATCAGATCATCCGCTGGGACGTCTTCAATTATGACCCGGATGGAGACGACACATTGAAGTCTGTTCTGAGGCCCCTCTCCCGGAAAAACAAACCCCTTCAGCAGTCTGGCCTTCTCAATGAAGGCTGAGTGAACCTGAACCATATTATCTGCATTGCCACACCTCGTCTTCTCACCGTGATCGTTTCCAAGGAGCGCATGTGTCTCTTATCCCCGTAAACGCTTTTGATATGAATTGCGTCTCCCATCAGGCCAGCGGTTTGTGGCGGCACCCGGACGATCAGTCATGGCATTACAACACCCTCGAATACTGGACGAATCTCGCCCAGACGCTTGAACGGGGATTGTTCGATGGGCTTTTCATCGCAGATGTTCTTGGCATCTACGATGTGTATGGAGCTGGCCCGGACGCGGCCTTGCGCAATGCCTCCCAAGTCCCGGTCAATGACCCGGCCATGCTGATTTCCGCCATGGCCGCTGTCACCAAAAACCTTGGCTTCGGACTGACGGCAACTCTCTCTTTCGAGCACCCCTACCCCTTCGCCCGCCGCATCAGTACCCTGGATCACCTGACCAACGGGCGGATAGGATGGAACATTGTGACAGGCTATCTGAACAGCGCGGCAAAGGGCGTTGGTCAGCAGCAACAGACGTCACATGACGAACGCTATGACGTCGCACGCGATTATATGCAGGTTCTGAGAGGCTTATGGGAGAAAAGCTGGGAGGACGGTGCAGTTCTGCGAGATCGGGAAAATGGAATCTTTACAGACCCGACGAAAGTTCATCGCCTGCAACACAAAGGAAAGTATTTTGAGGTCGATGCAATCCATCTCTGCGAGCCCTCGCCTCAACGAACGCCGGTCCTCTATCAGGCAGGGACATCCAGTAAAGGCCGGGCCTTCGCTGGTGATTATGCTGAATGCGTCTTTATCGCCGGCCCCTCCAAAGAAGTCGCCCGGCATGCCGTTTCAGGACTGGAAGCGGAACTTCAGCGCACCGGACGTTCCAGAAAATCACTCAAGATCTTCTCTCTTGTCACAATTGTAACGGCCGAGAACGACGAGGCAGCTGTGGAAAAATGGGCGGAGTACAGAAAATATGTCAGCCATGAAGGTGCGTTGACGCTCATGTCAGGCTGGACAGGCGTCGATTTTTCAACGTTCGACCTGGACGACCCCGTTCGCCATATCCGTAATGATGCCATTCACTCTGCAATTGATGCGTTGACTGTTGTTGATCCGAAACGGGTCTGGACCGTCAGGGAACTCGCAGAACATGCGGCAATCGGCGGAATGGGCGTAACGTTTGTCGGTGGTCCCCAAAAAGTTGCGGATCAGATCGAAAAATGGATTGAAGACACCGGGATTGACGGCCTCAACCTCGCTTACGCCATCACACCAGGCAGTTTTGAGGACTTCGTGACATATA
Source organism: Gluconobacter sp. ESL1110 (assembly GCF_058107395.1). Taxonomy (NCBI): domain Bacteria; kingdom Pseudomonadati; phylum Pseudomonadota; class Alphaproteobacteria; order Acetobacterales; family Acetobacteraceae; genus Gluconobacter; species Gluconobacter sp. ESL1110. The sequence goes on from NZ_JBYLUK010000010.1 coordinate 41,313, forward strand.
TTGTCCCCGAACTTCAGAAACGAGGCCGGTATAAAACAGAATATCAGCCTGGGACTCTTCGAGAAAAGCTCTTCGGAACATCCGAACCACAATACAACACGGCAGCGCCATGACTGATACACATCGCCTTATCAACCGCCGCAACCTCTTGGCTGGCAGTCTTGCACTCACTTTTGCGTCCACAGCGCACGCAGCAACACCCGTCATTCGTATCGGCTATCAGCGTTACAGCACTCTGGTCATTCTCAAGGAATCTGGCGCGCTGGAAAAAGCTCTGGCTAACCGAGCGAATGTCGTATGGTCAGAATTCGTCGCAGGCCCACAATTGTTGCAGGCTCTGGTAGCAGGAGCGCTGGATTTAGGGCAGACCGGCGATGCTCCTCCCGTGTTCGCATCGGCGGCAACACCTGATGCACTTGTCTATGTCGGGCATGAGCCTCCTGCCCCTCTCGCCGAGGCTATTCTCGTTCCGAAAGACAGTTCAATCCAAACTCTTGGAGATCTGAAGGGCAAACGGATCGCGCTTAATCGCGCATCTAACGTTCACTGGTTTCTGCTCCAGGCGCTCCATAAAGCTGGCCTGTCTTTTCATGACATCAAACCGGCCTATCTTACACCCCCATCTGCTCGTTCAGCCTTTGAAAGCGGTCAAATTGATGCTTGGGCGATATGGGACCCCTATCTGTCGGGAGCGCTCTCCAGTGGGTCTCGCATTCTGACAACGGCGCAGAATATTGTCGCAAATCGAGAGTTTTTCCTCGCACGTCGTGAATTTTCAGACAATCAGCCGGGCCTTTTGCGGGAAGCACTTCATCAAATCGCTCAAACGGATGCGTGGGCTCAGGGCCATAAACCCGAAGTCTCGCATCTTCTCGCGAAGCAGACAGGACTGCCTTACGATACCGTCTACTCGGCAATCAAAACCAGAGATTTCGGCTATAAACCGATGGAGGCGGGCGTCATACAGGAGCAACAACAGATTGCCGATGGATTTTTAAAAGAAGGGCTTTTAACGTCCCATGTTGAAGTTTCTTCAGCGATCTGGAGGTGAGCCAGATCGCAGTTAGATCTCTTAACGAGCAGATATCATTGATAAAAATTTTATTTTTACACCCAATATATTCAGAAATACTCATGAAACACCTGAATAATACTTATATTTTTTTGTATAGAAAAGTTTTCATATAATTAATATGACATATGAACCATAATCTATGGTTCTCTTCGACGAGGAATATCAGAATGCGATGTAAGTGCGGTAACGCCTGAACGGCGAAAAGTCTTTCAGTGAATTACGTCAGATCCAAGTCAAAGTAACGGTATCAGCCCTCTGCCTCTCCCTTCAAATGTGAGAGGAAGAAGGAACCGATTATTATTCGTTGCCATGACACACGTAATATTCACACAAATTCCGCGCTCCGCGATCTAAATAAAACACCAGTAATACGGGGCATGAATTCCCCGTCCGGAATGAGCTTGAAATGAAGAACCAGAAAAAGCGGGTTTATTCCCATACAGATTTTCGTTTTGGCATGTCTCATGCGCGTCTGTCTTCAATCCTGTTAAGCGCAGTCGCTATGACCCCGCTCATGAGCGAGGCTGCAGAGCATAAAATCCATACAAATTATCATCGGACAAATGCTTCTGGCAAAAAACTGACATCGCCCTCAGCATTGAATAACGCATCACCGCCTCGCCCATTTGTTGCTCCCTCGAGTGAAACGATTAAGGTTTCCACTCGAAGACGCTCCGTCGTGGATCAGTCAAAAGCAGCTCTGAGTACTATTCCTGGCGGTGTCAGTGTAATTGATGCACATGAGGTTCTGAAAGGTCGTAACTTTACGAACGCTGATGCCCTCGCGTTCCAACCCGGTGTTTTTGCACAAAGTTCCGGTGGCGGCGACGGTTTGCGGCTTTCCATTCGCGGTTCCGGAATCCAGACAGGAACAAACTATTTCCGTTCAGGCATTCTGATGATGTTTGACGGGCTTCCCGTAACAACACCAGCCGGAACACCCTACGAACTTTTTGAGACGCTTGGAGTGCGATACACAGAAGTGCTCCGTGGAGCCAATGCCTTTGATTATGGCGGTCTACAACTCGGTGGGGCGATCAATTACGTTACCCAAACAGGGTATGATGCAGATCTTTTTCAGGTCAGAGCCGAAGCGGGCAGTTTCAACTACAACAAACAGCAGATCAGTTCCGGGAAAGTCATAGGAAAATCAGACTATTACATAAGCGTTACAAAATCATACCGCGGCGGATATCAGCAACAGACAGCGGCGAGCAGTTTTGGTGTTAACGCAAATTATGGATACCGTTTCAACGACAAGGTCTCCACGCGCTTCTTCTTCCGCTATCGCCAGACACAGAATGGTTATCCAGGTTTTTTGACCCGAGATCAGATCATTGATAACCCCAAGCAGGCACAATCTACATATGTCGCCCTGCACTCCAAACGCATCCAGCCCGGTTCGAAATGGTACGGCAACATGACGACCATTCGGATTGATGATCACTCCAAACTGGAGTTGGGAATTAATTATCAGGATGCCCCGATTGACATCGAAAATGGTACTACCGCCGGAATCTGGGGATACAAGACGATTGCTGGCGTGATCCGTTACAGCCGAAAAGACAAGGTTTGGGGGCATAGCAACGATACCTTATTCGGGATCGACACTTATAGCGATCTAGACGCCTGGCAAACGACGCGGACCAGAACAAGTACCGGCACTTACGCGAGCATTCCTTTTGGCACGAAACTTCGGCACGCCACCTACGGCGGCACGGATAATTATTTCCATATCAGGGATAATTTCGAACTCTTCCATAATTTCTGGCTAACCGCCGCAGGTGCCCTAGACTTCGTTCAGCGCTCAACCGCTGTCACATATCCCACAGAGAGCTCTCTTAAAACGTCGGCTGTCGGCTTTACTCCGCGCGGAGGATTTCGATATGTCATTAATCCGCATGTTTCTGTTTATGGAAACGTAAGCCGTAGTTTTCAGCCCCCCAACGACTGGCAACTGCTTTCTGGTGCAAATTATACAACCGGACCTGCTGCAGGTCTGACAGCCACAGGAGCAAGCCTGGAAAATCAAACAGCGACAACCTATGAAATTGGCACAACAGGCGATTGGCTCCGCAATAAATGGAGCCTGACATACTATTATTCTTCTGTGAGGAATGAACTCCTGTCTGTCATGACCCCTCTGTCGCAACTTTATGGAAACGCGACGTATTCAAATGCGTCTCCAACCGTACATCAGGGTGTCGAAGCATCTCTCGAAACAAATTTGTATAAGTGGTCTGGTGGAACCTTGGGATTACATCAATCTTATACCTATCAGGATTTCCATTTCAAAAACGATGCTGTTTTCGGACACAATAAACTCCCGGGCATTCCGGCTCACTTTTATCAGGGAGAAATCCGTCTCGACCTGAAGAATGGATTTTATGCTGGTTTTAATACTCAGGTTTCATCAAAAGTTTCCGGGTCTTATGACGATACCTACTTTGCCCCATCCTACCATATTTACAATGCCAACATCGGTTATGAATGGCCCGGAAAACATCGTCAGGTATTCCTCTCGTTCAATAACCTAACCAACAAGCATTATGCATCCATTGTGGTGCCCGGATATATTGCTGGAGGCAAACAACTCTCGGTAATGCAACCCGGAGATGGATTTGGCGTATTTGCCGGAATTTCGATCGGGCTGAACGATTAGAGTCTTTTTCTGTAGATATATTTATAGAATATGAGAAGCCATGGACTTCAGATCTTGGGTAAAGGAGCTCCCAAAAAGACTGCTGCCCTCTTTAAGTACCTGTCTTTCATGTATTCTCTGGGTCGGCACACTCTTGATCTGGTTATCTGATGCAAAAGTCGTCAGACTGTTTCGTGAGTGTGTACCGTCCATTCTCGGGTGGGATGGCGCAACGTGTTGCGCTGGCGCGTGCGTTGATCAATAACCCTCGTCTTCTTCTTTTGGATGAACCTCTTGGCAAGCTGGACAGCCTGACACGTCTTGCGATGCAAACTGAACTTTATCGCCTCTGGAGGTCTCAGGGCTTTACAGCGCTCATGGTCACTCATGATGTTGAAGAAGCCCTTCTTCTGGCGACACGTGTGATTATTTTCAGCCCTCGTCCAGCACGCGTCATCGCCGATCTCCGTATTGAAGACGCTCAACCACGAGACCGAGACAACCCAGCCCTTCAGAAATTAAGAACAGAAATTTTAACTCAATTGGAAGAAGCGATGTTCTGATTTTATTCTTATCTAGCCAGCATACGTTGCGCTTAGCATGATAGAAAGGTTCGCGTGCTGGTTATGAACTTGCTGCAGTTTACCTTTACTGAACTGCAGTCCGACGTGCCTAGATTCAAAGAAGCTATCTCTGTGTCACGTACGCCTTCGTTTATCAGAACTCTCCCTTGCGGGAAAAAGATTTATCTCCCTTCCTCTCCCCCAACGAGCCCTGTGAGCTCTGAGTTAGTGTTATGTTCATTAAAGCTGGTGTGATGGAAACGTGCGTGATTGCCTGGCCTTCTTTAACGAGGGTCGGGCCGCATGGCATGAGACGACTGATATGACGCGGCAACATCTGTTCAGCGGTCGATTTGTAGGGATTTATGATGGGATTGGTTGCGGGGGCAGGATTTGAACCTGCGGCCTTCAGGTTATGAGCCTGACGAGCTACCGGGCTGCTCCACCCCGCGGTGGTATGTATGATGTTGGTTTTTGGGAGGATGCTGTGAGTGGGCTGGGGGACCTGGCGGCATCGACTTTTCCGCACCTTGAGGTGCAGTATCATAGGCGCTGAGGGATTTCACTGCTGTGTTCGGTATGGGATCGGGTGTAGGGCCCTCGCAATGGCCACCAGGTCTTCCAGCCCACCCAGTCTTTTTGAGAGTGGGTGGAGGTTGGTGTTTTATGAGTGTGGCTGATTTCTGTGCATGTGTTTGATGTGAGGATTATGAGCGATTAGGACCGGTTAGCTGCATGCATGTACTGCACTTTCACACCCGGCCTATCGACGTGATCATCTTCACGGCTCTATGAGACCTTGTTTTGAGGTGGGTTTCACGCTTAGATGCTTTCAGCGGTTATCCGTCCGTACATAGCTACCCGGCTGTGCCACTGGCGTGACAACCGGTGCACCAGAGGTATGTTCATCCCGGTCCTCTCGTACTAGGGACAAATCCTCTCAAGTCTCTTACACCCACGGCGGATAGGGACCGAACTGTCTCACGACGTTCTAAACCCAGCTCACGTACCACTTTAATCGGCGAACAGCCGAACCCTTGGGACCTGCTCCAGCCCCAGGATGTGATGAGCCGACATCGAGGTGCCAAACCTCCCCGTCGATGTGGACTCTTGGGGAGATCAGCCTGTTATCCCCAGGGTACCTTTTATCCGTTGAGCGATGGCCCGTCCACGCGGAACCACCGGATCACTATGGCCGCACTTTGTCTCTGCTCGAACTGTCATTCTCGCAGTCAGGCTCCCTTATGCCATTGCACTCGACAGCCGGTTTCCGACCGGCCTGAGCCCACCATCGCGCGCCTCCGTTACACTTTGGGAGGCGACCGCCCCAGTCAAACTGCCCACCATGCAGGGTCCTCCACCAGGCTTACTGGTCTCGGTTAGACATCAGAAAAATTCAGGGTCGTATTTCAAGGGTGCCTCCATCGAAACTGGCGCCCCGGCTTCAAAGCCTCCGACCTATCTGTACAAGCTTCACAAACACTCAATGCAAGCTGCAGTAAAGGTTCATAGGGTCTTTCCGTCTGACCGCGGGTACCCCGCATCTTCACGGGGAATTCAATTTCGCTGAGTCGATGCTGGAGACAGTGGGGAAGTCGTTACGCCATTCGTGCAGGTCGGAACTTACCCGACAAGGAATTTCGCTACCTTAGGACCGTTATAGTTACGGCCGCCGTTTACCGGGGCTTCAATTCAATGCTTGCACATCTCCTCTTAACCTTCCGGCACCGGGCAGGCGTCAGGCCCTATACGTCATCTTACGATTTCGCAGAGCCCTGTGTTTTTACTAAACAGTCGCCTGGTCTGTGCCACCCAATCATGGTTGCCCACGGTTGGGTCTCGTTTATCCCGAAGTTACACGAGCAATTTGCCTAGTTCCTTCAGCATCGTTCTCTCAAGCGCCTTGGTA
>NZ_JBYLUK010000010.1:52500-174488 GCF_058107395.1 Gluconobacter sp. ESL1110
TACGACACGATCACGCAGGGTGTCTTCCATCCGCATGAGCTTGGCGCGCTCGCCTTCCAGCATGCGGTCTACCGGAATTCCCGTCCAGCGGGACACAACCGAAGCAATGCCCTGCTCCGTCACGCTATCAGCGAACAGGCCTGACTTGGAGGCTGCGTCTTCCTCTTCCTGAGCCTTGGCAATCTGGGCTTCAAGGTTCGGGATCAGGCCGTACATCAGCTCGGATGCCTTGGCGAGATTGCCCTGACGCTGCGCCACATCGACGTCAGAACGCGCTGTATCCAGCTGTTCCTTCAGCTTCTGGATGGCGTTGACGCGATCCTTCTCAGCGTGCCACTCGGCACCCATCGCATCGGACTGCTCTTCCAGATCAGCCAGTTCGGCTTCCAGAGCCTGCAGACGATCCTTCGACGCCGTATCGTCTTCCTTACGGATAGCCTCACGCTCGATCTTCAGCTGGATGATGCGCCGATCAAGCTCATCCAGAGCTTCCGGCTTGCTGTCGATCTGCATGCGCAGACGGCTGGCAGCCTCGTCGATCAGATCAATAGCCTTGTCCGGCAGGAAGCGATCCGTGATGTAACGGTTGGAAAGCGTTGCGGCGGAAACGATGGCGTTATCCGTGATGCGAACACCATGATGAAGCTCGTACTTTTCCTTGATGCCACGCAGGATCGAAATCGTATCCGCGACGGATGGTTCGCCTACGAACACCGGCTGGAAGCGACGGGCAAGAGCTGCGTCCTTCTCAATATACTTCCGGTATTCATCAAGTGTGGTCGCACCGATGCAGTGAAGCGTACCACGGGCCAGTTCCGGCTTAATGAGGTTGGATGCATCCATCGCACCATCGGAGCGGCCAGCGCCGACCAGCGTATGCATTTCATCAATGAAGAGAATGATTTCGCCTTCTGCTGTCTCAACTTCCTTGAGAACAGCCTTCAGACGTTCCTCGAACTCACCACGGAATTTCGCACCAGCAATCAAAGCGCCCATGTCGAGTGACATCAGCTTCTTGTTGCGGAGAGCCTCGGGCACATCGCCATTGACGATACGCAGCGCCAGACCTTCGACGATCGCGGTTTTACCCACACCCGGCTCACCGATCAGAACCGGATTGTTCTTGCTCCGGCGCGCCAGAACCTGAATGGCCCGACGGATTTCTTCATCACGGCCAATAACCGGGTCAAGCTTGCCAGCCTGCGCTACTGCCGTCACATCGCGAGCATATTTTTTCAATGCGTCAAACGTGTTTTCAGCAGATGCGCTGGTCACAGTGCGGCCCTTGCGAATCTGGGCGACAGCACGTTCCAGCGCACTGGCATCAGCCTTGCCTTCAACAAGCGCCTTACCTGCCGCAGAATTGCTGGCAGCAATCGCCACCAGCAGTCGATCCTGCGCAACATGGCTGTCGCCTGCATTCTTTGCTGCGGATTCGGCGGAGTCCAGCAGACGCACGAAATCAGGTGTGGCCTGTGGCTGGCCAGCGCCACCGCCCTGAACTTTCGGCAGTTTGGCAAGCGCCGCATCATTGGCGGCCTGAACAACTTTCGGATCGCCACCTGCTGCCCGGATCAGGCCAGAAGCGGCGCCCTGTTCGTCATCCAGCAGGGCCTTGAGCAAATGCTCCGGCGTCAACTGCTGGTGATAATCCCGAAGGGCAATGGTTTGTGCAGCCTGAAGGAAACCCTGGCTGCGTTCCGTAAACTTCTGAATGTCCATTCTGATATGTCCTCTCATGCCCCGTATCGGCGGCATATGATGTCTCGGTCGCCCCCGAAGGCGACGACCGGTGATGAATATTTAGGCACTCATTTTTTTGTTTCAAGAGCCTCCCGATGACGTTTCGCGGGCCCGTGCAGGACCATGTCAGCCTCAGAAAGCCGGTCAAAGGCATTCCGTTGCTGATGCCAGTAAGGGTAAACCAGATCCGGCGCACTGACTTCATCCAGACGCGCAACCTGCGCCTTGGTCAGACGGAGCGAAGCCGCTGCCAGATTATCCAGAAGCTGGCTTTCTTTGCGCGCGCCGATGACCAGAGACGTCACCCCCGGTTTATGCAGCAGCCAGGCCAGCGCCACCCGAGCCACTGAAACATCATGCTCCTCCGCAATCTCAACCAGAACCTCGACGGTATCGTAGAGCTTTTCGATATTCCGGACTTCCGGCTCCGGCCATCCCGAGATGCGGCGACTATCGGCTGGAGCGGTCTTTCCGCGACGATACTTGCCCGTTAGCAATCCACAGGCCAGCGGGCTCCAGATCTGAACACCCAAGCCCTGATCCACGGCTAACGGCAGCAGTTCATACTCGGCGTCTCGCGCTTCCAGAGAATAATAGATCTGCTCGGACACAGGTGTAATCAACCGATCCCGCTCTGCCGCAGACAGAAGCTTCATGGCCTGCCAGCCTGCAAAGTTGGAAATGCCCGCATAACGGATCTTGCCCTGATCCCGGAGGGTCTGAAGCGCTTCCAGCGTTTCCTCAACCGGCGTCAGGCCGTCCCACTCATGCAGATAATAGAGGTCAATATGATCGCGACCCAGCCGACGCAGGCTGTCTTCGCAGGCATTGAGAATGTGATGTCGGGATAACCCTTGTTCATTAGGCCCCTTCCCCGTTGGGAACCGAACCTTGCTGGTCACAAGCAGCTCCCTGCTGCGCCCTTTCAGAACACGCCCCAGAATTTCTTCAGCTTCACCGCCAGAATAAGCATCAGCGGTATCGAACATGTTCACCCCATGCTCGACGCAGAGATCCACCATGCGAGTGGCCTCCGAGACATCAATATTACCTGTCGCGGCGAAATCACCCTGCCCACCAAATGTGACAGAACCAAAATTGAGGGCGGAAATCTTGAGGCCAGAACGGCCTAACTGACGATACTGCATATCCATCAGGTTCCTCTTCTGAGACACACCATGACAGACAACACCTTAACGGCGCATCGGTCCCGGTAAATTCCGTCCTGCTCCCGTAATCGTGAGCAACCCGGCATCTCGCTGGAAGACACTCTGTTCAGGATCGGCAGGCCGGTCCATGATTGATGTCAAAATCCTTCCATCCGGAGCCGCCATGCCGTCATTCCGTCTCCGCAGAGCCCTGTTGTCCTGCGTGTTTCTCCCGTCCCTGCTGGCTGCCATGCCTGTCAAAGCCGCCGAACCGGCCGCCTGCATGGTCGATCTTGCCAAAACACGAAACGGCACGCTTGGACTGCCGAACCACGCCGAAGTCACCCCGGATGGACATTCCGTTCTGTTCCTGCGCTCCGGCCCGTTCGATACACGCCTGCATCTGTTTCGCTACGACCTCCCGGATCATACCCTTCACGAACTGGCCGCTCCCGAAGCCGGCCCGGAGCACCTGTCCGTAGAAGAAAAAGCTCGGCGCGAGCGTGCTCGCCAGTCCATGTCCGGCATTACGGACTATCAGATGAGCGAAGACGGCGGCACAATTCTGGCCTCTCAGGGAGGTCGCCTCATCCGGATCGCCACCGATGACGGGCGCGTCTCTTCCATTGATGGAAACTGGATTGCCCCGCGCCTGTCCCCAAACGGGCAGACCATCGCTGTCGTTCGCGATAATGATCTCTACGCCGTCGATCTCGTCAGCGGTGCCCAAACGCGCCTGACCACAACAGGCACGCCAACCCTGACAAATGGCCTTGCCGAATTTGCAGCCGCAGAGGAACTGGAACGGCCAGACGGCGCCTGGTGGTCCCCGGACAGCCAGACGATCCTGTTCGAAGAAGCGGATTCCAGCCCGGTTGAAAAACACTACATCACCAACCCGGAAACGCCGCAGGCTGCTCCTGTCGAGTTTCGCTATCCCCGTGCCGGGACCCCCAATGCCCGGACACGGTTCGGCCTCATCAGTGCCAAGGGCGGCAAGACACGCTGGATCAGTTGGGACCATGATGCATGGCCTTACATGGCCCGTACTGTCTGGCGGAAGAACGGTGGCCTGTTTCTTGTTGTCTTGAACCGACAGCAAACGCAGGAACAGGTTCTTTCCGTCGATCTTGCAACCGGAAAAACCTCAGTCCTGCTTGCAGAGGCAGACAAGACATGGCTGAACCTGAACCCACGGGAAGCAGCCGGTGCGCGGGCTCTCCCGGTGGTTCTGAATGGCGGACAGGGCTTCCTGTGGGCTTCCGAGCGCGGAAAAACCTGGCAGCTTGAACATCATGCTGCCGATGGCTCCCTGAAGCGGGTTCTTACTCCAGACACGACACCTCACGTCGCGTTCAATGATTATGACGCTGACAGCAACAGTATCGTCGTTACGGTACGACCGAACCGGATCGACACTCAGGTTGTCCGTATTTCACTGGCAGACGGCAAAACAACACCGATTGCAACAGAACCCGGCACCCACACCATCCATTTCACTCCAGGCGTTCATCGTCTGATGATCGATAGTTTTGCTTCCGCTGATGGCACCCGACGCACCCTGCTCCGCGATGCAAAAGGCAAGATCCTCGCCACGCTGCCCGGCGTCGCACAGCCCCCTCACCTTCCCGTCCATGTTCAGTTCACAACGGCAGGTGAGCGCCAGCTTGATGCAGCCGTCATCCGGCCAGAGCATTTCCAGAAAGGACATCGCTATCCCGTCGTGCTGTCCGTCTATGGCGGTCCGGGCGTCAAACTTGTGCACGACACGCCATCAAGCTTCATGGAAGAGCAGTGCCTCGCCAATCAGGGTTATGTCGTCGTCACACTGGACGGGCGCGGCACACCCGGCCGGGATCATGATTTCGAGCGCGCCATCAAAGGCAACCTGATTGACGCACCTCTTCAGGATCAGATCGACGGCCTTCAGGCGCTCGGCAAAACCTACCCTGAACTCGATCTGACACGCGTTGGGGTCTACGGATGGTCTTTCGGCGGCTATTTCACCGCCATGGCGACAATCCGCCGCCCAGATGTGTTCAAAGTCGGCGTTGCAGGCGCCCCGCCGGTCGATTTTGCGGATTATGACACCGCCTATACCGAACGCTATCTCGACACGCCTCAGAACGACGCGGACGGATATCGTAAAAGCAACGTCCTGACATATGCCGACAACCTGAAACGTCCGCTCCTGCTCATGCACGGCCTGACGGACGATAATGTCTATTTCGAAAACACGATGAAGCTGACGCAGGCCCTCCTGAAAGCCGGAAAGCCCTACGATCTTCTGCTTTTGCCCGGCACACATATGCTGCCAGACCCGATCCTCCGGGCTCGCGTCACGCAGAGGCGGGCAGAGTTTCTGGGTGACGTTCTGAAACCCTGAGCCTTCTGAAAAAAACAGCGTCTTTGACATTTTCGAAGACGCTGTTCTCTTGTCAGTGAGACAGGTCCGGAATCAACACCAAAAGATCTTCCATCGCCGGAGCAATGGCCGATACAGGCGTGCGTTCATTCAAACCATGCATGAACGAGTCAGAGTTTTTGATAAAAATCGGGCTGATCCCGTAGCTCGGCACGCCATGAGAGCGAAACCACATACTGTCACTCGCCCCTGAAGACATGGCCGCAAAAACCGGAACCCCTGGATAAGCAACGTGCATGCCATGTTCAATGGCTTGCACGACATCCGGTCGCATCGGAGAGGCTGCGGTTTCCACAGACCCTTCCGTTGCATCTTCAATCGTCAGACCCGGATCATGAGCGGCCTGACGCAGCTCCTCCATGATGGCTGCCCGAGAGTGACCGGGGAAAATACGGCAGTTGATATTCGCCGTTGCCCGCTGGGGAAGCGCATTCAAAGCATGCCCACCATCAATCATGGTCACGACGCAGGTCGTGCCAATGCGTCCAATGAAGGCCGGGTCCGCAGAAAGCGTGCGGATGGCTCTTTCATCAGACGGATTGGCCGCAAACGCTTTCATGGCCGACGCAATATCCGGCTTCTGCCACCGGGCTGCATTAACGAAATAGCTCCGGCTCAGATCATTCAGTTCCGGCTTGAAGCGGTGCTGCTGAATGTGAAGCAGGTCAGCCGCAAGCTCATCAATCGCATTAGCCGCCCGTGGTTCAGAAGAATGGCCACCCGGATTGGTCACAATCAGGCGGAAATCAGCGTAGGTCTTCTCCGCACCTTCCCATGTAAAGTAATCGGGCTTGCCGGTCTTTTCATCCAGCGTGCCATTCGCGCCATCCATATTCAGGACAAGTTCCGCATTGGTCAGCTTGCTTGCAATGATAGCGCCAGTCGCCATCGTCGTTTCCTCATCGCCCGAGAACTCGAGAATGATGTCACGACGCGGTTTGTAGCCTTCCTTTTTCAGCTCCAGAAGCGCGGCAATCGCCAGTGTATCATCGAGCTTCATGTCGGTTGAACCGCGCCCGAGCAGATATCCGTTTTCGATCTGAGGCTTGAATGGGTCATGCGTCCAGTCAGATGCCTTGGCTTCCACCACATCCATATGACCGGAAATGACCAGAGGCTTCAGAGCGGGATCACTGCCTGGCCAACGCGCAATGAGATACGCCGTGTCTTTATAAGGGGTGATAACGACGTCTGCGGAAGCAAAACCTCCCTTAACCAAGGCGTTTCGGAAAAGAGAGGCCACCTTGGGCGTCTGGTTAGCATCTCCCGCGACAGAACGAAGAGCGATGGACTTTTCCGCAAGATCAAGAGCCTGATGCGCTGCATCCTGATGGTCTGGTGCTGCCGCCATCGCGCTCCCCGACACCAGGGCCAGTGACAGCACCACTCCGATATTTTTCCGCATCCGCCGTATCTCCTGAATCAGATACGGAAGCGTAACCGTGCTTGCCCTTTATGCCTAGTCAGGCCGCAGTTTCCACTCTTTACGGAGAACCGTTCAATGCCCATGCGTCAAGCAGACGCACACTTAACGAGCCTAAACAGAAAACAAATCCAGAAGATCAACACCCGACTTTTCAGACATGACCTGACGGTAGGCTTCCACTTCCAGCGGGTAACGCAGCCCTTTGATCAAGGACATGCTGTGCAACTGCGCAAACAGATGAATATCATCTGTGGAAAGAGTGCCGTTCACGGCCTCCGGCGACTGGATCAACGGTGCCAGTTTTTCCAGCAAGGCATTCAGTTCAGCAATTTCCTTGGACCCGTCTGCAAGAATTTCCCAGAACGGACCAGTTGACTCTTCTTTGCGTCGAATAAAACCGGCGCGCGCGGACGTGGTCGCAAATTCAGGCAGCGGCGTGCAGACAGCACGAGGCAGGAAAAGGCGGTACGTTGCACGACTTCCCTCCTTCAGCCAGCTCGCGATTTCCGGTCTGATCGACCCTGTCAGAAGCGGTTCACCAATTCCGTCGATATGGGACACAATATCCATGCTCTCGGGCATGTAACGCCCGTTTTCTTCCAGAATTGGTACGACTTTCCGGCCAACCATGCTGATCGGACCGGCTTCATCATCATTCAGGAAGACGCGCCGCTCGAAAGGAACATTCTTTAATCCGAAAATCATGAGAGCCTTCACGCAGAACGGGCAGTGCTCGTAGATATGCAGGATGCGTGTTGTCTGGTTCACGGTTTTCAGCGTCCTTCTCAAAAATCAGGCTTCCCCGACCGCTCCAGAGAGCAGCAGAGGATCAATATCGATGGCAGCCAGAGCCTTGCGCCATTTCTTCGCATGATCCAGTCCGAAAACAATCTCGTCACTGGCAGGCGCCACAAACCAGGAACTGTCGCGCAGAATCTCTTCCTCCAACTGCCCCGGCCCCCAGGCGGCATGTCCCAAAGCCATGAGAGCCTGCTTCGGACCACGCCCTGCCGCCAGATCCCGCAACACATCCAGACTGGCTGTCAGCGTTGCATGATCGTTGACGCCCAGACTGCCCTCACCGGTCCAGTCAGTCGAGTGCAGAACGAAACCATGGGAGTGATCGACCGGCCCCCCCATACACACGGCAATACGGCGTTCCGGCGGACTGGGTTCAATCCCCAACTGCGCGAAAAGATCATCAAGGCCCGGTTGAGCCAGACGACGGTTGATGATGAGTCCCATTGCCCCGTCTTCAGGGGAGTGTGCACACAGATAGATCACGCTCTGGGCAAAAACCGTTTCCGCCAGTTGCGGAGCAGCGACCAGAAGCATGCCTGTCAGGTTGTCATTCTGTCCGGCGAGTGTTTTCTTCATTCCTTAAAGATGGGTGCATCTCTTGTCTCTTTGCAAGCGTTCCCCTCTTGAGAGTTTTATGGAGGTCCCCATGTCCCTGACTGTTCTCGTCACCGGTGCCACCGCAGGCTTCGGACACGCCATCGCCACCCGCCTGGTACGGGACGGCCACCGTGTCATTGCCACAGGACGACGCGCCGAGCGACTTGAAACGCTTCACAAGGAACTGGGAGACGCTCTGCTGCCTTTTCCGCTCGACATGACTGACAAGGAAGCGCTGCGCGCATTACCAGAAAGCCTACCTGAAGGTTGGCAGATCGTAGATGTTCTCGTGAACAATGCTGGTCTCGCCCTCGGCATGGAGCCAGCTCAGGAAGCCAAGGTGGAAAACTGGGAAACCATGATCGCCACCAATATTTCCGGGCTTATCGAAATTACCCATGCGCTTCTTCCCGGCATGGTGGAACGCAATTCAGGCTATGTCCTGACACTGGGCAGCACGGCAGGAACCTATCCTTACACAGGCGGCAACGTCTATGGTGCCACAAAAGCCTTCGTCCGCCAGTTCAGCCAGAATCTCCGCACGGATCTTCTCGGCAAGCGTATTCGTGTCACGGATATTGAACCCGGCCTGTGCGGTGGCAGCGAATTCAGTAATGTCCGCTTGAAGGACGACGGAAAAGCCGCAGACGTATATAAAGACACGACCCCCCTGACGCCGGAAAATATTGCCGAAACCGTCTCTTGGCTCATCGGTCTGCCCTGGCACATGAACGTCAACACAATGGAAATTATGCCTGTCTGTCAGGCTTCGGGTGGACTGGCGGTGAACCGACATGTCGGCTGAAACTGGTGTTCCATCCCGTCTGAAAGTCACGGACGGTAGCAAATTCCGCCTCTCCGACTTCAAAACCGATGACCGGGTCGGGCATGACAAGAAGAGCGCGCATACCCGCATCCGGGACTGTGTGGATCGAATGGCCATTCTGCAGGGGCGGCTTGCTGCCCATGGCTCTCACGGCATTCTGGTTGTGCTACAAGGCATGGATACGGCTGGTAAGGACGGCGCAATTCGCCATGCCTTTTCAGGCCTGAACCCTCAGGGCTTTCATGTCACGTCCTTCAAGACACCAGCCGGTCCAGCGGAAAAACGGGACGATCTTTGGCGGGTCCACTTGATGGCCCCCGCGCGCGGTGAAATTGCCGTCTTCAATCGCAGCCACTACGAAGACGTTCTGATTGCCCGCGTTCATCCCGATTTCGTCAGAGCCCGTGGGCTTGACCCGGATACTCCCGGCTTCTGGGATAAAAGGCTGTCCGATATCCGACATTTCGAGAGTTACCTGACGCACCAGAATATCGTCGTTCTGAAGCTGTTTCTCCACATCTCCGCAGACGAACAGAAGAAACGTATTCTCAAACGTCTGACACACCCCGAAAAGCGTTGGAAATTTTCGCCTTCCGATCTTGCTGAACGCGAGAAATGGCCGGACTACACACAGGCCTACGAAGCCGCCATTCAAGCTACGGCAACGCCCGAAGCCCCATGGCATATCATTCCTGCCGATCATAAATGGGCTGCAAGACTTATGGTCGCAGAGGCTTTGCTAGAGGTTCTTGAAGGACTGCATCTCAAAGTCCCGGAAGAAAAACTCTCCGAGGCGTTACGAACTGCACGCGACACACTCCTTGCAGAAGGCTCCAAGAAGCCCTGAAAAGAAAAAGCCCCGCCGGAATCATCCGGCGGGGCTTTTTCAGTTCAATCTGGTCGTCAGAATCAGGAACGACGCTTGCGGCTCGTTCCTTCACCGGTTGGACCACTGGACTTGGAACGGCTGAAACCAGAGCCGCCACGGCCCTTGTATCCACCACTGCCACCGGAACGCGGACCACCCTTGAAGCCACCGCCGCCACCGGGACGACCAAAGCGCTTGCCTTCACCTGGATTACGGCCACGGGCACCATAACCGCCGCCAGCAGGCTCGGCAGATGGCTCGATCGTCACTTCATCAGGCTCAGCACCAGCAACACAGGACTTGAAGCGTTCGACGCTCTCATCCGTAATCTGGAAGTAGGTCTGATCCTGCTCGATGCGGATGCTGCCAATGTCGCGCTTTTGGACATTGCCAAGACGGCAGATCAGCGGGATCAGCCACTTCGGATCGGCACGCTCGGTACGGCCAACGCCCATCTTGAACCACTGACCGGACACAACGCGCTCTTCACGCGGAGCACGTTCCCCACGCTCGCCGCGTTCACCACGGCTGCTCGGCGCTTCAACGGACATCGGACGGATCTGCTCGACCTGCGGAAGGCGGGCACGATACATTTCCACCAGAGCCGCTGCGAGCTTCTTGGCGTCATAGGTTTCGGCCAGCTTCAGCACCAGTTCATCCGTCGTCTCTTCCGAGGCGTTGGCAAGAATTGGATCTTCGAGCAGACGCTGTGTGTCCTGAGCGGCAATGGCCGCAGCCGTCGGAACAGCTTCCCACTCAGCATTGACGCGCGCCATGGCCAGCAAACGCTCAGCGCGACGGCGCTGGTTCATCGGCACCATAAGAACGCTGGTGCCCTTGCGGCCCGCACGGCCCGTACGACCGGAACGATGCAGCAGCGTTTCAGAAGCCGTTGGGATGCTGGCATGAATGACGAGGTTCAGCGCCGGAACGTCAATGCCACGGGCTGCAACGTCAGTCGCAACACAGACACGGGCCTGACCGGAACGCAGACTCTCGATCGCGCGGCTACGCTCGTTCTGACCCATCTCACCGGAAATGGCGACAGAGGCGAACCCACGTTCCAGAAGAGCGGCCTGCACCTGACCAACCATCATACGGGTGTTGCAGAACACCATGGCCGTCGGGCTCTCGTAGAAACGCAGAACGTTCACGAGGGAACGCTCGATTTCCTGCGGGGCCGTGACGACGCAACGATAGGTAATGTCAGAATGCTGCTTGGCGCCGGAAACCGTATCGATGCGCTTGGCATCTTTCTGGAAACGCTTGGCCAGAGAGGCAATTTCGCGGGCAATCGTAGCGGAGAACAGCAGCGTACGGCGCTCGGCCGGAGACGCATCCAGAAGCTGTTCCAGCTCATCACGGAAGCCCATGTCCAGCATTTCGTCAGCTTCATCGAGCACAACGCAACGCAGACCGGACAGGTCAAGGGAACCACGGGACTGATGATCACACAGGCGGCCCGGCGTCCCAACGACGATATGGGCGCCACGGTTGAGATCGCGGGCTTCACGGCGGGCATCCGTGCCACCAATGCAACTCGCAATGCGGGCACCGGTCTCGGCATAGAGCCATTCAAGTTCAGACTGGACCTGAAGGGCCAGTTCACGCGTCGGGGCAATAACCAGAGCCATTGGCTGCGGCGACGGCGGGAGGCGATCAGCCTCACCCAGCAGCGTCGGCGCGATGGCCAGACCAAAGGCTACGGTCTTGCCTGAGCCCGTTTGGGCGGAAACCAGAAGATCACGATCCTCCAGCCCTGGCTGCAGAACGGCTTCCTGAACGGGAGTTGGCTGTTCGTAGCCGCGCGCCGCCAGGGCGCGCCCAAGGGCAGGATGAGTATCGGGGAAAGGCATATTTGATGAACACTCGGCAAACGTCACGCCGACGGCAAAAAGCGGCGGCTGGGATGCCGCTGCATAAAGACTTCTGTCCACAAATGCCAGAAGTAACGCATGTCAACCTGCGAATCAGTCAGATTCAGGCTCTCGGCTTGCGTCCAACAACGGCCCGGACCGTATCCCGCCACGCAGTCAGATCCTCCGGCGGAACCACTTCGCCCGTGTCCAGCTCGGCAAAACCGGCGCGGGAAAGCAGGATGCTGACAAGACGTGCGCGATCTTCCGGCTCCAGCGCCTGCCACATCGCCACAGCTTTCTGCTGATGGAACTGGTCCGAGAATGTGACGATCAGGGGGCCCCCCTCCTTCAGAACACGCAGCGCTTCCGTTAATACTGTCAAAGGCTGGGTCAGGTAGGCGATACCATCACACAGCGTAATGACATCCAGACTGTCATCCTCAAACGGCAAAATAGGATCCGCATTCAGATCCTGCACGATACGCGTTTTCAGAACAGGATTCGTATCCAGAGCCGCTTTTGAAGCGCCAAGCCCGATCACATCCTGAAAATGGGCCTCCTCAGGGTAATGGCTGAGAGAGCCCGCCATCAGATCCAGAACTGTCCCACCAACAGGAAGAGACGTCTGATAAAGGGCCGTCACAGCCGTGCGTGCCCCCATATCCATCAGCGAATCCGGGAGACGCTGCGCATAGAAGATCGTATCAGGCTCATTATTGACGCGCGTGAACGCCGCTTCATGAAACCCATCAACTTTTTCTGTGCTGCTCATGATCCATCTCCTCCTGACTGGCCTGTGGAGATGAGGGTATGTTCCTCGTGCGTCAACCCGCAGGATGCTCTATGAGAGGCCCCACCATGACCCTTTCCTTCACCAAGATGCACGGCCTGGGCAATGATTTCATCATCATTGACGGCCGCGAAACTGCCCCGGCCCTCAATACTGAGACCATCCAGAAGCTCTGCGACCGACGGTTCGGCGTGGGCTGCGACCAGCTTGTCGTCCTCTCCCCTCCGACGGCAGAGGGCGCAGACGTTCTGGTGCGCTTCTTCAACGCTGACGGCTCGGAATCCGGTGCGTGTGGCAATGCATCACGGTGTGTGTCTGTCTTCGTAGGCGGAAATCCAACGCTTCAGACGAGCGCCGGTCTTCTGCCAACGTCCCAGGACGGCAATCTGATTACGGTAAACATGGGCCAGCCTCGCTTTGACTGGCAGGATATTCCTCTCGCCCGCGAGTGCGACACCCTGCATCTCCCACTTCATGATGCCGCCGCCTGCTCCATGGGGAACCCGCATGCGACCGTCTTTGGAGACGTCTCCCGTGCGAAAGACCTCGGACCTTCGCTTGAAAACTCCCCCCTCTTCCCGCAGCGCGCCAATATTGGCTTTGCAGACATCATCACACCAACCCATATGCGTCTGCGCGTCTGGGAGCGCGGCGCGGGCCTGACGCTGGCCTGCGGCTCGGGAGCCTGCGCGGCGGTCGTCAATGCTGTTCGACGCGGTCTGGCGGAGCGCACCTGTGTCGTCACCATGGATGGCGGGGACCTGCGCATCACATGGCAGGACAACGGCGACATTCTCATGACCGGCCCCGCCACAACAGTTTTCCACGGCGAACTCCCGTGAGCACGCCGTCTGTCCTGACGTTCGGCTGCCGTCTCAACGCGCATGAAAGCGACGGCATGGCCCACCATGCCCGTGGACAGGAAGACACGATCATCGTGAATACCTGCGCCGTGACGACAACGGCCGAGCGTCAGGCCAGACAGGCCATCCGCCGGGCACATCGCGAACGCCCCGAGGCAAAAATCGTGGTCACGGGGTGTGCCTCTGAAATTGATGCAAAACGATGGATGGACTTACCCGGCGTCATCCGCGTTGTGCCCAATGCCGACAAACTCAAACCCGCGACATGGGGGGATGAGCGTTCTGATCTGCCTCCGTCCCGTCATGCCCGCGCGCTTCTTCAGGTCCAGCAGGGCTGCGATCATCGCTGTACGTTCTGCATCATCCCCTATGGGCGCGGGGATTCCCGCTCCACGCCAACCGCGGACGCCATCGCCCGTGCACGCGCCCTGACAGAGAATGGACACCGTGAAATTGTCCTGACAGGCGTGGACATCGCTTCATGGCAAGGCGATAGCGGCGAAGGTCTGGGGCAAATGTGCCGGACACTCCTGAAAGCCGTACCCGAAATCGAGCGCCTGCGCTTGTCCTCGATCGATCCGGTCATTCTTGACCCTGAGACGGGTGACCAAGATCTCTGGTGGCTGCTGGAAAACGAACCGCGTCTCATGCCACACCTGCATCTGTCCTTGCAGGCTGGTTCCGACCTGATTCTCAAGCGAATGAAGCGTCGCCATGATACGGCGCGCGTCGCCGCCATGCTTCGCCATGCACGCGCCCTCCGTCCGGATATCGGCATCGGAGCAGATCTGATCGCCGGGTTCCCGACAGAGACAGATATTCTCTTTGAGGAAACGCTCTCCTTCATCGAAGAGCAAGCTATCCCTTTCCTGCATGTCTTCCCCTACAGCGAGCGTCCGGGCACACCTGCCGCACGCATGCCAGCCGTCCCGAATGGAGAGCGTCAGGCCCGTGCGGCCCGTCTTCGGGAAGCCGGAGACACCAATCGGGATGCCTTCCTCGCCCGGTTTATCGGTCGGACCCTGGATGTTCTGATCGAAACCCCGAACCGTGGACATTCGGCTGAATTTGCGCCTGTCCGTCTGGCGGATGATCTCCCGACTTTCCTTCGTGGAAGCATCCTTCCAATCGAAATCCATACCCTGTCAGACGGGCAACTTCTTGGACATTGGAAGATTTCTGAAGATCGGTGATGAGCAACGGCCTTGCCGGGATGGGCAACACGCAAATCCTGCAAACAACCTTGGCAGCACATCGCTAAAAAGCCGAACACCCCTCAATAACCGCACGAAAACGCGGTTCAACACTTGACGTCCGGCCTGAGCTGTCCGAACTCCCGTTCATGGCTGGATTTTTCTCACGACTCAAACAGGGTCTTTCGCGCTCGAGCTCACGTCTCGGTGCCGTGTTCACGCATCGCAAGCTGGATGATGCTGCTCTTGAAGAACTCGAAGACGAACTGATCGCGGCGGATCTCGGCCCAGTTGTGGCAGAACGCGTCATCGAAAGCTTCCGCAGCTCACGCTTTGGCAAGGACGTCACGAGCGATGAAATCCGCGATGCGCTGGCGGAAGAGATCGCTCGTGTTCTGGAGCCTGTAGCTGTTCCGTTTGAGCCCGATCCGAAGAAAAAGCCACACGTCGTCCTCGTCGTTGGCGTCAACGGTGTGGGGAAAACCACAACCATCGGGAAAATGGCGCGCCATTACAGCGACGAAGGCAAATCCGTTATGCTGGTGGCGGGAGACACCTTCCGTGCGGCAGCCGTCGAGCAGCTTCAGGTCTGGGGACAGCGTTCCAACGTGCCCGTCATCGCAGGCAAGCATGGCGCCGACGCCGCTGGTCTGGCCTATGACGGCATCAAACGTGCGACTGAAGAAGGCAAAGACCTTCTCCTGATCGACACGGCTGGCCGCCTCCATAACAAGGGTGCCCTGATGGAGGAACTGGCCAAGATTATCCGTGTCATGCGGAAGTTCGACGAAACGGCGCCCCACTCCGTTCTGCTGGTTCTGGATGCCACGACAGGCCAGAATGCCATCGAACAGGTTCGGGTATTCCGGGAACTGGTGAATGTCACCGGACTGATCGTAACGAAGCTGGACGGCTCAGCGCGCGGCGGCATTGTTGTGGCTCTTGCAGAACAGTTCAAACTGCCTGTCCACATGGTCGGGGTCGGTGAGCAGGTTGAAGATCTACGCCCCTTCTCGGCGCAGGATTATGCCCGTGGCCTGGTTGGCGGGGCTGCAGGCGATCTGGCGTCGCGACTTGTCGAGAGTCAGCCGGAGAGTGGCGACCCCACCTAAGGCCCCGAAAGGCGTTTCAGGTTTTGTCCTTAGCCCCTGTATCAAGCCATTCGTCCCGCAGGGCGGCGATCCTTTTTTCGATCGCCCTGCGCTCTCTTCGTGCGTAATCAGCATACCACAGCCTTGCCCCGATCGCTGAAGCTTCAGCAACCAGCCATGCAACCCCGACGGCCATCCAGTCCAAAATCAAAGTGATCGGCTGGGTAATCTGCTGAATACAGGTTTGCCAGTCGCCATGCGCCAACCACGCCGTCCTCAGCGGATGAACCATTACAGCCCCCAGATAGAACAGAACGATCATCATGCGCTGACGGTCAGCGTCGGGATCAACGAAATGCAGCACCACCAGCGGAAGCAGCAAAACACCACCGACCAGAAGACTACCGGGCACATAGGCCAGCAACAGGCCAAGAATCAGACCGTGCCACCACTTGAAGGCCATCCTTCCTTCCCGGCCGCGCACTGCCGCCTCTTTCATTGACAGAACTCCAGCCAGATACTGGCCATGGACACGACGATCCCGACCAGCAGAGAAAAGAATTCCCCTGCGTTTCTCGCCTGCTTTTCGTGAACGGCCTTACGGTTAGGCTCATCTTCAAGAATCTGCTCAAGATGAGCGATTTCGACCTCAGCCTGCCGTGCCAGCTTGCGATCTTTTTGCAGTCCGGCTGGATCGTTGACGTTATCAAGAAATCTCGTAAGGTTTCCCGCCTCAGCCAACTGGGACAGTTTGGCCCTTCGCTTTGCACGGGCCGTTCTACTCCGCCATTGTTTAAGCTCTGTTTCGAGCAGCGGAAGCGCACGTCTGGCAATAGAGCTCAGCGCCTCCTTGTCAAAACGACGCTGCGCTGCGGCCAGAAGTGTCAGATCTGCCAGCCATGATGGCAACCCAGCTTTCTGGGACTGAGCCAGAGGGACAATCCCCTGTCTGGCACAATGGCTTTCCAGAAATGTCCGCATCTGATCGTCCATAAAACCGGAGCGACCGATATCTTCGGCAGAAACTTCTTCTTCCGAGAGATGACCGTTAAGCCATTGGAGCAGACCCGCTGAAAGAGAAATACGTTCTTTCAGACACCGCGAAGAAAGACACGGCTGATAAACGTTCATATCGTAGGGCAGACGCCGGAGTTGCTCCATGCCTTTCGCACCCGTTCGGCGGGCTGCAACGGCAAGAGCTCCAATCTGTGTAGCCTGTAATGCCGGAAGCGTCGGCGCGTCAAAAACCTCCGGACTGGTCATCAGAAAGCTGGCAATGCCACGGATATTCCGCTGCTCATCAGGCGGAAACGCTCCTGCCTCCGCATGGGCCAGCATCTGGGGAATAGCCTCAGGCCAAAACCAGCGTCCCGCCCAGAACATCGGTGCAGCAGGATCCAGAATGGCGATAGCACGCGTGACGACCATCGTTGTCGGATCAACAGCCTTGTTTGCTCCCGACGGAAGAAAGGCTACCCCCGCCTGCTCAATCAGGCTGGACATGACAGAGAGTTCAAGCTCCCGGTGAAGCCACTGGCTGATGATTTTACGCTGAAGCAGAGACAGAAACTCGTTTTGGTATTTCCCACCGTACCACGCCAGAGCACGCGGCGCTCTGACTTCCACCCCGCCAATCATCAAAGGCGTACGCGCAGGAATCTCGGCTCGGAGAGAGAAGAGTTTACTGGGCGCAATCGTGATCAGATCGCTGGGGCCAGGCCTGTTTTCCGGTGTGTCGGACAGCATTGCTTCCAGCAGAGACACCAGACCTGCAGGCACGTTATGACCCTGCATATAAGCCGTTGCAGACCCAAGCTCAAAGCGACGCCTGAGGATTTCTGCATCCGATAACCCTTTGAGCGGCAGTTCACCGATACAGAGCGACAGAACCAGAACACCCAGGGAAAACACATCACAGGCGATGGTTCCCACACCGCGCGCCGTCGGGTGGCAGGCCGCGGAGCATAAAGGCTCAAACAGGACAGGTTGAAGCGTGGCACCAGCCGCCACACCAAGAGGACCAAGAACAACCTTGTGCAGTCCCTGCCCGACAAACAGATTTTCCGGACGAATACCACGGCAGGTCAATCCCGCCGTATCCAGCTTTTCGAGGGCATCCGCCATAGGGCGGATAACACCGTCGATGATCTGACTTTCCGACCACAGACCCAATCCCTCGGCAAGAGAGGGTCCTGGCGGGTGAGCACACAGCACCCAAAGAGCACCGTTATGATATTCATGAGCATGGAGGCCAATAACGCTCTCATGCCGGAAGAACATCAGCTCTGAAAATCTGGGGGATGGCATGGACGGTGCCAGCGCCAGCCAGGTTGAACCGGTGGCAGTAATGTCCTGTGCAACCCAGGTGGGACAGCCCCCGATCATTGATTGCTTCTGAGTCGTATTGACCAGATAGCGGTCTGCGATCAGCAGTTCCGGGCTGTCGTCTCCCTGAATGTAATCCATGTCCGTTCCGTCAAAATCCTGTCTGACACTCTATGCCGGACAGGAATTGAGGCTTCGTTAACAGATTGGAGATTCGCGAAAGAGATCAGTCTTCGAACGGATCGCGCATCAGGATCGTATCGTCACGTTCCGGGCTTGTGGATAGCAGCGTCACCGGTGCTTCGATCAGTTCTTCGATCCGGCGCACATACTTGATGGCCTGTGCTGGCAGCTCTCCCCACGACCGGGCACCAGCCGTGGTTTCCTGCCAGCCCGGCATCGTCTCGTAGATCGGCTTCACGCGGGCCTGCGCACCGGGTGCAGATGGGAAGGTGTCGATCTTCTTGCCGTCCAGCTCATAGCCAACGCAGATCGAAATTTCTTCCAGGCCGTCGAGCACGTCCAACTTCGTGAGCGCAATGCCCGTCACGCCGCCAACGCGCGCTGCACGACGCAGCATGACGGCATCGAACCAGCCACAACGACGAGGACGGCCAGTGACGGTGCCGAACTCATGACCACGCTCACCAATCGTGCGGCCAACATCATCGAACAGTTCGCTCGGGAACGGGCCTTCGCCCACGCGGGTTGTGTACGCCTTGGCAATACCCAGAACGAACCCAATGGAAGACGGGCTGACACCACTGCCGGATGCGGCAACAGCCGCGACCGTATTGGAGCTGGTCACGAACGGATAGGTGCCGTGATCGACGTCCAGCATGACGGCCTGCGCACCTTCAAACAGGATACGACGACCAGCACGACGGGCTTCATCCAGACGATCCCAGACCGGGCAGGCAAAGGACATGAGGCGCGGCGTGATTTCCGTCAGGAAGTCCTTGAGCTCTTCCTTCGTGAAGGTCTCAGCACCCAAGCCCGCCAGCAGCGTGTTGTGGTGCAGCAGAACTTCGTCCAGCTTCCAGTCCAGCGTCTCCGGCTCAGCCAGATCACAGACGCGAATGGCGCGGCGAGCAACCTTGTCTTCATAAGCCGGACCAATGCCGCGACCCGTTGTACCGATCTTCCGATCACCACGCGCAGCTTCACGCGCGCGATCCAGCGCACCATGTACTGGCAGGATCAGCGGAGCATTCTCGGCAATCCACAGCGTTTCCGGCGTGACCTTCAGGCCCTGTGCCGTCACGCGGTCAATCTCGGACATCAGGGCCTTCGGGTCGATAACGACGCCGTTGCCGATGACGCCGATCTGACCACGCACGAGACCCGATGGCAACAGCGACAGCTTGTAGACCTGATCGCCGACAACCAGCGTATGACCAGCGTTGTGACCACCCTGGAAACGGACAACGATATCAGCGCGACTGGCAAGCCAGTCTACAATCTTGCCTTTACCCTCGTCCCCCCACTGGGTTCCGATCACGGTGACGTTGGACATGAGCTGGCTTCCTCGACTTGGGATACAGGAGTGAAAATTCAGGAAAACTGAAGGTCAGAGCGCGTGAGCCGCGCCATCCCGCCAGAAATGGGTGCAACGCAGGTGACGCGCTTCGGCGGCAGGGTCTGCATCGGCCTCAAGAGCGGACACGGTCGCGAAACCCTGCGCATGCAAAGCCGCCATGTCTTCGCCGCTCAGACGCACGGGGACATAGCAGCGCGGGCGGGTCGGAGGCACCGGCGCCGCACGCAGAAGCGCCTGCGGACGGAGCGTCAAGCCACAGGCGGGCTCCTGACCGGCAACGTAGCGGCCACCCCGGCCAAGCTCCTCACGGGACGTCGTGGAAAACACCGTGATGCAAAGGCCAGTGTGATACTGCCAGCCCCGAAAATCGACAGGATCGACCGTCAGACGCAGAGAAGGAGCCCGCTCACGAATGGCAGCCACGGACGCCACCAGACGTTCGAAATGCGGCTGCACGCCTGCGGGGAAGTCTAGCGATGCCAGCATATCCAGCGCACGATCAGCAGGACCAGCGGCCTGAAGCATCACGGCCAGCATCTCTGCAATCGGACCGCCCAGTTCAGCAACAGAAGCAGCGTCCTTGCGATTCAATGCCTGAATCAGTTCATCCTGATCAGCTGCTGGAATGGCACTCTCGATGAGGCCAAGAGCCAGAGCTGGCATGGACAGATCAAAAGACACACCCTTGATACCGAGTTCTTCGAGAGCCGTCGCACCAAGCGCCACCACCTCGGCATCAGCCTGAGCGGAATCCGGGCCAATCAGTTCAATCCCGGCCTGCGACACCTGACGATCAGCCTCGCGGCCCGGCGTCCCGATAACGATGCAGCTTCCGGAATAGGACAGACGCAGCGGACGCGGAGCATCCTGCAGGCGCACACTGGCAATACGCGCAATCTGCGTCGTCATGTCCGGGCGCAGCGCCATCATGCGATGGGAACTCGGGTCCATCAGGCGGAAGGTCTGGGTGGAAAGTGCCGAGCCGGAACCGTTCAGAAGAGACGTTTCGAATTCCAGCATGGGCGGACGGACGCGCTCGTACCCATGACGGGAGAACGCTTCCATGACACAGGCAATGCCACGGGCTTCCGCCTCGGCTTCTCCCGGCAAAAGATCAGAAAAGCCGGACGGTAAAAGGGCAGCGCTCGGGGTCTCGGAATACAGGCTCATGCAGAAAACTCCTCGCGCGTGCACTCATAAGCCCAGTCCAGCCACGGCAGGAGAGCCTGAATGTCTTCCGCATTCACTGTCGCCCCTCCCCAGATCCGCAGCCCGGCCGGGGCATCTCGATAGGACGCGAGGTCATAGCCTGCCCCTTCCTGCGCGACCAGCCCAGTCAGGCGCTTCACGACCTTACCCTGCGCTTCTGGAGAAAGCGCTTCGAACCATGGCGCAGAAATTTTCAGACAGATGGATGTGCAGGACCGTGTCTCAGGCAGTTCAGCAAGGAAGGATACCCAGTCGGTCTTTTCCACCCACTCGGCAACGACTGCCAGACTGGCCAGAGAACGAGCTTTCAGGGCTTTAAGACCCCCGACGCTTTCTGCCCAGCACAATCCGTCCAAAGCATCTTCGACGCAGAGCATGGATGGGGTGTTGATGGTATCGCCTTCAAAAACGGCTTCCATCAGGCCCTTCTTGTTCGCCAGACGGAAAATTTTCGGCAGCGGACGCGGAGACGCCTCAGCCAAACGGGCAGCAGCGCGCGGGCTGATGGCAAGCATGCCATGAGCAGCCTCTCCGCCCAGCGCCTTCTGCCAGGACCACGTAACGACATCGAGACGATCCCACGGCAGATCCATCGCGAAAGCCGCAGACGTGGCATCGCAGATCACAAGACCTTCATGCTCTGCCGGAATAGCATCTGCATTCGGAATACGGACACCGGATGTCGTGCCATTCCATGTCAGGACGACATCGTGGGACCAGTCCACAGCCGAAAGATCAGGAAGCTGTCCATAAGGCGCTTCGTGAACACGGAGGTCTTCGATTTTTAGAACGTCCCGCAGATCCTGCGCCCATGTTCCGGAAAAACTCTCGAAAGACAGAACGTCCATGCCACGTTCGCTACCGGCCAGCGCCCACAGAACCATTTCCACAGCGCCGGTATCAGATGCCGGGACGACTGCGACTCGCCAGTCAGCCGGGATGCCGAGCACATTCTTGGAGCGTGTAATGACCTCTTTAAGACGCGCACGGCCTTCAGGGGCGCGATGCGAACGGCCTAGAAGAGCCTGATCGAGTGCTGAGAGAGACCATCCGGGGCGTTTTGCGCAGGGACCGGAGGAAAAGAACGGGCGGGAGGGTTTGACACTCGGCTTGGACATGCTCGTTCCGGGCTAAACGGTCCTCGGGTGCAGCCAGACTGGTGCGCCCGGTTTTGGTGCGAGAGGGGGGATTCGAACCCCCATGCCTTTCGGCGGTCGATTTTGAGCCGACTGCGTCTACCGTTCCGCCACTCTCGCTCGAACGGCCCAGACCCTAGTGCATTCCTGAGCAAAGGACCAGACCGTAAAGAAAAAATCAGAGACCCAGCATCAAAAGAAGGTTCTGGATGGCGGCACCTGAGGCGCCCTTGCCCAGATTATCAAGCCGCGCCGTCAACAAAACCTTCTCACCAGAGGGGCTGCTGTGGACCCGAAGCTCCATATTGTCCGTGTTTGCGAGCGTGTCGGCAAGCAGTTTGGGCTCGGATGGCAGGACACGCACATGCTCACAGCCGCGGTAAGCTTTTTCCAGCGTGGCCTCCAGATCGCGCGGCGTAGGATGCCCCGGCAGATCGGCAAGATGCAGCGGGATGGACACGATCATGCCCTGTGGAAAATGCCCGACGGACGGGACAAAGACCGGCTGACGGGTCAGACCTGAGTAATGCTGGATTTCCGGCAGGTGCTTGTGTTCGAGCGTTAGGCCATACAGGAAAAACGCTGGGCCACCATCGCGCTCATGGGCTTCAATCGCAGAGCGTCCTGCCCCACTGTAACCCGAAACCGCGTTAATGGAGATGGAATGATCCGCCGGGATCAGCCCTGCCCGAACGAGTGGCCGCAGAAGCGCGATCGCCCCAGTTGGATAACATCCCGGATTCGCAACATGTGTCGCCCCACGGATGAGCGCGCCCTGTTCCTCATCCAGTTCTGGCAGACCATAGACCCAGCCATCCGCAATCCGATGAGCCGTACTCGCATCCAGAATACGGACATTCAGCCCCTCTGCCAGCGCGACCGTTTCGCGCGCGGCATCATCGGGAAGGCAGAGAATGGCAACATCCGCCTGAGACAGCATCGCGCGGCGCGCATCCGCATCTTTTCGCAGGCCTGGCTCGATTGACAGCAGTTCGATCCCATAAGTCTCGGGAAGCGCCTCAATGCGCTGACGAATTCCCAGCCCCGTGGTTCCAGCTTCGCCGTCAATAAAAATCCTGGCCATGTCCATCGTATCCGGTCTGCAAAAATGTCCGGCACAGAGAAATTCCGCCAGCCGGGCCGCCCTTCTTACTCTTTTATTCTATGGCATGTCATCCCGGCACTGGAGCAACGAACGCTCCATCCTTTCTGTGACCCCGCCACATAGGATATACTGCTTGGCTGGATATTCCCCCGGATCAAGCGTCAGGAGCCGTTATGACCCAGCCCGTCCGTCAGATTGACCGCCTTCTGGACATTATGAAGCGCCTGCGGGATCCGGAAAACGGCTGCCCGTGGGATGTGGCACAGACGCCAGAGACGATCGCGCCTTTCGCTATCGAAGAAGCCTATGAGGTGATGGACGCCATTGCCCGCGATGACAGTGACTCCCTGCCGGATGAACTGGGAGATCTGCTGCTTCAGGTCGTGTTTCAGGCGCAGATGGCGCAGGAAAAAGGACTGTTCGACTTTGACGCCGTAGCCGGGAAAATCGCAGACAAGATGGTGCGTCGTCATCCCAATATTTTCAGCGATGTCGAGCATGACGAAGACCTCTGGGAGCGAACCAAGGAATCCGAACGGCACGACAAAGCCGAATATGGCGCTTTGGCGGGGATTGCCCCGAATCTTCCAGCACTGGTCCGTGCTGCAAAGCTCTGTCGTCGTGCAGCACGGGTGGGGTTTGACTGGGATGACCCGTCAGGTGTGCTGGAGAAAGTGCAGGAAGAGATCGGTGAGTTGAAAGCCGAACTGGACGGAGACCGGGACCGGATCGAGGATGAACTTGGGGATGTCCTGTTCACGATGGCCAGTCTTGCCCGTAAGCTCGGGATAGACCCGGAAGCCGCTTTGCGTCGCAGTAACCGGAAGTTCACGCGTCGCTTCGAAGCCATGGAAGCCAGTCTTGCGACAGAAGGCAAGACGATCGGTGAGCAGGATCTGGAAACGCTGGAAGCACTCTGGCAGACCGTCAAGAAACAGCCGGGCATGCGCTGAAAAATATCTCCCGCCACAGATTTCACGCAAAAAAACAGACGCTTTGACCAAAAAGATACGCCGGACCAGTCGGTCCGGCGTTTTCATGTGGGCTGAACCTGCTACAGAGCATCCCATGACGGATGAACTCGCCCAGTTCGATTTCGAACTCCCCCGCGACCATATTGCGACCGAACCCGCCAGACCGCGTGACAGCGCAACGCTACTGCATGTCCGCCCCGGCCATGCCCCTGACCAGCGGATCATTCGCGATCTTCCCAGCCTGCTGCGGGAAGGCGATCTCCTGATTGCCAATAATACGGCCGTCATCCGCGCCCAGCTTTCCGCCACACGCGGCGAAGCAAAAATCGGCATCACGCTGGACCGGATTCTGGCGGATGGAAGCTGGCATGCGCTCGCCCGCAACTCCCGCAAGCTGAAGCCGAACGATACGCTGAATTTTGGCGATGATCCGGTCACGGCCTCCGTTGTGGAAAATGAAGGCGATGGCGCCGTCAGCATCCGCTTTTCCGTCGAAGGCGACGCGTTCGATGCCTTCCTCGAACGCGTGGGGGCGTTGGCCCTTCCGCCCTATATCGACCGTCCTTTCGGGCCGACCGTGCAGGATGACAGCGATTACCGGACGATCTTTTCCGAACATCGCGGGGCTGTGGCGGCTCCCACTGCGGGTCTGCATTTCACGCCAGACCTTCTGGCCGCGCTCGACGCAAAAGGCATCCAGCGCCGGACACTGACGCTGCATGTCGGTGCTGGCACGTTCCTGCCCGTCCGATCCTCCATTGCCGAACATCGTATGCATGCGGAATGGGGCGAGATCGACGCGGAGACGGCGCAGGCCATCAATGAAACACGCGCCCGGGGTGGCCGTGTTGTTGCTGTCGGAACCACGTCTCTCCGCCTGCTGGAAAGTGCGGCGCAGGAAGACGGTACGGTTCAGCCCTGGCGGGGCGAGACGTCCATTTTCATCAAGCCGGGCTATCGCTTCAAGGCCGTAGACCTGCTCATGACCAATTTCCACCTGCCGCGCTCGACGCTCTTCATGCTGGTCTGCGCGTTCAGCGGCACCGACACCATGCGTGAGGCCTATGCCTACGCCATCGCCAACGGGCTGAGGTTCTATTCCTACGGCGATGCCTGCCTTCTGGAGCGAGCACCATGACCGAACAGGCCACAAAAATGACGTGGGTTCCGGAAGCAACCTGCGGACAGGCCCGCGCTGGCCATCTGCACACCCGTCACGGCACTGTCCCGACCCCGACCTTCATGCCCGTTGGCACGGTCGGCACCGTGAAGGGCATGACCATGGATGCCGTCCGGTCCACGGGCGCAGGCATTGTTCTGGGCAACACCTATCATCTGATGCTGCGCCCGACGGCGGACCGCGTGCAGAAGCTGGGCGGCCTGCACAAAATGATGGACTGGTCCGGCCCGATCCTGACGGATTCCGGGGGGTTTCAGGTCATGTCCCTCGGTGCGCTCCGCAAGCTCGATCAGGACGGTGTGACGTTCCAGTCCCATATTGATGGCAGCAAGCATCGCCTGTCTCCAGAGATCTCGACGGACATCCAGTACAAGCTGGATGCCACGATCACCATGGCGTTCGATGAGTGCCCTGCGCTGCCCGCTACGCCGGAGACACTTCGCAAGTCCATGGAACTCTCCATGCGCTGGGCGGCCCGCTCCCGTGAGGCTTTCACCGCGCGTGAAGGCTACGGGCAGTTCGGTATCGTACAGGGCGGCACAGAACGGGACCTGCGCGAATATTCGGTCAAAGCGCTGACGGAGATCGGCTTCGAAGGCTATGCGATCGGCGGTCTGGCGGTGGGCGAAGGTCAGGAACTCATGTTCTCGACCCTTGATTTCACAACGCCCCTGCTTCCGCAGGACAAGGCTCGCTATCTCATGGGCGTCGGCACGCCGGACGACCTGCTAGGGTCAGTCATGCGTGGTGTGGACATGTTCGACTGCGTAATGCCGTCCCGTGCCGGTCGCACGGCGCGCGCCTATACGGAGCGCGGCTACATCAACCTGCGCAACGCACGCTTTGCCGAAGACACGCGCCCCATCACGCCACATGACGACAGCCCGATGGCTGGCCGTTACACCCGCGCCTATCTGCATCACCTGTTCCGGGCTGGAGAGATGCTCGGCCCAATGCTGCTGACATGGCACAATCTGGCGTATTACCAACGCCTGATGCGGCAGATCCGGGCCGCTATCGTGGATGGCACGCTGAACGAACTGGCGATCAAGCTGCGTGAGGACTGGTCCAAGGGAGACTGGACCGAAGATGAATGGCCCATGCCCTCTCTCGCTTTGTAAGTTTTCATTCTGATCCTGTTCCAATAATGTGTTTCCCCAACGACGTTCAGTTTTGGGGAATACGGATTTGAAACGCTTCAATGCAGGCTTGGCTCTTGCCGGGCTTCTCTGTGCGGGCAGCGCTCTGGCTGCCCCACACAAGGAAGAAATCAAGGTTCTTGTTGTTGCCAACTGGGAAGTCGGCGCGGACAAGGGCGATGAGCCTGGCGAATATCAGGACTGGGTGGAGCGTCTCCATCTTGATGAAGAACGCCCCATTCGCGGCGTACGGGAAAAGCTCCGCCGCAATGCGGATGGCGTGTACGGCATCGCCCTGAAAAGCGGCAGCATTGACCTGCACGCGCTTGCGCTCGATCCGCATTATGATCTGACGCACACTTACTGGATTTTCACCGGCATTTCTGGCGTGAACCCGAATGTTGCGTCCGTAGGTAGTGTGGCCTGGGCGCGCTGGGTTGTGGACGGCGATGCGTTGCGTGAAATCGATGACCGCACGGTTCCGAAAGGCTGGCCATATGGGTTGTACGCCATCGGGGCGGACAAGCCGGACACGCTGCCAGCCAACGCAAACCATTATGGTTCTGTCACGGATGTTGCGGAACTCAGCAAGGCCTATCCTCTCAATCAGGGTCTGGCGAACTGGGCCTTCAACCTGAGCAAGAACACCCCGATGGCAGACGATCCCGCCATCGCCGAGCGCCGGAAGGCCTGGAAAGGCTTCCCCAATGCCCAGAAGCCGCCCATGCTCATCATGGGTGAGACGCTTGGGGCGCTTCGTTACTGGCATGGCCCTTCCCGCAACGAGTGGGCGGAAAAATGGGTCAAGCTCTGGACGAAGGATCAGGGCCAATTCGTCATGACCAATGAGGAAAGCCAGACCTATCAGCTTGATATGCGGACATTGGCCCGTCTTGGGTATGTTGATCTGAACCGCGTCATGGTTCTGCGCTCAGCGAGCAATTTTGATATGCCGCCCCCAGGCGTGCCGATCACCGAAAGCATCGGCGACGAAGCTCCTGGCCAGAAACTCGCGTTCGACAACAACGAGCGTGCAGGTGAGCCGGTTGTCCATGAACTTATCGCACATTGGACAACATACCGGACACATATTCCCGGCCAGAACTAAGACCGTCTGGCTCTGGAAGGTGCGAGAGCGGCCTCCAGAGCCAGTTTATCAGAACCGGTTTTCGATCATGATTTCGGAAACCGGCAGCGCACCGCCCGAGGGCTTCGGAGCTGAGGCCGCCTTTCCGATCGCCACAAACATGATGATCTCATGGTCTTCCGGCAGATTGATAAGCTTGCCGACGGCATCGAAGTCAAAACCATCCATCGGGCAGGTTCCATATCCCATGCTCTCGGCCACCAGCATGATGGCAGCCGCCGCCATGCCACAGGACCGCATCCCCTCATCTCGCTGCACCTGCTCGCGGCCCCGGTAATATTGGTCAATGGCGCCAACCATGTACTCCCGCACGGCGTCAGGGGCATTTTCCCAGTAGCGCTCAGGCGACTTTTCCCAAGCCTTGATGTCCGCACACAGAACGATCAGCGCAGAGGCATCCGTTACCTGCGACTGGTCCCACGAAACAGCACGCACCTGCTTGCGCAACTCCGGGTCCTTGAGAGCCACGAAGCGCCAGTTCTGGATGTTGAACGCCGTTGGCATCCGGCGCGCCAGACCGAGGATGGTTTCGAGATCCTTCTCTGGCATGACGTGCGCAGCATCGAAATGTTTGGTCGCACGGCGCTGAAGAATGGCGGAAGAAACATCGAGGGTCATGGGAATCCAATCAAATGAGACGAGGGTGTTCTGTTCGAGACGAACTATGTCTTGTGACGATACACGCAAAAAATGCCCGCCGGTTCAACCCGGCGGGCATTTTCATTACAACGTCACAGCAGAGCTGTTATTCCGCGCCAGGAATGCTTTTCTCGTACTTGTCCCAATGCGTGGCGAGTTCCCGAACAACGACACTGCCAACTGTATAAGCCGCTTCAACGGACGGAATAAACGCAGAGTAACTGCCCTCATGCGCCTCTTCCGCCAGAAGTTCCGCCGCTGTCTGGCCGGGATACTGCATGTCAAAATTGCTGGTCGTCCGCAGGATCAGCGCGCGCTGCGGATCAACACGTCCTGCCTTCGCCTGAGCCGCCAACGCCTGACAGAACGCAACATCCTCTTCCGCCGTCGTGGCCAGCGTGCCCTGATTGTCCGTCCAGTAGCGCACCCAGCGCTCGGCCCAGGCATTCATTTTCTCGCCAACCCAGAAGGTCTCACCGGAAATGGTATCGCCCATCATGACAGATGGAGCCTTCAGGGCTTCAGGATATCCCTTGTAACGGGCGCGGGACGCCTGAAGACCGGGCGTGTCCGGCAGGGTCATGTTTTTCGTCAGGCCATAGGCCCACTGCACAAGCTGCGGATTGAAGGTGTAAACCATGTCCCCACTGACAGAGTGCAAAGGAGGGCGGGGTTTTTCGTCCGGCACACTGCCCTGAACCGGCGTAAATCCATCAGGCCAGGATTTCGGAATTTCCCGCGGATCAATCAGATGCGACAGGCCACCATTGATCACACGCGGTGCCCAGATGGCAGACCCGACCGTGCCGAACTTCGGATCAACACCACCAATTCCGGCCAGCACGAAATAAGCGTGCTTCAGATCAAAGCGCGGATCAAGAACAAGGGCCGTGATGGCCGATGCCATATGCTCCGGGCCTTCCCCGGACGCGATACCCAGAACATGCAGTTCCGGATTGTAGTGCATGACGTCATGGTCTGTGCCCGGGGCAGGAATTTCCTGTGCGAGCGGGAGCTTTTCAACCCAGTTCTGATACTCGCCCGGCGTGTCGCCCGTGTCCTTGCCAAGCTCAAATGTCGTAACCACCACCACACGCACGGGAATGGAATGGCTCTTGGCAGAGGCGTTGGAGACGCTGCTTGAAATAGCGAGGACGGACAGGGCAGTTGCCCCAAGAAGGGTTTTCAGGCGGGTCATTGATAGAGGCTTTCGTGAGGAGCGGAATTTTCAAAAGCAGCAAACCGCGTTTCAAGCTGCCACTGGAGGCGGGCTTTTTCGCTGGCTTTCAGCAGCTCGGCACAAGGGCCGCTTTCAGGCTGTGCGGAGGAAATGGTCTGACAGGCTGCAACAGGTTTACCCACCTGATGAGCGTCCCAAAGGCTCTCACCCGGAATAAACGCATATTCCAGACCGGTCCGGGACATCTGTTTCAGGTCAGCATAGCTCAGGTTGTAGGTTTGAGCAGCGCGAAGATATTCCTGCGTCAGATCACCGCGGGAGACACCTTCATCATCCGTTGAGAGCGCAACGGGAACCCCGGCCCGACGATACAGCGGTAGCGGATGCTCAGCCCCCTTCACGTTCAGGATCTCGTCATTGCTCGTCAGGTTGATTTCCACCATGACGTGCTTTTTGGCCATCTCGGCAAGCAGCCCGGCGACGTCGTCTTCCGAGGCAATATCGACACCATGGCCAATGCGCTTGGCGCCAGCAATTTCGATGGCTTCCCGAATGTGATGCTTCAGGCCTTCCGGCGGAACCAGCTTGCCTGTCAATTCACCAGCATGAAGGCTGAGATTCACACCCGGATAGACCTGCGAGAGGAACTGAAACATCCGCATATGCAGGCTGTAATCCCGCATCGCGACTGTATCATCCTCAGGGGCAACAATATTGACACCGACGAACCGTGGGTCGGCCTTCACAACGGCATACCCGGCATCAAGCTGCGCATAAACGGCCTGAGGCGGCAGGATACGAAGCGTCTGGAACAGATAATGGACGCGTACGCCACAGCCGGGATGCGCCTTGGCCGTGCCGCATTGAAGAATGGTCTGCGCCTTATGTTCCATTGCGTCGGTTTCGCGACGGGCCTGCGCAACGAGTGCTGGAATTTCCCCCTTGAGAGCCTGATGGGCAGCCGCGAAATCCTCGTCCTTGAAAGGATGACGGAAACCTGCGCCGATCATGCTGCCAAGGGCGGGGGAAATCATGGGCTCGATATAGGTGATGTGATCGGCAGCCGCACGGTCCATCGCTTCAGCGAGCATATCGCCCTGATGGTCTTTCTCAATCGCATCGAAATGCCGGAAAGACGTAAAGAAATGGTCATGCCCTGAACGATCGGAGGCTACTGGAACGAAATCCCGCATCGACATCGCATCGATCATCTGGTTCGTGGCTTTTTCATTCCCCACCAGCGCCGAAGCGGGCATTTCATCACCCTTCCCGTGCGGGCAGGCGTGATCCAGAATATCGAGCGTCTTCAAAGAAACGCACAGACCATCCTTTGCCGCCCAGTCCAGCATATTTTCTGCATAGATCGCACCCGAGAGGTGGATATGCAGATCCGCTCCTTTCGGAAAAGCCCGCAGGAACAGGCCGAGCCGGACCGGATCAGCCCGGACGGCGTTATAAGTCTGTTCAATGGAAGACGGAGTTTCAGCCCTAGCCAAAGGAGACAGAGCCGTCAGGGACAGGGCAGCCGCTACAAGAACGGACGGAAGGGTGCATCGCATCACAGTACGATGCCGCCTGCCCACGTCTCTGACAAGACATTTTCAGAACGTTATAAACTCTGCAACAACCCGTTCTTAAACTGCGCTTTCCAAAGAGAAAGCCCCTTCCATGACCGGGACGCAGGACCCGGCCACATAAGCCCGACCCGCTTCTGTTCTGGCTTCCAGAAGGCTCGGCCGTCCCATATCCACCCCCTGCGTGAAGGTCAGGGACAGATCGGCGCCATTCTCCAGTGCAGACAAGAACGCGACGGCCGCAACTGTGGCACTCCCCGTCGCGGGATCTTCGGCAATCCCATCCAGTGGTGAGAACATGCGCCCCTGAATGTCGCTGCCTTTTTCAAACGCGCTTTCCCCCGCATTGCGCGTATAAGCATACACGGAGCTAATTCCGTTGGAGGCGAGGAGCCTGCGATGCGCAGCAAGCTCTCCATAAGCGCGACGCAACGCATCACGGGACGCAAGCTCGACAATCAGGAACGGCAGCCCGACCGACACAACCTGGGGCGCATGGTGATCCGTACGAATATCTTCCGGTTCAAGTCCCAGACACGCCGCCGCATTTTCAGGGATCATCCGGCTCCGGCGTGTCATGGCTTCCGGTGCCATGAGCTCCGCCCGAACGACACGTCCGTTCTCACGCTCCAGCCGCACAGGAACAAGACCGGCTTTTTCTTCAAACAAAAGCGTTTCCGGCAGATCGCCCCCCTGCGCTTCGGCCTGTCGAGCCAAGGCGAAAGCCGTGCCGATATTCGGATGACCGGCGAAGGGCAGTTCTCCGGCTGGCGTAAAGATACGGACATGCGCCGTATGATCCGCCTCTACAGCAGGGAGCACGAAAGTTGTCTCGGAATAACCAAACTCAATGGCAAGTTTCTGCATCTGTTCGGTGGACAGCCCCGCCGCATCCAGCACGACAGCCAGAGGATTGCCCCCGAAAAGCTGGTCCGTGAAAACATCCAGGGTGACATAGGAACGACGCATAACCGGTTCTCTCATCGGAGAATGAAGACATCCCATCATGTCTGATTGGCCCGTTGGGGGAAAGATGGCGTAAACTGCTGATTCTGCTTTTCCTCCATCTGCTGAGCGCATGACATTACGCCCGTCCCCCTCCCGCCCCGGACGCTCCCTTGAGGAACGGATCGAGGACCATGCCCGACATCTGGGATTCGATGCCGTGGGCTTCTGCGCGGCGGAGCTTGGCCCGGATGTGGAGGCCGGACTGCGCGCTTTTGTTGCACAGGGCCATCACGGAACGATGGAATGGATGGAGACGCGCATCGAGCAACGGAGTCACCCGCAGGCCCTCTGGCCCGAAGCCCGCAGTGTCATTTCCCTCGCTGTCTGTTACGCCCCCGCCGAAGACCCGGATGCAACGCTGCGTCAGCCGGATCGGGGCAATATCTCCGTCTATGCCCGCAATCGCGACTATCATGACGTCATCAAGGGGATGCTGAAGCATCTGGCGCAGTTCGTCGTCAAACTGGGCGACGAAACCACACAGGTGAAGGTTTTCGTCGATACAGCTCCCGTTTCAGAACGCGCTCTGGCTGAAAAAGCGCATCTGGGCTGGCAGGGCAAACATACCTGTCTGGTGTCCCGCACCCATGGTTCATGGCTTCTTCTGGGGGAAATCTACACGACGCTGGATTTGCGCCCATCCGAGCCCAGGGGGGGAAGCTGCGGCACCTGCACGAGTTGCCTGACAGCCTGCCCCACAGATGCCTTCCTTGGCCCCTATCGCATGGATGCGCGGCGGTGCATTTCGTACCTGACCATCGAGCACAAGGGACCGATCCCGCATGACCTGCGGGAGAAGATGGGCAACCACATCTATGGCTGTGACGACTGCATCGCCGCCTGCCCTTGGAACCGCTTCGCCGAAGCCTCCCGCCACATCAAGCTTCAGGCCCGACCTGAACTGATCGAGCCGAAACTGGCAGAGTTGGCAGCTCTGGATGATGCAGCTTTCCGCGCGCTTTTTTCGGGCTCTCCCGTCAAGCGCATCGGCCGCAATCGCTTTGTCCGCAATGTTCTGATCGCGATCGGCAATTCAAACGACCCGGAACTCGTACCTTCCGCCCAAGCCCTGCAATCCGACCCTGACCCCGACATTGCCGAAACGGCCCGTTGGGCTCTGGAGCGCCTGACATGAGTGACCTCGTCAAACGCAGCCTGTCACTTTCCGGACACCGGACATCCGTGGCCCTTGAACCTGAGTTCTGGGCCGTACTGGATCAGATGGCTGAACAGCGGTCTCTCAGTTTTGCGGCCCTTGTGGCGTCCATCGATGCAAAGCGGACGCCAGAACGCCCATTAGCGTCTGCGTTGCGTGTTGCAGCTCTGACGGAGAGCAGACGCCTGGACACGCCGTGAGAAACTATTTTGCGCTGGAAGACGCATCCATCCATTCAGGATGCTTACGCTGAATCCAGTTCAGCGCCTTTTCCATAAGCCGCCGGAAGAACGGGATGTCCTCAGACAGCAACAGAACACCGACCGGAATCATCCAGACACCCAGAACCGGTAAAAACGCCATGCATCCCCCCAGCATGAACAGAATACCCGCCGGGATACGCACCCATTTCCGCTCTGGCTTTCGAAGCCATGTCAGAGTCTTCTGCATCCATTCCGGCAGTTTTCTAATTAGCGCCTGCATCTGCTCTTCGTAATCATTAGAGCTCTGTGACCGGGTCACAGGCAAATGCGGACTCGTGTTGCTGGTCATGAGAGAATCGGCTTCTTTTGTCATGCCTCTACAACACCCGGCAGGCAGCGGAGATCCAGTTTTTTCTCTGATCCATATCTGTCCGATCTGTCATTTGCCGCTTTCCGGGACCATGCTAGATTACGGATATGGCTATCTGGGGCAAAATGTTCGGTGGTGTTGCTGGCTTCGCGGTCGGCGGCCCGTTTGGAGCACTGATGGGGGCAGCTCTCGGGCACGCCGCTGACAGTGGCTCCCTGCTCAACCCGTCCACCGGCGGCTGGAGCGAGCGCTTTCCAGCGCGGGGACGACCTGATCCCAATAATGCGGCCTTCTTTGGAGCCGCGAAAGTTGCAGCGGCTCTCGGCAAGAAAGACCAGCTTTACGCGATCGGCCTTGTGGCGCTCTGTGCGAAGCTCGCCAAGATCGACGGGCCGGTCAATCGCTCCGAGATCAACGCTTTCAAGACCTGCTTTCAGTTTCCGCCTGATAACGTCAAAGAAGTCGGGATGCTGTTCGATCGCGCCCGCGAGCGGACGGACGATTTCGAGATGTATGCCCGCGAAATGGGCAACGCCTACGGAGACGACAAAGCTCCTCTTGAGAACCTGATGACAGCCCTGTTCCGCATTGCCCGTGCGGATGCAGGTGCATCACGTGAGTTGCATCCAAAGGAAGTGGATTTTCTTCAACGCGTCCATCGCGCTTTCGGCCTCCCTCCCGGTGCGTGGGACCGTGCAGAAAGTGGCGGCTCACGTGCAGCAAGCACCGGCGAGCCGGATGCCTATCGCGTTCTCGGCATCGCCCGCACAGCATCGGACAAGGAAGTCCGTGTCCGCTGGCGCATGCTGATCCGTGAATATCATCCAGATGTCATCGCTCAGAAGCCCATGACGGATTTGGAACGCAAACGCGCTCAGGAACGCATGGCCCGGATTAATGCAGCCTGGGACCGGATCAAGCGCGACAGGCAGCTCTGATCCGGTTCATCAACCAAAACTTAGAAATACCAGTAAACCATAGCTCGCACTTCCCAGCATCAGCAGGGAAAGCACCACCGTACACGTTACGCGCGGACCAGCGTTGACCACACTCCGCATATCTACTCCCAGCCCCAATGCGCCCATCGAAACCACTGTCAGAAATGTCGCGACCTGACTGGCTGGGACAATAAGGCTAGCCGGAAACAAGCCGATAGAGCGGCAACAGACCATTCCTAGAAACCCAACAATAAACCACGGCACGAACCGAAAAACACCTGAGGCTCCATTTCCGGTTTCTGGAACAGTCGTCTCCTGCTGAGGAAGTAGGGGCGCAAGCAGAGACAATCCGAAACAGACGGGTCCCAACATCAGAACGCGCACCAGCTTCACAACAGTTCCAGTCTGCACAGCCAGCAAACCCAGAGGGGCCGTTGCCGCCACGACCTGAGGCACGGCATAGACCGTAAGCCCTGCAAAAGCACCGAACGTGCCGCCACTCATGCCTGTGGCGACACCAAAGAATGGTAACCCCAGCACAACGAACACGCCGAGAACAGCAGTAAAGGCAATGGAAGACGCCACCTCTTCCCCATCCGCCCGTATAATGGGCGCGACGGCCGCGATAGCGGAGTTGCCACAGATTGAGTTTCCGCAAGCCACCAGAAGCGCCATGCGACAGGGAAGCCCAAGCAACCGCCCGATCCCGAAACTTGAGATGAGGCTCACCCCAACCAGAACCACAATTCCCGCCACCAGTGCTGGCCCAACCGACAGCAGACTTGCAGCACTCACCGTAGCACCCAGCAAAACAACAGACATTTCCAGAAGATATCGGGCGCTGAAAACAATGCCGGGTTGAAACGCGTTGCTCGGAACACGAAAAGTCCGGATCACTATCCCGCTGAGGATAGCGAGCACAAGCGCTTCAAGCCAAATTTTCCTGAAAATCAGCCATTCCGCAGCTTCCAAAAAGTAAGCCAACATCGTGACGAACAGACACAGCGACAGACCTTTCCAGATGCGTCGTGCACGCACAGTGAGGATGTGACCGGCACCCCGGGGCATATTCGAATGTCTCATGTCCTTCGAAATACCCGCTCAAAAATAATCAATAAAACAAATTGATTATGTTATTCCGTTCGTAAATTTCGATTAATTGAAACTGGAAGACGTTGTGACCCTCGAACAACTGCGGATCTTCATCGAAGTAGCGATGCGGGAGCATGTCACCGCTGCTGCCAAAGCCCTGAACATCACACAATCCACGGCCTCCGCCGCTATTGCAGCTCTCGAAGACCGTCACGGCATCAAGCTGTTCCATCGTGTCGGACGTGGGATTTCTCTAACCGAAGCAGGGAGAGTTTTCCTCGTTGAGGCTCGTAATGTTTTGGCCAGCGCAGCCGTGGCAGAAGCCACGCTGGATGATCTGAGCGGGCTCAGCCGCGGCAGTCTGCGCGTTGTTGCGAGCCAGACGATTGCGGCTTACTGGTTGCCGTCCGCACTTGTCGCTTTTCGGCAGACTTTTCCCGATATCAGTATTGTTCTGGAAGTCGGGAACACCCGGCAGGCAGCAGAGCACGTCCGGGAAGGGCGTTCAGATCTGGGCATCGTCGAGGGTATCGTGGATGATCCCGCGCTTGCTCACTGGCCAGTCGGGGAAGACCGCCTGCAAATTGTGCGCTCCACGCCCTTCCAGAACACGACGGTCGATGCTGTATGGCTTCAGAATGCGCCGTGGATCATGCGCGAAAAAGGGTCAGGCACGCGATCCTCACTGAATCAGGCTCTCCAGGCGCGAAGCATTAACCCGGACACGCTGAAAGAGGTTCTTGCGCTTCCATCGAATGAAAGCGTCCGAACGGCAGTGGAAGCTGGTGCCGGCGTGGCAGCCCTGTCTTCCCTGGTGGTCGCACCTTCTCTGGCCTCTCAAACGCTATATGCAGCACCAGTCGATTTAGGTCCGCGCATATTCTTCGGATTACGGCATAAGGAACGATACCGCAGCAAGGCCGCAGACGCCTTCCTGCACATCCTTGAGACGCACAAGAAAAACCCAGCCCCGAAGACGTAACTGCGCATCATCGCCGACAAAAAAGCCGCCTTTCTGATGAGACGGCGGCCTTTTCCATGACAGAGCAGATTTATTCAGGCTGGAAGAGCAGCCTTGACGCCCTTCTCACGAATAATTTTCCGCAACGCCACGACCTTGCTATTCAGCTCGGATGTGTCCAGATCGCTCCAAGCATCGAAAGCGGGGAGTTTAAGCGCGCTCTCAAAATCGTCGGCCTTGGCCAGAATCTTCTGGCTCTCATCAAAAGTCGGCTCGAACGGCTCGTAGGTGTCACCCTTTTCGTCCTTGCCGCGCAGCATTTCCAGATAGGACGCCATACCGAAAGCAATCCGGGACAGATCGCGTTTGCCTTCAAGAGCCTGACGCACCGTTTCCGTCCAGAAGACCTGAATCTTCGAACTGCCATCCCCGGAAATACGCAACGTCTGATCTGCCATGGCCGGGTTGGAGAAACGGCTAATGACACTGTCACGGTAGCCTTCCAGTGTCATGCCCGGCGGAGCCTCTAGGGTCGGGATGACGTCCTTGTTCAGGAAGTTCTCAAGGTTACGGCGCAGATCCGTATCTGCCAAAGCCTGATCGACATTCTCGTAGCCTGCCAGAACGCCCGGGAAGCAGAGCATAATATGCCCGGCATTGAGCATCCGGATTTTTACATGCTCATAATCCGTCACATCCTCAACGAACTGCACACCAGCCTTTTCCAGCGCAGGGCGGCCATCAGCGAAGTTGTCTTCCAGCACCCACTGATGAAAGTCTTCCGCCACGAGCGGTAGATCATCGTTCAGACCACTGGCGTCGTTCAGCTTCTTTGCAATAGCAGCCGAGACGGTCGGCGTGATGCGATCAACCATGCCATTCGGGAACGTCGCGTTCTCTTCAATCCACTTGGCCAGCTCCGGATCGCGGGCCTTCGCATATCCCAGAAATGCCTTGCGAGCGACATTGCCGTTATGGCGCAGGTTATCGCAGGACATGATCGTGAAGGCTTTGCCCCCTGCATCACGACGGCGACGCAGCCCCTCCACGACATATCCGAAAATCGTAGACGGAGTTTCCGGCGTCTTCAGATCCTGCTGAACGGCTTTGTTCTGAAGATCGAACTCACCAGTCGTCTCATTGATATTGTAGCCGCCTTCCGTGATGGTCATGGACACAATACGGATCGCCGGGTCGGCAAGATGCTTCAGAACAGCTTCCGGGTCTGCTGGTGCCAGAAGATAGTCCCGCAATGCCCCCATGACGCGGACCGTACTTTTGCCAGATGGAGCGGTTTCGGTCAGGGAAAAGAGGCAATCCTGCTTCTTGAATTCCTCAGCCTTTTTTTTGGAGCGATCACTGCCGGTCAGACCAACACCGATGATACCCCAGTTCGGATCATCCTTGAGGATCTGCTCAACATAAAACGCTTCATGGGCTCGAAAAAAGTTCCCAACGCCAAAATGCACGATCCCCGGTTTGATCCCGTTGATGTCATAGGGCGGAGCCTGCACACCGGCGGGAAGAGACTTGAGGATTTCGTGCGTAATCATGGATTTCTCCGTTCCTGATGGCCGACCACTGACGGGGATCGGCTTTCCGAGCATAGTGCCACGAGACCCACGAAAAACGCGGGTAATCGTGCCAGGGTTTCGTCACAATGCGGACAGGAGCCGCTCAGAGACCTTTGGCTGCACCAGCATCATCACGCATGATGACACCAACGGCGCGTTGCAGATCTTCCTTGAACAGGGACATGACAAAGCGCATTTCAGGGCGCGTCTGCTCTTCCAGACGGGGAAGAAGATCAAGGATGTCTTTGTCTTCCGGCTGATGCGGATGACGGTTCTGCTGCCGAACGAGACGTTGTTCACAGCTGTGAGCCAGAGCACGAAGTGCATGGCTGAGACTTTTATAGAGCGGAACAAGACCCGTATTGCCTGCTGCGCGGCCCGTTGCGATTGCACGAGCCACCAGCATTGTATCGTTCAGGAGCCTTCGCATCAACCTTGGGAGGGCAGCCAGTACCGGGTCACGCTTTTCCAGATCGCTGAAACGCTCGCGCCGCGCCTCTTCAACCGCGCCTTCCAGTTCAATCAGCAGGGTCACGCAGGCTTCATTGCGCTTCTCAATTTCCCGCCAGCTTGTTTCCTGATCCAGCGCGCCATCCAGCAATCCATCAAGCCGC
Source organism: Gluconobacter sp. ESL1110 (assembly GCF_058107395.1). NCBI lineage: Bacteria > Pseudomonadati > Pseudomonadota > Alphaproteobacteria > Acetobacterales > Acetobacteraceae > Gluconobacter > Gluconobacter sp. ESL1110. The sequence goes on from NZ_JBYLUK010000010.1 coordinate 91,195, forward strand.
CTCAGCAGGCGACCCGACGTGTGGAAAGCCTGCTTTCTGGCACTGCTGTGCAGGACGACAAAAGACACCACCAGCGAAACCATGACACCAATCAGAATGGCCGTCAGACGCGTCACCATAGGCAGGAACGGACTGCCCTGACTGGGAAACAGGTACACGATCATGAGCGTGATGCAGGCAAACCGAAGATTCGTCTGCACCGCAGCCAGAAAAGCGAGAGGCGTCAGTACAATCCAGAAGGACAGCCATTGCTGACCCGTCCAGAGTTCCAGCAAAACAGCGATCGTTCCTGCCACAGCGCCCAGTAACGTCCCGGTAATCTGGTCACGCGCGGTGGCCATCGTCTGGGTAATGCTCGACTGAGTGACGATCAACGCCGTCACCAAAGCCCAGATTGTTTCCTGCAAATGCAGAACAAACCCGACCAGCCATGCCGCAGCGATGGAGACCAGAACCCGGATCGTCTGCCGTGTCGCAGGCCGCATGACTTCGCGCCAGCTTGTTCCCCGCGGCGGAACAAGCAGCCACTTCCGCATCAGGCCATTCAAAATTGTCATGGGACGTTCCAGCGCCCGTTCCCGCGATCAGTTCCCGAGAAAAGGCACAGGCACCCAGCGCAGACCATCATCATCCTGAACCAGAAGCAGCACTTCTGTTTTCTTCTGTTCCTGCGCCTGATGAATGGCCTTGGCGAAGGCATCGGGCGTGTCGATCTGATCCTGACCAACCTGCGTAATCACATTCCCAACCGCAATGCCGCGCGAAGTTGCCGGGCTGGAGGGTTCTACCCGATCCACCAGAACACCACGCTGATCGTCGGTCAGGGCGTATTGCGTGCGCATTTCGGCATCAATGGACCGAACCGTCAGGCCCAGCTCGCCGAAGGCTGCCTTGGTGTGCGTTGGCTGATGCGTATCAGACGGTGGCATATCCGGCGCATTGGGAGACTGAGCCAGCGTGATCGGCAGCGTCTTGGTGCTGCCCTTGCGCCAAACCGTCAGTTCCGTCTTCGTGCCCGGCAGAATGGACGCAATGATGCGGGGCATGGTCTGACCCGTTACATCCTGATCTCCTACGCGGGTGATGATGTCACCAACCTGAAGTCCTGCCTGCGCCGCCGGGCTTTTCGGCCCAACTTCAGAGACAAGCGCCCCCTTGCCCACAGTCCCGTCCGGCTTATGAAAATCCAGATCCTCGGCAATCTCGTAGGATACGTTCTGGAATTTCAGCCCCATCCAGCCGCGGGACACATGCCCGGTCTTCCGCAACTGGTCGATGATGCCACGTGCATCGTCAGCAGGAATGGCGAAACCGATGCCGATGGAATCGCCACCAGCGCCACCATAAATCAGCGTATTGATGCCAATGACTTCGCCGGAAAGGTTAAAGAGCGGACCACCTGAATTTCCGCGGTTAATGGCGGCATCAGTCTGGATGTAGTCATCATACAAACCATGTTCGACATTTCGTCCACGGGAAGAAATGATACCGGCCGTCACGGTGCCGTTCAGGCCAAACGGATTGCCGATGGCCACGACCCAGTCACCAATCCGTGCCGCATCGCTATGCCCCAGCGGAACCGCAGGCAACGGGTGTTTTGGCTTCACTTCCAACACAGCCAGATCGACCTGACTGTCACGCCCGACAATCCGCGCCGGAAGCTCCGTCCCATCCTGAAGCGTCACGGATACCTGATCCGCGCCTTCAATGACGTGGTTGTTCGTCACGATGATACCAGCCGGGTCGAGAATGAAGCCCGATCCCAGCGCCTGCATCCGGCGCGGAGGACGGTTCGGGGCCGGCTTGTGCGTCATGTAGTCGTGGAAGAACTTTTCCAGCGGAGAGCCCGGCGGAAACTGCGGTACCTGTGGCCCATCCGGGCTGCTGGAGTCTGGTCCCTTGTCCTCATCCTTCCCCGGCTTGAGCACGGCGGATGTGGAAACATTCACAACCGACGGAAGGAGCCGGTTCGCCAGATCCGCAAAGCTCGATGGAACCGAACGTGGTGCCGGAACGGGAACCGGAGAGGGCTGTGATGTCGTCTGCGCCTGCGCTAACGGGGCGGACAGCACCAGAGAAATGGCGCAGGAAAGGGCAAGGCGGGCGGTCAATCTGCTCATGGTGATACGCTAACGCAGAAGACCCTTCCTCGTCACTATGCCGAAGTTCAGAGTAGCAGTTCAGGATGCGGTCAGGAGATGCGTGTGCTAGGCTCGTCTGCTTTCCCAGACAGGCCGTTTTCCAGAAAAGAGTCTTGGCATGACCGATCGTACCCCCCCCCCGACTACCCCTTCCGACACGCCGTCTGTCAGTGCCGAGAAACGCATTTCCGAAATTCTTGGAAGCGAGCAGGCCGGTCTGGGTTCCAATGTTCTGGCCTTTGCCTCTCTAGAAGGAGTTTCAGTGCGGGACGGGCACGCGCATGTGTCTCTTGCAACGTCGCGTGACAATGTCTCCCGCATGGAACCAATCCGCCATCATGTGGAAGCGGAAATCGCCCGCATTCCCGGTCTGACAGGAGCGACAATCTCCCTGACGGCCCATCGCGCCACGACGCCGCCACCAGCCAATGCTCCGGCAGGTGGTGGGCACCGTCCTTTCAATCTGGGCGGACAAAGCCGCAACGCATCAAGCCGTCATGCCCCCGAAACGCTTCTGCCAGGTGTAAAAGCCGTTGTTGCCGTGGCTTCCGGAAAGGGGGGCGTCGGAAAATCCACCACAGCCGTCAATCTCGCAGCCGGTCTGGCAAAGCAGGGCGTCCGCACCGGCCTTCTGGATGCCGACATTTATGGCCCTTCCCTTCCCCGGATGCTGGGCAAGAATGCACGTCCGGAAGTTGTGGACGGGCGTATCCTCCCTATCGAGGCCTGGGGCCTGAAAAGCATGTCCATCGGGTATCTGGTGGATGAGCATCAGGCCATGATCTGGCGTGGACCAATGGTCATGGGGGCTCTGACACAGTTTCTGGGAGAAGTAGACTGGGGCGAACTGGATGTCCTCGTCATCGACATGCCGCCGGGAACCGGAGACGCTCAACTGACGCTGGCCCAGAAGCTTGGGGCCAAGATGGCCAAGGGTGGAGCCGTTATTGTCTCCACACCGCAGGATATTGCCCTGCTGGATGCCCGCCGCGGTGTCTCCATGTTCGAACGGATGGAAACACCCATTCTCGGTGTCGTTGAGAACATGTCCTATTTCTGCTGCCCGAACTGCAATCATCGGACTGAATTGTTCGGTCACGGTGGCGCGCAGGAAGAAGCAAAACGCCTTGGTGTTCCTTTCCTTGGGGAAATTCCCCTTCTGGCCGATATCCGGGCAAGCGGAGACGATGGCACTCCGATTATCCTCTCCGCCCCTGCCAGCGAAGCGGCACGCGCCTATACGGCTCTCGCTTCCACCATTGCCGCCGCACTTGCCGCATCCGAAGAAAAGGCTTCCTCATGACCCGTATTCTGCTTCTGGGAACAGCGCTGCTCCTCTCAGCCTGCGCCCGCCCCCCTGTAGTCCATCACGGGCTCTCATCTGACGGCTATGGATTCACAAACAACTCGTCCCATCTCCCCCCTCCACCAAGCCTCATGGCACCATCAAAGTGAGAAAATTACAGAAATCGTCTCTCTGACGCTTGACCAAAGGGGCCTCGGCATGGAAAAAGCCGGGCTGTGGATGCCGGGTTAGCACAGTGGTAGTGCAGCGGTTTTGTAAACCGAAGGCCGGGGGTTCAAATCCCTCACCCGGCACCACGATTTTTCCCAGAAAATCAAGACTTTGACGCGATTCTCTTCAGAGAACTACGCGCAATTTGTTATCCACTTTTCCGGGGTAGAACCCTGTGGATAAGTTTGTTGATTAAGAGTCCTGGAATGTGAGTCCGGCAGGTTTCTACATTCGTTCTCAGGGGAATCCGTTCAGAAACAGCGATTCTGGAAAAACAGATCGTCCACCGACTGCAAGACGTACAAAAACGGGCCTTCAGTCTTCCGCTGTCGGATCTACTTTATAGCAGTGTTCCGTCAGACCATGTTTGCACAGAGCCATGTGTTTATGTGGCGGAACAGGCCAGAAAACATGAATAAAAACCGAAGCGAGCATGAGCAATCCTGCCAGAATCGCCCATGGCCACATCCGCGGTGGCCGGGGGTCGAATCCGGGAGCAGAATCTTCCTGCACAGACGCAGGATTATTCAGAATTTTATCAAGATCGCTCATGCAGGACGCAACCGTCCTTATGCTTCAGAATCGATGATGGCGTTCATCTCGATCCATTCGCGTTTCGTCAGACCCGACGTCTCCTGCGTGACAGCCTCGCCTGCCAGACGACGACGCAACACCTTGAGCATTCCTGCCGAGAACGTGAATGCGCCACGACGGTATTCTTCAAAGGCAGCAGCCGTTGCTGGAACCCAGGCATGGAGCAGTTCGATCATTTTTTCTGCATAAACGCGGATTTCGTACTGCGCATGCGGATCGGCGCGCAGGGCCAGGAAGTGCATCAGATTGTGCAGATCAATCTTCCAGTACCACTGCGTATAGGTGTTGAGCGTCAGGTTCATCCGCGCCAATTCGCGGGCCAGACCGGTCTCATCCGGATTCAGCAGGCTCTCATAATCATCGTAGCACTGACTCGCATCGCGACGCAGAATCTCCAGAACACGCTCCGCCGTCTCCGGATCAAGAGCCTCGCTCCGTCCCTGTCGATTAGAGGCGCTCTGGGAGGCAACCTGGTCCAGCGCGGGCAGGTAAAACTCACGATCCAGAATGGAATAGCGCGCAGAATACTCGTTCACGCTCGCCATGCGGTGGCGAATCCATTGCCGCGCCACAAACACCGGCAGCTTCACATGAAACTTGATCTCGCACATTTCAAACGGCGTGGAATGACGATGCCGCATCAGATAACGGATCAGGCCCGCATCCTCGGAAACCTTCTTCGTTCCGCGACCATAGGACACGCGGGCAGCCTGAACGACGGCCCCATCATCGCCCATGTAATCGACAACGCGCAGGAACCCATGGTCCAGCACTTCGATAGGCGCGAAAAGGAGTTTCTCCATCGCCGGAACGGTCGGGCGGGAGGTCAGCTGGGGCTCGTTGCGCTGAGCTTCGATCTCAGCGCGCTGTTCGGATGTCAGTGCCATAGGGCGCGGCTCTAGCATGACGAAACATCTCCCGCCACCGTTCGAGACGAGTCCGGCCACTGTCATCACACGCTTCGTCTTTTCCCCTTGCAGGACGGCAACAGCACTCCTATGTTCAGCGGTGCAAGGGGTTCGTCCCCGGCTATGGCGATAAACGGTAAGTGAAATAAGTGTTGTGGACCCGGGGGCAGTGCCCGGCGTCTCCACCAGAAAAAATTCCTCGCAAAAGGGATCTGTGGGGACGAAACAGGCTCGACGCGCATGGTAAAGACTTATCTTTTGCCCGGCATTGTACCACCGTCATCGGGCTAAACTTACAAGTGCCAACGATAACTCTGAGGTGCTCGCTGTCGCTGCATAAGCGATAAGCGCGGTTCGGGAGGGCACCGGGCAACAGAAGCCCTCCCACCTCAAATTTCCTTTTCTGCAAAACGTCTTGCCATTCAGGCCTGTCTGTCGCATCCCTGAGAGGATTGACTGAAACATCAGGCTTACGACCATGAGCGACGACGATCACAACGGCCAGGACGGCTTCGAACACGAACTGCCGGAAAGCCTTCTCCCCTATGACGACTGGGTGGAAGACGCCTACCGTGAAGTCATGCTGCGTGCCATTGAGCACGTCGCCGCAGAAGGCCTGCCCGGTGCCCACCATTTCTATCTGACATTCCGCACCAACCGCCCGGACGTGATCATTCCGGCTCGCCTGCGCGCGCAGTACCCGGAAGAAATGACCATCGTTCTTCAGCACCAGTTCTGGGATCTGGCACTGGATCGCGACAAGAACACCATTTCCGTTGGTCTGTCCTTCGGGGGCGTTGGCAGCATTCTGGTGATTCCCGTCTCCGCCATCACGGCCTTTGCCGATCCGCATATCCGTATGGCTCTGCGCTTTGTCAGTTCCATGCAGGATGATGAGGACATCGAGATCCCGGAAGACGCCGTCGAGCCTGACGACATTGATCCGGCTCATCATCCGGAAGTCCGGATCGAAGAGCCTCCTGCCGATGAAGAAAAGAAAGAGGCTGAAGTCGTCAGTCTGGCAGCCTTCCGCAAGCGCCCGCCGACCTGAAAACCTTCCGCCCCGGAAGGTTTGCTCCGGGGCCTCTGACGCCGTTCTCGTAAGGGATCATCATGCGCTTTACCGTCGATCGCCTCGATCACATCGTTCTGACCGTCCGTGACAGGACCATCTCGGCGTCCTGGTATCAGCGGGTTCTCGGTATGGATATCGAGGAGTACGGGCGGAACAACCGTGTTGCCCTGTGCTTCGGGGGGCAGAAGATTAATCTTCGGCCGGAAAATTCCGAGGGCTGGGAAACGGCAGAAGGCGCGCAGCCGGGCACGTCCGATCTTTGCTTCACCTCAGCCATCGCCAGCGAAGACGTTATCCGCCATCTGGAAAAATGCGGTGTTGTGGTGACGGAAGGTCCTGTGGCGCGCTTGGGAGCTCTCGGCCCCATCACGTCCGTTTATTGTCGGGACCCTGACGGCAATCTGGTAGAAATCGCGTCCTACCAGCGGTAACAGGCAGGGTCTCCCCTGCCCGAAAGGCTGTTACCAGTTCTTGGAAATCAGCCAGAACTCTTCAGACGTCAGCGTGATCTGGTTGCAGTCTTTCGTGTCAGCAGCGGCCGTAGCGAGGGCTTCAATGCGCTCGATCATGATCGTCTTGCGCTGATGCGCTTCGGACTGCTCCTTGACCGTGGAGAGCGTCTGCAGGGCAGACTTGGCGGCCTTGGCAACGCGGGCTGCATCAATTGCGGCATAAGACATGGTCTGTCTCCATGAGGGTGATAAACTCGCCCAAGACTACCGCACCCTTCGGGTCAGACCAAATCGCAGAACTCAGGCCAGAGACGCTTCATACGCATCCAGAACCGTCTGGGTCGGCCCATCCATACGAACCTGCCCCCCCTCCATCCACAGAATACGTGTGCACCATTTCCGCAGAACCGGAAGGGAATGCGACGTGACGATAAGGATTTCGGCAGCATCCACCATGCCTTCCATCCGGTTCTTTGCCTTGTCCTGAAAGCGCTGATCACCAGCCATAAACCATTCGTCCATCAGAAGAATGCTTGGACGTGGCACCGTCGCCAGTGCAAAACCTAATCGGATTCCCATGCCAGACGAGTAAAGCCGAACAGGCAGATCGAAAAACGGTCCCAGTTCGGCAAAAGCTTCAACATCCGCTTCAAGCCGGGCAATATGCTCCTTGGCTACTCCCATCCGACATGCAAACAGATGAAGGTTTTCACGGCCTGTCAGTTCAGGGTTCATGCCGGACTGCGGATCAATCAGAGCATGACTGTCCCCTTCAATGTCCAGCACACCGTCTGTCGTTTCATAAATCCCGGCCAGAACGCGAAGCAGCGTGGACTTCCCGGCCCCGTTATGACCGATCAGGCCAACACGCTCACCACCCTCAATCTGAAATGTCAGACCCGAAAGTGCCTGAACCAGAACAGCATCAGAAGCAGCAGCACCAAGGCGCATCCGGCCGCCCACACTGGCAGGCTTCGTAACGGTCGCTTTTGCACGCGCCAATAGCGTCTTTTTCAGCGACCGCGAGGCGCCATGCAGAACGGGAAATGACAGGGACAGATTTTCAAGACGGATATGGGTCATGCTCAGATCCAGAACACCAGACGCGCCCGGACACGCACAAAAACCCAAACTGCCAGAGCGCAGAACACCGCACTCGTTCCAACGGCCACACCCCATACACCCGCTGACGGAACGTGCCCCAACAAGGGTGCACGAACGATTTCCAGCAAGGCATAGAACGGATTGTAAAGCAGGAACCTGGCCTTGCCCGCGAGTTGTTCCGGCTGCCAGATGACCGGGGTGACGTAAAATACGATCTGCATCAGGGCACCGACGATCGGCGGAATATCCCTGAAACGTGCACAGAGCGCACCAAGCAGCATTGAGGCCGCGAAACCGTCGATTCCCCACAACAGCAGCGAGGGAATAGCGAGCAAGGCCGAAGCACCCGGCCAGACATGGTAGAGGGCAAAAACACCAATCGGCACGATGATGTTATGCCCGAACACGATGGCATTGCGGACCACAACCCGAACAGCCTGAAGCAGGAGAGGCAAACGGCTGGATCGGATCATGCTGTCCGCATCAAGAAAGCTCGTACAGGATTCCTGTACAAGACTGGCCAGACCGGTTTGCCAGAGCGTCAGGGACAGTGCCAGGAACGGCAGATAAACCTTGAGATCCTGATGAAACAGCCGCCCGTACAGAACACCCATGGACGCCACCATGAGGACGGACGTAATGGTCAGCCAGAAGGGACCGAGCGCTGACCCGCGATAGCGCAGTTTGATATCCAGCCAGCCCAGCATGACACCCAGCCGCCAGAGCTGCCGCGTTTCGCAGAAATCATTCCACGCACGCGCGGCAGGGCTGCCACGGCGCTGATCGAACTTCATCAGGCCGGAAGCAGGCGTCGACAGACTGTCAACGTGAGGTTCGGTCGGGGCCGGAGACAATGCGCTCATATGGTCCGCCTAACCCATAGACCCTTATCCCGCAAGCAGGCAGCCCTTGATGGCTCCCTGTGTTTTCCCCATGTAACGGTGCGTATGCCCTCAAGGTAGAGAGGGTTCCCGGAAAACGTCCGGTTTTCGTCATTTTTCCTAGTTTTGCCGTAATCCCTGTGTATGCTTTGTAGGTTGCGACAGTTCTTCCCTTGTCAGGTACCCTGCCCCGATGCCCAGCTCCGCCGTGCCGCCCCAGACTACTCCACGTTTCAAGACCGTCCTCCGTTCCGGTCTGGCACTTGGTCTGATTGGCCTGCTCGCGGCGTGCGCTGACACAGCCGACATGAGCTCGACCTCGCGCCTGCCCGTAACGCAGGAAGCTGCAAAATACCGGGCTCACGCCAAGTCATATTACGCGCCTCCAGGGCCGCCGGATGATCCGTGGGGTCCCTATATTGAAGAGGCATCCGCACGTTTCGACGTGCCGGGACAGTGGATTCGGGCCGTCATGCAGCAGGAATCTGGTGGTCATCTTTTTGATCACAACGGCAACTTCATAACCTCGACGCCCGGCGCCATGGGTCTCCTCCAGTTGATGCCACCAACTTATGACGACATGCGTCAGCAATACGGCCTCGGGGACGACCCTTTCGATCCACACGACAATATCCTCGCCGGGACAGCCTATCTCCGGCAGATGTACGATATTTATGGCTCTCCCGGATTTCTGGCCGCCTATAACGATGGCCCGGGAAGTCTGGACAGCTACCTCCGCCGGGGACGTCCGTTGCCGCGTGAAACACGCCGGTATGTTGCCTCCATCGGACCACGGATTGCGGGCATAACGCCTCATAACCGTTCGGCAGCAGATCTTCTGGTCGCCCAGCATGATCCGAACGCCCAAATCCAGATTGCAGAAAACAGTGCTCCAGCCTCTCCGACCAGTCAGGCTGTCAGTGCCGCCTGGTCGCACAAAGATACTGCTGATACGAGCGCGTCTTCTGCCGCTCCAGTAGAAGTTGCCGAAGTTCCAGAGACGCCTGTTGCCGTGGCTTCCGCAGCGACACCTGCCGCAGGACCGAGCAGCGTCAGCGCCGCATGGGCAGCACGCGGCATCACCTCCCCCACACCAACGGTTCAGGCAGCAGCCTATCGACCAGCCGTTGCAAACAGCATGGATACCGAACTGGCTGACAGTCAGGTAACCGCGCAGGAAATCCCCATCGGGCATCGCCTGAAGCCACAGCCGATCATGGCCATCATGCCTGCCGCCAACCAGCAGCAATATCGCCTGTCGCCAGGTCCCGCGCCCATTGCCCGTCGTGCGGCACCCGTTCAGCAGGATACATCGGGGCCGCGCACATGGGCGATCCAGGTCGGCGCATTCGCCAATGCCAGTCAGGCCAATACAGCCGCCTCTCAGGCACACAGCCGCGCCGGTGTCGCCGTTGCTTCTGCACGAACACAAGTTGCCAGCGTCAAAACGGGCAAGGGCCATCTGTATCGCGCACGTTTGACCGGTCTGACGCATGAAAGTGCTCTTGCAGCCTGCCAGCATCTGCCGCACGGTTCACCCTGTGTCGTGGTCCCCCCCGGCACATTCTGACACTCATTCAGGAAACAGAACTGACCCTATGCGCCTTCTGCTGCCAATCTCCGCTTTCTGCGCCCTCGCTTCGATTGGCACTCTTGCCTCCCCGGCCCATGCCGCACTGGAAACCGGAGCCCACGCTCCTGATTTCACGGCTCAGGCCAGCATGGGCGGACACCAGTTCAGCTATCATCTTGCCGATGCCCTGAAGACAGGCCCGGTTGTCCTGTATTTCTATCCTGCAGCCTTCACCAAGGGATGCACGATCGAAGCTCATGATTTTGCAGAGGCCATTCCGCAGTTCAAGGAAATGGGCGCAACCGTTATTGGCATCTCCATGGATCCGATCGACAAGTTGACAAAGTTTTCTGTCAGCGAATGCCGCAGCGCCTTTCCTGTTGCAGCAGACCCAAACGGTATCGTAACGAACTCTTATAAGGCCAAGATGCCCGCAAAACATCTGGCCAGCCGTACGTCCTATGTGATTGCTCCGGACGGGCATATCGTTCTGTCCTATGCCTCCATGTCACCGGATGAACATGTCGAGCGGGCACTGGCTGCCGTGAAAGCCCTTAAAGCCGGTCACTAACGCCGTCACACCATCCTCCGGATTTTCCTGCCATGTCCCGTTCTTCCCACCCCGCTTCTGAAAAGGAGCTGGCTGGTTCTGCCGACCTGTTTGGTCAACATCATGTTGGGCATGCACGCCCCCTTCGCCTGTCAGAAGACGTGCGCAGCACAGCCCTCTATGCAGGTCCGGGCGACTGCTACCGTTACACACTTGAGCGCGTGTGGGACGACAGCAAACCGATGATGATGTGGCTGATGATGAACCCGTCTGTCGCCACGGAAATCGGGGATGACCGAACAGTCGCCAAATGCCAGCGCTATGCTCGTGCATGGGGATATGGCGGCATTTTTGTTGGAAACAGCTTTGCCTATCGCTGTACGGATCAGAAACGCCTTCTGGAAGTTGACGATCCGATCGGGCCAGACAATGACGCCCATCTTCTGACCATGGCGAAAAAAGCAGATCTGGTCGTTCTAGCCTACGGGGCCCCACAGGCCAAAGCCCTCAGGCCCCGTGGAACCGAAGTGGCCCGAATGCTGGGCCATCATGGCATCAAAGTCACTGCGCTACGGCTTAGCAAGAGCGGCAGACCGGAGCATCCGCTCTACCTGCCTTCTGTTCTAACCCCACAGCCACTCGACCCAGAAACCCTGTCCTGACACGAAGCCTGGTCAGTACGGGGTCCTCTCTCCCTCACGTTCCTTGATCTGCCAGACCAGAACCAAATGGTTGTCATGATTGGGGTAGACAACCTGAGGCTGGATTTCAGCACCCAGCTTCTTCTCCTGATAAACCTTCTGGATCGCCGCTTCGTCAGCAGCCAGCGTCTCGTCTGAAATAGTCGCACCTTCCTGCAGATGCGTTGCGGCCGCCAAAGCCGGTGTTGGAACGCTGCTGTTTCCGTCAAAGGCGACCTTGTCGAGAATGAGTTTCCGCGCCTCGTGATTACGTGGAACTTCCTCCCGAAGAACAAGCTTTACGTCCACCTTGTCAGCGGAAATGTGCATCTGTTCGCCAAGATCCGTCCCTATGCCCCGGGACTGATACAGATCTGCCACACGCTTTTGCGCCGCAGAAAGCTGAGCACGGGTCACACTCTGACCAGACTGGTAACCGAACGTCTTCAGAATATCCTCTGATGGAACACTCTTATTGCCCTGCACAGAAACCGTTCCAAGCTGCAAAGGAGCGTCCATTGCGGGAACAGGAGGCGGAGCCGGTGGTGTAGCCGTATCGGCCGCAGCCGATCCCACCAATAATATCGCTCCCAGGCCAAGCCCTGAAGCTGCCTGTTTCAGCATGGAACGAGAAAACATCATGCTGCCTCCTGTGTCTTGAAAAAATAAGAGACCCTCCTTTACGCTATAGAAACCCCGAGGTTGCCAATTATTCAGACCCGACAAGTCTCCATCCACACAACGTCACAATCCAACAGATCCTACCCTCCCAACCCAGCTTAATCCCTTCGACGCATTGACACTGGGGGGACCGTTCTGCGACACACCATGTCTCCCTCCCTAAATTGGAATTCATTTTCTTCGTCCCATCACGGGAACAACAACGAAGAAAACATGTTTTCCACCCCACCATCATCAGACAGAAGAGAGACCTGCTGCCTCATGGTCGTGCTGCCTATTTCCGCTCGCGTTCCTCGTTCCGGATTTTTTCGTTCGGCCCTGCTCGGCGTCCTGTCCGCCACGACACTGGCCTTCCTGCCCGGACACGCCCTCGGACAGGCGGCCTCTCCTTCCGGATCTACGCCCACAGCAGGTCCTTCTGCGGAACCGTCTGCCGGCAACAGCAAATCCGAACTCACACCTCACCCCATGGACACAGGCCGCCGCGTTCCTCTTTTGCAGAAAAACATGCGTGGCGTTCGCAGCGCAGGAGCCTCCGACGACATCGCAGACCCTGGGTCCTTCTTTGCAGCACCCATGGGATCACAGCATTTCTTTGGAGACTGGGGTGGCATCCAGCCTTGGCTGGTGGACCACGGCATTCACCTTCTCGCTTCCATCAACGAAGAATTCGCCGGAAACATCACTGGCGGAAAGCAGCGCGCTTATTCAGATACAGGTCAGGTCGGCGTTGAACTGGACGTCGACTGGGACAAGCTGGCCGGTATTCCGAATTTCTGGACCCACACCCTGATCGTCAACGGTCACGGTCAGAACGTGTCGCGCATGTTCGGAGATTCCATCGCACCTGTTCAGGAGATTTATGGCGCCCGCGGGAACGTGGTTGCCCATCTGGTCTCGATGTATGGCGAGACGTCCTTTTACCATAACCGCATCGACATCAGCGCCGGCTGGATTCCTGTAGGCTCCTTCTTTGCAGCGTCTCCCCTGTTCTGCGACTTCATGAACGTGGCGGTATGCGGCAACCCGGCACCAAACAAATATACAGAAGGCAACCGTGACTGGCCATCCGGTAACCTGGCAGCCATCGTTCGTGTCATGCCAACCGTCGATACCTACATCATGGGCGGTCTGTTTGCAGTCAGCCCTCATGCCTATAACGGCGGCATCTCCGGTTGGTCGTGGGCCCAGTCCGGATTGGGCAAGTTCTCAACACCAATTGAGATTGGATGGGTGCCACATTTCGGGAAGAACCGCCTCGTTGGCCACTACGAACTTGGTTATTCCTACGACAACTCACGCTACCCCAACCTGTATGAAGACATTCACGGCAATTCCTGGCAGCAGACGGGCCTGCCTCGCCGCTATGAAGCAGGTCGAAACAGTGCATGGCTCATCATGGACCAGATGCTCATGCGCAATGGCCCAGGCGATACCAATGGTCTGATCCTCATGGCAGGCGCCATGTATAGTGACGGCCAGACGGTTTCCATGCGCGATCACACATGGGTTGGAATGCTGGATACAGGCAAAGCGTGGGGGCGGCCGCTCGATACCGTCGGCGCCATGTGGCAGCACTTCGACATGAGTACGACTGCCGCCCTCCAGCAGGAATCTTCCAAAAACCTCAATCTTCCCTATCAGGATACACAATGGGGCGCGGTCTATGGTCCGCAGAGCCATGAGAACGTGTACGAACTGTTCTACAGCGCCCATGTCGCCCGTGCGATGGCGATCCAGCCAGACTTTCAGTACATCCAGCGCCCAAGTGCCACGACGACATTCCATGATGCGGCGGTACTGGGAGTCCAGTTCACAGTCGTGCTCTGACGCAGTCCACTTTGCATCTGACGATATAGTGGAGCCTCTTTTGGGCTCCGCTTGTTTTATGGCGCAAAAGCCACGCTGAGCCCGAAATCATATTACGTTACATCAATCTATTTGAGATTAATTCTCATTCCCGTATGTAGCGCTCACCTTCTCCTCCAATCGAGGCTTCCATCGTGCGCGTACATCCGATCTTCCACACCAGACGATCCCGTAGCCGCCTGGCCTGCATCCTCCTCGCCGGCACAACCTTCCCTATCCTTGCGACAGCCGCGACCAGCTCTTCCGTTGCATCGCAGCAGGCTACCCAGAACACAGCCCCCGTTTCAAAAACGTCGACTCCGAATGACGAAGAAATCGTCGTCAAGGCGAAGCGCCGGAACCAGATGGAAGTCACAAGCGGTGGTCAGCTTGGTGTTCTAGGAAACAAGAAAGGCCTGGACGTGCCTTTCAACATCCGCAGCTATTCTTCCAGCATGATCCTGAACCAACAGTCCCAGACGCTCGGACAGGTTTTGGAAAATGATCCCTCTGTCCGCACCACGTATGGATACGGCAATTTCTCAGAGATGTTCGTCATTCGTGGCTTCGCCGTGAACGGAGACGACGTCGCCATCAACGGCCTGTACGGCATCACCCCCCGCCAGCTCGTCTCTCCACAGCTTTATGACAGCGTGCAGGTTCTCAATGGAGCCAGCGCATTTCTGAACGGGGCTGCACCGGGCGGGTCAGCCATCGGCGGCAACATCAACCTCATGTTCAAACACGCCACGGATGCACCGATTACACGCCTGAGCGCAGGGTATACCAGCAGCGCCATGGGAGACGGCAGCATCGACGTCGGGCGGCGCTTCGGAACGGAAAAACAGTTCGGTGTCCGGCTGAATGTCGCAGGACAATCGGGCGAAGATTCTATTAATAACGAATATCGCCATTCGACGGCTCTGGGTGCAGATTTTGACTGGCACAGCCGGGATAACAGCACCCGTATCTCAATGGACATGAATTATCAGAACCAGGGCGTCGATGGCGGCAGACCCGCAATCTTCCTGGGTAGCGCAGTCACATCCGTACCGCGTGCCGTTTCGCCATCTCATAATTATGGGCAAAAATGGGCTTATAACGATCTGAATTACATTTTTGGGATGCTCAATATCGAGCATGATCTTTCGAAGAACGTGACCCTGTATGGTGCCTTTGGCGCGCTGCACGGCGATGAAAAAGGCAACTACTCCACCCCGACCATCACAAATCCCACGACAGGCGACGGAACAGCCGGAGCCATGTATGTGCCGTATTCGCAGACAAACGAAAGCACGCGCGCAGGCGTCCGCGCACATTTCCGCACAGGCTTCATCAAACATGAAGTCAACGCCGGTGGATCGGCCCTTTGGGAAGATACCGGTGCAGCTTATGCGATGTCCCTGACCCCTCTCACCACCAATCTTTACAACACGACGCAGAAAGCCGCCCCGGCTGAGACATTTGTTGGCGGCGTACTGGATAACCCACAGACAACAAGCTGGACACGGCTTTACAGCCTGTTCTTTTCAGACACGATGACGTTTCTGAACGGTCGCATCGCGCTGACTGGTGGCTTCCGCTACCAGAACATGCTGATCAACGGATACGCCTACAGCAAGACCGGTCGCGGCGCGCAGTCCAGTCATTACGACCAGGACGCCATCACACCGGTTGTGGGGCTGGTCATTCACCCAACGCGCCAGACATCCATATATTTCAACCGGATCGAAGGTTTGGCTAAAGGCGCGGTGGCCTCAGGAAATGTCATCAATCTTGGGGAAGTCTTCCCGCCCTACAAATCCACTCAGTACGAAATCGGTGCGAAATACGACATCGGACGGTTCAGTGCAGGTCTGGCCTTCTATCAAATCGCACAGCCCAATGCGTATTCTGAAGCACTGGGAACAACCGGAAACTACATCTATCGTGTCAACGGGCTCCAGCGAAACCGCGGTATGGAACTGACCGTCAACGGCCAGATCCTGCCCGGACTACGCTTCAATGGTGGCGGAACTCTCATTCAGGCCGCCCTGCGCCGCACAGCCGGCGGGACTTATAATGGCAACACGGCGATCGGCGTGCCCAACTACACGATCAACGGCAATCTGGAATATGACCTGCCCTTCCTGAAAGGTGCAACGGTGGTCGGACGCGTCGTCAACACGGGCAAGCAATGGGTCAATCAGGCCAACACTCTTCATATCCCGGTCTGGACACGCTTTGATCTGGGCGCACGCTACACGTTCACAACCTATCACAAGCCCGTCACACTACGCTTCGGCATCGATAACATCGCCAATACCCGTTACTGGTCTTCAGCGTTCAACGGCTATCTGCTTCAGGGCCTGCCCCGGACGTTCAAGTTCTCTTTCACAACCGATCTCTGATTTCCCATCAGACATCAGGCACAAAAAAACGCGCCCCCATGAGGAGGGGCGCGTTTTTCATCTCTGCTCCGAGCCGGAACTTAGAAGGTAATACCTGTCTCGAAATCCATCAGCAGCGCATTCTTGTACCGGTTGGTACCACCCGGATGCATGATGTACTGCGCACCAGGCCGGATCACGAGCCACGGCGTCGGGCGCCAGCCGTAATTCAGTTCGATGGCATGTTCTTCAGAAGGCTTGTACAGCCCTGTTGCCCCCGCCGCCTGCATCTGGCGCGCCCAGATGGTCAGCTTCGGGTTCACCCACAGCATTTTCATGCCAAGGCTGATCGTGTCGTTCGGGCGATCCTTAAAGGTGCCCTTGCGCGTGATGCCCCATGTGATGAAGTAAGGCGCAATCGCCGTACGCGGATCACCCCAGGTAAAAGAGCCGAAGAACGATGTTCCACGGTTCGGATCCGCCTTGTCACGCTCCAGCATACGGTCAAACTGGAACCAGCCACCGAAGCGACCGCGAACCTGCTGAACCGGTGCCGAAATCAGATATTCCGTCGGAACGCCGAATGTTCCAAGCTGGCCATAGACATTCTTGACCTGTGAAGAATCCCAGTAGCCGCCAATCTTGATATTGGTCTGAAGCGGGCCGCTGTAATCATCCTTGCCGCCCTGATGCCAGCCAAGCTGGAACGGAACGTATGTGCCCGTTGCGCCATGAAGGTTCATCTTCCAGCCGTTATGCGTATTGGCAATCGTCGGATCGACCGAATACGCACCAAACTGGATCAGATAATGATTGTTCCCGGCGGGGTAGAACTTCACCCACGCCCCCGGATGCGCCGTCGGGTAATATCCATAACCCGAGTTCATCGCGACAGACTGCGGCATACCACAGATGGCATTGGACTCGAACTGGCAGTACTGGCTCATGCCCCAGTACATGGAGGACTGTTCGAAATCGTTCTCGGTATTGATTTCACCGACTTCCGTGGAGACATACCGGTTCCACGGCATTTCCCATGACAGACGGGTCAGGCGGACGGTTTCACCCGATCCAAAGATCTGCTGAGGGCTATCCAGCGCCGGGAGCTTGGCGCCAATACCCAGACCCTGTCGGGCCGTACTCAGGAAGTGGAAGAGACCAAGGTTCCAGCCAGTCAGCCGCTTCAGATCAAGGTCAATATTCAGGCCAAACTCATCCGCATACCTAACGGTCTTGGCCTTGCCCCCCATAGGGTTGCCAGCGCTGTCCTGCAGGAAGTGCCCGCCGATATTGATACCTTTTTCCGTCAGCCAGGTCCGATAGCCGCCCCAGTCCCCTGTCATGGTGCTCTGGGTCAACCAATCGTGGAAGCTGGCAGGGAAGAAACGGCTTTCCGTTGTATCCGAAGGCTGCGCGGCTGCCAGATGTGAAGGCGTCGGCGCAGGCTTGACCAGCAGAGGGCTGGGCTGGATGGATTTCGTGCGCAGAACCGGGTGACCAGCACTGTTATGGGCGCGAGGCAGTTCTGCCGATCCTTGAGAAGATGCAGAAGCCGTTGCGGCGTGTGCAATCTGGAATGTGGACAGAGCCGTACTCAAAAGACAGGCCGTCCCCAGAGCCTTCGTCAAACCGCTTCTATACCTCTGCATTTCTTTTCGCGTGTCCCTCTCGCGTGGCCTGTAGCTGGAAAATCGTGAACGACTGTCCAATACAGGCCGATACCGGTCCGGAATAGAGAGAGGAAGACGCTTGTTTTCCTAATCGGCACCTTCGGGAGATTTAAGACAAATGATGTCCAATCATTTTCCTAGGTTTTCTCCCGAATTACAAAAGTTTCACGTTCAAGAAATCGTGGAAAGTTTCTTGTTCACAGTTATGTGTTGTCGATCCCAACGCCGCGTCAAAGGCTCGATACAGGCCAGAATCACGACAATCGCAACGGCAATTTCACAAAGCGTCCGGAACAAACCCGCATAAAGAACATTGCCAGCAGATGTCGCCACATCGGCCGGCATGGCAGCCTCATTCGCAATAACGCTGCCCACATACATGGCAATGCCCCAAAGCAGGTAAAGGCCGCCCATCATGAAACCACCAAGCCTTGCCGGAGCGTAACGGGCGATAATGGCCAGCCCCAGACCATTGGTCAGCAATTCCGCAAAGGACAGCAGCCCGTAGCCCACAACCATGATCCATGGAGAAACAAGGCCCGTCGTTGCCGCCGTTGCAAACCACCAGACACCAAAGGCCAGTGCGACCATCGCATATCCGATCAACATCTTGCGGGCGATAGACAGATCCCGGCCCTGTGCACCGAAGCGATTGTACACGGTGGCCAGTATCGGGCTGAGCGCCATGATCCAGAGCGAGTTGAGAGCCTGGAACTGTCCGGCGGACATGTGCAGGATCGTGACGCCAGCAATTTTGAAATCACCGGACACATCCCGCAAGGCATAGAGCGTGAGAGACGTAATCATCTGCTGATAATAAATCAGATAGATCGTCCCCTGCAGGGAGAGCAGATAGGTCAGTTTCAGGCCGGGACGTTCTTCTGCCGGCGCGCGGCCGTACAACACCGCCCAGATAACGGCCAGGCCAATCCCTGCAACAATGACGCAAATTCTTGCAAGACCATCGCTGCTCAAGATCCACGCGTTAAAAAGCGTCAGGAGTAGCAACCCCAGTCCTACCAGCCCAAACCGACTGAGCGGAATGCCTTTCTGCTCGATCGGACTGGCCGTATAATCCAGCCAGTTGGACCGCCACAGATAATAGAGCAGCCCGACAACAAGCCCTCCGGAGCATGTGGCAAAGGCAACCGGCGCCCCATAGTGGACCTGTAACCACGGTGTCAGCAGCATCGAAACAGTCGAGCCGACATTTACGGACATGTAGTAGAGCGTAAATGCAGCATCCAGCGCGGCATCATCCCCTTCATAAATCCGCCTGACCAGATTGCCCGCATTGGGCTTGAACAGACCATTCCCTGTAGAAATCAGAGCCATGGCCAGCAACAGAAGCGTCGTGGAGTTCAGGGATGCGGCAAGACAAGCATAACCAAGAGCTAGGGAAATAGTCCCCATGACGACGGTCCGCCGTGTTCCCAGAACACGGTCTCCCAAAACGCCACCCAGTGCGGGTGTGATATACGTCAGAGCGGAAAAAGCGCCCATCATCAGATTGGCCGCCGTGTCTGCCATCCGGAGCTGTTGCACCATGAACAGCGTCAGAACGGCCTGCATCCCGTAATAGCCGAACCGTTCCCACAACTCGATTGCCAGTACGACAGTAAAGGCCCGGCGACGTTGCGCCCCGGTATCCTGAACAGCGGGAGAAGAAGAAAAGGACGCCATGAAATACCCGTCAAAAGCAAAGACGGGCCTTACTTTAGGGCAAATGCCACTCCCCGGCGAGGATGAGCGCATGCGCTCCCATGATGCTTAGAGCCACGACAAAAATAATCGCGAAAATACCGCCAATGATCTGCCGCCATGGCCAGTCTGGCAGACGCGCTTTCGCGCGCCGGACCATGCCCATTTTCAGACCTCCTGAGCAGCAAAAAAGGCTTCAAGCTCAGGCGAGACAGTCCCGATATGCACCTGAAGGGTCACGAACAGATCACCTGCCGGATGCTTTTTGTCTGCACCAACGCCACGCCCCGCCAGCCGGAGAACCTTCCCGCTGTCAGAATGCTTGGGCACCTTGACCGCGACATCCCCCTTCGGCGTCGACACCGTCACCTTACCGCCCAGAACCGCTGTTCGCAGGTCCACATTCTGGGTGATTCGCAGATTACGTCCGTCGCGGGTGTAACGCTTGTCAGGTGTGACACTGATGGTCAGAAGCGCATCGCCCGGCACACCCGGCTGTCCATCCATTCCCGGACGACCGGGAGCCCCCTTCCCACGCACACGCAAGGTCTGCCCGTCTTCTACCCCGGGAGGCACACGCACTTCCGTATGTCCTCCTTCTCCCAGAGCAAGATCAAGGGATGTGCCCAGAACGGCCTGTTCAAAACTGATGGTTACGGAAAACCGCCGATCCGATCCTTTTGAGGCCCGCCGCCCGGCAGCGCCCCCGGGACGAAAATCCCCGCTGAAGCCACCGCCTCCGAACATATCGGAGAAGAACGACCCCAGGTCTTCCTGACTGAAATTGCCCTGGAAGCCATGCGCGCCGCCGCCCGGCCCACCACCGAACCCTGCGCCACCAAATGGCCCGCGTTCCTGCCCCTCAGCATCAATCTCGCCACGGTCAAAGCGCTCGCGCTTTTCCTTGTCTCCGATGATGTTATAGGCCTGCCCGACAGCCTTGAACTTTTCCTCGGCATCCTTGCTGTCAGGATTGTGGTCAGGGTGATACTGCTTGGCCAGCTTCCGGTACGCGCTGCGGATTTCCTTGTCCGTCGCTGTCTTGGCAACACCGAGAACCGAATAAGGGTCTTTCATCTCACCTCCGCATCATCTGCCGGACCATCATCCAGCAGGTCAATCAGGACTGCGATCACAACGTCACGCGCAAAACCCGCCTTAACGCCGTCTGCAATCAGGCTTTCCAACCTGGGGCTGAGGTAGTCCTCAGCCGGATGTCCATCCTGTGCCATATGTGTTGTTCCTCCGTTACCCCAGATGTGTGACGCCCGTCGCTCCGGGTCAATGACTGAGGACAAACTCTGCAATATGCGGGACAAGTTTTGGATCCAGAGGCACAGTTGAGTCTGTATAAGCCTTCATGAAATCCGCTTTGCCGGTGCCTTGCACATCCTTCAGCATATGATTGGCCTCTGGCAGATACAGTGCATCTGCTTTTGGCGCAGCGGCTTTGAGGAGATCAAAATCGGCTGTCGGACTGATCTGCGTGTCCCGCCCACCCTGAACCAGCATCGTGGGGCCTTGATAGGCAGCCACCAATTTTGCTGGGTCATAACGCATTTCATCCATCAGATAATGCTGAACATTAGACCGGAAAAGGGTGCGCAGGCCCGGATGCAGCGTCTGGGGATCAACAGTTTTCCCTGCTTCAAGATCATTCAACGCCCCATCAATCTGAGGCAGAAGGCTCTGTGTGCCGGGAGCCGCATGGAGCTGACTCCGAAGGATTTCTCCTATTGATCGCCCTGGCGCAGACAGCAGGATCAATCCGCATAGAGGCTTCACCGAAGATGCTGAAGCGAGGGCAATAAGCGCACCTTCACTATGACCTGCGACCCACATACACGAAATGCCAGTTTGATGCTGGATCGTGTTTATCCAGCTTTGCACATCCGTGACGTACTCATGGATTGTGACGTTATTGGCATCGGGAATAGCCCGCGCGCTTCCGAACATACCCCGCTTGTCGATACGAACAGAAGAAATCCCACGTTCTGCCAGCTCTTCTGCAAGCAGACGAAGCGTCGCGGGCTTTATGGAGGTCAGGCTGTCTCCGTTGCGATCAGTTGCGCCAGAACCGGGAATGAGAAGAACAACCGGCCTTTTCGCTCCCGCATTCAGGAAGGTTCCTGCCAGTACACCCTGCGGCCCCGGCGCCTCAACAGAACTTTCCGTCTCAGCCAGTGCAGTCGAAAGTGGGAGGGAAAACAATCCCAGAAGAAACAGGTAGCGACGGAAACGATACATCTCAGTCTCCTTGCGTGACACACCCCGAAACCTGCCACGGACAACCACGCACCGCCACGTTTTTCACTCAGCGCGTAAAGGCGCGCGCCAGAGCGTTCTGCTTCCCGATTTCAACTGGCAAACGCGTATCCGTGAGCTGGCGCCCCTGCCAGCCAGCGCCCATGGCTGTATAAAGTGCAATAGCATCGCGCAGACGCGCCGTGCGCCCGACAACGGCCTGATCCTGCGCGGTCAGAGCCGTCTGCTCGGTGGTCAGGACATTCAGATATCCTGTCAGACCAGCACCAAACAGCTTCTGAGCCCTGTCACGGGCCAGACCGGAATCCCGTGCAGCATCTTCAAGCTGACTGACCAGTTCATCGTCATGCCGCCAGTCGCCCAGTGAGTCTTCAACTTCCTCGAATGCCTTGAGCACTGTCTTGCGATAGACCAACCGGCTGGCTTCTGCTTCTGCACGGGCCTGAGCAATCTCGGCGGTATAACGGCCACCATGAATGACAGGCAAAGACGCCATCATCATGAAGCTCCAGGCCATACCACCCATCTGGAAAGCCTGATAAGCCGCAGAGGCATTTGGGTTGAACGTCAGCGGGATCATGAACTTCGGATAGAGGTTCGCGACCGCTACACCCACCTGCGCGGTATCAGCAGCATAATGCGCCTCAGCCGCACGAATATCCGGGCGATTGGCCAGAACAATCGACGGCAGGGACGCAGGGAACGTCGGCACTGTTGGCAGCGGTTTGCGAACATCCAGCTCCTCTTCCAGCTTGCCGGGCATTTCACCCAGAAGCACGGAAATCGCATGGATCAGTCGCTCTTCCTGAGAATGGAGAGGGGCAAGCCGTGAGCGTTCGAGATGCTCTTCGGTCTGCGCCTGTGCCACAGCCAGTGTATTGCCGAGACCGTGCGTATAAAGTTTTTCCGTTAATTCACGCGAGCGCTGCGCCACATCAATGCTGCGTTCCGTAACAGCCAACCGCTCCTGCACGCCGCGAAGCGATACATAATCCGATGCCAGTTCAGACAGCAGCGAAACCAGAATGGCGCGACGGTTTTCAATGGACTCTTCAACCAGCCGCTTGCGCTCTTCCACCTGACGGGAAATATGCCCGAACAGATCAATTTCCCAGCTCGCACGCGCACCATAGGTCAGGACAGATGCCTGGGGACGGTTTGCAGGATTACCAGGACGGAGCGGCCAGTTGTCCACATTGATGGAATACCGGTCATCGCCGCCGCCCATGGCCGCATCAAGCTGCGGATACCAGGCTGCCTGCGCCTGTCGACGGACAGCACGCTCGGACACGATATGCTGGGACGCAATCTGAAGGTCGTAGTTCCCTTTGATCGCCTGCTCGACCAGTTCGTTCAGCATAGGATCGTGGAATTGCGCCCACCAGTCCTTCATGTCCGCTTCCGTGCGGGCAATCTCCTCTGCCGTCACCGAGTGAGGCTGCTCAACGAAAGAGTCAGGCACCTTGATCCTGTCTGGCTTGAAATTCGGCCCGACGGTGCAGGCCGTAAGCGACAGACAGGTGCTAAGAGCGAGGGTAAGGAGTTTGCGGGACATGATCAGAGATGATTCTGCAGCCAGGTGGTCAGCTTGCCACGGGCGCCGGGCGTTTCGCGGCCGATCGTGACAGTCGCGGTCATACCGGCCGCAAGGGTGATTTCCGGCGGAACGTTATCCAGTTCCAGACGAACCGGAATACGCTGCGCCAGTCGGACCCAGGTAAAGATCGGATTCACGTCCGGCAGACCCAGACGGTCAGACACACCGTTACGGTCATTAATACCACGACCAATGCTGACGACGTGCGCAGGAAGGATCTGTTTGTATCCCATCAGCTTCACACGGGCTTCATCACCGACATGCACGCCATGCATCTTGGTTTCTTCAAAGTATCCGTTGATCCAGTAACTGTGCGCGTCAATGACAGCCAGACCGGGCTGACCAGCATGGGCATAGTCACCAACCCGAAGATTCAGGTTGGTGATATAACCGTCAACGGGTGAATAAACCGTCGAACGCTGAAGATTGAGCAGAGCCGTATTCAGTTCAGCTTTCGCCGCATTAACCTTGGCCCGCTGCGTCTCGACATTCGAGTTGAAGTCTTCCTGCTCTTCAGCAGAAACAATGCCACCCAGTCCCATACGGCGCTTGGCGTCGGAGGAGCGAAGCTTCAGGTCTTCTTCCGCACCAGCAAGACGCGCACGGGCCGCATCAATATCAAGGCGGAAACGCACAGGATCGAGTACGAACAACGGATCGCCACGATGTACAAACTGGTTATCCACAACGGGAACCGACACAACCGTCCCGGATACTTCGGGAGCGGCATCGACCACATACACACGGACACGTCCATCACGCGTCCATGGTGCAAGAACGTAAATGTCCCACATGGTCCGGCCGAGGCCAATGGCCATCGCCAGAACGATGAGAGTCAGCAGAACGCGGATCACACTGCGGGTCCAGTTCATAGCCGACCCCTCCTAGACGTAAAGGATGAGCAGACAGAGAACACAGACATAGAGCGCTATTTCAAATAGAGCGACGTGCCAGAACCAGCTTAAGGCGCCGGTCCGCCACAGAATGCTTCTCAACAGCAATGTCACGAACACTGCTGCAACGGCATAAATTGAAAGGGGTGCGACAAAGACGCCGAAAAGATTAACTTCCGTAAGCATCAGGTTGTGACCTTGCTGCCAACTAACGGACTGTTCGACGAACTTTCCACGGGACTCCTCGCAAGTCCGTGACGACTCCCACAAGGGCGTGATCACGGCACAGGCGAAGTCCTTACGCCATTAACCCACGGGTGGCCAGATGGCTTTGACAAAAATCAGTCATAAAATGTCTTATTTGGAATGACTGAAAAAACTTCTGATGAGTGAAAAGAGTTTCCGGCCTGTAAAACGTCCTGCCGGTCCAAGCAAAAGCCCCGTCACGGCGGTGACTGCAATAGACTGCTTCAGTTCGACAAGCTTACGGTCACGACGGATACGAGCCTCGATTTCAACCACATCAGGGATGGACCAAGCCGCCAGCGCAGCGAAGATCACTACAAAAAGCATATCCACACCAATGACACAGAGGCTGGCTTTGACGTAGCTCAGTCCTGCAACACTGATAAAGAAAGCCCAGAGGAAGCCATGAAAAGAAATGGCAGCGAACAGCAGGAAGACGACTGCAACAAGGGCACAAGCCACCCGACGGCCGATTCGCATCGCGGAACGTGAGAGGATCTGGCCTTGGGCGGACAGGACTTCCTGACCGAGTTCGATAGGCTTCATGGAGGATCGTTCGCCTTTATTCTAAACAGGACGGGTGCAGGCCTACGCACATCGCCTGCTTCCCGCCTGAAAAGGTTACGTGCCGATTACTTGGAAAAACGGCCCGCCAGGAAACCGACCACAGCCGAGATCAGAATAGCGGCGATAGGCCGCGACTGCACACGCGTCGATACATTTTCGATTTCATGATCCGTGATTTTACGGGCATTTGCAACGGCGTGCTCTGTGCGATCAGCAGCTTGAAGCAGCATAGGGCTAACATAGTCGTTCAGGATCTGCTCGACCTGCTTGCGAAGACTGTCAATCTGCTCCTGCGTGGTTTCTGCAGCGACTTCGATGTTCTTCTTGACGGTATCACGGCTCATGTTCAAACCCTCATTGCAATATAGTAGGGGCTTGGGAATCAAGCCCTGTATCTCACTTCAAACGCAAAACCATTATCAGAGGTTGCATGCCCCGCCCACCCGGCGCTCCACTTACCAACCCCAGAGGTCAGGCCGCTCCACGTGTAACGATGGCCCTTCAACTGGAGGCACTTCGTCCCGGTTTACAGGCGGAAGCCTTCGATCTGTCTGTTCCTCAAGGCGAGACGGTGACAGCGTATGGTACAGACACAGCCGTGCTGTCCGGTATTCTGGATCTGATCGCCGGGTTTTCTCCTTCAATGGGTGGCCGAGTTCTTGTATGCGGCACCGACATCACATCACGCCCGGCTGGTCAGCGCGGTGTGACGTTGATCAGCACCCGGGACCCGCTGTTTCCCCATCTGGATGTGCAGAGCAATATCGTTTTCGCACTCCGCGCTCAGGGGCAAAAACACGCAGAAGCTGACGCTGGCGCGGGTAGAATGATGTCCCTTCTCGGGTTGGATGGCCTGGGGAAAGCAGCACCTCGCACCCTTTCACCAGAACAAACACTGCGGGCCATGCTTGCAAGAGCACTTGTTACATCCCCCGCGGTCCTCCTGCTCGACAATCCCTTCGCCGCCCTGGATCCACAGGCAGCGCGTCGAATGGCATCCCTGCTTTCAAAACTGACGCGCGCCCGTGATCTCAGCATCCTTCAGAGTGTTCCCAGCAAAGAAGACGCCTTACGGGCAGGAGGCTCTATTGCGTTTTTCCAAAGTCAGATGCTCCTTCAGTCTGGTCCTGCCGCAGACCTCTACGACCGTCCGGCAAGCGTCGAGGTCGCTACACTTTTCGGGGAGGCTAACTGCCTGACCGGGCAGGTGCTCGATATCGGGGATGATATTGCGCGCATCCAACTTGCGTGCGGCGGAATTGTTGAAGCCCTGGCCTCCGAAAGCGAATTGGCCGAAGGGCAAGCCTGTCTGGTCTGCGTCCGGCCTGACCGGATTTCTCCTTTCTTCGGCACACAGTCTCTTGGACTGGAAGATGAGGATATGCCGCCTGTACGCGGTGCCCTGACAGAGACCGTGCATCTCGGGGACCATATAAGAATGCGAGTCCGTTGCCCGGACGGCACCGAAATCGAGCTTCGTCGCCCTCCCCTTCAAACACAGAAACTCCCCCGCCCCGGCTCCCCCGTCCAACTAGCCTGGCCCGCGGGACATGCGACGGCCTTTCCGCTTCGGCCCGACCTGTATTAAAGTGCCGCCGCTTTATGGTGGGTTTCTGGCCCGCTCTCGTTTCTCCCTGAACTAAGGATCATCATCTGTCCCGGCCCGCCTCCCTTTTGCGACAAACGCTCCCGGTCTGTATCCGGGCGGGTCTCGGTCGTGCCTTACGTCCTTCACGCCTGCTGACGGGTCTTCTGCTTTTTCAGTGCCTTCCGCTGAATATGCCTGCCCATGCCACTACATCCAGCTCCTCGCAGAGTGCATCCGCGAGTGTGGAAAGATTCTTTTCGCATATTGGCCAAAGCGTCACGTCTGTTTTCTCAACACCCGAAGCCTCGGCTCATGCGCATAAACATTCCAGAACACACTCCGTCGCGAAACACCGGAAAAATACAAAACCAGCCGCCCCACCTGCACCCGGCTGGGGTGTCCCGGAAGGAACTGTCGCTGCCAACGCTTTGGCAGGAGCAGACAGCACAATACGACTGATTGAGTGGGATGGTCAGAAGACAACTCTGGATGTTGGCGTCCATGCTGCAAGAGCGGACTGGGCGGCAGTCCTGTTGAACGGAAGCCAGCTTTCAGAAGCCTGCCAGAAGAACTGGGTTCGCCCTATTGAGAACAGCCCATCATGCGGCGTTCCTGGAGGCCAGAGCACACTTGCCCTCGCTTGGGACAGATCCCGCCTGCCATCAGCTCCTGGCTGGAAAGATTTCTGGGATGTTGCCCGCCATCCTGGCAGACGCGGCCTTCGCCTGAGTGCACGTACAACCCTTGAAATCGCGCTTCTTGCTGATGGTATCGATCCAAGAGATATCTACACAGCACTCTCCACGCATGCTGGTGTGGATCGTGCCTTCCATAAGCTGGATCTGCTGCGCCCCTATATCGTGTGGTGGAAAACGCCAGACGATGCCGCGCGCATCATGGAACAAAGCAGCGCGTTGATGACCAGCGCTCCCATGGCAGAAATTTCCAGCGTCAGCACAAAAGTGAAGGCTGGCCCGGCGTCCTCGTTATTTGTTGCCCAACCGGATGTCGTTCTTCGTACCTCCCTTTACTGGGCAATTCCTGCCAACACGCCAAACGAAGTAGCCACAAAGACGCTTGAGCACCTCAACAAAACATCCCTTCATCTGGATGACACCCCTGACAGCGCAGTAGCGCCTAACGGGATAATATTACCCGTCAACGAAGCATTCTGGACAAAATACGGGGAACAACTGGAGCAGAGATTCCAGGATTGGTATGGCAGCAAGCAGCCATGATGGCCCTCTCCCTCCGCCTTCATCTGGCGCCCATTCTTTCAGGACTGCTTCTAGGATGCGCCGTCATCACGCTATTGATGCGCCTGCTTCCTGCCAAACATGTACGGCTGTTAGGTCTGCTGGTTCTCTTGCCAGGGCCCGCCCTCGCCTTCGCCCTTCCTGAGATACATAAGGCAGGCGTGATATTCACCGGGCGATATTATGATGTGCTTCAGGGCGGCTTAATCTCTCCTGCCGTTATGCTTCCATTCGGAGCTACGCTTTTAGGTATGCCTGCTGGCACAACGCGCGCAGCAATAGGGCTAGGCGCCAAATTCTCAACGCGTGTACGACTGATCTGGCTGCCCCTTCTGCTCCCTGCCGCACTTCTGTCCTGCACAATGGCAGTTCTCCTGACAGTCGGGTGTGTGATACTGGATCGTCCATGACGTCCGTACCTTTTTTCTGGCAAACCACGCCTCTGGACCATATGACACCCGAACAATGGGAATCCCTGTGTGATGGATGCGGTCGCTGCTGCCTGAACAAGCTACGCGATGAAGACACGGAAGAGGTCGTCTATACAACGGTCGCCTGCCGCCTTCTGGATACGCAGACCTGCCGGTGCACGAGTTATCTCAAACGCCATCGCAAAGTTCCAGACTGCATCACACTGACACCGGAACTCCTTGCGGACATCGACTGGCTGCCCCCAAGCTGCGCTTACCGATTACTGCGTGACGGCTTTGACCTACCTGAATGGCACCCCCTTCGCAGCGGCACTCGTGACAGCGTCCACACGTCCGGTGCATCTGCTGGCGGTCGTTGCATCAGCGAACGGCACGCGGGCTCATTAGAAAATTACATTGTGGACTGGCCTGGAGAGTGGCCTGAAAATTCGCCACCCTGCATGTCCTTGAAGCAGTCCGGCTAGAACACCTTCCATGCTTCCTCCGACCGTCCCCCTTGTCTGGCGACGTTCGAAACGTGCCCGCCGCATGACCCTGCGGATTGATGCCATGCAAGGCAGTGTCGTTGTGACATTGCCTGATCGCACAAGTCGCAAACAGGGCCTGGAGTTCATCCATCACCATATGGACTGGATTTCGGCTTCGCTGGCTGCCCTACCTGAAAAGCCCGTTCTGACAAACGGGCATGACATCATGATCGAAGGTAACCTCATCCCCATTCTCCATGAACCGACTGCACGTCGGGGTACATGGTTGGACGATGACGGGCTTCATGTTAGCGGAGATGCCGAGCACACCGAACGCAGAGTGCGGGACTTTTTGCTTAAACTTGCAAAAGACCGTCTGGATACCGCTGTAAAACGCCAAAGCGAAAGAATGCAACTTGTTCCTTCACGTCTGGATTTACGAGACGTTCGAACACGATGGGGCAGTTGCACCCGTCAGGGTCGCATCATGCTGAGCTGGCGCCTGCTGATGACCCCGGTTGAAATCCGGGACTACGTCATCATCCACGAACTCGCCCATCTCAGACATTTTGATCATGGTGCCGATTTTTGGGCTCTTGTTGATCATTTTTGCTCAAATGGTCGCCCAGGACGTCTTGCAGCGGAGCGCTGGTTGCGCGAAAACGGGACCGCCCTGCTGCGCGCAGCATGAGGCGTGTGCGAGCTTGGCGGAATGGTAGACGCACGAGACTTAAAATCTCGAGTCCGTAAGGGCGTGCGGGTTCGAGTCCCGCAGCTCGCACCACAGACTTCCCGGAAATGAACGGTTTTTCGGCCTGAATGGGGCAAAGACACTCTTTGCTCCACCGTCCTTCCCCACCGAAGGACGTCTCATGCTCCGTATTCGCGGCACCACATACCACTTTCGCCGAATCGTCCCCCCTGCCCTTCGCTCGACGCTGAACCAGCGGGAAATCTGGATTTCTTTAAAAACCGGCTATCAAAATGAAGCCCGTAAACGCGCTTCTTTGCTACACGCGAGAACGACCGAACTCTTTGATGAGACCTTTCGGGCTTTGGCTGGGGGACAAGAGCGACAAGCTGTCCCGCACGTGCGGGACGCACTGAAAGACATGCATCGCCTGGTCGACAGTGCGGTAGGCATTGAAGCGATGTCTTTGTCCGTCTCAAGACCGAGACAACGACCGCAGAACATGCGGAATGCCCCAAAGATGCAGAGCAAACCTCAGCCTTTGCTCCTGTCTGAGGCTCTGACGCGCTTTGTTCTTGAGAACCCACATTCCAGCACTGACACTCGCAAAGCCACTCAGCGGGCTGTCGAGCTGTTCCTGCAAGCCTTTGGGGATGCCCCTGTCTCCATCATCGGCGGCGAGAAAGCCGGAGCCTTTCGGGACTTGCTCTTTTCCCTGCCCGCATCCCTCGGAAAGCGGAAAAGCAGTCTCACACTCACAGAAGAAGCAGACCGTGCCATAAAGGACGGACGCCCTACTCTGAGCGGCAAGAGCGTGAAGAACCATATGATGCGGCTCTCAGCTCTGTGGAACCAGTTATTGCAACGAGAACTGGTCACAAAGAACCCATGGACCGGATGGAGCTTTGAGACTGGGTCCAAGACCATTCGTAGAAGCTGGACCACTCAGGAATTGCAAACCCTCATGACAGGAGACTGGCCTCGCAGTTCTGTCCCTGAAAGCACATTCCGGCTTGTCACAATGATAGGGGCTTATTCCGGCATGAGGCTGGGAGAAATCTGCCATCTCCGCAAAGAAGACCTTCAAACGATTGACGGTATTCCCTGCTTTGTCATCCAGCCTCATACAGACAATGGATGGTCACCCAAAACAGACGCCGGAACACGGACTGTTCCTGTGCACTCAAAACTCATTGAGGCAGGACTTCTCACCCTGAAAGACACCACGAACGCCCCCTATCTCATTCCCGGCCTCAACACGTCGAAGGATGGCGTTCGGGGCACGATATTTGGGCGGTCGTTCTCGACGATGAAAACGCGTCTTAGACTCCCTGCGGAAATTACGTTCCATTCGTTCCGACACAGCGTCTCGACGCAATTACGGAACGCTTCAGCCGATATTCGCGAAATCTGGATTGATAGACTTTTGGGCCACGAAGCAACGCACAAGAGCCAAGGCACTTCGACCTATCTCAGCGGGATCACGACGGCCAATCTCAAACAGACCGTTGAAGCCATTTCCTATCCCGACAATCTTTTCAGAAAAGGCTGGAGTTAGGCGGGAGCCAGCAGTGCTCAATGGCTACCCATTCAGCATCTGGCAAGGGGGATTGCATCCCCCGTTGACCCCCTCAAAGAGCCAAAATATTCAACAAAAAATATTAATTCTACTTTGAATTCTCATCATCTTTATCTTGGTCGTTTTCATGAAAATTAGACGCGTTTTTTACTTCTCTAAAATTTTCAATTTGCGCTCCAGCACGCTGCGCCAGAAGCTTTCCACGCTCCGTCGCATTGTCTCCAATACGCTTCATCGTCTCTCGGAGAATAGCACCATCGTCAGTTTTGAATTCAATTTTTGCGTCTAAACCGTCCTCATTTGTTTGATAATATGGCGCCTCTGGGAATCCTAGTGTATCGGAGAAGAGCACTGCAGGGAACGTTGCGCGCTGCGTATTATACAATTCAACCGTTCTATTGTATAATTCTCTTTTTTCTTGGATTTCTCCTTCTATAGAATGAAGTTGATCCATTAATTTCTCATAAGTACGATTTGCTTTTAAATCAGGAAAATTTGATGCTATTGCAGTTACTCTATCAATAACAGTATTTGCAGCACGTGCTATGCTCGCGCTTTCAGCAACGTTAGTGGCACCTTCAGAAACCGTGATATGAGTTAATTTCTCATGCTCACCATAACCTTTACAAATATCTATTAACTGGTTCACCAACGTAACGCGTTTACGCAACATTCCGATTAAATCAGAGTTAGACCGCTTCACTCCTTCAGATCGGAAGCGCAAACCATTATATGTTTTGATAGCGTATCCGAAAATTCCACCCAACAGTAGTAAAACCAGAAGCCCGAACATCAAAATTTATCCTTCTTGAGACTTGATATCCCAAATTTATGCCCGTTTTTTTAAATGGAAACATATCAAAAAATAAAAAAGGGAGATTACTCCCTTTGGAAAACACCCTTAATGTCCGAACCAACCAGATTCTTTTTTGACGGCAGCCTGACCTTCAAGCGCAGCTTTATCACCATTTTTTTCGAGTAAAGTTTTTTCACCAGTACTTATGTTTCTATTAACATCGGCATTAGATTTAATAACGTCTGTTTCGGCATCTTCTTTATGTAGATCGCGATCAATAAATTCATTTTCGCGAGCAACGCGCGCCTTTTCAGCCTGAAGGCGCAGCTGTCTTTCTTCTAAATCCAAATCACGATTTTTATCTTCAAAATCTTGATCTCGTTTCTTATCAGCTGCGGCTGCAGCTGCACGAGCACGCACGTTAGCATTGACTATCGCTTGTTGGCGCTCGACAGCGCGCTCCCTCGCAGCTGCAGCTCTTTGATAGGCCTCTTGTTGCGCTTGATACTGGGCACGCTCTGAAGATTCCTCCTGTGCCTGAGCATTAGCTACAGCATTAATCTGATCGCTTAACGCCGGCTGAGCAATTGCTACAGCAGGAAAGGCCAAAAAAACGGTAGCAACAAATAAAGTGCGCATCAAGAAAACCCTAAATATAATAAATTAAGACTTCTGAACAGGGCAAGAGGCATTGGCTTGAATGCGAGTTACATTCGCATTAGTCATAACCATAATAGCCTGACCCGGCTTATACTCACAAATTTTTCCAACTTGAGCAGAATTATAAGTATGCCCATCTTGAGTATAAGTTAGAGAGACACCATCGACCATAACTTTCCCCGGCACCAAAGAACCAGCACCAGCACCAGCAGCAGTCCCACCAACTCCACCCAAAGCACCCAAGCCTGCGGAATGGCCTACTCCTACTCCAAGCCCTACACCCAATCCTGCCCCCAGAAGAGCACCACCGATCTGAGCTGCTCTTTGGTTCTGCGCATTGCTCACTTGAACTCGTGCGGGCAATACAGCCAAAATATTGACGACCTTAGCTTCCTGGCGAGAATTTACCTGATCCGCAGTATACGAATTAGCCCGATCCTCTTCCCCTGGCGTTGCGCATGCAGACAAAGCAAAAAGAGAGAAGATGGCAAATGTAGATTTCTTAATCATATTACGATTCCATATCACTCCACACAAAACAATGTGGACACAAAAATGCCATTATCTCAAAAATAATAGCCTCACAATACCAATAAATTATGTACTATATTGGTACTATTTTTACGACATAATCAATTCAATAATTATACAAAATATCTAAGTTTCAATATAGAACTCTAATAAATAAAGGGGGTCAACGGGGGAAGCATTCCCCCTTGCCTGCTGCTCAATGGGTAGCCATTGAGCACTGCTGGCTCCCGCGTTCTTTCGCCTTCAAAACCCTAGAAAAACTCTATGCTTTTCAGCCGACCAAAAGCCGAACGCGTTGGCGGATGGCTTCCAGTTCTTCTGGTGTCACGTTCCCCTTGAACTTCGCGTTCCGAACACGCCAATCAAGGCTTCTCACCTGGTCAGACAAAGCGACACTCGCTGTCTTGCCAGCGATGGCTACTTCAAACGGGTAGGCTTTGATTTTCGTGGTCGTCGGACAACACAGCATCATACCTGCCTTAGCGTTGTAGCTGGCAGGACTGAGCACAACAGCAGGACGGTGCCCCGCCTGCTCTCTTCCCGCCTGTGGGTCAAACTCAAGCCAGACAATCTCTCCGCAATCTGGAACCCACGAGGCTTTACTCTGACCACTCACCAGACTTCACTACCCACAGCAGGTCCATAGCTGGCTTCTTCATGTCGATTGCTCTCAGTAATACCAGACACCAAAGCCTCCAGGCTGAGAGCCGTAGCACGAACAGGCTCGATGATAATCCGTCCGTCTTCTTCGCGAACGTCAACAGCCTGATCAACCTTTAGACTGACAGCCTCCAGCACAGAGGCTGGAAGACGGACAGCAGCGCTGTTTCCCCATTTTCTGACGATACCCTGCATAGGAGCCTCCAAAGCGAAAAGTTTATACGATGTATCTACTTTATTCTTCGACCTGAGAGCAATGTCTTTCGATAACCTTGACTGCTCCACCGGGTTGCCCGCAGGTTGTACGGGATTACCAACCTCGAAGGACGGTAACGGCTCAAATTGTCGTTCGTTTTCAGAGGGCTGTCTGCTTGGTGCTTTACAGAGCGTGAGGGTTCGAGTCCCGCAGCTCGCACCACATATAAGCTATTGAAAATAAACGGCTTTTATGGTTTTCAGCAACCCGGAGCCCCCGTTCTTCTACAAAGGGCTTCTACAAAACGAGCCCTGTTGTGCTGATTCGTCTGCAATCCGGTTTCCATTTCAGACGCGGGATTCCCGTTCGTTTTCGGCCTGCTCTGGGAAAACGGGAAATCTGGCACTCTCTGGAGACCCTCGACAGAAATCTTGCCAGAACCCGTGCCTGTGCCATGTATGGACTGACCTCTCAGCTTTTCGAGTGCATCAGTCTGGCCATGTCTCACCCGGAAGAAACATCCTCGCTCAACACTGCGGTTGAGACGTTTCAGGAAGCTCTCTCCACCTCGGACCTTCATCCTGTCCAGCAGGACCTGTTTCAGTCTATTATCCAGACCTATGACAGTGAGATTCAGGCTCTAAAGGCACGCTATAAAACAATGAACCCGGCATTTTGTAACTTCAAAGAAGCGGCAACCCCAAATTCTCACGCAATGTACGACCAGCATATTCCCGACGCAGAAGTCCACGTTTTTGCAGTTCGGGAACAACCAATGTCACAAAATCCCGAATACCATCCGGAGCAGACGTGAACATGATGTTGAAGCCATCTGAAGCTCCCGTCCGGTACCAGCCTTCCATGTCATCCACAATGGACTGAGGTGTCCCCACAAGAATACGATGGCCGCCTTTGGTGAAAGTTTTGAGGACATCCTTTGTCGTAGGAGCTTCTCGCCTGATCCAGTCCACAATAAGAGATTGTCGGCTCTTGTGGCTGTTGGTTTCTTTCACGTCTTCTAGTCGGATAGGTTGTCCGTCTGGCCACTGAGACAGATCAATCCCCAAGCTGGCATAAGCCGAAAAGCTTCTAAGAACTTCCCCTTGGTTCAGATAGCTCAGATAAGTTTCGAATTTCCCACGCGCTTCATCTTCCGTGCGCCCCACAAAAGGCGCCAATCCTGGAAGGATCCGCAAATGCGCGTCTGTTCGGCCATAGCGTCTTGCCCGATCCAGAACATCTGCCCTGTAATCCCGTCCCGCAGCAGGATCATATTCTGCCGTGTAAATGACTTCACCAATGCGCGCGGCCAGTTCCTTCCCTGCCCCTGACGCACCCGCCTGCGCCAGAACGGGACGGCTCTGGACCGGAGGGGGTGAATTCAGCGGGCCCGCAACACTGTAAAAGCGCCCTTTGTGATTAAGAGGGTGAACCTTGGTTGGGTCGAGCCATCGACCGCTTTCTTTGTCCCGCAAGATCGCATCAGGTTGTACGCTCTTCCAGAGCCCAGTCACGACATCCACAAATTCATGTGCGCGCTCATACCGCTCCTGATGATCGACATGTCGTGGCAGATTGAAGTTTTCGCCTCCACCCGTTGCAGTCACGACATTCCAGCCAGCGCGTCCATTACTCAACCGATCCAGCGAGGCGATACGCCGGGCCACATTATATGGCTCATTGAATGTTGTGCTGGCCGTGCCAATCAGGCCGATATGCCGCGATGTGACAGCCAGCGCAGACAAAAGCGTAAAAGTGTCCCACCGAGCGAGCGCAGGCGTGTCAGCAATCGCTGAAGGGTCAGGGATAGGCAGCACGTTATCGTACAGAAAGATACTGTCAAAGCGGCCCTGCTCCAGCAGATCCACATACGAACGATACCGTTCAAAACTGATATCCGCGTCAACATCCTCGCCCGGTGCGCGCCAGGCATCTCCGTTCGTTGCGGAACCGGTCAGATATGCTCCAAGTGCGAAGCTGCGCCCTGGTGAATAAGACATCTGCAACCCTTTTGTCAGAACGTGAAACTACCATCCATGACGGCCTGCGCATTCAGTTTTCCAGAGATCATTCCCGTTTCAGTCATAAAGTCAGAAACCTGCTGTTGCTTGACAACAATGTCTGGCGTCAGGGGAATAATCGTCCCTCGCATCGTGCGTACGACATCCTTCGCTACAGGAAGGGATAGGCCGACTTCTTCTGCCCACACCTTGGCATAATCGTCTGTATGGGTTTGCATCCACTGATGCCCGGCCTTGAGTTGCTGCACATAATTCACCAGGCCGGTCGGGTTCTTTTTCAGCGCTTCACGAGTGGCAACGACGTAGCTCAGACCGCTCATCAGCTGACCGCCATTCACAATTTCCCGCGCTCCGTTGGAGACCTTGGCGTCCGAAATGTATGGCCCCCATGTTGCCCAAGCATCTACGGCGCCCGTTTGTAAGGCCAGTTTTGCCGCTACAGGTGGAATGAAAACAAACCGAACATCGGTCGCTTGAAGCCCTGCCGCTTTCAGTGCCGCCAGAACAAGATAATGTCCGGTCTGTCCCTTCAGGGTCGCAATACGCTTTCCTTTCAGATCCGCGACAGATCGGACGGTACTGTCTGACTGCACGACGACAGCCGTTGTCGTTCCATCCGTTTGCACACCGGCGATAGCCCTGATTTCGTCAGACCCACTCTGGGCAAAGACCAGCGGCGCATCTCCAATAACCCCGGCATCAATAGCCTTTGCCGTCAACGCCTGTATCAGCATCGGAGCTCCGGCAAACAGGCTCCACTGAAGGGGTGACGAAGCGTTCTCTCCTATTCCTGCTGCTTTCAGAAGAGAGCGTGCCCCTCCCTTCTGATCCCCGATCCGCAAAGGTTCCGCGGCGTAAGCGCTCGAAATGCCATGCCGGTGGACCGCAGCGAACGAAAGGCCTCCCAGCCCGAGCATAAGACTGCGTCGACGTGTCAGTGTCATGAGTTCACCAGCTCCAGGCGACTTTGCCATAGTAATATCCTCCCTCCGCACCATAGATGGCGGCGGAGCTGTAATTCGGGTTCACCTGAAGAAGAGACGCAGCACTTTGGGCTGTTGCACTCAGGGTCTGTGGGCGATGATTGAAAACATTATTCCCGCCAACAGACACTTTGATGCGGTTCGGGAAGCGATAGGTCAGATCGAAATCCACCAGCCACGCCGGAGCAACAGTTTCATCATAAGCAGCCCCTCGATCACTCAGCAGCTTGGTTGCGGAGTAGCGTGAAAGCCGGAGCGTGGTGGACCAGCGCTGAATATTCCATGTCGCATTCAGGCGAATAGTATTGCGCGGATAAAGCGTCGTGATGTTTCCGATCTGACTGCGGAACAGGGCCGTAATACCAGACCCTAAATTAACGTTGAGTGGATTGACCCGAATGATCTGATGCTGCTGCTGGTTCATCATCAGGCTCCATGTCACAGAGCCCGCACGGCCGAAGCGCGTCAGATAATGAGCCTGAAGATCGAGACCTGTCGCCCGCGTATGCGCGGCGTTTCGTTCGTAAGTATAGCCGTAGTAACGACCATCATTCGGTACAACACCCGCCTCATGCAGGATCTCAAGCACTCTGGCCCCCGCAACACCGGATCCCGCCACGGAAATCGGGACAATCTGATTGAAAATGTCGATACGGTAAGCGTCCAGAGAAACATCCAAGTTTTTAAGAGGCGTCAGAACAAAGCCTACATTGAAGTTATGAGATGTTTCGGGCTTCAGGGCTGTCGCCCCAAGAGCACGCGCGCCCGGATTATCCACGGACGCATAGGTCGTATAGGACTGCACAAGCTGGTTGGTGCTCGGAAGGACGGAATAATAAAGCGCTGTGCTCTGGAAATACTGCTGCTGAAGTGTCGGAGCATGAAATCCATTACTGGCAGACCCTCTTAAAGCCAGCCATGGCGTAACCTGATACCGCGAGGAGACTTTGCCACTCAGCGTATTACCGAAATCACTGTACTGTTCATCACGGCCAGAAAGATTGACCGTTAGATCCTTGGTCAATTTCTGGGTCAGATCCAGATAAAACGCCCCGTTCATACGGGAGTGCGTCCCTGCCTGTGATGGCGACGTAAAACCCAGACCAGACGCGCCCGGCAAGGCGGGGCTAGCATTTGGAAAGACGTAGCTTGCCGGAAAAACGTAACCGCCATCGGCATATGACGCTGTTTCTCCTGCCGAAACACCATATTCATTGTAACGATATTCAACGCCGCCAGCGACCTGCAGTGGACTGGAAAACAGACCCGTTCGAAAACTGCGCTTGATATCGAAATCCGCGGTTAATTCAGAATTATCCAGCGATTGAAGGTGGAATTTATGCTGGCTGTCTGGCCCCAGTGAGTTATTCAACGTGTTCTGAATGCCAATGCTGCTGAGGTTGCGTCCATAATTAACGCTCGCATCCCACTGCCACCCAAAGAAATCGCGACCACGAACACCATTTGTGATCTGAAAATCATGATCTTCGGTCGTATCAGTCGGCAGGTATCCTTCAGGATAAACGCTCATGATATTCTGCTGGGAGTTGGATGGCCGATACCAGGCGGATGCAAAAACCGTACGATGACTATATGTCCCATAAGAATAAAATGTCGCAGCATCCGAAAGAGGCACCTCCATATTATAGGCGATGCTCTGCCGTTGAGACTCAGGCTGCCCCGAAATCTGACGATACCGATTTCCGTTCTCCCGCGGATCCTGCTGCCCATTCGCCAGAAGCGGATAGAGAAGAACGGCCTTTCCACCCTGCGTTCTGGGAACATACCCAGCGGTATTGGTCGCCTGGTTCCCAACGAATTCTGCCGTGATGTTCAGAAACCCGCTACGTCCGATTTTAAAGCCCTGATTATAATTCAGGTTACCCCCACGCCCGTAGTCTCCCAAAGGACCTACGGTCCAACCATACTGATTGTACCCTAATTCAGCACTTCCTCCATGGTTGGCAGATTTGAGGATAATGTTGATCACTCCCGCGATAGCATCTGATCCATATTGAGCAGCAGCACCGTCCTTGAGGATTTCGACGTGATCCACTGAGGAAAAGGGAATCAGGTCCAGATCGACAGGTGACTGCCCTTGCATGGCTCCTCCATAAAATACGGAGGACATGATATGCCGACGCTTACCATTAACGAGGACTAGCGTCTCGTTAGCAGGCAGCCCTCGCAAGGACATGGTTTTCGTCGTGAAACCAAGCTGACCGGGATATCCAGGTGTATTATTAATAGACGGGTCAAGCGCTGTGAGGGCATTTCGAAGGCTGGTCTGCCCGGTTTTTCTCAGATCATTGGCCGTAAAAATGGCGATGGGCGCCATGCTTCTAGAAGCTTTAACCGCCGTGCGAGTGCCCGTTACAATGACATTTTCAGACGAAGCACTGATGTCATGATCTGTATCATTTCCCTCGCGCGCATCGGCGGAAAAGGAAATCAACGATGTGCAGCAGGCCCCAAGTATCGGGCCACATAGAAGACGCCAGCGATATGAATCCTTCCTGAACATGAAAACTGCTTTCCTGCACTCTGGTTGAGTTACAGGAGGTAAGAAAATGTCATCGCGAGTTAAAACGAAATATTATTATCTCACGTATGAATAGAGATAATATAGAAATTCTTTGTATTAAATTTGAATAGAAACAAATTTTCTCACATTAATTTTAAGGCTGGAATGCGTTGACGAAAGACCTGCCCCTTGCGGCGGGGCACTTGAAGGAATTCAGAAAGACAGAGTGACCTTGATCGCAATAGGTTGCGATGCGGCATATGTGCTTGATGTAGCTGCGCTTTCTGTAGCGGCACCACTCTGTTTTTATGGATTGCTGTGGTCTTCGTACGTAAATGCGCTGGCACGCGACACCTGAACGAATAGGTATCACCACGACGATAGACAAAGCTGCCAATGCCCATCGGTGCTACAGCCCTGTGCTACAATGAGCACAAACTGACCCGTTAGGGAAAAACAGTCAAAACAATCAGTTAGATGGGAGAGACCTGGTGGAGAGAGTTGGATTCGAACCAACGTAGGCGTACGCCAGCGGATTTACAGTCCGCCCCCTTTAGCCACTCGGGCACCTCTCCGGGTCGGGGGTTGGAATATGGCGGATAGACGGCTATGTCAATTGCCTATCGTCGATTATATGATTTTTTCATGTCCAGACGACCCTCCCCCCGCTCCGCCGCCCCGTCCCGCCATGCGGACAAAGGCCCACAGCGTTCCGGTAATGCCGAACGTGCCTCACGCTCAGGAAAGCCGGCTTCAGGCTACTGGATTTACGGTCACCATGCCGTCGAAGCCGCTTTGAACAATCCGGACCGCGTCATTCTTGAGTTTCTTGCCACGCGCGAAGCTGCCGCTGCATTCAGCCAGTCTTCCCGCGCACAACCACAAACCGTGGAACGTGAACGACTGGATCGACTCTGCGAACGGGATGCGGTTCATCAGGGCGTCTGCCTGCGCGTAGAGCCCCTCGATCCCCCAACCATCCATGATGCCCTTGAGCGACCAGGCCCGATCCTTGTGCTGGATCAGGTTACAGATCCCCGCAATATTGGCGCAATCCTGCGCTCTGCCGCTGCGTTCGGCGCATGCGCCCTCCTGGTCCAGGATCGCAACACGCCGCAGGAGAGCGGCGCCATGGCCAAGGCCGCCTCAGGCGCGCTAGATCTTGTTCCCATCATTCGCGAAGTCAATCTGTCACGCGCGCTCGCCACACTTCAATCTCAGGACGTCTGGGTTGTGGGCCTGGACGCTGGCGGCACCCGCCTGGATGGCACAAGCTTTGGAAAGCGGCGGGTTGCCCTGGTTCTCGGAGCGGAAGGCGCAGGACTACGCCGACTGACACGCGAAACATGCGATGAGATTTCGAGTGTTTACATGCCTGGGAATATGGAAAGCCTCAACGTCTCCAACGCGGCAGCTGTTGCTCTGTATGAGTTGGCTCGCCCTGCGGAATAAGCCATGATTTCCGCCTTATGACACGCCCCGATTATCATTCAGACACCGCCTGCTGGATGTCTGAACAAAAGCGGCGTCCTGTCCTTTGTGCAGAATAAGCAGTTTTACGGCGCCATCGAGAGAGATGGCGCCGTTTTTCATATTCAGACCACGGCACGGCAAAACACATATCACTGCGAATGCTTACTCGAATACTGACTTGAGCAACCTCTCACGACCAGCGCCAGATCCTGTCGAACAGACAAAGCTATGCATTCATTCAAATGTAAAAAAACCCAAATAATCCAAAGTAATCCCAAAATACCCCGAGAATATCAAATCTCTTATTTCTCAAATTATTAACGAATAATTCCTCATTATAACAAGATCGTGAAGATCACAAAAACAACCCAAGAAATCTTAAGACATAATAAATTTCATATTTTTCAACACCTTAATATAATAACTTTGTTAATTTCTAATTAATTTTGATGTTAATTTTTTCCTTGCACTCGAATCGTTACAGGCCATAAGGTGAAAAATATCTTTAATGGTAAAGAACGTTAAATGCGATTCTTATCCGTTAATTAAAATATATGGGGGTCCAAGATGGCAGCTTCATTGGTCAGCGTGAATGCAGGTGTCGCTACAGTCTATAGTTCTGGCGACCTATCTTCTTTAGCTGGAGTTTCTGCACTTAGTTCTATTGTTGTCACAAAGAACAGTAGTACTCCTTCAGGGGATGACGTTGTTGTAGATCTAACAAGCGGACTTGCTGGCGTAAGCGCCCTCTCATCCATCACAGTCCAGAATGGGGCAACCGCCAAAGTGGGCGGCGGCTTGCTAGATGCTGGCGTCGGAACGTCTTTTACTGTCAACGGCGGCATTCTTGATGTTCAAGGAAGCCTGATTGGCGCCAACGTCCTGAACAGTATTAAAGTAGGGCCTGCAGGCGGAGAGGTTAAGATTGAACCGACCGGACTGAGTGTCGGCGTTCTCAAGCTTCCCATTACATTCGTTGATGCAAACGGGAACACCACAACGACCATCCCAAAGAATTTTGTGATGGATTTTCCAAACTCTTCTTCAATTCCAGCCTCTTACGACATTGCAACAAATACAACTACAATTGGCGACGGCGTAAGTTTGCTTGGAATTCTTGAAGCTGGTCGGACAATTACTCTTTCCGGAGACCCTTTCAATCTCCAAACAACAGGGACAGCGAATTACGGGCTCATTCCTCAGTGGCTCGGCGGAACGCCTGTTTCCTACTCAAAATCCTTCACCCAGTCCGACGGAAGTGGCGGCGTCATCACCTGCTATCTCGCTGGGAACATGATCCAGACTCCCGATGGCGAAAAAGCCATTGAAAACCTTCAGTCAGGTGATCTTGTCAAAACATACCTGAACGGTCAGGAAGTGATCGCGCCTCTTGTCTGGACAGGTAAAGCTCGCATTACAGTGGACACAAATCTGCCTGATGACACCGCAGGTTACCCTGTACGGATCATCAAGAACGCAATTGCAGATGGCGTTCCTTCACGTGACCTGCTCGTAACCGCCGAGCATTGCCTTTTCCTGAACGGAGCCTTTACGCCCGTACGAATGCTGGTCAACGGACAGTCCATTTTCTACGATCACAGCATCACCGAGTACGATTATTTCCACATCGAGACCGAAGCACACGCCATTATCAAGGCAAACGGTGTATTGACGGAAACGTACCTCGACACAGGAAACCGGTACGCCTTTCGTCAGGGCGGAACAGTAATCCACCTTGGAAGTCAGGCGCTGAACTGGGACACGGATGCTGCGGCCCCCCTTTCCACTTCACAAGACAGCGTTCAGACACTTTTCCAGAAAATCTGTGACAGACTGCCTCTTCTTGGCCTTTCCCAGGCCGAACAACGAGCAAACCTCGTTACAGACCCTGACTTTCATCTGGTATCCAATACGGGCGTTGTCATACACAAGACACGTGAGGTCGGTGGCCGGAGCATGTTCATGATCCCGGCTTCGGTCAGGTCTGTGCGCTTGGTTTCCAGAGCAAGTTCTCCGCATGAGACAATCGGCCCATTCATGGACGACCGCCGCACACTCGGCATCTGCGTCGGAGACATCACATTCTATGACTCTGGTCGCTCCGTCTGCCTGACAGCCGTGAATGACGCACATGCACAGAATGGCTGGTACGCACGCGAAGCGGGTGGCCGTCGCTGGACGAACGGGAACGCCCTGCTCGTTCTCAACGACAGACAGCCGAACAGCCTGGGTATGCTGGCCATCGAAGTGGTCGCTGGAGGCCCATATCTGGTCGAGAGCGAACAGACAGCAGATCTGATCACTCTGTCAGCCTGATTACCGCAATCACGAGCGGTCATGCCGGAGGTCTCCCATCCTCCGGCATTCTTTTTAGTCAGTCTGCAAACGGATAGTCCGTATAACCATGCTCTCCACGGCTGTACCAAGTTGCCATATCATCCGGCTGCAAGGGTAATCCCTTGGCGAAACGGATCGGAAGATCAGGATTCGAAATAAACTTGCGACCGAAGGCGATTGCATCAGCACGACCCTGCTGAACGTCCTCTTGTGCG
Organism: Gluconobacter sp. ESL1110; assembly: GCF_058107395.1. Lineage (NCBI taxonomy): Bacteria > Pseudomonadati > Pseudomonadota > Alphaproteobacteria > Acetobacterales > Acetobacteraceae > Gluconobacter > Gluconobacter sp. ESL1110. Next base: position 134,914 of record NZ_JBYLUK010000010.1, read on the forward strand.
GCTTCGAAAGTATAATCCTGATTCAAAACCAGCGGTCGGCGAAATACCTTCCGAATTTCCGGGGACAATTTGGGCTGGTCCGTACTTCCGAAGGTTCCTTCCGGACCAACTTCGCGAAGCTCAAGCCACGCCACCCCCAAACGCTCAAGCTCTGCAGCAGCCGGGACGAAAACAGTTTCAGGCGCTGAGTCCAGACATCCCTGTGTATCTCCATTGGGAGAAAGGCGAACACCGGTTTTTTCCGCACCAATCGTCGCGACAATACGACTCACAACCTGCGACAAAAAACGAATACGGTTTTCAGGCGAGCCGCCATACTCGTCAGTGCGATGGTTCGTCCCATCCCTCAGAAATTCATCAATCAAATAGCCATTGGCCGCATGAAGCTGAATACCGTCAAAGCCCGCTCTGATTGCATTCCGCGCTGCCGTTTCATAATCCGACACTATCCGCGAAATGTCCTCCAGTTGCAGAGCTCTGGCTGTCTCGTATGGCACCTTTCCATCATATGTATGGGCATAACGTGGGGCCGTCGTGGCAGAAGGTGCAACCGGCTGTAACCCCGTCACTGACGAATGGACCATCCGGCCCATATGCCAAAGCTGACAGACAATACGGCCGCCCTTGTCATGAACAGCTTTTGTAATCGGCTTCCAAGCCTCAACCTGTTCATCAGACCAGATCCCCGGTGCATAGGGCCACCCCAGTCCTTCCCGGGAAATGCCAGTTGCTTCGGAAATGATGAGACCTGCGCCTGCCCGCTGTTCGTAATATTTTGCCATGATCGGCGTTGGCACAGCATCACGACCCGCACGAGCCCGCGTAAGGGGAGACATGAAAATGCGATTTTTGGCTGAAAAGTCACCAAGTTCAATGGGATCAAAAAGATCGGGCATGAAAGGGTACTCCTTGATCGAAACTTCTATAGTTCGATAACGATCGAACTATAGAAGTGTTGCGTCAATTCTACAAGGAAGGGATAAGACGCCGTATGCCCTGCCATGACTCGCCTGATCTGGAAAAACTTGACCTGATAACGGTCCTGCGCGCCCTGGCAGATCCTGTGCGCCTGGACATTGTCCAACGACTGTACGTGCTGCGCGAAGCGAATTGCGCCGCCCTGATCGGATCACGCCCTAAATCCAGCATGTCCCATCATTTTCAGGTCCTAAGGGAGAGCGGCATTCTGCACACCCGGATCGAAGGTGTGCAGCACCATAATTCCCTGCGCCTTCAAGAACTGGAGATCCGCTTCCCGGGCCTCATGGATTCCATTCTGAAGAACACCGAAGCAGCTCAGTTGCGGCGCCAGACTTCTTCCTGAACAAAGACGGCAAATGTCAGCCAGACAAAGAATGGGATCTGAAGCTTTGCAGCACAACGATCCACCTTTCTAGCAGTGCAGATTGATGCCCCAGACGTCACAACCAAACCAATACAGATCGCAAGACCAGCATCAAGCCGACGTTTACGGAAGACGGCAAACGGAAACCCTGCAACACCCGCAACACAGATCGCCCAAAGACATAGAGCCAGCGTCCGCTTGCAAGACGTTTCCGCTCTGAGCAAGCGATACCCCGACCACGCCAGAAGACCGTCAAGTAATGTCCAGACGACAGCGTAAACAGGAGCTGGCGGCGAAAACGCTGGCTTGTTCAGATGATGATACCAGCGTCGTGTTGAGCCGTCTTCGACAGGGCTGATTTCCCGTCCGAAATACTGCGCGCCGAAAACAGTTGCCGTTGCCAAAGCGGCGTCAAGGATGCGTCCCATAATCTCTGTCCCGATATAATCTCGAACATGGGAAACGCATCAGCGCCTGGAATGTTCAGGGGACTCCTGCAACAGACCCAAAATCAAGCTCCGCCGCCACATTCCCGGCTTCCGGATTCCACAGCAGAACGCGCTCAGCTCCAGGCCTGCCAAGGGTCACAGCCATCATGCCATCCCCGCGCGCCGTCACGCTGAGAATATGCTCCCCCTCCCCTAGCGGCAGAGACAAACGAGACAGCCCCTTTGGGGCCTGCGTTTCAAGAGCCGGGCCATGGTGCGGATGCATGGCACGGTAGCCAATCACGCCAATCATGACGGCAACCCCCACGACAATCATGACACCCATAATGATGACGGCCGCAAACAACGCTTTTGAAGCCCCTGACTCGCTGCCCGTCCGATCCTCGGCTAAACCCTGATTCATGTCAGATCCTGAAACCCCGTTCCGCCTTGTTGTTGATGCCAGTCTGGCCGGTCAGCGCGTTGACCGCGCCCTTGCTGACGCCATCGGCACGATTTCCCGCTCCCGGGTCAAGACCCTTATCGAAGAGGGGCATCTGACCCGCAACGGACAGATCGTTCGCGAACCTTCCGATACGCTGCGTGAAGGAATGGATCTGATCCTATCCTTCCCCACCCCACTCCCCGCCCGCCCGATGGCCGAGGATCTACCCCTCACGATTCTTTATGAAGACCGGGATCTGATCGTTCTGGACAAACAGGCCGGCCTCGTCACGCATCCGGCTCCGGGCAATGAAACCGGCACTCTGGTCAATGCCCTTCTGGGCCATTGCGGCGAAGGGTTCGAAGGCATTGGGGGCGAAAAACGGCCGGGAATCGTACATCGTCTGGATAAAGATACGTCCGGACTGATGGTCGTCGCAAAGAACGCCATGGCGCATAATGCTTTGTCTGAAGCCTTCGCAGCGAGAGATATAGACCGCGCCTATATGGCTCTGGCCTGGGGCCTCCTGCCCGCGTCTGGCGAGTTCGACGGAGCAATCGGACGGGACAAAAAAGACCGCAAGCGTATGGCGGTCGTACAGTCCGGCGGAAAGCCCGCACTGACGCGCTTCAAACTGCTGGAGCCCATTCATGCGAGCGTTTCCCTGATTGAGTGTAAGCTGGCCACCGGACGGACGCACCAGATTCGTGTGCATCTGTCTCAGGCCGGACACCCGCTTCTGGGAGACCCGGTTTATCTGCGCCGTATCCCCGCCGCGGCCCGTGGGTTGCCACAAGACGCAAAGGATGCTGCTCTGGATTTTCCAAGGCAGGCCCTCCACGCAGCTCGACTCGGCTTTATCCATCCCCGGACGAAACAGCCCCTTTCTTTCGAAACTGCGCCTCCTCAGGATTTCCAGGACTTGAAAAATCGCCTGACAGGCTCAACCTTTAAAAATTCTTGACCTTTTCGGCTATACCTGTCATAAGCTGACTTATCCGACGAGCTGACGCGCCGCCGGAACGGATCGTACCACCGTACGTCGCCCAATTCGGGGGCAAACGGCTGGGGACGTGATAGTCCTTCCCAATGCGTCACCTGGGTGTGAGGAACCTTCCTGCCGCCGGTTCGTATGAGTCATCACCTCATCGAGCCAGGCACACCCCGGGCGAAAGGAGTCGAAGACCATGGCATCTCCAGCTGTCATTTCTGTAGGTCCTGAAAACAACCTCACCCGGTATCTTCAGGAGATTCGCAAATTCCCCCTTCTGACCCCACAGGAAGAGCTTGATCTCTCCCGTGCCTGGCGGAAGAACGAAGACACCAACGCCGCACATCGACTGGTCACATCTCACCTGCGTCTCGTCGCCAAGATTGCCATGGGCTATCGCGGCTACGGATTACCGGTGAATGAACTGATCAGCGAAGGCAATATCGGCATGATGCAGGCCGTCCGTCGCTTCGATCCGGAGCGCGGCTTCCGTCTTGCCACTTACGCCATGTGGTGGATCCGCGCCGCCATGCAGGAATACATTCTGCATAGCTGGTCATTGGTAAAAATGGGCACAACTGCCTCGCAGAAGAAGCTGTTCTTCAACCTGCGTCGCCTGAAGGGGCAGATGCAGGCCATTGATGACGGCGATCTCAAGCCAGAGCAGGTCAATTCCATCGCAACAACTCTCGGCGTACCTGAGCAGGATGTTGTGTCCATGAACCAGCGCCTGTCCGCGCCTGATCATAGCCTGAACGCTCCTCTGCGCATTGACGGCGAAGGAGAATGGCAGGACTGGCTGGTAGACGACACGGAAAACCAGGAACAGACTTACGCGGCTTCTGAGGAATTCAGTGGGCGGAAGGCTCTGCTGGACCAGGCGATGATGACCCTGAACGAGCGTGAACGTCACATTCTGGCAGAACGTCGTTTGAAGGAAGAGCCATCAACGCTCGAAGATCTGTCACACCACTACAATGTTTCCCGTGAACGTATCCGGCAAATTGAAGCCCGGGCCATGGAAAAGCTTCAAAAAGCCATGGCATCTGAGGTCGAGCACCGCCGTCGCGAAAACGGTCTTCAGAACTGATCCTACATTTCTTCCGCAAACGGGCTGCCAGATATTCTTCTGGCAGCCCGTTTTTGTTTGGAGTTCAGAATACATTTTTGAAAATTTCATGAAACACTCTCACATCTGATCAACCAAGCCTCAACAGAGAGTTACAAAGAAATATACAAGGACACAGAGATATCGATAAATCTGAAATGACATCACAACCTGAATGTTCTGGCCCATGCTTTCCCGTTATAAGATACTTTTATTAAATATTATTCTATTCGCCTTTATTATTGCGAGCCGGCTCCAGACCTTCGGTAACCCTCTTATCCACGTAGATGAGGAATTTTATCTTTTTGGCGGTGGCCGCCTGCTCCATGGAGACCTCCCCTACATTCAGATCTGGGATAGAAAACCGTTTGGCATCTTTCTTCTCTATGCTTTCTTCCATCTGTTTGGCCCGTACAGAATTATAGCCTATCAGGCGGGCGCCGTAATGGCCGTCTGGGGAACGGCCTGGCTGCTGTTTCGAATGGGACAGACCATAGCTCCAACGGTTGGAGCCTTTGTCTCGGCTCTTCTCTATGTAGCGCTGCTGAACCTCTCTTTGGGAGAAGGTGGCCAAACACCCATTTTCTACAATCTGCTTGTTGCAGGGGCTGTCGCGCTTATCCTGCGTCGCCTTATGCGTCCTGGCCAACTGCTACAAACGCGAGATATTCTTTCTGCAATGCTGCTCTTCGGTCTGGCCATGCAGATCAAATACACCGTAGTGTTCGAAGGCATTTTCGTCGGGCTCTATTGTGTATTCCACCGCTTTCTTGCTTCTCGTTCCCTCTCCGGGATTCTGAAAGATGTCAGCCTTCTGGCGGGGGCAGGTATTCTGCCAACTGCTATAATTTTTACGTTTTATGCAGCGCTTGGACATCGATCAGAGTGGATTTTCGCCAACCTAGAGTCAATTTTCCTTCGTGGACACGTCCCGATCAAAGAAATCCATCATCTTCAAAAACGGATGCTTGTCGATATTCTCCCGCTGATCCCTGGTCTTGTAGTGACAGGGGTTCTGGCGCACAAAAAAGCTTCAGAGCCTCAGTATCTTTACCTGACTCTCTGGGCATGCACTGCCGGCTTGGGCATTGTGATCTTCGGAGGGTGGTATGTTCATTATATCCTGCCTCTTTACGCCCCCCTCGCTCTGACCTGCGCCCCGCTCTGGTACAAAAAAGCAGGTCGGATATGGGTCGTGGCACTTCTCTGCGTTGTTTCACTGATCGGCCAGTACAGTCTGCGGAAGCACAGGCTGGATCATGGGGACCGGCAGACATTTCAGGCTATGCTCAACGTGATGAAGCAGGCTCCTGGATGCGTCTTTGTCTATCAGGGGCCACCAGAACTTTACGATACGCCCTATTGGTGCCCTCTGACCACTCATCCGTTCCCCGGACATTTTCATGAAGCTGTTGAAGTTCACGCAACAGGAATAGATGTCATGCTGGAGTTACATCGGGTCCTGTCAAAGCGCCCTGAATATATTGTCACTCAGGACGAATTTCCCGTGAACGAAAACAGGGCCATCCGAAAGGAACTCTTCAGGGAAATTTACGCCAGCTACGAACTTGTCTATAAATTTCAGGGGCCGAACAGCTCAATCTACCTCTACCGGCACACCTGACTTCAGCCGACGCTTATTGTGAGAGTGGAACGGCTAGTGCAAGCCCTCCAGCAACTGTACCTGCGCCTTTCCGATGCTGGTCTGCATGATTGTCTACCGCGGTATCATCAATGCGACCAACCTTCTCCGAAAAAAAATCAGGCTTGAGATACGCATCCGGCTGAGCCGCATCCCGGGGGCCTTCAATATTTTCGTCTGGCAATGGAGCGGCGCCAAAACTTGAAGACATCTGCTCCGCTACCATGCTGGCTCGATGCTTTTGCAGCCCTCTCATGAGGGCCGCGCCCTGTCTGGGATCGGCGGATACCGTCTGAGACAGCGATGCGTCAAAAGGATGAGCAAAAGCCGAAAGCGGCTTCTTATTGGATAAACCCGATGAGGCAGCCTCAGCAGCAAGTGCATTGCAAGAGGTCGTCGCCAGAACAACTACGGGCAAAGACCTCAACAAGGCAGATATAAGGCGCATCGGGTAGATTCCAGCAGAACAAAAAGCTGAAATCAGTGTGCTGAGTCGCAGCCTCAAATTACAATTAGAAAAATTAGAAAGTTTCGTGACGTCACAAAACGTGATCGATGTGTACGAGAGGTTGGAACTCTTAATGTAAAGTCTATTTGACATTCTTACATAAAAAGTAAAGTATCCTTTACACAAGAAGGGATAAATAATCCTATATGGTCGACGCTATCTCATTGAACTTGGCAGTGCTGTGATCCTGTATGTTGTGTTGCTGTTCGGAGCAAATTATCTGGAACGCGCATTTCACCCCGGGTTCCCCGCAAGAACGGTCCTGGCGCTTACACCCATGCTGGGAGCTCTGACCGCGGCATGGGCCATCATGCGCACAATCTGGCGAATGGATGAATTGCAACGACGCATTCAGCTGGATGCGATCGCAATGTCTTTTCTGGGAACTGCCCTGCTGACTTTTGCTTGGGACTTCGCTGAAAACGCTGGCCGAAGCGCTGGCGGTTTCGAGGCAAACGATCAACGCCATCGAAAAAGGGCGCTATGATCCGAGCCTCCCTTTAGCTTTCGCGATTTCGCAGCTTTTCAGCCGCAGAATTGAGGAAGTTTTCTTTCCGTAAGGCCAAGGCACAAAAGCGGGAAGGTTGCCCTCCCCGCTTTCTGATAATCAGTCCAGACCGAGTTGCTGGCCTGTCGTACGAAGCACTTCGATACCCGGAAGAATTTTGCCTTCCAGCCACTCCAGAAACGCACCGCCAGCCGTTGAGACATAGCTCATCTGGCCAGCCACACCGGCATGACGCAGAGCAGAGACCGTGTCACCACCACCTGCGACAGTCCGCAGCTTGCCGTCCTGTGTCAGACGGGCCGCTTCCTGTGCAACCTCAACAGTTGCGCGATCAAACGGCGCGATTTCGAACGCCCCCAGAGGACCATTCCAAACCAGCGTCTTCAAAGTCGCCAGACGCTCGTTGATCAGTTCCACCGTGCGCGGACCGGCATCGAGGATCATGGCATCAGCCGGAACTTCCCCAATCAGGCACACTTCGCTCTCGGCGCCAGCCTTGAACTCACGCGCCACAACGGCATCAACCGGCAGAACGATTTCACAGCCCTTTTCCTGCGCGAGATGCGCGATCTTGCGGGCTGTTTCGTGCATGTCCGCTTCCTGCAGGGACTTGCCCACAGCAATGCCTTCAGCCGCCAGGAACGTGTTGGCCATCGCACCGGTGATGAACAGCGTGTCCACCTTCTCGATGACGTTGCCAATCAGATCCAGCTTCGTGGAAATCTTGGAGCCACCAATGATGGCGCCAACCGGACGTTCCGGGTTTTCCAGCGCGGCCGACAGAGCCGAGAGTTCGGCCTGCATCAGACGCCCGGCGAAGGACGGCAGATCATGCGCCACACCCTCCGTGGAGGCGTGGGCGCGATGAGCCGCCGAGAACGCATCATTGACGAAAATATCGCCATTTTCTGCAAGCGCCTTGGCGAAAGCCGGATCATTGGCTTCCTCACCCGCGTGAAAGCGCGTGTTTTCCAGAACCAGCACGTCGCCATCCTTGAGGGCAGCAACAGCCGCCTCAACGGTTGGACCAACACATTCCGGAACGAAAGCCACTGGTTTGCCCAGCACTTCGCCAAGCTTCTCGGCGATTGGGTGCAGAGACATGCTCGGAACGACCTTGCCCTTCGGGCGGTCGAAATGGCTCAGGACCACAACGCGCGCGCCCTTGTCGGCGAGTTCGCTGATAGTCGGGGCAACGCGCTCGATGCGCGTGGCGTCAGTGATGACGCCGTCATGCATCGGCACGTTCAGATCAGCCCGGACGAGCACGCGCTTACCGCGTGCCTCCAGGTTATCGAGCGTGCGGAACACCATGGTTCAGAGGCTCCCGAAAGCGGCGGCCGTATCCGCCATACGGTTGGAGAAACCCCACTCGTTGTCATACCAGGCGCAGATACGAACAAGCTGGCCACCATCGACCAGAGCCGTCTGCGTGGCGTCGAACGTGGAGGATGCCGGAGAATGGTTGAAGTCCGTGCTCACCAGCGGGTCCGTGTTGTACTCAAGGATCCCCTTGAGCTTGCCTTCGGACGCAACACGAATGGCTTCATTCACGGCCTCAGCGGAAGCCGGAACGGTCTTCGGCACGAAGTCGAGGGAAACGAGAGAGACGTTCGGCGTCGGAACACGGATGGCCGTGCCGTCCAGCTTACCCTTCAGGTGTGGCAGAACCAGACCAACAGCCTTGGCAGCACCCGTTGACGTCGGGATCATGTTCAGAGCCGCAGCGCGGGCACGACGCGGATCCTTGTGGAGCGTATCCACCGTGCGCTGATCACCTGTGTAGGAATGGATCGTGACCATGTAGCCACGCTCGATGCCGAAGGCTTCGTCCAGAACGGACGCAACAGGTGCAAGGCAGTTCGTGGTGCAGGAGGCGTTGGAAATCACCTTCATGTCCGGCGTCAGAACGTCGTCGTTCACACCGAAGACGATGGTCGCGTCCACATCCGTTGCCGGAGCGGAGACGATCACGCGCTTTGCGCCAGCTTCGAGCAGGGCAGCAGCCTTTTCACGCGTCGTGAACAGGCCCGTGCATTCCATGGCAACATCAATGCCTTCGAACGGTACCTTGGAGGGGTCGCGCTCGGCAGACACCGTGATCGGACCGTAAGTGCGACCATTCGCTTCGATGATGAGCGTATTGCCTTCCGCGCGGACCTTGCCCGGCAGGCGACCATGAACGCTATCGTGACCCAGCAGGTGAGCGTTTGCTTCTACCGAACCCAGATCGTTGATGGCTACGACTTCAACGTCCGTACGGCCGCTCTCGATGATGCCGCGCAGAACGAGACGTCCGATACGTCCGAAACCGTTGATTGCGATTTTTACCGCCATGCCTGCCTACTCCGCTATTCTGACGAAAGGGCATCATCCATAGCATCGCTACAAAGAAGCAACAGGGGGTTGGCACAGTTTTTCATGAACTTGATGCGCTTAATCTTGCCCAAACCGTCCGTTCCTGCGACGGTCCCGCACAATATGGCTGCAATTCTCCGCAATTTTCGTTCCTTTCGAGGCATCATGGCTCCACGTGCCCTTCTTCTGGCGGGAAGCATCCTGCTGGTGACTCCCCTGCTGGCTGGCTGCCAGCTGATCGATCAGCGCACGTTCAACCCACAGGCTGGAAAACCACCCCGTCCGTATATCCCCCCCGCCCCGCCAGCCCCCAAACCCAAACCCCCGTTCCTGCAGATTGAGGGCGGAACGCCGGAAGCAGAATATGGCCCTGCCGTGGACAAGGCTGTGAAAGCAGCTCTTGCCCGTAAGGAAAACGTTCTGTTCATCGTGCAGCTTCTGGTTCCGTTACAGAACGATCCCGCAGCACAGGCCAAAGCCATGACTGAAGCAACTCAGTCAGATCTGCAGCCCGTCGCCCATCGGATCAACACGGCAGGGGCACAACCAATCCAGATCGAAATGCACGCTGTGGCAGACGGTTCAGTCACGCACCCTGTGATTCGGGTCGACGTTCGCTAACACCGCCAACGCAAGAGTTTTCCCGCCTGCTACTCCACACAGCCTGACACGCCTGCCTCGGCCTTTCGAGGCAGGCGTTATCCAAAGACAGATGGGGCTTTCCAAAGATCAGAAAAACCTTGGGAGCAGCCAACCAAGTAGCACCCCTAATCCCAGCAAGATCAGAGCATTTCTGAGCCTTGTTCCCAGAGCCGGACCAGGTGGCGCCACCGCCATGGATGCAGCACTTTCTCGCAGGGCGACAATTTCTTCCTGCTGTGCGCGCGCTTCCTCCTGCTGCTGCCAGAGGCGACCGCTCATCCTGCGAATATAATGCCCTGCATCAGCCGGCGTCGTGGCAGCATGGTCGACGAGACGCTCGGCCAGCGTCCGGTTGGCGGTGTGTCCCACACCCAGAACCCGGTGCGCCTGACAGGTGGCCAGTGCTTCCAGAACGAGTGGATGCTCAAACACCGCAAATTCTGACATATCTCCGCCACCACGGATCAGAACAATAATGTCTTCCCGACACGTCCCAATAGCATCAGCAATCCGATGCGGGTCCGTCATGGCTACCGGCAAAGACCGAATACGTTCTGATCGCCAGCCGCCTCCGAGACCCTGAAGAAAGTCTTCCGCCACAAGAGCATTGGAGGACGCAGAGTGAATCAGCAGAAGCCTTGCCTCCCGCCGCTCAGGATACGGATGGAACTCCCAGCTCAATCCCCGAAGAACATCCAGAAGCGACTTTTCAGCGCGATCAACCTTCTGTCGTCCGGGATCGTAAGGGTCAACCGCCAACGCTTCAAACCGAAGAGCCACCTGTCCCCTGAGATGTCGCGCTCTCAAAAAGCCCGTCACCCGTACATAGTCACCTGCGCGAACATCTGCCACGGCCAAAATGGACTTGGTCGCCTCAAGCAAAATAGAGGTTCCAAGCTGCGGGTCGATTAAGGGAAGCTGATAGTATTTCCGGTAAGCATTCGGTGCGACATCACCCAGTTGTCCGGCAACAACAAGCGGAAAGCCCCACTCTTCGAACTGGCCACAAATCTCGTCCAGACGGGCTGTGAACAGATCCTGAACCTGAAGCGGGGACAGGACCGGCAGGCTGGCCATATCGCCAGATGCAGAATCAGTTCGGGTGCGTCTCGGAAAAGCGTCCATCCGGCACCATATGGAGTAAGAACAGATGTTCTTACAGAGGGTGAAAGCGCCCTCACAACATTTTTTTTGCGTATTTTCAGAAGGTTGGTCCTCCTTGAGCGTTTCTTCTCCCGAAGAGCTTCTCCTGAGACTTCAGAAATCCCGGTTCCGTGCCCGGTTCCACCTGGATGAACAGGCGCAGCAATATCTGGAAAGCCGCGGGCTTGATGCCGTCATGGAGCATGGCGCGACATTCATCCGGGATCGACTTGCTCCGGCTTTCCCTGCGCAGGATGGAAAACAAACGCCCATGCGCGGCCACCCCATTTTCATTGCCCAGCACGCCACCGGGTCATGCTGCCGTGGCTGCCTTTCAAAATGGCACGGCATCCGCTCCGGCAAGCCTCTGACCAAGGATGAGCAGCAGGCTATTCTGGCCATTCTTCGCGCCTGGATTTTGAAGGATACAGGCGCGGACGTTCCATTGTCGCCAGCTCAGGGGGCGTTGTTCTGAAGGCTTTTAGCCCGGGGCAGAAAGCGCTCTGCCAGCAGAATTACTATAATCGCAAAGGCACCCATCTCGATCTGTGAGCGCGTCTCGGGCTGGATCATCATGGCGATAATCGCCATGGCAATCAGAGCCAAGGCAACATAGGCGCCAGCAGGTTTCCGGGGCATGATTTTCAGGCGTCCAAACACAAGAAGCGCGTTATTGAACAGCATGAAACCGCCCGTCAGGCTGACAAGAACAGCAAAGATCAGACCCGGCGACAGAACAGCCGTTGCTGCAACAAAAATGGATGATCCTACACTTACCAGAAGGGCACGACGGGGAAGCTGCGTTTTAGGTTCGACGACCAGAAAAGTGGATGGTGCATCGCCTGTCTCTGCAAGCTCATACAAAATACGGGATGTCACGTAGATCCCGGAGTTCAGGCTCGACAAAGCCGCGACAAGAATAACAATCCCCATAGCCAGTGCCGCAAAAGGCACATGAAACCGGTTTAACACCAGCAGAAACGGAGACTGTCCCGGCACAATATCGGTCCATGGGACGAGGCACAGGATCAGCGAAATGGTGACGAGATAAAAAACACCGATCCGCAAGGGAATGGTGCGGGTCGCGCGCGCGATATTCCGCTCCGTATTGTCGGATTCAACCGCAGCCACCGTCGCGATTTCGCTTCCACCCATGGAGAACAATACGGTTGGAATAACCGCCAGAAGAGCAAGAAGGCCGTGCGGCAGAACACCGCCATGACTGAACAGGTTCTCCTTCACGGGAATGGAATGAACCCCAAGCGCCCAGAAACCGATCCCGCTGAATACGATGATGGCCAGAACCTTGATGGCTGAAAACCAGTATTCGAATTCGCCATAACCTTTGACGGACAGCAGGTTGACAGCCGTCATGGCACTGAGAACCAGAAGTTCCAGAACGGCATAGGGAACGGGAATATAGGGTGTGAGCATAGACGTGACAGCAATCGCTTCCACACCAATGACCGTCACCCACGTCAGCCAGTACGTCCAACCCGCCACGAAACCAAAACGATCTCCAAGAGCGTGACGGATCTGCCCGAGAAACGACGCACGCCCTGGCGTAACAGACGCCAGATCCCGCATCATGCTGTTGACCAGCCAGACCAGAAGTCCCGCCAGAACATATGACACAATGACCGCCGGACCACCCATTGAGAGAGCGGCTGATGAGCCGATGAAAAAACCCGCACCGATCACGCCACCCAGAGCAATCATGACAATATGCCGTGTTCTCAGGCTTTGGGCGAGCTGGTCCGGTTCAGTCATGAAAGATCCCTGTCAGTAATATATCAGACCGGAAGATCCCTGTTATCCGCCAGGGTTTCCATGGTCATGTATGAGGTAATGGCATCCAGCTCGACCTTGCTGATGATCTGCTGATAGACACGATCAAAATCGTTCATGTCACAGGCCACAACCTTGAGAAGGTAATCATACTCACCGGCAATCCGGTAAAAATCAACGATGTTTGGGATCGAAACGACCACTTTGCGGAACGTTTCAAACCATTCGCGTGAATGGTGCCGCGTCCTCATCAGCACAAAAACCGTCAATGTTAGCCCCAGCGCCTGCGCATTGAGGCGCACGGTGTCGTGGCTGATAATTCCGCTCTCCCGCAGGGCGTTCAGACGACGCCAGCAGGCATTCTGTGACAGGCCGACCTGTTCAGCCAGTTCACGCTGGGAGGGTGTACCCTGCTTCTGGAGGATACGGAGAATGGCACGGTCCGTTTGATCGATGATTCTGCTCATATCAATGTAAATGACAACAAAAAACCTCTTTCCGTCTACAATAAAGGTGCGGTTTTTCCCCATTCCGGTGAGGTATTTTTTTATTGGATTAGGGAAGGATCAGGGACCATGGAAACGATCGGCAGTCTTGAAAACAGCGCAACAGCATTGGCGCAGTTCGAGCAAACCCTACGCGCAACAGGACGAGATGCCCTGCGCAAGGGCGTGCTTGGAGATGGCACGAAGTTCATGAGCCCCTTTGGCGTGCAGTCCATGCTGTATGCAGACTATGTGGCATCGGGCCGCGCACTGGTTCAGGTCGAAACCTTCGTGATGAACGAAGTCCTCCCTTACTACGCCAACAGCCACACTGAAGCTTCACTGTGTGGCGCATACATGACCCGGATGCGCAATTCAGCCCGCGCCACGATCGCCCATCTGTGCCATGCGCCAGAAGATCGGTTCACAACCATCTTTATGGGGAACGGCGCCACCGCCGGTCTGAACCGTCTTGTGCATCTTCTGGAAATTCCCGCCCGCTGTGCGGCTGGCAATCGCCCGGTCATTTTCATCGGCCCCTACGAGCACCATTCCAACATTCTGCCCTGGCGGGAAAGCGGTGCCGAAATCATCGAGATCCCGGAAGCCGCAGAAGGTGGCCCGGATCTGGCCATTCTTGAAGAAGCCCTGACCTCCTGCGGCGAAGGGCGTCTGAAAGTCGGTTCGTTCTCGGCTGCATCCAACGTCACCGGCATCATGACGGACGTGGACGCTGTCACGGCCCTCCTGAAGACACATGGCGCGCTTTCGATCTGGGATTATGCCGGTGCCGCCCCCTATCTGCCCATCGACATGAAACCCGGAACAGCCGTGGAGAAGGATGCCGTTGTTGTCTCCTGCCACAAGTTCATTGGTGGCCCTGCAGCCTCTGGCATTCTGATCGTTCGCAATGACGCCGTTACGCGATGTGGTCCTGTCCTCCCGGGTGGGGGGACGGTCAAATTCGTTTCTCCCTGGAACCATGATTACTCAAACAGTCTGGCCACTCTTGAAGAAAGTGGAACACCCGACGTCATTGGCGATATCCGCGCAGCACTGGCATTCATCGTCAAGGATGTGATTGGCCAGAGCTTCATGGATGAACGCAATGCCGAACTGCGGGCACGGGCTATCGCGCACTGGAGTAAAAATCCAAATATCAGGATTCTCGGTCACGCTACGGCAAAAGCCCTGCCGATTTTCTCATTCCAGATCCGCGATACCGTAACCGGCGGCCTCATCCACCAGCAGCTTTTCACGCGGATGCTGTCCGACCGTTATGGCATTCAGGTCCGCGGCGGCTGCGCCTGTGCCGGCCCCTACGCCCATCGTTTGCTGGATATTGACGAAGCTGCGTCAGATGCAATCCGTCAGGCCATTCTCTCCGGGCAGGAAATCGAAAAACCGGGATGGACGCGCCTGAACTTCAGCGTACTGATGGATGATGCAAAGGTCGAGCGTATCCTGGATGCGGTGGACGAACTGGCGCTTGATCCCCATTCCGTTGCTGCAGCCTATGAATGCGATGTCTCGACAGCTCGCTTCCGACCCAAAATCGCCGCCTGATCCAAACCGACTTCCCCACCCTCTTCATTTTTAACTCCGAACCGGGCACCTTCCCAAGCAAGAACAGGAAGGTGCCCCGTGAAGACTTTGACCGCCGCTGAAACACGCAAGCTGCTTCCATTTTCTCATCTCGTGGAAGTGCTTCGCCAAGCAGTCGTGGATTATCATAACGATCAAATCTCCTGCCCTGAACGTATGGTTGTCCCAACGCTTGATCGCACTGGCGCGGTCATGTCCATGGTCGCCTGCGCACCAGATATTATCGCGACGAAATTACTGACGCTTTATACGGACAATGCAGCGAGGAACCTTCCGGCCATTCAGGGCCAGGTCACGTGCATGGATGCCATTAACGGGCGTTTTCTTTTCTCGCTGGATGGCGTTACCACAACAGAACGTCGCACCGCTGCGATGTCTATGCTTGGGCTGGAGTGCTTCCGCCCCCTAGTGCTGGAAACAATTCTTCTCATTGGCACCGGCGTACAGGCCAAAGCCCATCTTGAAGCCCTGAATACGCTTTATCCGGGTCTCATCGTTTATATTCAGGGCCGATCTTTTGAGCGCGTCAGCACCCTCATAAAAAGCAACGCATATCCAGCGCTACAACTTCGCGTTGCCCCTCTGGAACCCTTTGAGCCGGATGTCGTGATAACCGTCACCAGTAGTCAGAGCGTTCTCTATGATGAGCCTCCGGTTTCTACCCGACTGGTGATTGGCGTTGGTGCTTATCGGCCTGAAATGATTGAAATTGGTCCGACCATCGTCAACGGAAGCACCTGTATTGTGGATGACCCTATCGGAGCCCCCTCTGAAGCTGGTGATATCCTTCAGGCAGGCAAAGACTGGAGACAGGTCAAGCCTCTGGCGGCTTATCTAACAGGAGAGAAGAAACCGGAAGAACCAGTATTTTTCAAAAGTGTCGGATGTGCGGCGTGGGATCTGGCCGCCTGCCGTCTTGCACGCCGGGCGCTTCATATTTGAAACATGCGTCTGTCCGGTTCTAAAGCCGGACAGAAAAACAGATCTCACCAGAGATAAACAAGCTTCATGTAATAAGCATTCGTCTCAGGCACATTTCGACCGTCAACGGAGTGTGAATACCGCCCGGTCAGTGACACGCGCTTGGAAATGTTGACCATAGCACCCACGCCAAGCGCCACTTCACGACCACTGGATTCACTTACCCAGCTATTTGCCGTATTATCACGCATTCCGGCAGTATTCTGCCAGTCAAACGCGAAGAATGGTTCAACAATCTTGCTCGCTTTCCAGCTAAAGCGCAGGTTGGAATGGAAAACCGTCCCCGGCGAGAAGCTGTGTTCGCCCGTCTTATGCTTGGTAGAAGCTACGATTGCACCTAAATCGCCATCAAAGCTGAAATGCTTCCATTCATAATCGAACATAAAACTGGACAGGTTTGACCAGTAGTTCGGAGACAGCGCATCTCGGGTGCCGACCGGCGTTTGCATGAAAGTCTGGATACCAAAGGTGCTGTGCGCGTTCGGCTTGAACCAGACCGCAGGCCCTACGATGGTTGGACCCAGACCTCCATAATTTGTGCCCTGCGCCAGCACAAAACTTTCCGACTGAATGACTTCAAACGCAAATCCGACATGCGGGATCGCATCAAAGCTTCGGAAATGCACATATTTGGTCATGCCTGCCCAAGTATGACTTCCACCAGTTGGCTGGCGGCGACCGCCGCTGTCATAGGTATTACCCGCAGCATTCCCGTCACCATACTGCACCAGGACGTTGAACGGCTTGAAATCGACTGGCAGATCGTATTCGTGAGGCCCAATGATGGCCAACGGAATATCGGCTGCATGGGCCGCAACGGCTGGCAGAAGGGATGACGCGGGCAATAGGATACTCAGGGCCCGGAGACACCCTCCGGACCAGATCGTGCGAACCATGACATTTATTTCCGCTGGAGAAGTATTGAATGTGGAGCGCCTCCCCTAAGAGACGCGCTCCACGGTAACGCGGTCAGATCAGTTCGCGGCTGCGCCCTGCTGTCCGTCAATCGTGTAGGCGATGATATAGTCACCGCTGCGGGTGCCAAGACCCCCATGACCACCAGCGGCGATCACAACATATTGCTTCCCGCCCATTTGATAGGACATCGGGGTTGCCTGTCCACCAGCCGGCAGACGGTCACGCCAGATCACCTTGCCGGTCGAGACATCAAAGGCACGCAGGTAATCATCAGCCGTCGCACCCATGAAGGATACGCCACCCTTTGTGATCACACTGCCGCCGATGTTGTACATGCCGGTCGGGAGTGGAAGGTTGTTATGCGTCCGGAAAGGACCCGTGTCGCGCGTCGTGCCGACAGGATGCTGCCAGACGATCTTCTTCGTCACCAGATCAATTGCCGTCACCGTACCCCAGACCGGGCCCTTGCAAGGGATCTGAAGCGGGTTCAGCCATGGGCTGGTGTAAGCGATGTACGGCGTACCGTAGTCAGGAGAGACACTGAGAGCATCGCCCTTGGCTTCCGGCTTGTCACCCTTGCCATCCCACTTCGGCAGAATGCCGGAAGCTTCAGCATGATTACGCTTTTCCAGACGGATCCGGAACGGCAGGTAGCTGGCATTGGCGATCAGCAGCTTGCGCTGCGGGTCGATGGATGCACCCTGCCAGTCAACCACACCATAGAATGCCGGATAGACGATCGTCGTCTTACCAACATGCGGCGGCGTAAACTGACCTTCATAAGCGGACTGACGGAACTGGATGCGGCAGATCATCTGATCCAGCAGCGTCGCGCCCCACATGTCGCTTTCCTTCAGGTCAGGCGGCGTCAGGGACGGCAGACCGACAGCGAAAGGCTGCGTCGGCGTCACATGGTCGTCCGGTGCAACACCAGCGGTCGGAACAGGACGTTCCTCAACCGGGTAACCCGGAACCGGTTTGCCGGTACGACGATCCAGAACAAAGAACTCACCACGCTTCGTGCTCTGGACGAGAGCCGGAATGGATTCACCGTTCTGGCCAGGCAGGTCAACCATGGACGGACCGATCGGAAGATCCATGTCCCACAGGTCATGATGAACAGTCTGGAAGGTCCAGCGACGCTCACCCGTCTCGATGTCGAGAGCAATGGTTGCGCTGGAGGTTGCATCGTCGAACGGACGACGTGTGCCACCCCAGTTATCCGGCGGAGAGTTACCCGTCGGGATATACAGCAGGCCGAGGTCCGGATCTGCCGTGTAAACGCCCCAGGCATTCGGGGTGTCACGCGTCAGCTCGTCGTTCGGGCCGGGCTTCCAGTTTTCCGGGTTGTGACCAGCGTCCCAGGCCCACTCGATTTCACCGGAAATTGGGTTGAACGCACGGATTGCACCGGACGGCTCGAAGTTCGCCTGGTTATCGAAGATCCAGCCACCGAGAACCACACGATCCTTCACCACCAGCGGCGGAGACGTCACGAAGTGGAAGCCATGCGGCACATGACCCAGATACTGGCGCAGGGAGATGAAACCATGCTCGCCGAAGTCTTCACAGGGCTTGCCCGTTTCCGCATCGACAGCAAGGAGACGAACGTCACCGACCGGGGAGAAAATACGCTTCTGGCAGGCTTTGGAGCCATCAGGAGCCGTATAGTCGTCTGGAGCCTTGTAGTAGGAAACACCACGGCAGGCGAGATAGACGTTGGCCGCCAGATCTTCAGCCGCAGGCTTCGGATCGAACTTCCACTTCACCTTGCCGGTTGCAGCATCAAGGGCCATGACCCAGTTGTGCGGCGTGCAGAGATACAGGGTGTCATCGACCTTGATTGGCGTGACTTCGAGGTTGAACTCATGCCCCTGATCCGGGCCAGCGACAGTCCCTTCGTCAGCCTTCTGGACGTCCCCCGTGCGGGTCACCCAGGCACGCTTCAGGTTGCTGATATTGGCCGGTGTGATCTGGCCCAGCGGGCTATAGCGATCACCGCCAACCGTACGACCATAGGCCGGCCAGTCGGACGCAGGCGTTCCCTTGCTCGTCTCATCGACCTGATTGGCAGCCGCCATACGGTCAGCCGGAAGCGTGCCGTCGATGGAATAGGACGTGAAGCAGCTTGCAACCAGAGCTACAACCGCAATAGCAGCAGAACCAACGAGTTCACGCTTGTCAGACATCCAGGATGCACCCGAACGCCAGACCCACGGCAGCATCATCCAGCAGGCAATGCCGATCAGCGTGAACAGACGGACTTCAAGGCCCCAGATGTTGAAACCGACTTCAATGACGGACCAGATCGTCGCAACCAGCAGCAGGCCTGCGAAAATGCGTCCTGCCTGAGCCGGGTTCTTCAGGCCAACGACCGCTGCCACAAGCATGACAACGCCCATCAGCGCGTAGAACCAGGACCCACCAAGTACGAGCAGGTAACCACCCCCACCCAGCAGGAAAAGCCCGACAAGTGCGAGCAGGATAGAGGTTACTGGCGAGAGCACCCTCTGGAGAGAAGAAGACATGACACCTCTGTTCTTCTGAAAATGGAAAACCACTTCTTCTGAAATAGTTTGTCTCTCTTAATTGTTCTGGAGGCAGGATATGGTCCGTGCCCCAAATAGCTTTGCGAGCGAGGAAAACTGGCTCGCAGGCTTGAGCCTGCTGACCGGATGATTGCCGTGAAAAGCTTTTTTCTCATCCATGAACCCATCCCCCTGCTCAAAGCGTTTCGTCAGAAAAGTGAGAGCCTTCACAGATTTGGAACCTCTTGGGGAAGCAACAGCATCTGGTCAGGCTTACGCTCTCGTTGCCTTGTTCCCGCTGGGACAGTCCGGGGGCTATCCTCAATCACGCAACTTTCACCCGAATGTGACTGCATCCCTCGCACCTGTCGCAGTTTTGGGACAGTTGGGCATGTTGGAGGCCCATCATGAACAGAATGACTCCACAGCCAGGCCTTTCCGACTCATGGGATCGTTGCTCGACCAATTATAATCTGGACCCTGCAGAACGTTGGGAAACACGCCTTCTCAGCGCGCCTGAACTCCGCTTCATCAGCAATCGAACCCGCCTGCTGATCCAGCATGCCCTGCCGGAAATGGAGCGCCTGCACTCACTGGTCATGGCGCTCGGTTTCACCGTCATGCTGGCAGATGCAAATGGTGTCGTGTTGTCCCGGCAGACAAGTCGGGATGATCTGACGGGATGTCGCCGCTGGGGCTTTCAGGCCGGAGCCCTGTGGGATGAGGAAAATGCCGGGACAAACAGCATCGGCACATGCCTGCAGGAGAAAAGGCCGGTCATGGTGTTGCAAAGCCAGCACTGGCGTCTATGCTTCCGCAATCTGACTGGAATTGCCTCTCCGCTCTACAATGCCAATGGTAAGCTGGCTGGTGTCCTGAATATCTGCTCATTTGCAGGCAATGACATCATGCCATTCTCAGGCCTTCTGATGGAAACCATGATCACAACGGCCCGTCAGATCGAAGAAAAACTGTTCCGGGAGTTCTTTCCGAACGACACCATCATTACGCTCGGCCTTGCCACGGAAAGCTCCACGCCCCTTGTGGCCCTGGACCGGGACGGACATGTTCGGGGCGCCACACATTCCAGTCGTGTACGGATGCATTGGCCAGAAGGGGAACTGGAGCATCTGCCCGCTCTTATGAGCTTCCTGGACTCAGAAGACGAACTCAGCTTCCGCAAAGCAGAGGTTCACGTCATCCGTTCCGCATTAGCAACCACACAAGGCAATATCAGTGCTGCCGCACGCACACTGGGGATCAGCCGCTCAACGCTTCACCGCAAGATCAGAGCTCTCAACCTGATGCTCTGACCTTTCCCGATTCAGGCCTCAAACGTCTCTTCATAATCTACGGGGCGGAACCCGATACGCAGAACCGTTCCGTCGCGCGTCAGAACTGGACGCTTGATCATGGAAGGTTGTGCCAGCATCAGGGCAACAGCGCGGTCTTCCGTCAGATCGTCCTTTTGTTCAGGAGACAGTTTACGGAACGTCGTACCAGCCTTGTTGAGCAGACTGGTCCAGCCAACCTGAGAGATCCAGGCGTTCAGGATGTCTTCCGAAATCCCATCCTTTTTATAGTCATGGAAAGTGTACGGAATAGCCCGCTCTTCCAACCATGCGCGCGTCTTCTTCATGGTATCGCAGGCCTTGATGCCATATAGCACGACGGATGAGGTCATTCCGGATCTTTCCCTAAGACTATTTAACTCACGTTCTAATGGCTCCGACTGACCCTGACCAGAACGGGCGTTCAGGGGAACCATGACTTCTCTTTCCGGCACGTCTTTTTACCAGGGTTTTCCGTCATGAAGCGCCGAAATGTCATCTTCAACGGAGTTGTGGCGCTGACAGCCCTGTCAGTCGTGCCCACTGCCATGGCTCAGTCCTTGCAAGCTGTTCTGACAACGCCGCCTCCCCTGATCTGTGCCCATCGAGGCTGGACTAATCCATCGGAAACCGAAAATAGCCTGAGCCAGATGCGCCGCACACATCAGGTCGGTCCGTTCATGATGGAAATTGATCTGGCGACAGATGCCAGTGGCCGAATTGTCCTGCTGCACGACCAGAACGTGGATCGCACCACAACGGGACATGGTTCTCTTGCGGCACTCAACCCGGCAGATGTTCAAAAACTGGCCCTGAAAAACGCATCTGGTCCAACACAGGAGCACATTCCGGCCTATGACGCCGTGCTTGACTGGGCCGCCAGAACGCCAGACGTCCTTCTGATGTTGGATATCAAAGATGTTCCTCCTGCTGATGCTCTGAAACCCGTCCGGCGCCAGCACCTTTCAGACCGGGTGGTCGTTCTCACATTTCAGGAGAAACAGGCTCGCGAGGCCTTCAAAGCTGATCCGGATGCCTTGATCTCCGTGCTGGTCACAACACCAGATGACCTCGCAACTTACCGCCAAATCGCAGGACCCCGCCGGTTCGCAGCTTACATTCCGAAGACCTCAAAACCGTCTTTATTCAGAACAGCGCATCAGGCCGGAGCCATCATCATAACGGATCTTCTGGGACCAACTGCCGTGACAGACATCATGTCCCCAGAAGATGGCGCACAGCATGCACGGTCCCTGCCCATTGATATTCTGGTGACCAACACTCCGCTCCAGCTTCAGGCAGCCCTTAGAAAACATCCCTGAGCGCATTATGCCACGGGAAGGGCGGCATCCTCCGCCAAAATAGCCAGCATTTGGTCAATGATCTTACCGCTGGTTCTTGACGCAAGACGCCCGAACCCCAGTTCCCAGACGCGGCAGGCCTGACCCACCGATGGCCCTCGACACGACGCATGGATGGCCGTGACGCCCGTTTCCTGAACCAGTTCCCGGACATTCCCGACACGCACACCGCTGCCCGCCATAATCTCAATACGGCCAGCCGAATGATTCACAATGTTCTTCAGAACAGCTTGCCCCTTGGGCGCAATCACCGCCTGACCAGACGTCAGAATACGCTCAAACCCCAGATCGACAGCCTGATCAACTGCCGTCAGTGGATTAGGGGTGAGATCGAAAACGCGATGAAGTGTTCGTCCCATGCCGCCACATGCATCAGACAGTAGCTTTAACGTCTGCACATCAAGGGTACGATCGCTCGTACATGCGCCGAGAACGACCCCCGCTAGACCCGCAGCACGAGCCGCATCAATATCCGCCAGCATCTGATCGATTTCTTCAGCGGTAAACACGAAGCCGCCCTCTCTCGGACGGATCATGGCATAGACCGGCACTGTGGACTGGCCTGCCAGACGCATCAGTCCCGCAGAAGGGGTCAGGCCACCAAGTGCCAGAGCAGAACAAAGTTCAATGCGCGTCACTCCGGGACGCTGCGCCGTCCGCAGGCCGACGGCATCTTCAACACAGATTTCAAGCGTCGACATACCCGTCTCCCTCCTCTGCGGCGAAAACGTCTATGCCGACAGAGTTCTCAGTTGTTCCAGCGAATTCCCGGCAGCGCCTTCTCCACTGTGGAAACGGGTTTGATCGTCCCGCAGTTTCCTTTCGGATGATGTCCTTTCAGAAGCGCCAATGCAAACGGAACGGAATCTTCGGCTGAACCATTGACGGCACCGTTATGGGTCAACCCCGAATAGGTCTTCCACGTCACGTTCGTCCCGGCATCACACATGGCAGCAACGGCATTATACTGCTGGGCCACACCGGCTTCGTTGTCCGCAAGTCCCGTACCAACAAACACCGGCATGGTCATGTGAGCACCAGGAATGGTGAAGGCGTCCTGGAAATCTGCCTCAAGCCGGGATGTATCCCCCGCATAGGCATTATCTTCCGTAATATCGTGCGCTTCCGTATAGCGAAACAGATCGCCAAGGCAGGACTGACGGGCCTGATGAGACAGGTCCTTGCCCTTCTCCGTCATGTTCGCACGCACATCGACGTCAGGATGCAGGCTCTTGCGAGACCCTTCGATCGTCAGGATCCCGAACGCCGCAGCCATGTGGGGCGGCTCTACATTCAGCCGCGGCAGAGGCGTGTGCTTCGGATGCTCAGGCAGCTTGAACTGTGTCACAACGCCGGTCGCAACCGTTCCAAGCACATGCAGATCCGGCGCATATTGCGGAGCCAGCCACGCCGTTCCAAGGGCTGCACCGCCACCCTGTGACTGGCCCACCAGAATGATGCGGTTCTGAAGCGTTCCCTTGTACTGCATCAGCGCAGCCCGCAGGCCATTCAGAACACTGTATCCTTCCGGACGATACATCAGATACGGATGCGGGCCCGGCGTACCCAAACCCTGATAATCACTGGCGACGACCGCGAAACCAGCCTTCAGCCAGTGATCCAGATAAGCCCGGTCACGCGACAGATAACCTCTCCAGGAGGGCGCGCAGATATCCGCAATACCTGTTGTGCCGTGTTCCCATGCCACAACCGGCCATCCACCCTTCGGCGGCGTCCCTTTCGGGAAAATGATCTGTCCGGAAACCGTCACTGGATCGGGCGCATTCACGCCACTGATGGACGTATAAAGCGTCCGCACAGCCTTGGCGGCGTTTTCCGGCAGCGGACGGTCTGTGATGTCCTGCGTGCGGATCATCTGACCAACCGTTGCAGGCACCTGCGCGGGAGGTGTGTAGAAATCACTAACCCCGCCATCCCCAAGATCCCGGTCAACCTCGGCAGCCACCTGCGGCTTTTCCGGCTGGGACGGTGTCGCACAGGCCGAGAGGGACAGAAGGGTTGCAGCGCAAAGCGCCGAACGGAATGAAAGCTTCATGAGTGTCTCCAGCAGATCGAGGCAGATATTACTGACCGACGGCAACGCCGTCACGGTGCGGGTCGCCCCAGCCCTTGAGGCCCTCGGGGCTGATGGTAATGCCCTGAACGGCTGCGTTCATGACGTCGATTTTGGGGTGATGTCCCATGGCACTCAGCGCCGAGGCCAGCCCGGCAGCAGACGTCCCCTGTTCAAGTTCCTCGGCATGGTTCTGGGCACCGATACGGGGCTGCTCGATCGCGGTACGGATATTCTGCCCCCAGGCGAGATACCCCACCAGCGTCTGCACAACGGAATCAATGATCCGCGCACCGCCCCCTGCCCCGACAATCACTTCAGGCTGACCGTTTTGTCCGAAGACGATCGTCGGCGACATCGTGGTGATGGGGCGCTTTCCCGGTGCTGCAATATTCGCGGCAGGATAACCGTTCACAAAAGGATGGCCGGCAAAATTCGTAATGGCATTGTTCAGCACCACGCCATCCACAACAATATCCGAACCGAAATTGAGGTTGATCGTCGTCGTGAAAGAGAGCGCATTGCCAGACGCATCACGGATGGAAAGATGCGTCGTGGCTGGCACGGTCATCGGGTCGGAGGATGGCAGAAGCGCCAGCGTTCCCTTGAGCGTCCCTGCCGTCACACGATCCGCGGCCTGTCCCTTCGCGACCAGCGCTGCGCGGCCATCCAGATAAGACGGATCAAGAAGCGCAGCCGTATCGACACGGGTATAGTCCGGATCAGCGGCATATTTGCGCCGGTCAGCCTCAGCCAGACGGGAGGCTTCCAGAAGCAGATGTGCAGCTTCAACGCTGCCCGGCGCATACTGGCCAATCTTCAACCGATCCAGAATGGCCAGTTGCTGCAATACAGACAATCCACCGGCAACAGGCGGAGCGGAAGAACAGATCCGACGATTGAACGCCGTCACGCACAGCGGCGTGCGTTCATGAACCTTGTATGCCTTCAGGTCTGCCGGGGTCAGTGTGCCGGGGTATGGGCCACTGGCCACTGCTGCTGACAGCTTTTTCGCAAAATCACCCGTGTAGAAATACTCGGCTCCCTGCCTGGACACCTGCTCCAATGTTCCTGCCAGAGCAGCATTATGCAAAAGCGTTCCTTTGGGGAGAGGCTGTCCCTCTGCATCGAAATAGGCCGAAAACTGTGGTTCATGGGCCAGTTCAGGGCGCTCGGTCAGAACGAGATGGAGATAGCCTGCCAGCGGAAAACCATCACGGGCCGCAGCAATCGCAGGCTGGAACAGATCCGCCCATGGAAGCTTGCCGTAACGGTCATGCAGCAGGGCCAATGTCCGCAGTGTGCCAGGAACGCCAACGACACGCCCGCTCCGCTGAAGCTTGGCTTCCGGAATACGAACGCCATTCTGGTCATGCATGAAATCACGCGGCATCCGCATCGGTGCGCTGGCCAGGCCATCAAAAAAACTCAGGCTCCCTGCACCCCGATCCCAATACAGGATGGTCGACCCTCCACCAAGGCCAGATGCCTGCGGTTCCACCACAGCCAGAACCATCTGTGCCGCAATGGCGGCATCCACAGCACTCCCCCCTTTCGCCAATACATCCGAAGCCGCTCTGGACGCCATGGGATTGGCTGTCGCAGCCATGAATGTGCTGGCGACGGATGGCTGCGCGACAGAAGACACAGGCGGCAGATGATGCGCGCATGCACTCAGGCCCAGCGCGGTTGCTCCCAGCAGTCCCACAAGACCAGAGGTCCGGGCATAAACCTTTCTTTGGGAGAGAGCCGCACTTCTGATACGCATAAACACTGCTAACCTTTAGTTTCTGGGAGCGGAGAGATCTCTATCAAACCGTTACGGTCTTAGATCTTCCCAATAAATGCTGTTATAGTGCGATCATTATCAATCTTTGGTTTGCAATGAACGTTTTCCAGGCCATGACGACCTTTATTGCCGTCGTCGAAACAGGAAGCATGACAGCCGCCGCAGAACGTTGCGGCATCTCACCCACAATGGTGGGAAACTATGTGCGCCTTCTTGAAGAGCGGCTTGGAACCAGCCTGTTGCGCCGCACAACCAGACGCCAGAGCCTGACGGCCTTTGGGTCAGTCTACTTCGCCAAATGCCAGAAAATTCTCAGCATGCTCGACGAAACCGAGCGTATGGCCGAAGCTGCCCAGAGCCTTCCCGCAGGGACGCTCCGCATCACCGCACCCGTCACTTACGGCACGCAAAGCATTACGCCCTGCATTGCAGCCTATCTGAACGAACATCCCGCGGTTGACGTGGACCTTGTCCTGACAGAGCGCAGCGTCGATCTGACCCATGAGAAGTTTGACATTGCCATCCGTCTGGGAGTGCCGGAACCCTCTTCCCTGATCTGCCGTCGACTGGCCGATTACACGATGACGCTCTGTGCCTCGCCTGCCTATCTCGCCCGACGCGAAGAGCTTCTGTCCCCACACCAGCTTGCCGCACACGATGCTCTCGCTTTTTCCTACACACCTGCCTCCCCCTGGCACTGGGCACGACGCGAGTGGCATTTTGAAGGTCCGCAGGGGCATGTCGCCATCGAGATGCAGCGCAAAGGGCTGTTCAACAACACACAAGCCATGCGACGGGCAGCCCTGTCAGGCATGGGTATTGCCATGTTGCCGTCCGATCTGGTCCGAGAAGACATCCGGGAGGGCAAGCTCACGGCTCTGCTCCCAGAGTATACACTCCCTTCCCGCCCGATTTATCTGCTGTATCACAAGGAGCGCTACAGTGCCCCGACACTGCGGTCGTTCATCCAGTTCCTGATTCAGTCTCTCAGTAGTCCGCACGCCGGATGAAAGGCGCATGGCCATCACGCAAACCCAATCAGGCGGTGATTGCCTCCATTATCGGCAATATCATCGAGTATTATGACTTCGTCATTTATGCGTATTTTTCAGCGTCAATAGGCCGTACGTTCTTCCCAGCCAACTGGCCCCTGTCCCAGATTGGCCTGTCCCTCGCCACATTTGGTCTGACTCTTCTGGCGAGGCCGCTGGGCGCCGTGGTTCTTGGAAATTACGCAGACAGGCGCGGCCGCGTCTCCACAATGATGGTCTGCATCCTCCTGATGGCCATAGGCAGTCTGCTCATCACCCTTACGCCATCCTATCAGGACATCGGTATCGCCGCTCCCGCCCTGATCATCCTGGCAAGACTGCTTCATGGCTTTTCACTGGGCGGCGAATTCGGAAGCGCTACATCCTATCTGATCGAACACGCGCCCAGACATGAAGCCCGGGCCGCAAGCTGGCAGGCTATAGGGCAGATCACGGCTTCACTCTGCGCCGCAATCGTCGTTTTAGCCCTCCAACTGACGCTCTCCCCTGCGATATTCGATATGTTTGGCTTCAGGATCGCAACGGGTCTGGGTGCTATGGCAGGAATAAACGGCCTGATCCTGCGCATGATGCTGAAGCCGGAAAACTCCGAAATACCAGCACGCCCCTACTCTGCACCGACACCATTCCTGCAACCCGATACACTTCTCCGGACAGCCCTCATCATGGGCTCTGTCGCGCTTGGTAGCGGCATTACGTATCTGGGGCTTTACATGCCTCACTATGCCCGCAGTCAGTACAGCCTATCCGGTCTCAGCACATCGTTGGCCCCTTTACTCACATATGGTGGTCAACTTCTCTTCACCCCGCTGCGATGGAAACTGGCAGACCGTTTTGACAGAACACACAGTGTCAGACCAATGCTATGGTCCTGCGCCTTCCTGACACTTCTGCCTGTTCCCGCCTTCCAGTTAATCAAAATTGTTCCTGCAACAGTTCTGCTCATGCCCCTTCTGTTCAATCTGAGCGGCCTGTTTTATTTCGCTGCTCTGGACGGCTTCATCGGCCAGCTCTTCCCAAGGGAACGCAGAGGGCGCGGCCTGACGATGGGATATTCTTTCGGTGTTGTGCTGTTCGGCGGTCTAGCCCCCCTCACAAACGCGGCTCTTCTGTCCTGGACCGGACTCTCGCATGTCCCGGCTCTCTATATGATCCTGACAGCGATCATCTCGTTCATCAGCGTCCTCTCGGCACGGTCGTTTCTGGAGCGCCGCACGCCCTGAACATCAGAATTTTCCTGACAAAGATTGAAACTATCAATTTTTTCTTTGGAATGTTCTTATCATTGCCTCCTTTATCTTGGCTTAACTGTTTCGTAACGAAATCGAACCATTGCCGTTCCGTAAAACGAGTCCTCGACATGCTTTCCTGCGCTTTCTCTCCCCTGCGTTCCATTCGTCCCGGAACATCCGTTCCGCTTAACGCTCTTTTCGGACAAGGAAAGAAATCTCTCGCAGCAGCAACATTCCTGAGCAGCCTGTCCGTCCTGACGCCGGCTGCCCAGGCGGCAACTACGCCAACGACAGAACCCGTCAGACACAAGCACCACAACACACAGACGGTTGAGGCTGGCAAGGAGTCCATCAGCGTTACAGGCACGCGCCACCAGCCGGGCGGCGGCATGATGCGGGTCGAAACAGCGGCCCGGGCCGTACAGACCGTGACGCAGAATTACATTGAAATGCAGAGCCCTACGAGCAGCCCCCTGGACCTGATCTCCAATCTGCCCAGTGTAAATATTACAACACCAGACCCGAGTGGGAATGAAGGCGGCTCCATGCAGAGCCGCGGACTGTACGATAACGACATCGGCATCCTTCTGAACGGTATGCCAATCGCGAATGGTGGTACGTCGTCAGCAGCCAACTTCGTGCAGAACTATATCGACAGCAACAATATTACCTCCGAAAGTATGAGCCCTGGCTCAATCTCCGTGGAAAATCCTGTCACATCCGCTGGTGCTGGCGCCCTCCGCTGGTGCTGGCGCCCTGAGCATCACCACACGCGCGCCCTCCAAGACATTTGGTGGCCTGGTGTCTGGCAGTTACGGCTCTTTCAACCGGACACGCGGTTTCATCCGCGTAGATTCAGGAGAAATTGGCCATACAGGCATCACAACCTATGCCTCGTTCTCCAACACCCACTCCGACGCATGGCGCGGCTCGGGGGACAGCGACCGCAAACATATGGATTTCCGTGCACAGAAGCAGATTGGCGCACGCAGTTCCATAGATCTGTTCGCTGGATACAACCATTCACATTATTATCTGAACCGGTATCCGACGCAGGCCAACTTTCAGAACGACAAGCATGACCGTCCAGTCTCAACCCCGTTGAACTATACGGCTGAATTCAATGCGACGTCACCAAGCGGTTATTACGGTGTACACGGCACGGACAAGAGCCAGTTCTATGTGTCCGCCCCCATGAAGTTCGTTCTGAACAATACCTTCACCCTGAATATCTCGCCTTACTACGAGCGTTCGGACATTACGCTGAACAGTGCATCCCGCCTGCAGGAAGGCCGCACGTATGCCGGAACAGCACTCCAACGCGTAGATTTGAACGGCGACGGTAAGATCAGCACCTCAACGCGTGCAGCAGTATCCACGAATTCAATGTCCGTGACCCAGCAGGGCGGTGTGGTTGCAGCCCTGGGCTGGCACTCCGAAAACAACGACGGGCAGATCGGCTACTGGCATGAGGAATATCGTTATTCCCTGCGTACCCCTCTGTCGCGCATGAACCAGACGACTGGCGCACAGCCATCTGATACAGACAAGTCATCCTATTACCGGACCACAAGCGGCAGTATTTATTATTCCGTCGATTACCTTGGCTCCTACAGCCTTAATTCTGGCTTTCTGGAAGACACCGTCCATCTTCTGAACCATAAGATGTCCGTGACCGGCGGCATCAAAGTAACGTCCATGACGCTGGAAGGACAGGATTACCTGCCCAGCACGGCAAGCCACACGAACCACACCTACGTCTCGCCTACGCCACGCTTCTCATGGTCATACAATTTCGCGCCTCATCATCAGCTTTACATCAATGCTGAAGGGGACTTCCGCGCTCCGTCTCCAATCAACATGATCTCCCGCTACAGCACGAGCAGCGGCATCATGACGACTTCAGGCGCTGGCGCAAAACCGCAGTATTCCATCAAGGAAGAACTGGGTTACCGCTACAATGACGACCTGTTCCTGGCGGATATCAGCTTCTTCAACATGAATGTCTCCAACCGCCTGCTCTCCATCAATACGTTCAGCAACGATGTTCAGGTCAGCCAGACGATTAATGCAGGCGGCGAAACAATCCGTGGCGTCGATGTCATGCTGTCCACCCGCCCGCTGTTCCATCGCTTCAGCCCATATTTCGCATTCGAATACCTACATACGACGATGGACAACAACCTCCAGACCACAGCAGACGATGGTGCAGTGGACTACCTGCGGACCAAGGGCAAGACGGCTATCATGTCACCGAAATTTTCGGGTAGCGTCGGGCTGACGTATAATGAAGGACCGTTCTTTCTGAACGCCAGCGTACATTATACTTCGCGGCAGGCTGCGTCCTTCATGAACGATCAGTATATGCCGTCCTACTTCTCGGACTCTCTGACACTGGGCTACCACCTGCCAAAATTCTTCATTGCCCAATCCCCGGTCTTCAAGCTGAACTTCACGAACCTGACCGGTCAGTACAAATTGGGAGGTGTCTATTACTTCGCGAACAACGCTAAGCCCACAACAGGCGTGTACGGACACAAGATCAGCGCTGACACGGCGCCCACTTATTATATCATGCCGCCCTTCGCCATGATGGGCACATTATCCACATCGTTCTGATGCTGAGTGCTCTGGTCTTGAAAAATCGCATTTTCTGAAAAAAGCGGGAGACTGAACCATATCTCCCGTTCTATTTTTCAGGCAGATGCTTCGTCTTCGTGCGGTTGCAGAATACGAGGAAAAGCATCGGGGCTGAACAGGGCCAGCAGGATTGCGGCCAGTGCCATGACTACAGCCAGAGGCGTCAGGATATTAAAGCCACTCCATGTCAAAATCTGTCCTCCCAAGGCAGATCCAAGAAGGATACCAAGATTACTGGCCCCATTGATGGCAGCGCCCGCAACATCGGGGCGCGTTGCCCGTGCACGGATTGCTCCTGACATAATGAAAGGAATGATGGCCGAATATCCCGTGCACCATAGTCCGACCGAAGCAACAGCCTCCCATCCGGTTATAATATGTCCGGACATCAGTCCCATACCCACCAGCATGGCGAGACCACCACCGAGAAGCCCAGCAGCTGGCCAACGATCCACAATCTGACCAGCCGCCCACAATCCGGAAATACTCACCACTCCTGTCAGAAGCAGCGCCACGCTAAGGGCAGATTTTGGCAAGCCATGCAGAAGTAGAAGCGGTGCAACATAAGTATAGAGCAGATTGTGTGCCACAAAGAACAGAGCATCAATTGCAACGACAACCAGAAAGACCCTCATCGCCTTGCGAGACCCGATAGAGGGGAGTTGTGCACTGCCCGTTCCCATAGGAGCCACAGGGGGCAGGAAAAACGCGATACAAACCGTCAGCAACACGGCAAGCCCCGTCATGACGAACATCGCAATCCGCCAGCTTGCAAAATGTCCGATAGCCGCAGCCCCCGGGACGCCAAGAATGGCTCCAAGAGATGTCCCTCCATACACGAAAGAAATTGCCCGACCGGTCATGTTCGCAGGAACAAGCCGAGCAGCGTAGGCTGAAACAATCGACATCAGCAGCGCATGGGCAATACCACCAACGGCTCTTCCAGCACATAAAATCAAAAATGTTGGCGCAAGGGCGACAATCAGATTGGACAGGACATACCCTCCCAGAGACAGGAGCATCAGCTTCTTGCGATCAACCGCAACCGTCAGAATGGTCAGAGGTACAGCCCCAAGTGCCACCATCAGAGCAAAAGCACTGACAGCCAGGCCCGCCTGTCCTTCAGCAATATGAAAAGCCTGCGCCATATCGATCAGCAGACCCACAGGTGCAACTTCACTGGTCAAGGCAGTAAATGTGCATGCGAAGAGTGCGCACAGACCAATAATGGTCTGCATGGGCAGAGTTTTGAAAAGCATAATTTCCCTGGTCAATGTGATGACGCGATCACGCGGGATGAAACCGCCTTCTGCCACGCTTCCGGCAGGAAGAAAACGAAAGAAACAGAACCGTAACCCGTTTTCGTTCTGTCATCTTCCGATCATTGAAATCCTGCCCCCGAACCGA
The DNA here is from genome assembly GCF_058107395.1 of Gluconobacter sp. ESL1110. Classification (NCBI taxonomy): domain Bacteria; kingdom Pseudomonadati; phylum Pseudomonadota; class Alphaproteobacteria; order Acetobacterales; family Acetobacteraceae; genus Gluconobacter; species Gluconobacter sp. ESL1110. The sequence goes on from NZ_JBYLUK010000010.1 coordinate 167,223, forward strand.
GTGTTCCGCACGTCGAAAGCCTTGTGACAACGCGCTGGGAAAGAACGGATATCGCATTCCTGAATGCTCGCGAAGAAGAGAAGAGCGTTCCCGTAAAGGTTGTTGATATTCATTCTGGTTTGCGACACCTTCAAAGCCAGACAGGATTCTATTTGCTCATAATCAGGAAAGAATTTTTCAATGAACCCACTGAAATCAGCACTTCTGGCCATCACTCTGATCGCCGTACCCTCCATGGCATTCGCGGCCGAAACCGCCACGGCGAACCTGATTGATGCCAGCGGAAAACCAGCAGGCACCATTCAGGTGACAGAAGCCCCCAAAGGCGTTCTACTGCATATCGAAGCCAAAGGCCTCACCCCAGGGTGGCATGGCATTCACTTCCACGAAAAAGGCGACTGCGGCATTCCCAAGTTCACCAGTGCCGGCGCGCATCTCCATACGACAAAATCCGTTGTTCATGGTGTTCTCAACGTCGACGCCAACGATTCCGGGGATCTGACTAACATCCATGCAGCAGCCGACGGCACGGCTTCAGCAGAGATCTATTCGACTTTTGTATCCCTTAAAGGGGCTTCCGGTCGTCCAGCTCTCCTGGATGCTGACGGAAGCTCCATCGTCATTCATGCACAGGCTGATGACTACAAGACTCAACCGATTGGCGGCTCCGGCGCCCGCACGCTCTGCGGTGTTCTGAAACAGGACTGATCTTTCACAAATCATGCTTCCGTAACATCTGCAGCTTTAGCTCTGGCCCCTCTCCCCAGCAGAGAGGCCAGAGTTGGACAAGAACCTCGTCATGGGCGCTGGACGTCTCCCGAATCATGACCAAGTCTTCTTTGGATAATTTTAGAAAAATCCCTTCTCCTTCGCACATGCAGACCCCATTCAGAGAGAACGAAGTATAATCTCAGCTTTTGAACTGTCTTTATCGTTGACTAGGGAATACCGACCTTGCCGCCGGGCCTGCATAAACCGAGCCGAGAACCATCGTAAGTACGCAACATCACAATGAACGACGACAGTATTCATGCAAAGACTTCCCCAGACTCTGCATCAGTCTACGTACTTCAGGAACATTACGAAGATCACAATGGATGACAATCCAGAATGGAAGGGTCGCGGGCTCTCGTCAATCGTTCGAGGGCAGCTGCCTGATCGATCATGGCGGCGGCAATCAGCATGGGCGTCTGAGCGCTACAGGTCGGGATAAGCCCAGATTTTGAGCGTGAAAAAAGCGACTGACCGATCGCAGCTTCTCATTGAGCAATTTGACGGCTGATCGTGGGGTGGGTTGCCCCCTGCATACGTGAGCCCCCAAACAGAGATCCCGTGCGACAAGCCGCAGCAAAGCTGTGCCAGAGATGCCAATCAATCTGATCCATACGGAAATGTATAGTTAATCTACTATAATCGATCATATCCTACGGGTAACGCAAAACATTATTTCTTTATTAATGTGGAACTCAAAATCATATGTCATTGTTATACTCGACTGCGAAGACAAAGGAAAAATCAAAAAATAGTTTTTATCCCCAAAATTATTATCCCGACCCTTACCAACAGTTACAATTGATTGGTCTATTTTGAGGAATGCATCGATTATTCACTGGAATACATGATTTTGAAATCATCAGAACCAGCCACGGAATTTTTTCGTCAGAGCGAAATACTTTCCTGGATACTCCTCTGGCTCTACGACACCGAAACAATTCCGCCAGATTTCGAAAAAATGAATACTGCCATCGAAAATCGTGCCGAAGCATTATAACAAAGCGCTAATATCCGGTCCTGATACCAAAATATAGCAAGAACCGTACCCGTGAAGATTGATTGATTTCTTCCGTTTCTCCCCCAGGACATCGACGAAAGAATCTGACGTTCATCCGTGCATTAACCCGGGAGACGCAGACCCTTCGTTAGGACGCGGCTTTAGAAACCCCAAACTGGCGCGTCCGCATCTGACGCGCCTGATGAATGAAATACAGCTTGGCGCCTGTCATCCGCACAGACCGATACACAAGATAGACAGGTGCCGTCAGAGCTGTCCGCGATGAGAGGGGAATGTAAGTAATCTGCCCTGCATGATGCTGCTGCATTGAATGGGGCACGACAGAAATCCCCAGTCCTCCGGCTACAAGACTGAGCGCCGCCATAAGCTGAGGGCCCTTCTGCCGGATGTTGGGCATGAAACCTGCACCCAGACAGGCATCCACGATCGTTTTGTAGAGACCGTTGTTATACTGGCTCTGATAGAGGATGAAGTCTTCGTTCTCGAGATCCGCCAATTTCAAACCTTCCGCTGGCGGGTTCAACGCAAGCGGGTGTGCACGAGGAACCGCCACCACCATCGGCTCTTCCAGAATCAGTTCCACCATCACATCCGATACATCCGGGATGGAGGCACGCACGAACGCCACATCCACAAGATCATCTCGCAAAGCCCCGAGAAGCTGACTGGAATTACCCTCTGTCAGACTCAGCGTCACATCCGGCCAGCTTTCCCGAAAATGCCCCAGAACAGCAGGCAGACTGGGATGACACATGGCCGAATTGGTAAAACCCACAGACAGTTCGCCACTTTCGCCCCGTACGACCCGACGAACATCTTCAACTGTCTCGTCCACCCGGTCGAGAATGTCATATGCCCCCTTGAGCATACTCCGCCCGGCAGCCGTCAGACGCATGCCTTTGGCATGGCGCTCAAAAAGTTGAACACCCATCGCTTCTTCGCAGGACCGTAACATCCGCGTCAGGGGAGGCTGCTGAATCCCGAGCCGTTCTGCCGCCCGTGTAAGATTCCCTTCCTCGGCGATGGCCACGACGGCGCGAAAATGACGTAACTCAACCATGCGATACCTTTAAGGTATGATGAAACCTGCAACGAAATATTGGACCTAGCAGTTTTCGCCTCTAAAGTCCGCACGCCTTCTAAGCATGGACAGACAGGATACGCCATGACCGACAAGATTCCCGCTACGCTCATCGCCGGTGACGGTATCGGACCTGAGATCATGGCCTCCGTAACGACTGTTCTGGATGCACTCGGCGCCCCCTTCGTCTGGGATCATCAGAATGCAGGAATGGGCGCTCTGGAAAATCAGGGCAGCGCCCTTCCGGATGCGACGCTCGACAGTATTGCCCGCACCGGGCTGGTCCTGAAAGGCCCGCTGACAACGCCGGTCGGCAAGGGCTTCCGGTCCATCAATGTGACGCTGCGCCAGCAGTTCGATCTGTACGCCAATGTCCGCCCAACACAGACGATCGTTCCAGGTGGCCGTTACAGCAATGTCGATCTGGTCGTGATCCGCGAGAACGTCGAGGGTCTCTATGCCGCCATGGAACACTACATGCGCGTTGGCGACGATCCGGAAGCCGTGGCCTATGGCGCAGGCTTCAACACACGTGCGGAATGTAATCGTATCGTAAGGTTCGCTTTCGAATACGCTGTGAAGAATGGTCGCAAGAAGGTAACATTGGTTCACAAGGCCAATATTCTCAAGATCCTCAGCGGCATCTTCCTGCACGAAGGCCGCCGCGTAGCTGCCGAATATGAAGGCCGTATCGAACTTGAAGAGCGTATTGTCGACGCCTGCGCAATGGAACTCGTCATCAAGCCAGAAAACTACGATGTTATCGTCACGACCAACCTCTTTGGTGATATCCTCTCCGATCTGACAGCCGGCCTCGTGGGCGGTCTGGGCATGGCTCCGGGAGCCAATATCGGGGAGAAGATGGCCGTGTTCGAAGCCGTGCACGGATCGGCCCCGGATATTGCTGGTAAGGGCGTTGCCAACCCACTGGCCCTCATGATGGCCGCCAGCATGATGCTGGCCCATGTGGGCCGTCAGGACCTCTCTGCCCGTCTTGATGGCGGCATGAAGCAGATCCTGACGACAGATGGTATCCGCACCCGCGATCTGGGCGGTACTGCCACGACCGAAGACGTTACGCAGGCTCTCCTGCGCGCCATTCACTGAACAGACGACACGACCAGCAGGGAACACAGACATCATGAAACAGGTTGGACGCGATCTTCTGGGCAGCCAGCGCGACCTGTCCGTTGACGGACAGACCTATCGCTATTTCTCCCTTCCCGTGGCCGCGGAAAAGATCGGGGACATTTCCCGTCTTCCCGTCAGCCTCAAGGTTCTGCTTGAGAACGTCCTGCGCTTTACAGACGGTACAAGCTACAAGGTGGAAGATGCACAGGCCATCGCAGACTGGCTGCGTTATGCCGGCTCCACGCAGGAAGTGCCGTTCAAGCCGTCCCGCATTCTGATGCAGGATTTCACGGGTGTTCCAGCTGTTGTCGATCTGGCCGCCATGCGCGACGGTATCCTGTCGCTCAACGGCGATCCGCGAAAGGTCAATCCGCTCGTCCCTGTGGATCTCGTGATTGACCATTCCGTTATGGTCGATGTCGCAGGCCGGGCAGATGCGCTTCAGCAAAACGTATCGCTGGAATTCGAGCGAAATGGCGAGCGTTATGCGTTTCTACGCTGGGGGCAGCAGGCGTTCGACCAGTTCCGCGTTGTGCCGCCAGGTGCGGGCATCTGCCATCAGGTCAATCTGGAATACCTGTCCCAGGTTGTCTGGACCAGCACGATCGACGGCGTAACCTACGCTTATCCCGATACGCTGTATGGCACGGATTCCCATACCACCATGGTCAATGGTCTGGGCGTTCTGGGCTGGGGCGTCGGCGGTATCGAAGCTGAAGCCGCAATGCTCGGCCAGCCGATTTCCATGCTCATTCCGGACGTTGTCGGTTTCCGCTTGGACGGCAAACTTCCAGAAGGCACAACGGCCACAGACCTTGTCCTGACCATCACGCAAATGCTCCGTGCCAAGGGCGTTGTCGGGAAATTTGTCGAGTTCTATGGTCCTGCGCTCGACCACCTGCCCGTTGCAGACCGCGCAACCATCGCCAATATGGCCCCGGAATACGGCGCAACCTGTGGCTTCTTCCCTGTCGATGCGCTGGCACTGGATTACCTGCGCCAGACCGGCCGTGATGAACACCGTATTGCTCTTGTCGAAGCTTATCTGCGGGCACAGGGCATGTTCCGCGACGCATCTACGCCAGAACCGGTCTTCTCTTCCACGCTGTCGCTGGATCTCAGCACCGTCACGCCATCTCTTGCAGGCCCGAAGCGCCCGCAGGACCGCGTGGAACTGCGCTCGGCCTCCGAGGCTTTCGAGAAAGCCCTGACAGAAACGCTCGGCGTCAAACCGGAAAACACCATCGTCACCGCTCCGGTCGCGGGAACGGATTACGCCCTAGAGCATGGATCGGTCGTCATCGCGGCCATCACATCCTGCACCAACACGTCCAATCCCGCTGTTCTCGTGGCCGCTGGTCTGGTCGCCCGGAAAGCGCGTGCACTTGGCCTCAAGCCCAAACCCTGGGTCAAAACCTCCCTCGCTCCCGGCTCTCAGGTCGTGACGGATTATCTGGATCGCGCGGGTCTGTCCGCTGACCTTGATGCACTCGGTTTCGAGACCGTAGGCTATGGCTGCACGACCTGCATCGGCAATTCCGGCCCGCTGGACCAGCCGCTGGTGGATGCAATTGAAGGCCACAATCTGGTTGCAACGTCCGTTCTCTCGGGCAATCGCAACTTCGAAGGCCGCATCTCACCCAACGTCCGCGCGAACTACCTCGCCAGCCCTCCGCTTGTGGTCGCTTATGCTCTGCTGGGCACCATGCGTCAGGACATCACAACGGCGGTTCTCGGACATGCACCTGATGGAACGTCCGTACATCTGAAGGATATCTGGCCATCCAATCACGAAGTCGCGGAACTGGTCGGAACGGCAGTCACGCGCGAAGCCTTTGTGGATCGCTACAGCCGCATCACCGAGGGCACGCCGGAATGGCAGGCGCTCGGATCAGCCAGCGAGTCCGCAACCTTCAAGTGGCAGCCCGGTTCGACCTATGTGCAGGACCCGCCCTATTTCACGGACCTTAAGGCCGATCCCCAGAACCCGACGGATATTTCCGGTGCCCGCGTTCTGGCTCTGCTGGGTGACAACATCACCACGGACCATATCTCCCCGGCTGGCTCCATCGCTGCGTCTTCCCCGGCTGGTGAGTATCTTCTGGAGCATCAGGTTTCGGTCAGGGACTTCAACTCTTATGGCTCCCGCCGCGGCAATGATCGTGTGATGGTTCGAGGCACATTCGCCAACATCCGTATCCGCAACGAGATGGCCCCCGGGACCGAGGGCGGCATGACACGCCATCAGCCCGATGGCACCCTGATGTCCATCTACGATGCCGCGACCCGTTATGCTGAAGAAGGCACACCACTCGTCGTCTTTGGTGGCAAAGAATACGGCATGGGCTCTTCCCGTGACTGGGCCGCCAAGGGCACACGCCTGCTCGGCGTTAAAGCCGTGATTGCAGAAAGTTTTGAGCGTATCCACCGCTCAAACCTCGTCGGCATGGGTGTTTTACCCCTGACGTTTGAGGACGGCACAACCCGTAAAACCTTGGGACTGGATGGCACGGAGACGATCAGTATCGCCGGTATCAGCGACCTGACGCCTCACAAGACGCTGATCATGACCATTACCCGTCAGGATGGCAACCAGCAGCAGGTTCCTCTGCTCTGCCGTGTCGATACCGTGGACGAAGCGGATTACTACCGCCACGGTGGTATCCTGCCTTATGTTCTGCGCGGCATGGCAGTAGCCTGATGGCAAAAGCCCCTCGGAACACTCATCCGAGGGGCTTTTTATATTGAAACCTACTTTACTCGTCAGTGGGTCAGATCAACCGTTGGGGCGACCGGGGCGTTCTTTGTAACGGACTGGACCCCAGCCTCTCTGGCGCTCTCACTGCCATAAAGCTGACTATTCCCGATAATTTGCCCGTTCGAAGCTTTCAGATTGAAGAAGGGCTTCCCGCTTGAAGCCGTTTTGCGCTCATAGAAACGGTCTTCAGCCGCATGTTTCTGTACGGAAGCAATGCCGTTCAGAGCACTGGCTTTCTGGACGTACCCCTCGCCTGAGAGAATAATTTCGCCATTGGCTGCTTTCAGGCGAAAACGGTATTCGCCAGCCGTATCCTTATACAGCTCAAATTTTGCACTCATGATCAGGCTCCTTCTGAACAACAGGCATTCTCGAGAGGCAGCTTCCCCCTGTTGCCGAAAACTGCCCTCTCACTTTGCCCGAAGCCACGCAGGAGATCGAGCCCTCTCAGGCTCGTCGTGCCAAAGCCAGTTTCAGGCTGAACATCAGAAAAACGCCACCTGT
>NZ_JBYLUK010000011.1:0-429163 GCF_058107395.1 Gluconobacter sp. ESL1110
CGCATTCTGCGGCTTCGGATCATGGGCGGAGGAATCCGCAGGAGGACGTGGCAGCAGAACAACCATCCTGCCCCCTTCATGCAAATTACCGGCCACATACTGGGCAAAAGCGCCCCATCCGGTGAACAGATCGGCCCGCCCTGCGCCTTTGATGTCCGTCCCGATATCCTGTGCAAAGACCAGATGCTGCCATGGCGCAGGCTGACCTTTGGCATCCGGCAGTTTTGTCTCGATCCAGAGCGGGGTCGCGAACGGAATAACAGACCGATCAACAGCGACAGACCGACCAGCCGTCAGCGGCACGCCAAATGCACCGGTTGCGCCCTGTGCCAGACTTCCATCATCACGACGGAAAAAAACGTAATTCGGATTACGCTCCATCATTGCCATCATGCGATCCGGATGCGCTTCCAGCCAGCCGCGGATGCTGTCCATGCTGACGGCCGAGGACGCCAATTCGTTATCCTGAACCAGCACCCGGCCCAGCGGCACATAAGGCTGACCGTTCTTCCCGTCGTAACTCATGCGGATCTGGGAACCATCAGGAAGAATTAATCGACCCGATCCCTGAATTTGCAGGAAGAACAGGTCCACCGGACTTTTCAGCCAGGCAATTTCCAACCCCTGCCCGTCCAGCGCGCCCTGATCAATCTGGGCACGATCGTAGTAAGGCTTGAACTGACCGTTTTCCCAGCGCCCCGTCACCATCTGACCATTGGTAGCCTTGGTCCGAACAAGATCTTTGGGCCGCCCGTAAACCGGGGTTTGATAAGGGCCACCGCGTGTCAGAGAGGCTTCAATCTGTGGTTCGAAATAGCCTGTGTAGAAGGCGTTTCCATCAACAGCATAAGGCTGGAACCATGTCTGAACATAGCTCCGGGCATCCGTCGTGGTCTCAAGAGCCGCACAGGCTGCAGACCAGTTCCCCGCTTCCCGGCCATAGGGCAGTTCGTCCGCGCCCCCCAAAGGGGTTTCTGGCGAAAGCTGCATGACCCGATGACAGTTCTGCCGCAGAACGGGCAGGAGAGAGGAAAAATCCTCCCTGTTCCAGCCTGCAAGGGCATCAAAGCTGGTCGCTGTCAGGGAAAGGGGAGCGAACGTCTCATTCTGTGTGGCGCAGCCCGCCACGAAGGCAAGCGCAGCCAGTGTCAGCAGTTTTTTCATGATGCGCGTATATAATCAGGCCGGGCAGGATGCCGCCAGACGCCATTGTGTTCCAGAGGCTCCAAACTCGCGTTCGAACAACCACAGATCATGGAACTCGGTCACGGCATCCGTGCCCTGTACTGGCTCGCCCTGACGATCCGTCAACATGTTCACCTGACGCGACACAATCCGTACTTCGATTCGACCGGTCTGCGTATTGGCGTTCCCGGCAACAAGCATCGCATCCAGAATAGCCATGCTATCGATGCCACGAAGATCACTACGCTGCGTCTCACCAGCTTCCGCTCGGGCGTTAATGGCAGCCAGAAATGCCTCTTCTGTCTGCGGTGTCATCAGACCTGACAGTGCCGCCCGGTCTCCCGCAGCGAAAGCAGGAACCACCTGTCGGAAAATAGTCTCGGCGTCTTTCAGGAAGCCCTGCGGCGTGAAACTGCCATCAAGCTGCGTCATCTGCCCCAGAATACCCCCCACACGCGTGGCTGGTGCGGGAATGTCATAATCGACCTGAACTGCAGGCTCGGCTTGCCCCTGTCCGGCAGCGGCTGGAAGAGGCGGCGGCGTCTGGCGCGTCTGAGCCTGTCCTGCCGCGCCCGAGAACACCGGGGGGCGTGCCTGACGAACGCCCTGCATCCCGATACGACGTCCCAGCACGCGATAAAGTCGGAAACCCAACGCAACCGCCAGAACGGCCAGCACCACGATGTCCCATGGGAAGTCGTGGCCAGTATGACCGATCAGGGCGGACGGGAGATGAATGTCGTCAGAAGACATGAAGGTTATGTTTCACGCAGATCGTTAAGGTTTCTATTCTCTTACAGATAGGGCGACCGCGGCCCAATCTCAACCTCATGCATGCAGGAAGCCTGTCTTGGCGTGCATGACACATCATGCTACCGCCACTGTATCGCAATCGTTCCATTGCTATCCGCCTCGCGGATCGGGAGACCGTTTTATGTCCGAGACCATCAACGACAACGCCACGCAAAATCTTGACGGCGCTCCGCCGCAGATGCCGCTTGCTGTTAACCTGCAGTACACGAAGGACCTGTCCTTCGAAGTCCCGGCTGGCGCTTCCATTTTCGCAACGCTCCGCACTGCACCGCAGATTTCCGTCAACATCGACGTTCAGGCAAACCGCCTCGAAGAAGAGCAGCCGGTTTATGAAGTGGCTCTGGCCGTCCGCGCCGAAGCTGCTGAACCCGCAGCAGAAGAAGGTGGCAAGGCTGGCCGTACGGTGTTCATCGCTGAACTGACCTACGCCGCTATCGTGACGCTGGGCAACGCCCCGCAGGAACTGGTTGAGCCAATTCTTCTGGTTGAAGTCCCGCGCCTGATCTTCCCGTATGTGCGCTCCATCATCAGCGACGTCACCCGTGACGGCGGCTTCCCCCCGGTGGTCCTGCAGCCGATCGACTTCGTGGCCCTGTGGCAGGCCAAGCGCGCCCAGCAGTTCCCGGAGCCAGCTGGCGAAGCCTGATCTTCCGATCAGTAAGGCCCGAGCCGTTCCAGCGGATCGGGCCACTCCACTGCACGCCAGTCCTTTTCGGTCAGGCGTGCAGCGATGGCCTCTGACAGACAGAGCGCCCTTACCCCGGACAGGCTTTTCCCGTCCTGTTCATCCAGCGCCTCCATGAAGGCGTCTGCTGTTTTCCCCGAATAAAAGACAACAGCCTCGACTTGATGCCTCAACAGGGCCTCCCGCGCGACATCCGTAAGCCTGACATTTTTGGTCACGCCATAAACGCTCACCCGGGATGCATTCAGTTCTTCTGCAAGATCCAGCCCGTAGCCTTCGCCGCAAGCCAGCAGGAGTGAGGGACCGATCAGATTATGGCTATGGCAATACGCAGCGAGAGAACGCGCATCACCATCGGCCGCCTCGACCCATTGAAATCCCATATCGCGAGCACGAGCAGCGGTACTTGAGCCCACAGCGACAATACGCTGATCGCGCGGCCAGTCCTGCAGCGCGACCAGAGCATTCGCACTGGTAATAGCGACAGCAACACATTCCCGCACCGCTATAGGCGCATAAGCCCGAACATCCAGCATTGGACAGGCGATCGCGTTCCACCCAAGGCGCCGGACGTCCTCCAGCGTGCCCGTCAGACCCGGTTCAGGACGCGTTACAAGAACGGCCTGCCGCTTCATGGTCAGGCGCGGATCATCTCAGCGAAAATGGCAGCAGGCGTATCCCGGCGCAGTTCCTCCGCCAGTTCCGTACCCATGCGGGCGGCCTCCAACGGTGCGCCAGCAATTTCACGGCGAATCAGGAATGTTCCATCTTCACTGGCAATCATACCGGTCAGCTTCAGAACGCCATTTTCGATGCGGGCATAACCGCCAATTGGTGTCCGGCAAGAGCCATCAAGCTCAGCCAGAAGCGCGCGCTCCGCCGTCGAAACAGCCCGGGCTTCCGGATCTTCGATCGCGGACAGCAACTCACGCAGTTCCGTATCGCTCTCACGCACCGTCACACCCACAATGCCCTGCCCGGCGGCAGGCAGCATCTGATCCGGCTCCAGCACGATATCAACGCGGTCTTCCATCCCGAGACGGCGCAAACCAGCAAGTGCCAGAAGCGTAGCATCACAAGCGCCAGCCTGAAGCTTGTCCAGGCGAGTCTGAACATTGCCACGCAGCAATCCGAACCGCAGATCAGGGCGGCGACTCAGCATCTGAGCCTGACGACGCACAGACGCACAGCCAATCAGAGCACCTTCTGGCAAGCACGCATACGGATCAGCTGGATCAACCCTGACCGTCCGATCACGCAGAATAATCGCATCCCGCGCATCTTCCCGCTTCAGCGTGCAGGCCAGAACCAGACCGGGAGGCAGATTTGTTTCAAGATCCTTGAGACTGTGAACCGCAAAATCAATCCGTCCAGCCACAAGTGCTTCGTGAATTTCCTTGGCGAACAGGCCTTTGCCACCAATTTCAGCCAAGCGCTGCGTAAGATTACGGTCGCCCTCAGTGCTGATCTGATGCTCCTGAAACGCTCCCATGTCTCGGAGGACAGGGCAAAATCGCGTCAGGCGGGTCAGAAACGTCCGTGTCTGCCAGAGCGCCAGCGGAGAGGCGCGTGAGCCAACTCTGAGCGGGAGTTTGCGCTGACCGGAGGGGCTGGCGGCATGAGATCGGCGGACGGCTTCCGCCGCGACCTTTTGGAGGGCGTCGGAAGACAGGACGGAAGCATTCATGGACGGCAGCTTTAGCTCATTCACGCGGGGCTGTCATGATGAGAGAGACTCGGTCATAATGCATGGCATGTCCGACCCTGCTGCATTGCGCCCGCTTCTGGCGATCGAAACGTCCTGTGATGATACTGCCTGCGCCATTCTTGCCTATGACGGCACCATTCTGGCCGAAGGCGTCCTTTCCCAGAATGATCATGCCATTCTGGGCGGCGTTGTTCCCGAAATTGCAGCCCGTGCGCATCTGGATGCCCTGCCCGCACTGGTCCAGTCCGTTCTCACCAAAGCATCTCTAACGCTGACTGACATCGATACCTTTGCAGGAACGACAGGTCCCGGCCTGATCGGTGGCCTGATTGTCGGCAGTTCCTATGCAAAAGGGCTGGCTCTTGCCCTCGGGCGGCCCTTCATTGCAGTCAATCACATCGAAGGCCATGTCCTGACGGCGCGACTACCCGCGCTTGACGCTAACCTTCAGTTCCCCTTTCTGACGATGCTGGTCTCTGGCGGCCATTGCCAGTGCATCTCTGTTGAGAAAGCCGGGCACTATACCCGCCTCGGAGGCACCATCGACGACGCCGCCGGTGAAGCTTTCGACAAGGTTGCCAAGATGCTCGGCCTCGGCTGGCCCGGCGGACCCGCTCTTGAAAAACTCGCCGCAGAAGGCCGGGATGATGCCTTCGCCCTGCCCCGTCCGCTCAAAGGACGCGAGGGATGCGACTTCTCGTTCTCTGGTCTGAAAACCGCCGTAAGCCGCCTTATCGAACCACAAGGGTTCGGCGCGCTCCCCCGCCAGTTCGCCGCTGATGTTGCCGCATCCTTTCAGCGCGCCGTTGCCGACGTCATGGCAGATCGTGCGGAACACGCGCTTGCCATGGCTCCCCATTCCACGGCCCTTGTCGTGGCCGGAGGGGTCGCGGCGAACCGCACGCTACGCAGCGCGCTCGAAGCTGTTGCCGAACGTCATGGTATCCCTTTCATCGCGCCGCCCCTACGCCTCTGCACGGATAACGCCGTCATGATCGGCTGGGCCGCCCTGGAACGTCTGCATGCAGGCGAACAGCCACACGAAATCGACGTCGCCGCACGTCCCCGCTGGCCTCTTTCGGAACGCCAGCCCGCCACCGCATTGTCCTGACCCCAAGCCGGAATACAGAACCCTTGAACTACCGCCACGCCTACCACGCGGGAAACTTCGCGGACTGCGTCAAACACGCGATCCTTCTGGTCCTTCTGAAAGCCCTTGCCCGCAAACCGGCCGGGTTCTGCGTTCTGGACACACATGCCGGCTGCGGACAATACGACCTCTCTTCCGAGGAAGCCCAGAAAACCGGCGAGTGGAAAACGGGGATCGGCCTCCTGGAAGATTCGGAAGACCCTGCGCTTCAGGAGTACCTGGCAGCCGTACGGGATCTCGGGCTCTATCCCGGTTCGCCGGCTTTCACGCGCCACGCCCTGCGCCCGCAGGATGAACTCATCGCCTGCGAACTCCATCCGGAAGACGTCCGCCCGTTGCGTCGCTTGTTTCGGGATGACCCACAGGTCTCCATCCATCATCGCAATGGCTACGAGGCCCTACGCGCACTCCTGCCACCGAAGCATTTGAAGCGCGGTCTGGTCCTGATTGATCCGCCCTTTGAAAAGCTGGATGATTTCCAGCAATGCGCGCAGGCCGTTTCACTTATCCGCAATCGCTTCCGCGCTGGGATCGTGGCTGTCTGGTACCCGATCAAACATCGCACACCTGTCCGCGCCTTCTACAATGCCCTGACCGATGCTGGCATCCGGGACATTATCGCCTGTGAATTCCTGCTACGCCCCGCCCTCGACCCCTCCCGCCTGAATGGATGTGGAATGCTGGTCGTGAACGCCCCATATGGGTTTGAGAACGAGGCCCGCACAATTCTGGAGGCTATGAAAACCGGACTGGCTACAGAGGATCGGGAAGACATGCAGGTGCATATCGAACGACTGGCCGAAGAATGAGCATGACGGGCCGCCATATCGCCGTCATCGGAGCAGGCGCCTGGGGAACGGCTCTCGCCTGCGCCGCAGCACGAACGGGAGCCCGTGTGACGCTTTGGATGCGTTCGCCTGTTGCCCCCGATGTTCGGGAACTCCCTCGCCTGCCAGGTATCCGCCTGCCCGATACAGTGCACGTCACGGGAGAATTTCCCACACAGGCCGATCTGGTCCTTCTGGTCGTCCCTGTTCAAACTGCTCGTCAGGTCTCGACCTCACTGGAGCAATCTTTAGCGCCCGGAATCCCCGTCATCACCTGTTGCAAAGGACTGGAACAGGACACATCCCTTCTCCCCCTCGATGTTCTCGCCGAGACCATGCCCGGTCGGCCAACAGCCGTCCTTTCCGGCCCGAATTTCGCCATTGAAGTCGCCCAAGGCCTGCCCGCTGCCGCAACGCTCGCCAGTGCGGATCTGTCGCTTGCCCAGCATCTGGCCAGTCAGCTTAATTCCTCATCATTCCGCCTCTATGCCAGCCAGGATATTGCGGGTGTACAGCTTGCTGGAGCCGCAAAAAACGTTGTGGCAATCGGTGCGGGCATCGTCATCGGCGCGGGGCTTGGTGAGAATGGACGCGCCGCCCTCATTACACGCGCTGTGGCAGAGATCGCCCGTCTGGCGGAAGCGCTCGGCGGTCGGGCATCCACCCTCGCAGGCCTCTCCGGCGTTGGAGACCTGATCCTGACCTGCACTGGCCGTGGGTCAAGAAACTACAGCCTGGGCATCGAACTTGGGGAAGGACGCTCACTAACGGACATCCTTGCCTCCCGCACAACCGTGGCTGAGGGTGTTCTGACAGCTCCGGCACTCGTGGCTTTGGCACGAAGCCTGAATGTTCAGGTGCCCATCATCGAAACCGTGACGCATCTGCTGTCAGAGAAGCTGACGATCGACGAGGCCCGATCCCTGCTGCTGGATCGTCCACCAACAGTTGAGTAGCTCATTATATTGAAACGACAAATATGAAGCTCTCGTAGCAATCTTTTCTGACGATGCTCATTTTTTCCCTACTCGGGATAAGCGTCAACCTACCGAAATTCTTCACGACCCAAGAGAACATCTTCAACAGCTTTCACTTCTGGGAATGGGTCGGGATCGCCATATCTTCCCTATGGGCAATGCTCGTTTTTAAAAGAACGTCGCCAAAGCCCTGACGCCCGTCTCCGAAGCCGCGTCAGACGAACAGTCCAGCGATAACAGCACTCATCGCGTTGGACAGCGTTCCAGCCACAACTGCCCGGACAGCCAGCTTCGCTACATCCGTCCGCCGACGTGGTTCCGCGCTCCCGAACGCGCCGATCAGAATTCCAATCGTGGAAATATTAGCAAACCCACACAGCGCAAAAGACAGGATCGTAATGGTTCTGTGAGACAGAGCATGCGCCTGAATCATCGGCGACAGGTTCACATAAGCCACAAACTCATTGAACGCGATTTTCTGACCCAACAGGCCACCCGCGACATTGCATTCCGCCCAAGGCACCCCGATCAGCCATGCGAAAGGCGCGAAAACCATTCCCAGAATGCGGGACAGAGACAGTCCGACCATAGCGAGAAGCCCATCCGTCAGCGCAATAATGCCCACAAACGCAATGAGAACCGCCCCAACGGCAACGGCAATTCTGGCCCCGTTCATCGCGCCTTCGGCCAAAGCTTCGAACATGCTGTGATGGCCATGATCCGCCCCGGCAATTTCCGTGCTGGCATGCCGCGGACCGGGGAACAGCACCCGGGAAAACAGCAAACCACCCGGAATAGCCATGGCAGACGCTGCAAGCAGGTTCTCCATCGGCACACCCAGAGACGCATACCCGGCCAGTACGGACCCCGCGATAGAGGACGTCCCGCTACACAGAACGGTCGCCAGTTCTCCCATCGACAATCCAGCCAGACAACTCTGAAGCACGATGGGCATTTCGCTTTGCCCGAGAAAAATCGTCAGAACTGCGGAGAAAGATTCAATCCGGGTGGTTCGCAAAATCTTGGCAAGACCCCGACCGATCAGTCGGGACAAAAACTGGAGAACGCCCCAGTGCTGCAACAGCGCCAGAAGGGCCGCGACATAAACGATTTCAGGCAGAACTTTCAGGGCAAAAACAAAGCCACCATTGCCCAGCACATTCGCCATTCTGGGCCCAACGAGCCCACCAAACAGAAAAGCGCTTCCCTGGTCGCCGTAAGACAGCACTTTTGTAATACCATCAGACACCAAATGCAGGAGATGCGCGCCCATCGGAACCCAGAGGATCACGGCAGCAATGGCAACCTGCAAAGCGAGTGCCCGCAGAACGAAAGCCCAGTCGATTGCCCGACGGTTCGTAGAAAACAGCGCGCCAAGACAAAGAAGACCGGCCATGCCGATCAGGACGCGCAGGATCACGAACAGAAGCTCCCTTTCAGAGACAGAACGGTTCCCAACCTGTCTGCATGACAGCGCCGTGTCCAGCCCTCCTCTCGCGTCCGACGCGTTATGCCATTACACTCATTCAAAACGAGAGGGAGAAATCCATGTCCTGCGCCTATGACTTCCACCTGCCGGGCCTGTCAGGTGAAACCATCGACCTCTCCGCCTATCGTGGCCGCCCACTTCTGGTGGTCAATACGGCATCAAAATGTGGTTTCACGCCTCAATATGAAGACCTGCAACATCTCTGGTCTCTCTACGGGCGAGACAAACCTGATGGACTGATGGTTCTTGGCGTCCCGTCAAATGATTTTGGCGAGCAGGAACCAGGATCAGCAGAAGAAATCAAAACATTCTGCTATCGGAATTATGGCGTGACTTTCCCCATGGCCGCAAAGGCTCATGTGAAAGGGCCAGAAGCCATTCCCCTTTTCCAGTGGCTTCGTCAGGAGGGCGGCTTCCTTTCGCGCCCACGCTGGAATTTCTACAAATACCTGATCGGCCGTGACGGTAATCTCACCCGCTGGTTCACGCCGCTGTCAAAACCGACTTCGGGACGGGTAGAAGAGTCCGTCCGCCGGATTCTTCTCGATCACTGATCCCGCATTATTCCGGAATGTCGTCAGCGCAAGAACCTCTTCAATCAGCGCAACATTCCGGAGATCAGCCTTGAAGACAGTATCAAACACATCTCCAAGAAGTGGCACCACACCAACAGCCGCTTCAATTCCGACATTCAGCAGCATCTTGCGAACAATGCGCCTTCCAACGCCCATCCGATGGCCTTCCCACACGATGTAAAGTGAAAGAAGCGTTCCGAACGCGAGCCCACCCGGAACAAGACCCAGAATCGTATCTGCACCCGCCCGCAGGCGCAGACCGGGAATGCGCACCGCAGCATTCAAAATCCAGGCAAGACGCCTCAGCTTCTCCAGCCTCTGCATGAGGTCTTCGGTGCTGGAGGGAGACGTAGTGAACAAAGTTTTGGTCATGATACAAAACAACACAGCAACGGGATCGGAAGTTGCGTCTTTTTCCTTGACGCCATGCACTCAAAAACACCAGCTTCATGACAGCAATATGACAGGAGGCTTGTCATGACGGTGTCTGTTCTGCGCCCTATTCTGCCGCTGCTGGTCGTCGCCGCTCTCGGGGCGCTCACGCCGTCTGTTGCCCATCACGTCTCAAGCTTTCTGGGCCTTCCCGGCATCTTCTGGGCCAGTGTCATGCTAACTCTGGAAATTGTCCTGCTCTGCATCGGGCTGGCCGCTGTTCGTCCGAGCATGACGCGCCCTTCCGAGAAGTTGTACGCCCGGGAAACCGTTCTGCGATAAAAATCGTTCCTCCTGCCCTCGGGAGGATATGTTACCCGCTGACGGGATAGGCTAGAGACGGGAAATGCTTCGCAATTTCCTGACCGTTGGCAGCTGGACCATGCTTTCGCGTGTTCTGGGCCTGATCCGTGACCAGCTTCTCGCAGCGTTCCTGGGTGCAGGCCCGGTTCAGGACGCCTATCTGGTCTCCCTGCGTCTACCCAACATGTTCAGACGCCTTTTCGGTGAAGGCGCGTTCAACGCGGCCTTCGTGCCAATGTTCACAGCGAAATATGAAACAGAAGGCCGAACGGCTGCCCTGCGTTTCGCGGGACAAGCCCTTTCGGCCCTTATCGCATGGCTCGTGATTCTGACGGTTCTCTGCGAACTGTTCATGCCGTTCATCATTTCAATTCTGGCTCCCGGCTTTCAGGGCGAACGTTTCGCACTGGCCCTGACACTGACGCAGATCACCTTCCCTTATATGATTATGATCTGTGCGGCGGCTCTTGTGTCCGGCGTACTGAATGGTCTTGGAAAATTCGGTGCTGCTTCCGCTGCCTATCTGAGTTTCAACATCATCGGCATCGCCGCCATCTTCCTGGGTGCGTATGTCTGGCACAATGTTGCCTTCACAAGCGCCTGGGGCGTGACGATTTCCGGCATTGTGCAGCTTGGCGCGCTCTACTGGGCAGCTCATCGTGCCGGAGTTGCTCCACACCTGATCCGCCCGAGTTTTTCACAGGACATCCGCGCCCTGCTGCGCCGCATGGGGCCGGGCCTTGTCGGGTCTGGCGTGACCCAGATGAACCTGATGGTAGACACCATCATTTCTACCCGTCTCCCGGTAGGTTCCCCCTCCATCCTGTACTTCGCAGACCGAATCAACCAGCTTCCTCTCGGCGTTCTGGGCGCTGCGGCTGGCACAACGCTCTTGCCGCTTCTGACCCGTCATGTCGCCAACAAGGATCGTGTTTCCCTTCACACCAGCCTGAACCGGGCCCTTGATTACGCGCTCCTCCTGACGCTGCCCGCCACCGTCGGGCTGATTGCGCTTGCACCATCCATCATGGCTGGCCTCTTCAGCTACGGACATTTCACGGTCGCAGACGCCATGAAATCCGCTCAGTCGCTCCGTGCCTATGCGCTTGGCCTGCCTGCCTTCGTGCTCATCAAGGTCTTTTCACCGGGCTTCTTTGCAGAAGGCGACACCAGTACGCCAGTCCGCATCGGCTTCTTCACACTTGCCCTGAACCTTGTTCTCAATCTGGCACTTTACAAACCGCTCGCCCATGTCGGCCCTCCGCTGGCCAGCACGATCGCCGCACTCGTCAACGTCGCCATTCTGGCCGTCCTTCTTCGTCGTCGTGACGTTTTCAAACCCGATCCTCGCCTGAAAAGTCGCGTCACACGTATCGTTGGAGCGGCCATCATGATGGGTCTGTGGGTTGCCGCCGCCCAGAAATTCGTCGCTCCCGATCTGCCCAACTGGCACGGTGTCTGGCGTCTGGGCATGCTTGGCGCACTGATCGTTTTTGGTGGCATGGTTTATGCCATTTCCCTCGACGCCCTGAAGGTCGTGCAGCTTCGGGACGTAGCCGCGGCGTTGCAAACGCGCATCGCCCGACGCCGCACTCGCTGAGAGAGTCATCCTGCCGGTTCACACACCGGCAGGGACAGGGTAGTTTCCCGCCCCTCCCCTTTCACTACCGGAGACTGGACCCATCGGCACGTTCATGCCCCTGCCTTCTGCTGCGAATGCCACGCCCTCCATGGCCCAGTGGTTTGACCTGAAGCATCAGGAGCCGGATGCCCTGCTGTTCTTCCGAATGGGGGATTTCTACGAGTTGTTCTTCGGGGACGCACAGGCAGCAGCCATAGCGCTCGATATCGCTCTGACAGCCCGTGGCAACCACAATGGCGAGCCGATTCCGATGTGCGGTGTGCCCGTCGCCGCCGCGCCAGCCTATCTCTCCCGCCTGATCCGCCGCGGCTTCCGCGTCGCCGTCGCAGAGCAGACGCAGACTCCGCAAAAAGGCCAGAAAGGCCCGCTGCCTCGCGCCATCGTCCGTGTCGTCACCCCCGGCACCCTGACCGAAGACGAACTGCTGGAAGCCGGACGGGCCAATCTTCTACTGGCCATTGCCCGCTCCGGAAATCGTCGGTCCGGTATGATCGGTGCCGCCTGGATCGACATTTCCACTGGGGCTTTCGAAACAACATCCGTTCCCGAAGCCGCATTGCCAGAACTCATGGCCCGGCTCGATGCAGCGGAAGTTCTGTCCGATCCGGAACTCATTCCCTCTGACCATGCGAGCCGTCTGGCGCCGGTTGCCGTCCCGCCGACCATAGATAGTGCCCGCACTCTGATCGCCCGCGCCTATGGCGTCGCCCAGCTTGATGCGCTGGGAGACTTCCCGGACGAACAGGCCATCGCCTGTGCCATGGCTCTGAATTACGTCCAGCGCAGTCAGGCGGGTGCACTTCCACGCCTGTCCCGCCCCATTCCGCAGGGTATCAGTGGCGTTCTGGGAATCGACCCGGCCACCCGCGCCAGCCTCGACATTCTCCGCACCCGCGATGGCGAAACGAAGTACAGTCTCTTTGGCGTCGTCTCCCGCACGGCTACAGCCGCCGGCTCACGCCTTCTTTCACAATGGCTGTCCTCACCGCTTACCAACGCCCAACAGATCACCGACAGACAGAACGCCTGGCTTTGGCTTCAATCCGTGCCGGGCCTCGTGGGATCGCTGGGTGACATCCTCAAACGCACCCCCGACCCAGCACGTGCCCTTGGGCGCCTGTCTGCCGGGCGCGGGCAGCCCCGTGACCTTGCCGCCATTCGGAACACGCTGATCGCCGCAGACGATCTCACCGGCCTGTTGCAACCCGTCTGTGACGCCCTGACCCCAACGCTGATCCGTACCCTGACAGCCGGATTGTACGGCAGGGCAGACACCCTGCTCGATCGCCTGAAAGCTGCTGTTGCCGAAGATCTTCCGGCCCGTATTGAAGATGGCGGGTTCATTGCTGCCGGATTTAATGAAGAACTGGATCGTTATCGCACGCTCCGGGACGAGAGCCGGCGTATTGTCGCAGCCCTTCAGGGGCGACTGTCAGAAGAATACGGCATCGGCAATCTGAAGATCCGCCACCATGCCCAGCTCGGCTATGTGATTGAGGTGCCGTCCGCTGCCGGTACGAAACTGAAGGATCGGCCCGAACTGTCCTTCCGGCAGGGAACAGCAAGCCTCGCCCGTTTTTCAACGGAAGAACTCGCTGCTTTGGACCGCGCCATTCTGGAAGCCGCCGACAACGCCAGCACGCTAGAACGTCGCCTCTTTGCCGAGCTCTGCACTCATATTCTCCAGACCCCCGCTCTGGACGAAGTAGCCGAATTTCTGGCGTTGGCAGACGTCCTGCGCTCCTGCGCGCTTCTGTCCGAAGGCGGATCATGGTGCCGCCCGGACGTCACAGACGGGACCGATTTCGAACTCATCGCCTGCCGTCATCCCGTTGTAGAAGCCGCACTGGCGGAATCAGGAAGTGCAGACGCACGCTTCATTCCCAATGACTGCAAACTGCCGCCTGAACATCGCGCCATGCTTCTCACCGGCCCGAACATGGCGGGTAAATCGACATTCCTCCGTCAGACAGCCCTAGCCGTCATCATGGCGCAGGCAGGGCTACCTGTTCCCGCGACGAGCGCCAAAATCGGCGTCGTGGATCGGCTATTTTCCCGCGTCGGCGGCGCGGACGACCTCGCCCGTGGCCGCTCGACCTTCATGGTTGAAATGACCGAGACCGCCGCCATTCTCAATCAGGCCGGACCAAAATCCCTCGTCGTCGTCGATGAAATTGGTCGGGGCACGGCCACGCTGGACGGTCTTTCCATCGCCTGGGCCACGCTTGAAGCGCTCCATACGCAACTCGGCTCCCGCACAATCTTTGCCACGCATTTCCATGAACTCGGTGCATTGACGGAGTTTCTTCCTCGTCTCGCACCTTACACCATGGCCGTGAAGGAATGGCGCGGCGAAGTCATCTTCCAGCATGAAGTCCGCCCCGGATCGGCACGGAAAAGCTGGGGGCTGCATGTCGCCAAGCTTGCAGGCATCCCGCAGTCGGTCGTCAATCGTGCCTCGCGCCTGCTAGCAACATTCGAACGTGAACAGGCCGAAGCACGCTCTTCCCTGCCATTATTTGAAGCCGTGGCGGACACACCAGACCCGGCCAGTGAGACATCAGAGCCACAGTCGCCCGCCCTGGAAGCACTCACAACGCTAAATCCCGATGAACTCTCTCCCCGGGAAGCATTAGCGGCATTATATGAACTTAAACGCCTCGCCTCAGGAGACAGGACTTGAAAAAAGCGGGTTTCTGGGGCGAAAGTCATCCTTCCCCTTTCGCTGACGATACGGATACGACCCTGTCTGACCGCAAAGCCATGACCCCGTCGCTGCAAACAGCCCTCCAGAATGCTGCAGCCAAGGGGCTGACATCCCGTGAAGATGTTCTCTCCATCCTCCGTCGTCATCTCGGAAATGGTCATGCAGCCATCCGTCAGCGGTTTGAAACCCGCCAGATGTCCGGGATTTCCGCCGCACGCGCTCTTGCGGCTCAGGCAGACAGTGTCGTCTGCGCGCTGGCAGACCTGTCAGCCCAGCAGGAAGGCGCATCCGATGAACCGCTCTGTCTTTGTGCAACAGGCGGTTATGGTGCGGGCCTTCTCGCGCCTTTCAGTGACATCGATATTCTCTTCCTGATTCCGGAAGACGCTTCCACCGCTCTCACAACCCGAATCGAGTTCATCCTCTACGCTCTGTGGGATCTCGGCCTGCGAGTCGGACATGCCACGCGTTCCATCAGTGCCTGCATCAAAGACGTCGCTGAAGACCTGACAATCCGCACCGCATTACTGGATCTGCGCCCGCTCTACGGAGATCGCACTCTTGCCCGCGATCTGCGCTCCGCCCTTGGTGCCGATCTTCAAAACGATACGCTGTGCGATTTCGTGCGCGGCAAGATTGAAGAACGCGAACTGCGGCACCGCCGCTTTGGCGACAATCCATACATGGTGGAGCCAAACATCAAGGAAGGTCGTGGCGGCCTGAGAGACCTCCAGACCCTGAACTGGATGGGCCGCGCCGCCCTTGGCTGCGCGATTACGACAGTTGACCAGACGGCAGCCCCAGCAGAAGCTGTGCCCACACCGTCCTTCATTTCCTTTGGCCTCCTGACCAACCGTGAAACCCACCGCGCCCGGCGCGCGTGGGATTTTTTCTGGACTGTCCGCCTGCATCTTCACTACATCACCGGCCGTGCTGAGGAACGTCTGACCTTCGATGTTCAGCCCGTCATCGGTGGCCGCATGGGCTATGCGACGCATGGTCGTCAGCGCGGCGTCGAGCGCTTCATGCGCCACTATTTCCTGACGGCCCGTGATGTCATGCGTCTGACGCATGTGCTTCAGCCCATCGTCCTGATGCGCCTTCAGGATCAGGCCAGCGACACCCAGCCGGAAACCCTGGCCGGACCTGAAGGCTTCGAGCGCATTGCGGGGCGTCTATGCCCTGTCGAACCTGTGACGTTCGCGAAAAATCCGCGTGACATGTTCCGCATGCTGGATTGTGCCCGTCGCCATGATCTGGAACTTCACCCCCTCGCCATCCAGCAACTCATTCGCAACGAACGTCATGCGGTCGAACTTCGGGATGATCCGGAAACGGCTCAGATCTTCCTGAACCTGCTCTGTGAACCCAGTGCGGATGAGACCAAAAATGTTCCGTTCTGGCTTCCGATCCTGAACGAAACAGGCCTGCTCGGACGTTTGCTGCCAGACTGGTCCCGCGTTGTCGGGCAAATGCAGTTCGACAGCTATCATATCTATACGGTGGACGAGCACATCATCGAGGCCGTCCGCATGATGGGGCAAATCGAAGCGGGGCACATGGCGGATGAAATTCCGCTGGCTTATGCCTTGGCCAAGGATCTGCGCTCCCGTCGTGCCCTGTATGTCGCCGTTCTTCTGCATGACATCGCCAAAGGCCGTGGCGGTGACCATTCAGAACTGGGGGCTGATCTGGCCTTGGAAATCTGCCCCCAGCTTGGACTTGATCCGGAAGAAACAGACACCGTTTCCTGGCTGGTCCTGCACCATCTCCTGCTGTCACAAACGGCCTTTACACGCGACATCGACGATCCACGCACCATTCTGGATCTCGCAGACACCATCCAATCTCCCGAACGCCTACGCCTCCTGCTTCTGCTGACCATTGCGGACATGCGCGCCGTCAGCCCGAAAGTCTGGAACGCCTGGAAAGCAACGCTGCTGCGCGAACTGTTTTCCCGTGTTGCCGAAGTTCTGGAAGGCGGACTGGCCGCTACGGAACAGGATGGACGCGTCAGCCATGCCCGCGAACTTGCCCGCGACGGTCTGACCCCTCTCCTGCCCGAGAGCAGCGTCGAACACTTCCTGTCTCTCGGCTATCCGAGCTACTGGCTGGGTTTTGATACCGACACGCACATGCGCCACGCCCGCATGATCCACGATTCGGACCGCTACCGCTCTCCCGTTACGGTAGAAGCTTATCCCATTCCGGACCGTGGCGTGACGGAGCTGACCGTGCTCTGCGCTGATCATCCGGGCCTGTTCTCACAGATCGCCGGAGCCCTCGCCGTTGCCGGAGCCTCCATCGTGGACGCCCGCATTCACACGCTCAGCGACGGTATGGCTCTGGACACGTTCTGGGTTCAGGACGCAGATGGATGCTCTTTCGAAGACCCGCACCAGCTTGGTCGTCTGAATCATCTCGTTGAGCAGGCTTTGTCTGGTCGTCTGGATCTGGAAAAGGGAATTGCCGAAGCCCGCCACCGTGGCGCATCGCGCCGGATGCGCGCCATTCATGTTCCGCCCCGGGTGGTCATGGATAACACAGCCTCAGACCGTCATACCGTCATTGAAATCAATGGCCGTGACAGACCAGGCCTGCTCCATGACATTACGCGTACCCTGAGCCAGCAATCCCTCCAGATTTCCTCGGCCCATATTACGACTTACGGGATGCGCGCTGTGGACGTCTTCTACGTCCGCGACCTTCTGGGCATGAAAATCACGGACCCAGTTCGCCTAGCCCATATCCGTGACTCCCTGCTGTCTTCACTGACACCACTCCCTGTCAAGAAATCGGCTGCTGCTCCCACACTCTGAGGGCTTCGGCCACTCGTTCAATAACGAGTGGCCAGTCCTCAGGCAGAAAGCCATCAGGCCGAAACTGTCGAACATTCTGATACCAAGGCACATTTTTCCAGCGCCAGTCTCCCCCTCGCCGATTGAGAATCCAGAGAGGACGGCCTGTCGCCCCCGCAACATGCGCCACCAATGTATCAACACTGATCACCAGTTCGCATTGGCTGACAGCACGTGTCAGAGCCTGCAAAGTCGAGAGATCGACCTTTTCCATCCAGTCCGGACATTCTCCCCGCTGAAGAGACACGAATCTCAAGCCTGAAACGTCTCTCAACGGGTCCAGCCACTCTGGCTTCAACGAACGTCTCGAATCAAAGCGGTATGATGGATTGCCCGCCCAACACACACCAATCGTCTTCGGTACCGGGTCCAAACCTGTTTCAAGATAAGATTCTGAGTCTGGTGCGCCCTGAAGACCCAGAACAAACGGCAAGCTGAGAAGGCTGACTTCGCTCTCTACCGGGCCCTGGCGATCCAGAATTCGGGATGCCCCCAGTTGAGGCATGAAAGACACAAGATCAGCAGCCGGGAACTGAAGCCTCAAAGGACGGCGCTTTGCAGCTTCCCTCAGAAACCGCAAAAACTGCACGCTATCGCCCAGCCCCTGCTCCGCCGTGACCGCAATCGGTTCTTCCCCGGAGGAACCATCCCAGGCGGGAACCTGCGGCCTATACCCCAACAAAGAATGGCGGCTTTCAAATTCCTTCCATCCCTGAGCAAAAACGCCCTGCCCCAGAAGAAGTGTCGCATGGTTAAAGCGCGCCTGCTCCCGGTCAAAACCGCTCTCACGCTCCATAACAGCACTAAAAAGCGCTCCCGCTACGGTATCCTCATCCATTTCCATGAGAACCGTACCCAGACTGTTGGCAACACGGCCATCCTCCGGTCGAAGCGACAGCGCCTCTTCGAGAACGGATCGCGCCTGTGGCAAATCTCCCAGCGCCATCAGAACAAGACCAAAATTATTCAGCGTCTCCGCCGTTCGCGGCCCCAGCTCACAGGACCGCAGTAAAGTTTCCCGCGCCTCTCCATACTGCCCCAGCCCGAACAGAACGGCTCCGAGATTTGCCCAGGCCCGTCCGTCCTGTGCACAGCGGCGCGTGACTGTTTCAAAGCAGATAACAGCCTGATCCCCCTGACCATCCTCAAGATAAATCTGCCCCAGCCTTGTAAGATAATCCGTCTCATCTGAAGCAAGTTTGACCGCTTCTCCAAAGGCCTCTTTCGCCTCGTCTCGCCGCCCCAGAAGCAGCAACGCCTCACCAAGAGCCGCCGACGTACGCGGATCAGAAGGCTGAAGCGTTTGAGCCACAACAAGAGCAGCACGTGCAGGCTCCGAATGACCTTCCGCCATTAAGGCCAGACCCAGCGTGAGATGAATACGGGCCAGCCGGGATCGCGGGAGGCCCTCAGCCGCTTTAAGGGCCTTTCCACATAGCGCAATCGCCACAGCGTTTCGGCCGTTGGCACGTGCCAGACAGGCCATACCATGCAGAGCATCCGGCTGCGTCGGATCAGACGTCAGAATATCCTGAAACCAGCGCGCCGCTTCGCTCAGATCTCCCCGAGCAAAGCATTCAAAAGCATATCGGGTGGGATCAGAAGAAAGGCTGCGCATCGTGTTTCCGTCAAACCGGAAGGAGAAAGAAAAGCCGGTACATCTCCGTCACAACGTACCGATATATCCGGTGAATATTAAAAGCCGTTAACGAAGTATTCAGTCTTTGGACAGCATGGTGCGTGTGAACAAGACAATCAGAGGCGTCTGACCATGCATCTTGAACAACGGACAGGCAATGTTCCCGGCCTGGTTTTCGCGACAGTCCGTCAGGGTATGACGACACGAACCTTCCCGATTGAAGTCAGACAAACTGCGTCAGGGCACTACATTTCCCGTATGCCCGATCAACGCTGGTCCATTGAATGCCAGACCATCGATTCCGCTCTCCTGATGCATGCGGCTGTTCTTTTCCCTGTGGAGCATGAACATGCCCCCTGGCTATCCAATCCGCGCCCAGCGCCCCTCCCAACAAACCAGGATTCCCGCATTCCGGAAAAAGCAGGCTCATCTTCTCCAAGTGCGAAGTTTACTGACAAAGCCTGCTCAGAGCTGACACTGGAGAATTAATCCCTTTTCGGTCTTGTCAAATTTTCCAGACAGGCCGATGTCTCGAACCATGAAAAGCTGGCTTCTGCATTCCGTCTCCGCCGTTCTTCTGGGAACGTCCTGTCTGTTCGCTTTTCCTGCGTATGCCGATCATCCGTGGAAAGACGCGCCTCAGTCAGCAAGGATTACGACGGATGCCCAACTTGAGAATATTCAGCTTACGGCCCTGACGCAGCATAATGCCCTGTCTCTCCTGGGGCTGGATGTAGATGGACGACCTGTCCTCATCGATTCGGCCAATCAGGAACATCCGTTTCCTGAAAATGGGGCTGAAAGAGCAAAAATTCCGCCTCTTTCCGCGCTCACCAAACAGGACACTATTTTTTGGGGACTGGCGGCCTCCCCAGAAGCCGCGCTCGTTCAGTTATCCTCAGACGGAAAACTGCTTCAAACAATTCCTCTTCAAGGTGCCCACAGCGCAGACAGCCGTTTTACGGCCATTCAGGTCTATGGAAATTACGCTTATCTGACCGATGAAGGACAGGCTGCTCTCGTTGTAGTGGCGCTCAGAGACGGCAAGGCACAGCGTTTTCTTCCCTATGATCCATCCGTAACAGGTCGTCGCCCCCTTAAACGGAACGGCCAGATAACCAATGGTCCTGACAATCATCCGCTGACAGGCGGAAATGTGCGGTTTCTAGCGCTGGATGCAAAAGGCCAGTGGCTCTTCTATATGCCAGCCTGTGGTCCTCTCTACCGCATCGGCAGCGCCCTTCTTACCGACCCGGCTTTCACGCCCGTGGAACAACTTGATGGGATCGTCGAATGGCGTGACACACCTAGCCTGGGCGGTCTCACCCTGTCCGCAGACAATATTTTCTATATGTCTGACATCACTGATGGGGCATTGCTGAAATTCGGTAGCGACCGCAATCCGCTGATCCTTCTTCGGGACAAACGTCTTCTTGATGCTGGGGCACTGGCGGTTTCAGGCGATCATGAGGTCAGTGTTCTGACATCAGAAGATGGAAAACCGCACATTCTTCGCATCGCCTTGCCATAGAAGGTCGTGATATAAAGGCGGCATGCGCTACCGATCTACTCGCGGCGACCTGACCGCCGACGCCCCCAACTTTTCCGACATTCTGCTTGCCGGCCTTGCTGGAGACGGCGGTCTCTACATGCCGGAGACCTGGCCCAAAATCAGCGCCCAGACATTCCGGGACTGGCGCGCCCTGTCCTACGCAGATCTGACGGCTGAAGTCATTTCCCTGTTCTCTGAAGGCGCCATTGATCGCGATACCCTGCGCGATATGGCCCGGGATGCCTATGCCGGCTTCGATCACGCGGCCGTAGCACCGCTTTGCGAAGTCGAGCAGGATCTGTTCTCGCTCGAATTGTTCCATGGTCCGACGCTCGCCTTCAAAGATATGGCGATGCAGATGCTTGGCCGCCTGTTCGACCATGTTCTGACCCAGCGAAACCAGAAGGTCACGATCGTCGGCGCAACATCCGGCGATACCGGTTCGGCTGCCATTGAAGCCTGCCGAGGCCGTGAACGCCTCTCGGTTGTGATTCTCCACCCGAAGGGTCGCACCTCGGAAGTCCAACGTCGCCAGATGACGACTGTACCGGACGACAACATTCTGAATATTGCTGTCGAAGGTGACTTCGATACCTGTCAGGATATCGTCAAGGCGCTCTTCGCCGACCAGCCGTTCCGGGACGAAGTCTCCCTGTCCGCCGTCAATTCCATCAACTGGGCACGTATCGCCGCACAGATTCCCTATTACGTTCGTGCAGCGCTGGCTCTCGGCGCACCAGATCGGGAAGTGTCCTTCTCCGTTCCGACTGGCAATTTCGGTAATGTGCTTGCGGCATGGGCTGCCCGCCAGATGGGCCTCCCCATTCGCCGTTTGTGCATCGGATCAAACCGCAACGACATTCTCACGCGCTTCCTTCTGGAAAACGACATGAGCGTCCGCACGGTTGAGCCCAGCCTGTCGCCATCGATGGATATTCAGGTTTCGTCCAACTTCGAACGCCTCCTCTTCGAACTTCTGGACCGTAACCCAACGCGTTGCGCTGCGATCATGAGAGAGTTCCGCGAAACTGGCCGTATGGCTGTTCCGCATGATGCCTGGACGCGCATGAAAGACGTCTTCGATGGTATGACGCTCAATGATGAGCAGACCAGCGAAGCCATGCGTCATTTCTATGATGAGAGCCTCTATCTGGCTGATCCGCATACGGCCATCGGTCTGGCTGTCGGCAAACGCTTTCAGGAACCCGGTATTCCAATGGTCGCCGCAGCGACGGCCCATCCTGCCAAATTCCCGGATGCCGTCTTCTCAGCGACCGGCATCAGAGCTGCCCTGCCTCCACATCTGGCTGATCTTTTCGAGCGTCCGGAACGCTATGACACGATGAGCAGTCAGATCGCTGGCATTCAGGATGCGGTCCGTACCCATCTCAAAAGCCACTAATACCTTGTTCCTTCCCGCAGGCTCCCCATCTCAGGGAGCCTGTCTTTTTATGACTTACGGAAACTCATGCCCGATACGATTGAAGTCACTACGCTCGACAACGGTCTGACCATCATTACGGAACGCATGGATCGCGTTGAGACCGTCTCGTTCGGGGCGTATGTCTCGATTGGCACCCGTGACGAAACCGCCGAAAACAACGGTGTGTCCCATTTCCTTGAACATATGGCCTTCAAGGGAACCGAGCGCCGCTCCGCCTCCCGGATCGCCGAGGAAATCGAGAATGTCGGCGGTTACATCAACGCGTATACCGCCCGTGAAACCACAGCCTACTACGTCAAACTTCTCAAGGAAGATCTGGCTCTCGGCGTGGACATCATCGGCGATATCCTGACGCACAGCACGTTTCTGGATGCCGAGATCGAGCGTGAACGCGGCGTGATCCTTCAGGAAATCGGTCAGGCGAATGACACGCCGGATGACATCATCTTCGATCAGTTTCAGGAACGCGCTTTCCCGGAACAGCCCATGGGTCGCCCGACACTCGGTACGGAACAGCTCGTCTCCGGCATGACGCGTGAGACACTGATGGGCTACATGCGTGAGCACTATACCACGCACAACATCACGATCGCCGCCGCCGGAAACCTGCATCATCAGCAGGTTGTCGATCTGGTGAAAGAGCACTTCCGGGACCTTCCAACACATCAGACGCCGCGCCCTCGTGGAGCAGCTTATGCGGGTGGTGACCTGCGCACGACACGCGAACTGGATCAGGCCCATCTGGTCATGGGCTTCCCGTCCGTCAGCTATCACCATCCCGATCATTACGCGGTTATGATTCTGTCCACCCTTCTGGGTGGCGGCATGTCCTCACGCCTGTTCCAGGAAATCCGGGAACGGCGCGGGCTGGTCTACAGCGTTTATTCCTTCGCCTCCCCCTTCAGCGACAGCGGACTGTTTGGCCTCTACGCAGGCACTGGTGAAGCCGAGACGGCCGAGCTTGTCCCGGTCATGATCGACGAACTCAAGCGCCTTCAGGATGGCCTGACAGCAGAAGAACTGTCCCGTGCCCGTGCCCAGCTTAAATCCTCTCTGTTGATGTCTCTGGAAAGCACAGGCAGCCGCTGTGAGCAGCTCGCCCGCCAGATCCAGATCCATGGTCGCCCCGTCCCCGTAACCGAAACGGTTGGAAAGATTGATGCCGTGACGGAAGAGGACATCCTGCGCGTCGCCCGCGAAATCTTCGCTGGCACACCCACCTTCACAGCCATCGGCCCGGTCAAGAACATGCCGACGATGGATGACATCACCGCGAGGCTTGCTGCATGAGTACAACCCGTCACGTTGAAGCCCTTCTTGCTGCGGCAAAACGTCACGGCGCCGACCATGCCGACGCCATTTTCATCCGGAACGAATCCGAGTCCGCCATGGTGCGAAAAGGCGTTCCCGAAGGCATTGAGCGCTCCGAAAGCGTAGCCCTCGGCCTGCGGGTTTTCCGTGGCCAGAAAGCAGCTTCAGTTTCGACAAGCGTGCTGGATGATGCCGAATTCGACCGTCTGGCCGAACAGGCCTGCGCCATGGCGCTTGTGGTGCCGGAGGACCGCTTTGGGGGTTTGGCACCTGACGCCATGATCGGACATTTCGATGCTGAAGGGCTGGATCTGTCCGATACGGCATCACCAGATATGGACACCCTGTTGAGCCGCGCCCGAGAAGCCGAGGAGGCCGCTCTGGCGGTATCAGGCGTCACCAACACTAACGGCGCATCCGTCGGACACGGCCGCACTGTGATTGCCTTAGGCACGTCCGCTGGCTTCATGGGCAGCTACAGCCGCACCGGCCACTCCCTCAGCGCCAGCGTTCTTGCGGGCGAAGGGGCGTCCATGCAGCGCGATTACGCGTATCACAGCACCGTCCATCTGGAAGATCTGGACGCGCCTGAGAGCGTTGGCCGCCTCGCTGGTGAACGCGCTGTTGCCCGCATCAATCCAAGCCGCCCCAAAACCGGCACTTATGACGTCATCTATGATCCCCGCGTTTCCTCCAGTCTGCTCGGACATCTGGTCAGCGCGATCAATGGTGCGTCGATTGCGCGCGGTACGTCCTTCCTGAAAGAAGCAATGGGGACACAAATCCTCAGCACAGGTCTGACGGTCAGGGACAATCCACGCCTTGTCCGCGGTCCTGCTTCGCGTCCATTCGATGGGGAAGGCTGTGCAGCCAATGTTCTGGATCTCGTCATCGACGGTGTTTTGCAAACATGGCTGCTGGACTCACGGAGCGCCCGCCAGTTGGACCTGCGTTCAAATGGTCGGGCCAGCCGGGGCGTTTCGGGGCCGCCAAGTCCAAGTGTGACAAATCTTCATCTTGCACCGGGTGATCTTTCCGCCGTTGAACTGCGTTCCGATATAAAGGAAGGGATTCTGGTTACGGAACTCATGGGATCGTCCGTCAATATGCTGACGGGAGATTACAGCCGTGGGGCTTCCGGCTTCATGATTCGCAACGGTGAACTTGCTGAGCCGGTAGCGGAACTCACGATTGCCGGGAATCTGCGGGACATGTTCACCCGGATGGTTCCAGCCAGTGATCTTTCCTTCCGGAACAGCGTGAATGCGCCGAGCATCCGGATTGATGGTATGAGCATTGCAGGACTTTGATGCGTAATTTTCGTCTTTTCTCTATCGCCTGTGCGCTTCTCTGCGTACTGGGTTCCGCTGATGCCCGTCCGGGTGGAGGGTCGTCCATGGGCAGCCGTGGATCCCGTACCTGGAGCGCGCCTCCCCGGACCTCCATTACGCCGAGCTGGACACGCCCGATGGACCGGACCATGACGCCGCAGTCCAACTACGGTGCCCAGTCCGCCACCCCTCGTCCGATGGCGCCTATGACACCAGGGTATCGTCCCTCTTTCCCAAGCCGCCACCCGTTCATGACGGGCTTTGCAGGCGGTCTACTGGGGGCTGGGCTTTTTGGAATGCTGAGTGGGCACGGTTTCTTTGGGGGTATGACAGGCGGGACGTCGATCCTTGGCTTCCTGTTCCAGGTTTTCGTGATTGGCGCGCTGATCATGTTCGTTCTGCGCCTGTTTAATCGCCGTCAGGGCGCCTCCGGTTCATCTGCTACAACGCCATTTGGTGCAGCCAAAGGCAATGCGCCAGTGACGCTAAGCAACGACGATTACACCAGCTTCCAGCGTCTGCTGCTCGACATCCAGTCTGCCTGGAGCGCACAGAACATGCGCGCCCTGTCGTCCATGACAACGCCGGAAATGGCAGGCTACTTCAACGAACAGTTGTCCGATCTGGCGAGCCGGGGCGCACGGAATATCGTTTCCAACGTCCGGTTCCTGCGTGGTGATCTTTCGGAAGCCTGGCGTGAGCGCAACCTGACCTACGCCACAGTCGCCATGCAGTATTCCATGACCGACGTGACGACAGACTCGTTTGGTAATGTCATTGACGGCAGTTCGACCGAACCAGTTACAGTAACGGAACTCTGGACGTTTGTTCGTGCTGACGGGCGCGGAAACTGGATCCTCTCAGCCATCCAGCAGGGTGGCTGAGAAACTTCCTCAGAAGCGGATCAGGGTAATCACGTAAAAGATTGCAGCGAGGGTGATAACCCCTCCTGCAATTCCCACGATCCGGCTTTGACGCCGCTTGGTGGCAAGATCGGTTGTTGTTTTCATGACAGCAGCACCCGATCCACCAACAAGCCACAGAACAGGAAAAACAGATACGCCAGCGAGTAACGGAACGCGAACCGTGCTGGCTTGTCTTTCGTAAGGCTGACGCCCTGAGCGTCCTGCTGATCCATCAGCACACGAACCGCGCAGAGAATAAAGCCCAGATCAAGCAGGCTGGTTGTAACCGTGTAGAACAGCCCACATTCATGGACGAAAGACGGAACCAGCGAAACAGCCGTCAAAATGAATGTGTAGAGCAGGATCTGCCAGCGTGTATGCCGTGCGCCCTTGACGACCGGTAGCATCGGAATCCCGGCTTTGTCGTAATCCTTGCAGGCATACAGCGACAGGGACCAGAAATGCGGCGGCGTCCACAGAAACACGATGGCAAACATGGCAACAGGCAATACAGCCATGGAATCCATGGTTGCAGCCCAGCCAATCATGGGTGGGAATGCGCCCGCTGCACCGCCAATAACGATATTCTGTGGTGTGCTCCGCTTGAGCCACATCGTGTAGATCACGCTGTAGAAGAAGATCGAGAACGCCAGAATACCAGCGGCCAGAGCATTGGTTGCGAGCCAAAGCACCAGCACAGACAGCACTGACAGCACCACGCCGTAGATCAGCGCACTATCGGCTGGCATCCGTCCGTCTGGGATAGGCCGGACATTCGTACGCTTCATAATCGCGTCGATATCGCGGTCGTACCACATGTTGATCGCACCGGCGGCTCCTGCCCCAATGCAGATACACAGGATGGTAATGATCCCGATGGGGATGGAAGGCCATCGCGGCGCAACCGCCATGCCTGCTGCGCCCGTAAAGACCACGAGTGAAATGACGCGTGGTTTCAGGAGCGCAAGCCAGTCCTTCAAAGACGAGTCGCCGTCAGCGCCCAGAACAGAAAAAAGCCCCGACGGGGCTAGAGGGGTTGTCTCGCTCATGCTCTGACCCGGGCACGCCCGGTCTCCCTGATCAGGAACAGTCCCAGCAGCCCGAATGTCAGCAGGCTAAGGCCCATCAGTCCTTCGCCAACAGGCATCAGAACCGGCGTCAGGGAGCAAAGAGCCCCCACGAACGTCAGTCCTGCATGAAGACGACTGAGAGGCGCAGGAATATGATCTGGCAGAAGGCGCATCATCCAGGCGTAGAACCCGCCACAGAGTGCCATCACGCCGCCAAATGCCGCAGCAGTATGATCGAGCGCATGACCCGGCATGAACTCCGCAATCCAGCCCGCGGAGAAAAGAACGAGGCTTCCCAGCGCCCAAAGCGTTGTACCGTCCAAGGCGCGCTTCTGCTTCCAGACATCCACGCAAAGTGCCGCCACAAGCACAAAAGACGGAAAAAGCTGCGTCAGAGCAACAAGGCTGCTCTGAGAAAGACCTGACATTCCACCGAAAAGACTATCCATCCAGCAAAGAGGCCCCAGAACGGCCATACATCCGAACACATAAGGCGCAACGCGGCCTGAAAAGCCATTCGTATCCGGACGCGGCATCAGAAGATGGCACACCAGACCAAGAGCAGGCGTCAGCATCAACGCCGTCTCAGGAAGATGAAGCATCCCAATCAGACCCTGAGCCGCACTGTCAGGGGCATCATTGATCAGCATGTGGGTCACAACAGCCGCAAGCGTTGGGGCCACAATTGCCACGCCTGAAGCCGTGGCCAACATGGACCAAGCAAGTGGAGACAGCGTACGAAAAAGGCGCGTCCGGCCCTCGAGGACAGTCGTGATGATATCCACTGCGAGCGCAAGAACGCCGACGGCCCAGAGTGCAAGAGCCAGAAGAGGTTGCAACGGCAGCAGGACAACGCCCGAAGACAGAAAACCGAAACCGGCTAGGCTAAAGGCAGGAAGCGTAGTTCTGTCCGTCCCCAGTTCAGCAGGAAGCAGCCACTGGCCAAACCCGCCGAGCGCAGCCGGACAAATCACGAAAAATGCCATCAGAATCCCGTGGCAGAACGCGAGCCCTGCTGTCGGATGTGTCTGAAGAAATGGCAACGCCAACGACCCACCCAGAAGACCGGCAAACAGCGCCAGCAGAATGAAGGATGTTCCGATCCGTCTATTGGAAAGAACGGGGGTAGAGTCGAAGGCCTGATAAGTCATGGTCGCGTAGTCGGTCCCTGCCAAGGAATACCGCAGCGAGCGTCGGAATACTCGGCGCCGGTTATACCGGAACCATACGCCGATCAGGCGACCAGGGCTGCGGCGTCGCTTTTACTCTCGCATTGCGGCAATGTCACGAGCGTAAACAGCCCTGCAGGCGGAACAGGCGTCAGAGTAGCGCGTTTCAGGTCTTCCGGGGGAAGAAGAGACTCGATTGCGAAGTCCGGATGCCAGCCCAGTGAACGGGATGCACGGGCCATTCCCCGCTCAACTGTCAGGCGCAATCCACCCGTTGCAAGAAAGTGATTTACAAACAGGATATGCCCGCCCGGCCGAACAACACGCTTGAGTTCTGCCAGAAGGCGATCTGGATGTGGCACAACGGAAGCCACGAACATCGCTACAGCAATATCGAAACTGTCATCTTCAAAAGTCGTGGCTTCAGCATCCATTTCCAGAAGATCGTCCACATTCGTCAGACGATCCTGCAGAACGCGCATCCGTGCCCGGTCAAGCATGTCTTCTGAAAGATCAATGCCGGTGATCCGTTTCTCTGGCGTATAGGACGGCAGAGCGAGTCCCGTTCCCACACCGACTTCGAGCACCCGTTCACCCGGAAGAGCATTGACAGCCTCAACAGCCCTCTTGCGCCCATAACCGGAAATACCGCCAAAAACAGTATCGTAAACGCGGGCCCATCGACGATAGGCCGCTTTGACGGCCTCCGCATCCAGTGCGGAACGCGGGGAGAGGGTTGAAGACATATTCTATGCGACCTTCTGTGTCCGCTCCCCTCAAGACTGGAGAGCATATCCGGAAACGTAGTTCAGTTGGCTCCTTCTTGCCCTTCCGGATATGCATCTGGCAAGACACGGGTTGCGGATGGTCACTAACTCGACCGTTTTTCATCATTTTGGACGCAACAGATGCTGAATGTGTTTCTGATCCTGCTTTGCCTTGTGGTGTGGATAGGCATCTACACCCTGTATTTCCGCAAACAGATCGCAGTCTGGTTTGCAAACCGGTTTGAAAAAGACAAAACCCCGGTTTCCGACGCCCCTCCAGAACCAATCCGCTACAAGCCGGAACCGGAAGGGAAAATCGACGGCTGAAGTCGCTTTCAGCCGTCGATTTTCCCTTTCAATCAGGACGGATAACGCCGTTCAATGGCATCCCAGATCAGCCCTGCACTATTGATGCCTTCGAAACGATCGAGTTCCTGAAGTCCGGTTGGTGAGGTGACGTTGATTTCCGTCAGCCAGTCTCCAATCACGTCGATTCCTGTGAAAATCAGGCCGTGATCGCGAAGATACGGGCCAATCGCTTCACAGATTTCCTTGTCCCGGGCCGTCAGCTCCACACGCTCGGCGCGACCACCAACATGCATATTTGAACGCGCCTCACCTGTTGCGGGAACACGGTTAATCGCTCCGATCGGGTGCCCGTCCACGAGGATAATGCGCTTGTCGCCCTGACGGACAGCCGGTTCATAACGCTGGACCATCAGAGGCTCGTTGGTCCGTGCAAAATGCATTTCCAACAGGGCTTTCAGGTTCTCATCATCCGGCTTGATGCGGAAAATCCCAGCACCACCATTGCCGTAAAGTGGCTTGACGATGATGTCCTGATGCTTCTCTCGGAAAGCCAGAATATCCCGTGGGTCCCACGCCACCAGTGTCGGCGGCATCAGATGTGGAAAATGCGTCACCAGCAGCTTTTCCGGCGCATTCCGGACCGCAACCGGATCATTCACGACCAGAGATAGGCCCTCACCAACGCCATGAACATGCTCCAGCATATGCGTTGCTGTGATGTATCCCATGTCGAACGGAGGATCCTGACGCATCAGAATGACGTCCGTCTCACCCAGCGGAAGGATTTCTTCTTCCCCAAACGCCGCATGATCGCCACGAACACGGCGGACTTCAACACGGCGTGCACGGGCCTGAAGACGACCGCCCTTACCCTGCCCTTCCGTTAGGCTGAGAGTAGAAACAGGATAAACCCAGAGCTCGTGTCCACGCGCCTGCGCTTCAAGCATGAGGGCAAAAGTGGAGTCGCCGTCGATATTGACCTGTTCTAGCGGGTCCATCTGTACGGCAACCCGGAGTGAGCGGGACATGTCGGAAACTCCAACTGAAAAAACGTTGAGAATTCTTCTGTAGCGGGCAGCAGAACTTTTTCAAAGCCGGGGCATGAACCTGCTGTTAGAGTGGATGCCCGTGAAGTGCCTCTACGGCCTGAATGGTCGGCGTTGTCAGCGGAGAGGGTAATTCCCCGAGAGTGAACCAGCCGAAAGCACTGTGTTTTTCAGGCTCCATGAGGGCTGGTACGCCTGTGAATTCGGTGACCAGATAAACGGGCGCAATCCAGTGCGTACCTGCGGCGGGATCCGGCTGTTCCACCAGACACAGCATCTGTCGGGCGTGAATCGTAACGCCGAGTTCTTCAGCCACTTCTCGCTCAACCGCCCGGGCAACAGGTTCAAAGAGATCAACCTTGCCGCCTGGAAGCCCCCAGCATTCGACTTCCGGCTCTCTTTTACGGCGGATCAACAGAAGTTTCCCGTCAACGAGAATAGCAGCACCACATCCGATGCGAGGTTCAGATTGCACAGATGCCTCTTCAGTCCTGCAGATCAGGGTAAGTAATTTTCAGGATTTCGATCTCAACAGGCCCGCGCGGCGTCTGCAACATCGCGACATCGCCAACCCGTGTCCGCATCAGTGCCCGGGCTATAGGAGAAATGAGACTGACTTCCCCCCGCACGAGATCCGACTCGTCCACACCCAGGATCGTCACGGTATGTTCCGTGTCATCCTCATCAACATACGTCACTGTCGCCCCGAAGAACACGCGATCACGCGTGGTCTGAGCCGCCGGATCGACGATCACGGCGTTTTCCAGCCGCTTCCCCAGAAAGCGCAGCCGACGATCAATCTCGCGCAGACGACGCTTGCCGTACTGGTAATCCGCGTTTTCGGACCGATCTCCATTCCCTGCCGCCCAGGATACGATCTCGACAATACGAGGCCGCTCCTTCTGCGCCAGTTCCTTGAGTTCCGCGCGCATGACAGCGGCACCTTTTGGAGACAGATAATGCGAGAGCGGCGTCTTTTCAGACATCAGACAACCCCGACACGAAAACGCATCCGGCCACCAATCCGCGTTTTCGGCTTAAGAATATGTAGCCCCCGGCCAGGAATATCAGGTCGATTGATCGCATCCGTCATGTTCGTCACCGGCTCTACAGCGACGAAAGGTCCATCAGGAGACGTAAAAACGACCAGATGTGTAAAGATCGGGTCAGCTTCTACTGAAACTTTTACGCCTACGCCCGGACGATCAAGCCCGACCGTTCCCCCGAAACCTGCAAAGCAATTATCAATGGACCGCGCGTGAGCATCCTTTGCAGCGTGAAAAGACCATTCGCCTTCACACGGAACGGACTCAACAGGGAGGCCATCCGGTGAAGTCAGCCAGACTTTTTCCGCATCGAACGAAAGTGTCGCCGGCCCTTCGGCGGCCAGAAACGGATGAAAGCCAAACCCGACCGGCTGATCGACCGTATCGCGGTTTTCGACAACCATCTGCACGTCCAGCGTGTCGTCAGTCAGCAGATAGGACAAAACCGCGCGATAAGCGAAGGGCCATTGCCGGTCATTGTCCTGCGGAACATGATCCAGCGTCAGGACAGCATGGCTCGCACCCTGATGGGCGACCGTCCATTCCTGCTCCCACGCATTGCCATGAATTGTATGAGGATGATCGCCCATATTGGGGGCCAGATCGTAATCCTCCCCGTTAAATGAAAAACGTCCGTTCGCGATCCGGTTGGAGTAGGGAATCAGCGGATACGCGCCCACAGCCTCCCCCTTCTGCGCGGCCAGAGCTTCGTTCCGTACCGGCAGAAAAATATCTTTCCCGTCCCGTTGCCAGACACCCACAGCGCCCCCCGTTTCGGGAAGAATGGTCAGGCGGCTCTTACCGCGGCTCAATTCGATCATGACAGTCTGCAATCCTGA
The DNA here is from genome assembly GCF_058107395.1 of Gluconobacter sp. ESL1110. Taxonomy (NCBI): domain Bacteria; kingdom Pseudomonadati; phylum Pseudomonadota; class Alphaproteobacteria; order Acetobacterales; family Acetobacteraceae; genus Gluconobacter; species Gluconobacter sp. ESL1110. The sequence goes on from NZ_JBYLUK010000011.1 coordinate 31,780, forward strand.
TAGTGGCGGTCGGTCATGGGCAACCGGGGTCGCCCCATATACCCCGATCAGCGACGACCGCCACGTTTGCGTTTGGCCGGATCATACCCGCCGCCGCCTGGGCCAAGTGGCGTCGGACCTTTCGGCTTCTTGCCCCCTCCAGGCCTCCCGGCCGTCGATGTGGCGACCGGCGGCGGCTCCAGCCCCATATCAATCGCTTCAAGACGACGCACTTCATCACGCAAACGCGCCGCCTGTTCAAAGTCCAGATTGGCAGCGGCTTCACGCATCCGCTTTTCAAGTTCCTGAATGGTGACTGGCAGGGATTTCCCGACAAACTGCTCGGTGTCCCCAGCCTCGTCCGGCGCAACAGTGACGTAATCCTGCTCGAAGATGGACGACAACGCATCGCCAATCTTGGAACGAACCGTCATCGGCGTAATGTCGTGCGCCTCATTCCATTCCATCTGACGGGTCCGACGTCGAGCCGTTTCCTCAATGGCGAAGGTCAGGCTGTCCGTCATCTTGTCCGCATAGAGCAAGACACGGCCATCAACGTTACGGGCGGCACGACCAATCGTCTGGATCAGTGACGTCCGTGAGCGCAGGAAGCCTTCCTTGTCCGCATCCAGAATGGCGACGAGCGCACATTCCGGAATATCCAGCCCCTCACGCAGAAGGTTAATGCCAACCAGTACGTCAAAAGCGCCAAGACGCAGATCACGGATGATCTCGATGCGCTCCAGCGTATCCACATCGGAATGCAGATACCGGACCTTGATCCCGGCTTCACTCAGATAATCCGTCAGATCCTCAGCCATACGCTTGGTCAGCGTCGTGACAAGAACACGGCCACCCTGCGCAATGGTCTCACGCGCTTCATGCAGCAGATCATCCACCTGCCCTTCAACGGGCTTCACGATCGTGACCGGGTCAATCAGACCTGTCGGGCGAATGATCTGCTCGGCAAAGACGCCGCCTGTCTGTTCCATTTCCCATGGACCCGGCGTGGCAGACACAAAAATACTTTGGGGCCGGAAGGCATTCCACTCCCCGAAGGCCAATGGCCGGTTATCGATGCAGGACGGGAGACGGAACCCATAATCAGAAAGGACGGATTTCCGGGCCCTGTCCCCACGCTCCATGCCACCAATCTGCGGAACCGTGACGTGACTCTCATCGACGATAAGAAGCGCATCTTCGGGCAAATATTCGAACAATGTAGGCGGTGGATCGCCCGCCCCACGGCCAGACAGATACCGGGAATAGTTCTCGATGCCTTTGCACGCGCCGGTCGTCTCGATCATTTCCAGATCGAATGTGGTTCGCTGGGACAGGCGCTCGGCTTCCAGCAGCTTACCCTCGGCCGTGAACTGCTCCAGCCGTTTCCGAAGCTCGTTCTTGATTCCGATCATCGCCTGATTGAGCGTTGGGCGCGGCGTGACGTAATGGGAGTTTGCGTAAACGCTGATTTCTGCCAGATCCGCCGTTTTATTGCCCGTCAGCGGGTCAAACTCGGTGATCTGGTCAATCTCATCGCCAAACAGCGAAACACGCCAGGCGCGGTCTTCATTCTGGACCGGGAAGATATCGATCTGCTCCCCGCGCACCCGGAACGTCCCACGCTCGAACCCGGCATCGTTTCGACGATATTGAAGTTCGACAAGGGCCTTGATGAGCTTCTCACGATCAATCTCACCCCCGACCTCAAGCCGGACGACCATTTTCGAGTACGTCTCAACCGACCCGATACCGTAAATACAGGACACGGATGCAACGATGATAACGTCATTCCGCTCCAGAAGCGCCTGCGTGGCCGCATGGCGCATCCGGTCGATCTGCTCGTTGATCTGACTGTCTTTCTCGATATACGTGTCCGACCGCGGAACATAGGCTTCCGGCTGGTAGTAGTCGTAGTACGAGACGAAATATTCGACAGCATTATCAGGGAAAAACTGCCGCATCTCGCCATAAAGCTGCGCGGCCAGTGTCTTGTTCGGGGCCAGAATGAGCGTCGGCTTCTGCGTCGCTTCAATGACCTTCGCCATGCTGAACGTCTTGCCGGACCCCGTCACGCCCAGCAGAACCTGATCGCGCTCTCCATTCTCCACGCCCTGCACAAGCTCGGAAATAGCCGTGGGCTGATCGCCTGCCGGCTCATAGTCCGCCTTGACCACGAACTTCCGCGTCTTGGCCTTTGCAGGCTGCTTTTCAGGAATAAATGCCGTCATGGGCATTGCGGTCGCATTGCGGAGGGCGGAGGGTTTTTTGACCATGAGATCCAAGATGGGAAAGAAACGGGAACATCACAAGAGCGCAGCAGCACGGAAGGCGTTCCGACAACGTATCTTTATGTCATTCTATTGCTGAAAAGGATGGAGGGACTCGCCAAGAGGGCGTATTCAGGCCGCGTATCTTTGAAGGGAAACCGATCATGGACATCCACGCGATCGAGCAGACATACAATCAGCTTCAGGAACAGGCCCAGCAATCTGCACACTCTCTCCAGACGCTAGGCGCCAAGATGCAGAGTGCGGCCCAGAGCGGAGACATGCAGGCTCGGGAATGGGCACTGGATCTGCGGGAAGTCGCGCTCTCGTTTCAGGCCGAGCAGCAACAGGTCACAACCCTGCTCCAGCAGTTGCATGCAGCGCTTGAAAGCGCGGCAAACAGCCAGAATACCTATGTCTCGCCCCAGCCATATCAAGCACAGCCTCCTGTTCAGGCCGTGGAACAACCTGCTGAAAACAGCTTCTTTTCCAATATCCTCAATTCTGGCTTTGCCCGTTCCGTTGAAGCTGGCGCCGGTTTCAGTATCGGGAATGATCTCATCAAGGAAATCTTCTGAGACTATTTGACCCGATCATCCACGGACAAAAGCAGAACTCATCAGGCCGCAAGATCCATGACTGGCAGCGTCTCGCGGGCTGAATACCTGCGGTGAACGGCAACGCAGGACAGAACGCTTCCGATCACCAGAGCAAACGCCGCCATTTCCAGAACACGCGGCGCTCGCTGCTCCCACAAAAATCCGTAAGTCAGACCAAACAGTGTCTCGAACAGGATCATCTGGCCCGTCATGGTCAGCGGCAAAAGTCGGGACATTCGGTTCCACAGGGCATTTCCGAACAAAGAGGCAATCACGGCAACACTTGCCGAAACAAGTGCAAAGCGCCCCCATTCCGGCAGGGAGTGACTGCCTGAAGACACCAGCACAGCAATAGGCAACAGAACCACCGCCTGCCCTCCCGTGACCAGCCCGGTCAGCAGATTCCAGTCATGCACCGAAAGATGATGCAGACGCATCAGGCATCGACTGTTCCACACGGCATAGGTCGTCCAGCACGTCAAAGCGGCCAGCGCATAAACCAACCCCATCACGGATTGCCCTGATGATGAGGGCATGGTCAACGCCTGCCACCCGATACACACCGCACCCGCCGCACATAATCCTAATGACGGGAGCAGAGACCTGAGCGGCACCGCACCTTTATCCCGACTGCCAATGATCGTCACAGCCACCGGCATGAACCCCAGCACAAGCGACGTCAGGGCAATCCCCCCGGCATGCACGGCAGAAGACACCAGAACGTAATAGAGCGTGTTACCAAACAAAGAGAGCCAGAACAGGGCCTTCCAGTCCTGAAATTTGACGGCGTAGAAAACACGGTTCCAGCGGGGAGCAATCAGAATGACGGCGATAAGACCGTAAGCGAGGTACCGTCCCACCGAAAGCTGAAGAGGCGCAAAAGACCGCACCAGTTCGGGAGCCAGAAAAACCAACCCCCACAACGCCCCCGCCCCTGCACCACACAGAACTCCCAATGTGGTCTGACTGGATCTGTCTGAATGATGCGACGATGTGTTCACGATGATCTTTCCTCTGGGGACGAGAGGCATATCATCGGTTCGGCGAGTTTTGCGCTCTTGATTGGGGGATCAAATGCAACAAAAACTCATCCCATGACCAAGAAGCCTCCTGCGCCCTCCCGCTCCCTGGACCCGTTTGACCGCGCCATCCTGCGGATCATTCAGAAAGACAACAAAATGCCGCAGCGCCAGATTGCCGAGAAGGTCAATCTGTCTGCTGCGGCTGTGCAGAGACGCATTGCCGCCATGGAAAAATCCGGCGTCATTACCCGCAACAGCGCCACAGTAGAGGCCCGTGCCGTTCAGATGGGCATCACCTCCATTGTTGAAGTCATGCTGACGGACGAACGGATTCAGACTGTTGATACGGCCAAGGCTCTCTTTCGCGCCGCGCCAGAAGTCCAGCAATGCTATTATGTGAGCGGCGGCGTCAGCTTCATGCTGATCATCGTCTCACAGGACATGACAACATACGAAGAAACAACGCGCCGCCTGTTTGCGCAGAACGAAGCCGTTGCCAGCTATCGCAGTCTGATTGCGCTGGACCGCGTCAAAACCGGAAGCGAGATCCTCATTCCATGAAAAAAGGCGCCTCCCTGAGAGAAGCGCCTTTTCAATTGGTTCAGCGAGACGAAATCGCTGGAGGAACCTTGGCTTTAGCGAGTGCTTCTTTCTGGCGCTCAGCCAGAACATTCACGTCAAAGCCTTCAATCAACTCCTGGAACATCTGATGCCAGTTCAGACGTGCTCCCAAACGCAGGAACGCACTACCCAGCCCAATGGCTGACCGGTCCATCAAAACGAACTCACGAGGCAGCTTTACGCCCCCCGTACGCTTCAGCCCTTCATAGACCCGTTCCAGAACCTGTTTGGCTTCTGCCGGATCATTACTCTCCTGCATGGCACAAACGCGATCCGTCATGAGCGGACGGTAGAAGAACCGCGCCCATTCATTCAGCACAGCAGCCGTTTCGCGGGAAAGCCCTTCAAAGCCCCATTTGCTGTAAGCATGGAAGGCCCGATCTTCGTCATTGTCCCGCAGAGCCGCGAACAGATCGACCACGCCCTCAACAAAGCGGGGGGAGAAAATACGGACGGCTCCGAAATCCAGCAGGTTCAGACCGTAATCATCCCGCACGGTGAAATTACCCATATGCGGGTCACCGTGAATGACGCCATAGCGATAGACCGGCGTGTACCAAGCCCGGAACAACGCCCGCGCCATATCGTCCCGCTGTTCCTGCGTGGCATCAGACGCCAGCACCGTTTTCATGCTGCGACCCGACACCCAATCCATGGTCAGCAAGCGGCCGGTGGACAGTTCTTCAATAGGAGCCGGAACCGTCACAGTCGGGGTTTCGGACAGCATGTCCCGATACAGGCGCAGATGGCTGGCTTCCCGACGGTAATCCAGCTCTTCCCGAAGGCGGTCGGACAATTCGGTGTAAACCTCGTCCTGACGGATCGTCGTCTCAAACCGCTTATACACGCCCAGCGCCGCACGGAATTGCCGTAGATCGGAATCAACCGCCCCCTGCATGTCCGGATACTGGAGCTTGCAGGCCACTTCCCGCCCATCCGTCAGCCGGGCCCGATGAACCTGCCCCAATGAGGCAGCCGCCACGGCGTCATGGCTGAAAGAGCGGAAGTTCTTTTCCCAGCCGGCCCCCAGTTCCGCCGTCATTCGACGGCGCACGAAGTTCCAGCCCATCGGGGGTGCATTGGCCTGAAGATGAGCCAGTTCTTCCGCATACTCATCCGGGAGGGCACCGGGAATGGTGGAAAGAAGCTGGGCCGCCTTCATAAGCGGCCCCTTCAGATTGCCCAGCGAAGACTTCAGACCTTCCGCGTGAACACCCTTGTCCGTCTTGATGCCAAGACGGTTTCCAGCCAGGCGCGCAGCGATGCCGCCGACTGCACCAGATGTCCGAGCCATCCGGCGAAGTTCGCCCATCAAACCGGTATTATCGAGATCGCGCGCCATGGTGCCCTCAGCCCTCCTGCTCGAGCTGATCGATCAGACCCGAGATTACATCCAGTCCTTTACGCCAGAAACCCGGATCCGTCGCATCAAGACCGAACGGTGCCAGTAATTCCTGGTGGCGAAGCGTTCCGCCAGCTTCGAGCATGGTCCGATATTTGTCAGCAAAACCCTCAGGCTGATCCTGATAGACGCCATACAGCGCATTCACCAGACAGTCCCCGAAGGCATAGGCATACACATAGAACGGTGAATGCACGAAGTGCGGAATGTAGGACCAGTAGGCATCATAATCCGGCGTGAAGTGGAACGCCGGGCCAAGGCTGCGTTCCTGTACCTCGCGCCAGATGGAGCCAAGCTGCTCTGCGGACAATTCACCTTTGGCCCGTTCATCATGCACGCGCACTTCAAACTGATAGAACGCAATCTGGCGGACTACCGTGTTCAGCATGTCCTCCACTTTCGCCGCCAGAAGATGGCGGCGGCGCTTCGGATCGGTTTCTCGATCAAGCAGAGACTGGAACGTCAGCATCTCACCGAAGACAGACGCTGTTTCAGCCAGCGTCAGAGGTGTCGCGGAGTTCAGATAACCCTGCTTCTGACCTGCAAGAATCTGGTGCACACCATGACCCAGTTCATGAGCCAGCGTCATCACGTCGCGAGAGCGGCCATGATAGTTCATCAGGATATAGGGATGAACGGACGGTACGGTCGGATGGGCAAAAGCACCCGAGGATTTGCCCGGCGCAGCTTCCGCATCAATCCACGGGTGCGTCAGGAAGCGGTCTACCAGTGTCCCAAGCGCCGGATCGAAACCCGTATAGGCGTTCAGAACAATCTCCTTACCAGTCTCCCAAGAAATCACTGTATCCGCCACGCCCGGCAGAGGCGCATTCCGGTCCCAGTGCTCCAGCTTGTCCAGACCAAGCCACTTGGCCTTCATTGCATAGTAGCGATGAGACAGACGCGGATAAGCCTCATCAACAGCGCTGACCAGCGCGTCCACAACTTCGTCTTCAACCATATTGCCACGGTTGCGACTGCTGGACGGACGTGGGTAGCCTCGGAGCTTGTCCCCGATCGCCTTGTCCTTGGCGAGCGTGTTCGTAATCATTGTCAGAAGACGGGAATTGTCGGCCAGAACAGCACTGATCTGCTCCGCAGCCGCAGCACGCTTTTCACGTTCTGCACTCGTGAGGGTGTTGAACGCCGCACCGAGGGGCTTTGTCTCCCCATCAAGCGTGACAGTCAGGCTGGCCATGGTTTCATCGAATAGTCGGTTCCAGGCATTACGCCCCGTCACCGACTTGTCCATCAGAACCTGCTCAACCTCATCGGAAAGCTGGTAAGGGCGGAAAACACGCAGATCCCGTAGGAACGGCTGCCATTTTGCCATGTCCGGTGACGCAGAAATCTTTGCAAGAACGTCATCTTCAAGACGGTTTAGTTCCAGCGAGAAGAACAACAGATCCGCCGAAATATCCGTGATGCGTTCCTGCACACCCTGTGTGAAACGACCCAAAGTCGGATCCGTCGTATGAGCGGCAAAGCCAAGCTGGGCGAAGGAGCCGATGCGCCCCAGCCCTTCCTCGATCCGCTCATACTCGGCAAAAGCAGCGGCCAGAGCGGCGCCATCAGCCTGTCCCAGCTTGCCCTTCCAGGTTTCGCTGAACGTTCGGGCAGCGGATGTCAGAGCCGCGAAATCCTGTTCAATCGCAGGATCGTCCAGCGACGCGTACAGATCGGACAGGTCCCAGCGCGGCGGAGTCACGCTCTCGGCTGAAGGAGCAGAAAGGCCTGTGGCCGCGGAGAGATTCTGACTGTTCATCCTTTGAATTTAGACATCCCTGCCGCCGGGTCAAACGGGCGGTTGATGACAAATCTGTAGTAAATGAACCGACGCCGTTTAAAGCGGGATTTAACTGGCCTGCTGGAGCGCGGCCCTCAGATCTTCAATCGTGTCCTGACTGAAGACCTGAATCCCGTTCTGACGCAGAAGTGCGGCTGTTACACCCGCTCCGGCATGTTTCTGCCCGCTGAAACTGCCGTCATAAATTAGCTGGCTTCCGCAGGACGGGCTGCCCTCCATGAGTAACGCGAACCGACACCCCTGTGCCTGCGCGACAGACAGGGCAACCCGAGCTCCCGCTATGAACTCATCCGTTACATCTGCACCGGACGTGTCAGTCACACGCGCTTCGCCCAGAAGAACGTCCTTTCCATCCTGCCGTGCCCCAATTTCCGCTGGCGGGCGTGGAACAGGCATCCCGCCTGCAAGCTCCGGACAGACCACAACCAGCCGTCCCTCTTCCTGCCATTGCTGAAGCAGCGGATGCAGAAGGGCCTTTGCCTTGCCATCGTATCGGACAGGCTGACCCAGCAGACAGGCACTCACCAGAATTCGGTTCTTCACAAGCGGCACTATCCTACTTCCGGGGTCTCTGAGAATTTTCTTCTGATAGCCTCATCTACCAGAAAACAGAACGTCTTCTGGTTCTGACTCAGTTCAGACCCGCCGGCATCGGCCCCAACACGAACGTTGCAAATCCATCCGGCCGAACATAGCTTTTGAATGCTGCCTGAACACTTTCAGGTGTCGCAGCCTGATAGGCTTTGGCTGCATCGTTCAAATGCTCCCAGCCTTGCCCCCGCAGCGTCAGATCTGCATCAAGGCTGCTTGGCGCCGTCATAATCGTATTTGAGAGAATCATATCGCGAATCAAATGGGCTTTGGCCCTGTTCAGTTCCTCAACAGGGACCGGCTTTGCTGCCATGATCTGCAATTCCTGCGCGACATGCTGCCGTGCGGCTTTCACAGAACCCGGATCAGCGCCGAACGAAACACCGTAAATCCCGAAATTTTTCTGGGCAGAAGCCTGCGATCTAACCGTATAAACATATCCCGTCCTGACCCGAAGATCCTGATACAGGCGGCTGTCAAATCCTTTCGTCAACATGGTATCGGCCAGTCCCACTTCAAAACGCCGGGGATCGGTCCATTCGTGCGCATTGGTCTGAATCATGACTACCATATCCTGTGATCGAACAGGGTCGGGGACAGACTGAACCGCCGGAATGGGATTAAACGGGATAGTAAGCAAATCCACCTCCGGCTTTGGCCCCTTGGCTTTCCATTCCCCGAACGCTGTCGTAATTTTTCTACGGGCCTCTTCAACAGAAATATCGCCGACAACTTCTATCGTCGTCATGTCTGGCCGATAAACGGACCGATAATAGGAGAGCACGTCTTCGCGCGTCAGGCCTGACAGGCTCTTTACACTCTGCATACGAAGAGCCGGAGAGTTCGCAGGATACAGTGTCTTCGTAATGGTTTGCTGAAGGCGATAGCCAGGCGTCTGCTCAATACCTGCCTGCACACGGATCATATTCTGGCGCGTCAGATCAAACGCATATTGCGGGAATGCGGGATGCAATTCGAGATCTGCCAGAATAGCGAGAGCCGCATCGAAATCCTGCGTCCGACCACTGACGGAAAAATCCACCCCGCCTCTGGCATTGGCCGCCAGATCATCCAGGCTTTTCTCCAGTGTCTCCCGATCGCGCGTTACTGAACCAAACGGAAATAACTGGGCCGTCAGAGCGCCAACACCCTCTTTCCCCGCCGGTGTCTGAATATTCGCATTGGACTTTATATGGCCGAACAGAAAGATCGTTGGGCTGACATGCTTGGTCCGCACCACAATACGCAGACCGTTCGGAAGTGTGAAATCTGCATCCGGGGCTGTGTACACTGGCGGTGCAGGTACGTTTCTAACAGGTTGGGCCCAATCCGGAAGCGGTCCTGTCGCACTTCCCTGCCCTGCGAAACTTTCCGAGCCTCCAAAGCCTTTACCGGCTGGCGGCTTGCCATGATCTGAGGCCAACATTGTCATCGCAACACCATGTTCCGGATCAAGCAGCTTGCGAGCCAGAGCATTGACGTCCTGCACAGTCACTTTCGCATAGCGATCAAAGGACGCATCAGGGCTATCAGTATTTTCTGCCGTAACAGCACCGGACCAGAGGCCGCCCAAGTCTAGGATGGAGTTTTTTTCAAAGTCTTTTGATGCCAGCCACCGCTTTTTCATGCCTTCCACGACATCTGACGACACGCCTTTGGTCCGGATATCATCAAGCGTCGCCTTGAGAAGAGCCAAGGCAGCCTTCGTGTCACCCCCTTTGGGAATTGTCAGAGAAGCTTCAATGGTTCCTGTATAAATGTTTCTGTCGACGTTCAGTCCCGTCGCCAAGACCTTGTGCTGGAGAACCAGCGGGTAAAGAGGGCCACGGCGGCTTGAAAGAACGGCATCCAGAACGGCTGCCGCAGGACCGTCCTTGTCCCGAAGGGATGGCCCTCTCCAGAGCAGGGCCACGATATCAACAGCATAGTTCGTCTGCACAGTGAGCGCCTGCGGAACAACAGCCCCAACGGGAATGGGTGGACGCTCTGGCAACGGGCGCGCTGGGATGGAACCAAAAGTCCTCCCAACTTTCTTCAGGGTTGCCGAAGGATCAACGTCCCCTACAATGACCAGAACCGCGTTATTCGGGACATACCATTTGGTATAGAAGTCCCGCAGCAGTTTTACATCTGTTGCCTCAAAGGAGGACCGCGTTCCAAGAGGTGTATGGTCATAAGAACTATGGGCAAACAGAACAGGCAGGAGTTGGTCTTCCGCTTTGTACCTCGGATTTGAAAAGTCCCTCGAGACTTCCTGCTCAATGGCTCCCCGCTCTTTCGCCCATTCCCCTGCATCCAGAGAAAGATGCTGCATCCGGTCTGCTTCCATATGCAGAACCACATCCAGATCCTGCGCCGGGATCAAACAGTGATAACGGGTCAGGTCCGTTTGCGTGAAAGCATTGAACTGATCGCCCAACGTTCCCATTACCGTTAAAAGCTGATCCCCGCTAAGGGAGGGCGTTCCGCGGAACATCATGTGTTCCAGCGCATGAGCAGTTCTCGGAAAGCCTTTTGGCGCCTCGGCAGACCCTACCATATAGGTCAGTTGCACACTGACGGCAGGCGCAAGCGGATCGCGAACCACAACGACACGCATACCATTCGGCAAAGTCTCGCGTGCCATATCTGCGGCATAAGCCGTTGAGCAGACCAGCCCTGCAAGCAGAGAAACGGCTAGAAATGTCTTTTGAAAAATATGCATCGACATGACTTCATTGGTGTATCGGTCAATGTAACGTAACAGTTACAATCCCAGAGTCATGTGGATATTTTATGACCTGCCTCTCATGGCAGGGTGACAGCCCCTGCGATTGCAGGGGCGATCCTTTTTAGTGACGAATAACTTCGTGAGCGTCTTCGTCATCCTCATCATCGTCTTCGTCTTCGTCATCAACATCCGGTGGCCCGGCGATTTCATCGTCATCCACCAGACGGCGTGGATCAATGGCACGCCAGTCGCGCTCCATATCCGTTGTCGGATTGGCGGCAAAATCTTCCAGTTCCGTGGAAGACTTCCAGCCATCTTCCCCAGCGTCCACCACTTCGGCATTCTCACCGAACGCAAACCAGCTTTCCAGAACTTCCTTGCTCGTCGCACCCGGAACCCGGCAACGCTCAATGCTATCCCGCACATAGGCACGGGCATAGGCATTCGCGTGCATCAGATCCATGAAGTCTTTCACAACTTCAACAGTGTCATCCTCGGATGCACCGGACAGATCAATAATCCGGACATTCCAGGACTGGGCCTGTCCTGCAGTTTCGGCTTCGGTGTTTTCCGGTTCGTCGCTCATGAGGCCCCCTGTTCGGCTCGTGCCTTGTTCAGCAGAAATTCACGCCCAACCTTGACGCGAAGCGTGCCGTCATAGGCCACGATGTCTGCTGTTGCATAGGTCTCGGACCAGCGATCCGGAATAAAAGAACCACTGCCCACGACGTCGATCGGTGCATGGGCATCCCGCATCGTGGTGCATTTAGACGCGTTGAACCCTGAAGACACCGTGATCTTCACCTTCGGAAAACCAGCCTCATTCAGCGCTTCCCGCATTCGCCAGATGGCAGCGGCCGAAACACCAGTCCCGACCAGATCACGCAATTCCGCATCCGAGCGATAACGGCGGATCGTACCCGGTGTGTAGCGTTCCAGTACGGCATAGGATGACTGGGGGTCCAGCCCCTCAAGGAAGCGACCACCATGCGTATCCAGACGAACACTCAACTGACCGGCTGCCGCTTTTTCCGGAAAGCGCCGGCAGACTTCCAGAGCATCCGTCACTTCCTGCCCGAAATAATCTACCAGGATTGTCAGCGGATCATCCGGATAAACATCCACATACATTTCAGCAGCGCGCAGGGTCGAACCCGCATACCCAATCAGGGCATGCGGCATGGTGCCAAGTCCATGATCCTGCCCGAAGAAACCCGACGTCGCGTCATTGGCATTCCCAATGAACCCGCGAGCCCCTTCTTTCTGGGCTGCCTGAGACCCAACGGCCGCCGCATAGCCCATCTGCTCCTGCATTTCGAAACCGGCACAGTGGCGGGCTTCCATAGCCAGAAATGCAACATCCGGGAGCGCCATGGACATCTGATAGGCATTATGTGCCGCCACGCAGCACGCCCCGAGACGCTGAAGCAAGAGTGTTTCCAGAGGAGCGAGGCAGCTGAAAGGGCCGGTCAGGTACAGGATGGGCTCACCGGCTCCAATCCATTGCCCTTCTTCATATACCTCGCGGATGTGAAGATCGAAGCCCTGCTCTTTGGCGACATTACGAAGCCAGGTGACGGCAATGCCACAGGCCGCAATCACCGGACGGCGGATGAACACTGCATAGGTGACCTGTGAGTCCCCGAAATGTTCAACGATCTGTCGGGTTCGCGCGAAATACGCGTCCGTCCGGGATTCTATTGTTTTCCGATCCAGCGGGCCAAGGACGCCGCTGGACTGGTTTAGTGCACGTTGAGAAACGGAAGAGTTCATTCCTGCTTTCCTGCTCGTCGTCCTGTCAGTTCATGAGCAAGAAGGAACGCCATTTCAAGCGACTGTTCCGCATTTAGACGCGGATCACAGAATGTTTCATACCGATCTCCCAGATCGGCCTCCGTCAGGCACTGCGCGCCACCAATGCATTCGGTGACGTCCTGACCCGTCATTTCAAGGTGAATACCGCCCGGACGACGGCCTGCAGCCTCGAAAACATCGAAGAAGCCAAGGACTTCCCCGAGGATACTTTCGAAGGAACGCGTCTTGACCTTGCTGGACGTCGTCGTCGTGTTGCCGTGCATCGGGTCACACAGCCATGTAACCGTACGGCCCGTCTTGATGACGGCATCCAGAAGCGGCGGCAGATGCTCGCGCACCTTGTCCTTACCCATACGCGAGATCAGCGTGATACGACCTGCCTCGTCATTCGGGTTCAGGATTTCGAGCAGCTTTTCCAGATCCTCAACCGTGGTCGTCGGACCAACCTTGATGCCGATCGGGTTCTGAACGCCGCGCAGGAATTCCACATGCGCGCCATCCGGCTGACGGGTGCGATCCCCAATCCACAGGAAGTGCGCCGAGCAATCGTAGTAGTCACCGCTGGTGCTGTCGATGCGGGTCAGAGCCTGCTCATATGGCAGCAGAAGCGCCTCATGAGAGGTATAGAACTCTGTCTCATCAATCTGGGACGCAGCCGCGTCAAAACCACAGGCGCGCATGAAAGACAGCGTCTCATCAATGCGATGAGCCAGATCCCGATAGCGGGCTGCCAGCGGGGAACGCTCAACAAAGCCAAGGTTCCAGCTATGGACCTGATGCAGGTTCGCATAACCGCCGTTTGCGAAAGCGCGCAGCAGGTTCATCACACCAGCAGACTGGAAATACCCGGTCTCCATGCGTGCTGGATCAGGAATACGCGCCGCCGCAGTGAATTCCGGACCATTGATGATGTCACCGCGATAGCATGGCAGCGTCAGACCATCGATCGTTTCCGTATTGGACGAGCGTGGCTTGGCGTACTGGCCTGCCATACGCCCAATCTTCACGACCGGCACCTTGGCCGCGAATGTCAGAACCACGGCCATCTGAAGCAGCACGCGGAACGTATCGCGGACGATATCGGCCGTGAACTCGTCAAAGCTCTCAGCGCAGGCGCCGCCCTGAAGCACAAAGGCCTCTCCACGGGAGGCTGCGGCCAGACGCGTCTTCAGACGGCGGGCTTCCCCCGCAAAAACCAGCGGTGGATATCGATGCAGACGTGCCTCGACAGCGGCAAGCGCAGCTTCGTCTTCATAAGACGGAGCCTGGACGATCGGACGGGAACGCCAGCTTGCAGGAGACCATGACATCGTGTTGTCGGACGTCTGGGTCTTGGTCGAGGGGTGCATTGAATGCCCTCCGGAGGTCAGTAAGTGAACAGAATTGCGGGGCGCTGTTTATGGCTGAAAAAGCGCAGCGTTGATAGCGCGAAAAGTTAGATTGTAACGCATGGCACCTGTCTGCGGATGGAATGTTTCGCGTATGGGCGAAACCCCATGCCAGGCAAGGCGGGAGATGCCTCCCCACACGACCACATCTCCATGGAAGAGATCATGCCGTTGCACCGGGTCCGTCTTTAATAAACCACCAAACGCAAAGCGGGCCGGAACCCCAAGAGAGACCGAAACGATGGGGGAGGACAGATCATCCTCATCCCGATCCTGATGCAGCCCCATCTTTGCCCCCGGCTCATAGCGGTTGATCAAACATGAAGACGGAGAAAAATCCGGATAGCCAGCCTCTTTTGCTGCGGTACAGGCCAGTTCAAAAAACATATCTGGCATTTGGGGCCATGGCTTCCCGGTTAATGGATCTGTCCGCACATACCGATATCCCTTCTGGTCCGTATACCAGCCACAGTCCCCACAACTGGTTGTCGCAACAGATAAGGCCCGGCCGGCGGGCGTTTTCATGATCCGAAAAGGCGCTTCATGAGCAAGACGCCGGATACCTTCCAGCAGTTGCTCCGCACAAGATATGGCAAAACCGGGAAGAAGCACCGCTCCATCCGCAAGGTCGGTACGACATCTCAGCGTCGCAAAGAGATCCTCCATATCATCCCCCGCTTCCCTGATCCGGGAAAAGAACTCTTGAACCGCAGCCCAACCGGGCCGATTATAAAAGAGAGTATGCGGTTCTGCTTCCCATATGGTGATGGGGCCGTTGATTTCCATGATTGGTTCAGGACCAGACTCCATGCTGCCCTTTTCCCGCTTTTTCTGCCACGCTCTGCTGGCAACCGCCCTGCTGGGCGGGGTAGCTCAGGCTCAGACCACGACATTTGGTCAGCCATACGATGCCGCCCCTCAACAGAACAGCACACAGGCGCAGGCTCCATCCACGCAGCAGAAAACCAATGGCGGCGAGCATTTCCGTGCCCGTGGCCATCGTTCTCTCCCGCCCGGATATCAGGATGCCCCAAGCACCGAATTCGAGCATGGCCCTGATCCGGATCATGAAGCTGGCGTTGAGCGTGACAGCGTAACAGGCGCCAATCTGTCCAAGTTCGGCTCAGCCTATCAAGGCAGCAACAACACCCAGTCCGGGCAGTTGGGCGATGCGACCGGAAACGGCTGGACGGCCCCGCGCGGTAACGGCTGGTAAGACGCAACCAATCTTCCGCAAAAGGGTTCTGCTCTTCAGGATGGGGCTGGTATCATCCAGCCAGATCATATGAGGAGCAGAACCCATGCCCTATATTACTGCAACTGACGGAACCAGCCTTCATGTGAAGGATATGGGCGCAGGCCGCCCCGTTGTTCTCATTCATGGCTGGCCACTAACGGGGGATATGTGGGAAAAACAGACCCTCGCCCTCGTTGAAGCCGGATATCGTGTCATTACCTATGACCGTCGCGGCTTCGGTCTCTCAGGCCACCCCATCAACTGCTACAACTATGACGTTCTGGCAGATGATCTGGCCGTCATTCTGGAACAGCTCGACCTCTGGGACGCAACACTTGTCGGTTTCTCAATGGGTGGCGGCGAAGTCGCCCGTTATCTGAGCCGCCATGGCCGCGCCAGAATTTCCAAAGCCGTGCTTCTGGCGTCTATCGTTCCGTTCCTGCTGAAAACCTCGGACAATCCGGACGGCGTCGATATCTCCGTGTTCGACGGAATCAAGCAGGAAATCCGGCAGGACCGTTTTGCGTTCCTGAAAAGCTTCCTCCCCGGCTTTTATGGCATGAGCATGCTGCATCATCCGGTCAGCGAAGGCGTGCTTGACTGGTCCTTCACGCTGGCCAGCATGGCAAGCCCGATGGCAACCCTCGACTGCGTGGATGCATGGGGAAAAACAGATTTCCGCAGTGACCTTCAGGCGTTCACTATTCCAACACTCATCATCCACGGCACTGCCGACAGCGCCGTTCCAGCTGATATCGCCGGACGCCGCGCAGCAGATCTGATCCCAGGCTCGGTCTTCCTGGAATATGATGGTGCGCCACACGGTCTGTTCCTGACCCACGCGGAACAGGTCAACGAGGATCTTCTGAAGTTCCTCGCGTCCTGAACAGCACGACCTGCTTCAGGTCGTCGCTCTAAGGAATGCCCTGCTGGTTGGCAGTTCCGATTGCACAATCAGCAGGGACCCAATGGCGAGAACGAGGTCATGCCGAATGGATGTGTCCTGTGATTCCCGCTCCAGTGCATAAAGTTCTGCAAGGGTCGGCTCGATAGTTGCTGCCGTATGGGTCAGCGGCAGCTTGCGGCGTAGCAGGTTCCGGATCAGTCCGTCCACGGCGGCTACCGCGGTATCTGGCAGGCTTCCATGCTGGGCCAGCTTTCGCAGCATCAACACGTTTCGCCCTACGGTCATGACAGACAGGGTGCCGCGCAACATTTCTTCCGCACGATCACTCTCCAGAGACCCGGCAAAGCGAACCGCACGCTCCATGCTCTGCGTGCCGTCGTTGATCCAGACATATTCGTCCATCACAACACCCGGCAGCGCCAGCCGCCGCAGACTGCGCTTGAGCTGATAACGCAGAACTTCCGCCGCCCGACGCGGCGTAAACGGCAGAACAGCCCGGAAGATCACCACACCGGCCCCAAGACCCAACAGAAGCGCAATGGTGGTATTAAGCCATGACAGCTCATCCATACGCCCCTGATTGTCCATACCCAGCAGGAAGGGGAAGAACGTTCCATAAGACGCGGCCATAACAGCCGTGGCGGGATTACGGGTCGCAAGGCCGCCAAGCATCATGAAGAAGCCGACTGTCAGACAGAAAAACACATAACTGGCTGTAACTGGCATCACGACAAACACAGGAATAATGCTGGCCAACGCCGCAAAAACGGCTCCATAGAAAAACGCCGCACTCAAAAGCACCGTATTCTCGAAAGTCGCAAACCGGGCACAGACCACCGCAATAAAGGTCAGGAAGACGCTGCCCTGCGGCCACGCCGTCACTTCCCAGACATACGCTCCGAAAAGAAGCGCGGCCATGGTCCGCACCCCGTTTCGGACGGCTGCTCGCCAGTCCGTATTGCGAGTCAGACGGTGCCGCTCGGAAATCGGTGCACCGTCCACACTTGCCCGATAAGAACGGAGTGTTTCACAGAGATCCGAAATCATGACCTCCACACCCGTCAGGATGATTCCTTCATTCAGAGAGTCCTCATCGTCCTTTGGAAGGACGGCCTGCATCCGCCCTCGACATTCCGCCAGCAGAGCCTCGGTCTGAACAAGGGCCGCAATACCGCGTCGATCGCTTTCCAGACGTGCGGGCAGCCCTTCAATCGCCACCGCCATATCCCGCAGGAACGGAAGAAGCGCTTGTGGAATATGGGACACAGATGTCATGCGCGTCTTGAGGCCAAGCCCGCGTGACAGCACACGCGCTACAAGACCCAGCGTCACATAGGCATGTTCGACTTCATTGCCTTGACTGCGAATTTCGATGCGGGAGAACTCGATCTGATCGCTGGAGGCCTGAAGCGACCCCATCAGTGCACAAAGCGTATCCGTGGCGTTCGGCTTCTGGTTCAGAACATCCGTCAGAGCCGCGCTTGCTTTGGTAAGAATAGCCTGAAGGCGCTTGCGCAGCTCTTCCCGAGCCCGATCCGCCACATTGGGAACGAACACCATTCCCATAACCATCTCACAGATCACGCCGAGAAAAATATATGTTCCGCGGGCCATGGCAATATTGAACACATTGTCTGGCTCTTTAACGGCACCAAGCGCGATAATCGTGCAGGTGTAGCCCGCCAGAACGAGTGCATACCCCCGGAAGTTATGCGTCAGCGTGGCGAGGCCGGCACAAAGCCCGACCCAAATCGCCAGCGCTGGCAGGAACAGCCACGGATATTGCGGAAACATCCCCATCAAGGCGATGGCAGTAATCATGCCGACAACTGTGCCGACAAGCCGCCAGCGCCCTTTGGAAATACTTTCTCCACGAGAGTTTTGTGCGACGATCCAGACCGTCATTGCCGCCCATTGCGGCTCACCAAGCTCCATCCACAGAGCAATCGCAAGCGCCAGCAAAGCAGCAATCGTCGTGCGCAGGGCGAACATCACGGACGTGATGGACGGCGCAAACAGCCAGCCGAGTTTCACGCCTGCACCTGCCCTGTTGTGTGATGGCTCATGATCTTCAGGGGCGGCAAAGGATCGTCGTGAGCCATCGGAATATCAGTTCTGTTTATCGGAGGAAGGAGGAACATGGCGCGTTGGCGTCCGCATGGTCACGAACTCCTCCGCACTTGTAGGGTGGAGGCCGATCGTGCGGTCCAAATCACGCTTGGTCAGGCCAGCCGTGACGGCAATGGCCAGCCCTTGGATGATTTCCGGTGAATCCGGGCCAATCATGTGAGCACCCAGCACGACCTGGCTTTTTGAATCCACGACCAGCTTCATAAACGCCTTGCCCTTACGGCCGGACAGCGACTGGCGCATCGGCGTGAAGGTCGACGTATAGATATCGAGCGTGTGGTGTTCGGCAGCCTCTTCTTCCGTCAGACCAACCGAAGCGAGCGGCTGGCTGAAGAACACGGCTTTTGGCGTCGTGGCAAAAGACCACTCGCGGCCTGTTTCACCAAACAGACGCTCCGCCAGAAGATGCCCCTCGGCGATCGCTGTCGGCGTAAGGTTATAGGTATCGGTCACGTCCCCGATGGCATAAATGCCCCGAACATTCGTCTTGGCATCTTCAAGGCGCGTGACAATCCGACCATCCGTGACCTCTACCCCGGCCAGATCCAGACGCAGGGATTTCAGGTTCGGATGACGCCCGGTTGCCATAAAGACGCAGTCGGTCTCAATGACCTTCCCGCCTTTCAGATGCAGGCGATAACCGTTAGACGTCTTTTCAATCCGCTCTGGCGTGCTGCCTGGATGGGAGGTGATACCGTTCAGAGGCACCAGTTCTGCGATATGGCGACGCATTTCCTCGTCAAACCCGCGCAGTGGCAGGTCCTGACGGTAAACGAAGTCCACCTGCGAGCCGAGACCCGCGAAAATCCCTGCAAATTCAATCCCAATATAACCACTGCCAATAATGGCAACGCGCTCGGGCCGGTTCTCCAGATGAAACGCATCATCCGAGACAATCGCGTGCTCCGCGCCGGGAATATCGAGGCGCGTCGGTGCACCACCCGTCGCAATGACGATGTTCTTGGCACGAACGGTCTGAACCGCAGCATCCGGAGCAAGCTCAGACGGACCAATTTCAACCGTGTTCGCGTCCACAAAGCGCGCATCGCCCGTGAACAGCTCAACGCCAGCCTTCTTAAGCATCGAGACGTAAATGCCGTTCAGCCGCTCGATCTCGCGGTCCTTGGCATCAATCAGCGTGCGCCAGTCATGCTGTCCTGGCGTCACGTCCCACCCATAGGCGCGGGCATCGTCGATCTCGCGGCCATATTCCGCCGCGTAGACCATCAGCTTTTTCGGCACGCAGCCGAGATTGACGCAGGTTCCGCCCCAGTGACGACGCTCCGCAATCGCGACGCGCGCGCCGTTCTGGGCAGCGATACGCGCACAACGTACCCCACCCGATCCGGCTCCGATGACGAAAAGATCGAATTCCTGCATAAATCCCGGCCTTCCGTGCCTCTGGTCTCAGCGCTCTGCGAACGCCTTTTCAACAACATAAGAACCCTGACGGCTCATGTTGCCTTCCTCAAAGCCCATACGCTCCAGCAGTGCTTCCGTATCCGCAAGCATTTCCGGCGAACCGCAGATCATGACGCGGTCATGTTCAGGGTCGAGCTTGTCGATGCTCAGATCCTCGAAAATCTTGCCGCTTTCGATCAGCTTCGTGATGCGATCCGTGACGGCATAATCTTCACGCGTCACAGCCGGATAGTACTTCAGCTTCTCGGCAACAAACTCACCCAGGAACTCATGTTCCGGCAGTTCATGACGGATGTGGTTCTCATAAGCCAGCTCGCCAGAGATACGGACCGTGTGGCTGAGGATCACATTTTCATAGCGCTCGTAGGCTTCCGGGTCCTTGATGAGGCTCATGAACGGCGCAAGGCCGGTACCCGTGGACAGGAAGTACAGGTTGCGACCCGGCTTCAGGTTGTCGAGCAGCAGCGTCCCCACCGGCTTGCGACCGATCAGAACCGTATCCCCAACCTTCACATGACGCAGACGGGAGGTCAGCGGACCATCCGGCACAGCGATGGAAAGGAATTCCATGTGATCTTCATAATTGGCTGAGGCAATGGAGTACGCACGCAGAAGCGGCTTGCCCTCGACCTCGATGCCAATCATCGCGAACTGACCGTTCTCGAACCGAAGGCCCGGATCGCGCGTTGTCGTGAAGCTGAAAAGACGATCCGTCCAGTGGTGAACGGTCAAAACCTTTGCAGGATACAGATGAGCGTATTCCTTGCTTGGCTCGGCCAGACGGTACTGTTTCGGATGGCCTTCATACGGCGCCAGACCCGTTAGGGGCTCGTCGATCTCAGGAGTCGGGGCGGCAAAACTCGGTGTGGACATATCGGTTTCTGTCTCCGGTGTGGCGCGGATAAAAGGTCTCGGACCTGATAAGAGCCGGACCTTTTAGCGCAATCATCACATTTCGGAAAACCCATCTGCGTTGAACCTGATAGCTGAATGACGCAAAAGTCTTTTCATGACAGACGACTCCGTGAGCGACGCCCCCCTCTCCCCCGCCGAACGCGCCCTGAATCAGGCTGAAGCCGACTTCGGAACGCCGCTGGATATTACTCCACGTGAGCGACCCGCCCTTTTGCGGCAGGTGGCGCGTCGGCTTGAGGGGAACGAGGCGACCCTCCCTCCTGAAGCCCTGATCGACGCGTTGTGTATTGTGCGCCGCAAAACATGGGCCTCCCAGCTCATGAATGTGGCCCGTCGCGCCGGCGAAGTCTGGGTCACGAAAGCCGACACACAGGAAGCCGCAGCCCGCACACACGATCCCCGTGCCGACATTGCGGCTCTGCGTCTGACGCTCGACGATGTTTTGGTTTCGCGCTGGCAGGATCTTGGGGACTCGCCCCGCAACGTACTGGAAGAAGTCCGGGCTGATCTGGCGGATGCCGGGCTGATTCTTTCAGGCGGGCAGCTTGAAAAGCTTTCCCGCAGCATTGCTGGCGCTTTCGGCAGCGTTGATCTGGGCTTCGAGGACGACCTGCGTCTGGCCGAAGAGCGTCGCGCCCGTGAGCAGGCTGACATTCAGGCCCGTGCCGAGCGCCGTCGGGAGCGCGAACTCGAACGCCTGAAGGAATGGGAAGCCAATCTTGTCAGCTTCGATGAGGTCCCAGGCATTCTCCATTGCTCACGGCGTGAAGCCCTGCGCTGGGTTGCGGAAAACCGTCTCCCAATTGCCAAGCGCGAAACGCGTGATGACGGGATCGAACTGTTCTTCTTCGATCCGGACGAACTGAAGAAGCTGCGGGCGCGCCTTCCCGAATGGCGCGGTACAACACCGGCCCGACCAGAAGTTCTGGAACGTGGCACCAAAGTCGGTAATGCCGCCATCGCCCGCGTTGCCGCACTGGACCGGTTTGCAGCCCATTTCCGGACAGCACGTTCCCTCAAGCGCCGCATCACGCTCGTTACGGGACCAACCAACTCGGGCAAGTCCTATACAGCACTGAACGCCCTCGCCAACGCGGAGAGCGGTCTGGCCCTCGCTCCCCTTCGTCTTCTGGCGCATGAATTCCGGGAAGCCCTCCTTAATCGTGGCGTCCCTGCATCCCTTGCCACGGGTGAAGAGCGCATCGAGATGCCGGGCGCACGTCATCTGGCGGCGACGGTTGAAATGTGCCCGTTCCACAAACCTGTGGACGTCGCCATCATCGACGAAGCCCAGATGCTGGCGGACCCCGATCGTGGTGCGGCATGGACCGCCGCCATTATGGGCGTTCCAGCACGCCATGTGTTTATTCTGGGTGCCGCCGACTGCATCCCGCTGGTCAAGCGTATTGCCGAACTTTGCGATGACCCGGTTGACGAAATCCACCTCGAACGAAAAAGCCCTCTCAAGGCGGGAGGCACACTTCATCTCAGCGAACTCACAGCTGGCGATGCGGTCATTGCGTTCTCACGCCGCGAAGTGCTGGACATGCGCGCCGAACTCATGGCGCGCGGGCGACGGGTCGCGGTGGTTTATGGTGCTCTCAGTCCCGAAGTCCGCCGCGCGGAAGCCGCCCGCTTCAACAGCGGCGACGCGGATATTCTGATCGCCACCGATGCCATCGGGATGGGCCTTAACCTCTCCATTCGTCGCGTCGTTTTCAGCGCTCTCAGGAAGTTTGACGGACGCCAGACACGCGATCTCATCTCGCAGGAAGTCAAACAGATTGGTGGCCGGGCCGGGCGCTTCGGCAAGCACGAAGAAGGTCTGGTCTGTGTTCTGGCAGAATCCGGAAGCCCTGCGTTTGTGCGCCAGATGCTGGCTGCCCCACCGGAACCGGTCACGGAACTGCGCCCTCTGGTTCAGCCGGATTCCGACATCGTCCGGGCCGTTGCCGAAGAAATTGGCAGCGACAGCCTCTACGGCGTCCTGACCCGCATCAAACGCGCTGTTCTACGGCCAGACGACCCCAATTACCGTCTGGCGGACATGGAGCAGTCTCTTGAGATCGCAGCGGCCCTAGAAGGCGTGGAAGGTCTGGATCTGACCACCCGCTGGACCTATGCCATGTGCCCGATTGATGAACGGGACAATGGCATCCAGCGTCTGGTCTCCTGGGCTGCGGACCATGCCGCTGGCCGCCCCGTCCCTCCCCCAGGAACCGGTCGTCTGCCCCATCCGGAACAGGCGGGTCGCGAAGAACTCGAACGCGCTGAAAAACGCCACAAGCGTCTCGTCGCATGGCGCTGGCTGGCTCTGCGTTTTCCGGAGGCCTATCCGGCGCAACAAAACGCAGAAATCAATACGTCCATTCTGAATGACTGGATCGAACAGGTTCTCCGCACTCAGAGCCGGATGCGCGAAAGCCAGAAGCAGCAGCGCGGCAACTTCAAGCCCAAGGGACGAAGCGATCGGCCCTTTGCTGGCAAATCTGGCAAGCCCCCCTTCAAGGAAGGTTTCAAAAAGCGCGGGAAAGCCTCTGGGCCGAAAAAAAGGAACTAAAAAAAGCCCCTCCTGTTTCCCCGGAGGGGCTCGCTCTTTTCTGAAGAGAGACGCGCAGGAAAAGCTTCTTCAGTCCTCTGCGCCCTCTTCAGCCTGACGAACCCGACGTTCAATCCACTTCTGCGCCTGAAGTTTGATTAGCGGATTCAACTGACGATACAGATTCAGGAACATGCTTTCATCCGGCGTCAGCGTTTCCTGAATTTCCTTATAGGCCATGCCCGTCAGCAGGACTTCCGCATCCACGCCCAGCGCTTCGGCAAGATCACCAAGATGCTTCCCCACATGTCCTGACCGACCCGTTTCCCAGAACGCTACGGCAGAACGGGAAATTCCTACTTTGTTGGCCAGCTGCTGCTGATTCAATCCTGCCATTTCCCGTAGCAGGCGAATACGCCTTCCAAGTTCCAGACCCGGCGAAATCCGTGCCTTCTCAGCACTATCCGTCACGTCACTCATGTCTTCATCCACCCTACGCTCAATACCTGCCTCCCGACACATCCCGAAAAGTCCGTCAGTCCTGACCAGTCGTGACACCACGACACCCCGCGCTTGACTGCTCTACTCCACATTCCGGTATCTGCCGGGTTCTGTGCCCCCTATCGAACTTCGAGAGACGTACTCTCAAGACCGTAAAAAACGACAACAACGAGTCTGCTATCGTAAAAACATGCCAATATTGCAAATAATTTTTATTTCAGCTCAAAGTTTACAATAAATTGACAAATAACTCTACTTTACCAAAAAATATAAAAAGTAACTTTCCGAAATACTCATAAGTTTATTTTACTCTGCCAGACGCATCACTCAGAATGAAGAAGAACAACTTGAGCCTCATTGTCAGAATGTAAGATCAGACGTCCCGCTTCGTCTCTGGACCAGAAACGGATACCGTCCAGTGTTTTCACCAAAAGATTTTCAAAGACCATTCCGGATCCAATACACGCCATGCGTGTCATGGCAAACGATTTGAATTTTATCGCATGATCCACGATCTCAGCCTGTCCCATCAACCTGTTGCAGCCACCGTATCCAAACACTCGACCATCACGCCCAATCGTCAGTTGAGGCGGGCGCCCAGTTTTTGGTATCGCTTTTCCGTTGAGAGACTGAACCGTCCAGCTTCCATAAGGCAGCTCAGTCGCAGGCGCTGAAACTCTCGTGACCAAAATATCTGGCTCACTCACAGAATGCATTTCCGTGGTTGTGAAAAGAATTTCGTCTCCCGCACGGATTTCGGCATGCAGACTATACTGCCTGCCACGCTCCAGACCAGGAACGCGCAACGTGTAAGATAGAGGCGGAGCGCCCTGAATGGTCTGCCGACTTTCGGCCAGAACCTTGGCTGGAACATCAGCCAGAGACACATCCTCCAGCTTGACAAAAAGCACGGCGCCTACAGGAAGCACCATTTTTTCCCGATACACCACCGTTCCGCTGAGAGTCTTTGGAGATGCTGCCTGAGATGTAAAAACAAAAGCACTCCCAGCCAGAACAGACAAAGCAAAACGGCGTGTCATCATGTCAGAAATAATCCTCAACTTATACGGGTCAATCCACCCATATAGGAACGCAGGACTTCCGGAATGGTTATGCTGCCATCTTCGTTCTGGTACGTTTCCATGACGGCAATCATGGTGCGTCCGACAGCCAGACCGGAACCATTCAGCGTATTCACGAAGGCCGGGCCATTCTCGGAGCGATACCGGGCTTTCATGCGCCGTGCCTGAAATGCGCGAGTATTGGAGCAGGAAGAAATCTCTCGCCAAGCCTGCTGGCCAGGGATCCACGCTTCCAGATCATACGTCTTGGCCGCACCAAAACCCGTATCACCAGCACAGAGCAGAATACGGCGGAACGTGATGCCAAGGCGCTCCAGAATGGTCTCGGCAGCCTGCGTCATGCGCTCATGTTCAGCATCGCTGTCTTCCGGCTTCACGATGGAAACGAGTTCGCACTTCGTGAACTGATGCTGGCGCAGCATACCGCGCACATCACGGCCCGCAGAGCCTGCTTCAGAACGGAAACACTGGGACAGTGCCGTCAAACGGATCGGCAGCGCATCTGCGGGCAGAATGTCGCCCATGACAGAGGCCGTCAGCGGAACTTCGGCTGTCGGGATCAGCCAGCGACCATCTTCCGTACGGAAAGAATCTTCCGCAAATTTTGGGAGCTTGTCCGTGCCATACATGGCATCGTCATTGACCAGCAGCGGAACGCTGGTTTCGCTGTAACCAAACTCGGTCGTATGCGTGTCCAGCATGAACTGACCCAGTGCACGCTCCAGACGCGCCAGAGCACCACGGAGAACGACAAAGCGCGTCCCGGACAGCTTGGCCGCCGTCGGGAAATCCATCAGGCCAAGAGCTTCACCCAGCTCGAAATGCTGCTTGGGCTCGAACGTGAAGTCACGCTTCTCGCCGCGATAATGAACGACGACGTTCTCATCCTCGCTCTTTCCATCCGGCACGGACGGATCAAGCTGGTTTGGCAGGGACGCCAGAACATCGTCGATGCTCTTTTCAATAATGGCCGCCCGATCTTCCAGCCCAGCAATTCGGTCCCGCAGTTCGACCGCCTGCGCTTCCAGAGCGGATGTATCGGCACCGGTGCGCTTGCCCTGCCCGATCTCCTTGGCCAACGTCTTACGGGTGGCCTGAGCCTCCTGCAAAGCGGCCAGAGCGGCACGGCGCTCTTCATCTTCCGAGACGATTTTCTGCCCCACAGGTGACAGGCCCCGACGCTCAAGAGCAGCGTCAAATGCGGCCGGATCGGCGCGCAGGGCTTTCAGGTCATGCATGGTTCAGGGCTCCGTCAGTCTTCTTCGTCAGTCACGGGCTTCGGCTCAACCAGCCGCGCCACAAGAATGGATACCTCGTACAGCGCCACAAGCGGAATAGCGAGGCTCAGCATGGTAATCGCATCCGGCGGAGCAATCACGGCTGCAACAGCGAAGGACGCCACCACCGCATAGCGCCGGAATTTCTTAAGCTGCGCCGTTCCGATTAACCCGACCCGGACCAGCAGCGTCAGGATCACCGGCAGTTCAAAACAGATCCCGAAGGCGAGGATCATCTTCGTCACAAGGGTCAAGTATTCTGACACCTTGGCCTGAAGCTCGATATCCATCCCGCCATTGCCGGATGTCTGGAACGACAGGAAGAACTTCCAGGCGAACGGGAAAACCACGTAGTAGGCCAACGCAGCGCCAATGGTGAACATGACAGGCGTGGCCACGAGGAATGGCGCAAAAGCCTTCTTCTCGCTGCGATACAGACCAGGCGCGATAAAGATCCACGCCTGAATGGCAATCATCGGAAAAGACAGGCACGTCGCCCCGAAGACTGCCACACGAATATAGGTGAAGAACGCCTCATACAGCGCGGTGTAGATCAGATGCGGCTGCTCGCCCTTCTGCCGCATGATGTCCCCCAGCGGGGCAGCAAGGAAGCGATAGATATCGCCTGCAAAATGATAGCAGATGGCAAAAGCGATCACGAATGTCCCGATGGACCAGATCAGCCGGCGGCGCAGCTCGACGATATGATCGAGCAGAGGCATCGGGGTGTCGTTGATGGCATCCGAGTCCGTCACGCGTCTTTCTCCGTGCTTGAAATGGCGACGCGTCGGCCATGATGAATAGCCATGACAGGCGGCAGAATATCCGGGGCGCGCCAACGGGGGCGTTCATGCATCAGGCGTCGCGCCGTCGCAGGCGGCAGGATGGAGGGCGCATCAACGATATCATCGTTCAACCCTTCCTCCGCCTGATCCTGCATCATGGCGTTGTAAGGCTTACTGTCGCCCCCACCGAAAGACGGTGGTGGCATCGGCGGAGGCGCGGGAACCTGCGGCAGATCATTGAGCGTGGACGGTCGGGATGATGCGCCGGTCGTATCCAGTTCAAGACTCCGCCGGATCGAATTGTCGCCATCAATGGCGCGGGTCACACGATCCCGGATATTGAAGTTCTTCAGATCCCGAAGCTGGTCGCGCGTCTCGGACAGGTCTGCCTCACGCACCATATCGTCGATATGGGACTGAAACTCACCTGCCATCCGGCGCATGGCCTTGATGCCGTTCGAAAGCGTGCGGATGGCAACCGGCAGATCCTTCGGGCGAATGAAAATCATCGCCACGACGACAAACAGGGCTATTTCCGAGAAACTGAAGTCAAACATGCAACAATCCTAGCCCGTCCCGTCAGTCTCGCCTACGGGGGAAGGCGCTTCTGGTGCCGCTTCCGTCGGGGCCCTGTCCAGAAGGAAATCTTCCCGCTTGGGTAATGAACCCAGATCCGGCAGGCCGAAACTTTCCAGGAAAGCAGGTGTCGTGCCCCACAAAACCGGGCGGCCGGGAACTTCCTTACGCCCTTTTGGAGCAATCAGGCTGTCTTCCAGCAGCGCATCCAGAATGGGCTGGCCCAGAGACACGCCGCGAATGGCCTCGATCTCAGCCCGCGTGCAGGGCTGGTGATACGCAATGATGGCCAGCGTCTCCATCGCACCCCGGCTCAAACGGCGCGGTTTTTCGACGACTTTTGTCAGCGCGGAGGCATATTCCGGGCGTGTCCGGAACTGCCAGCCCCCGGCAGCCTCGACAAGTTCGATCGCATGAGACGCATAACGCTCGGACAGCGCAGCCAAAACATCCGAAACTGTCAGATCCAGACCCTGAGCCTTCAGAAGCTCCGTCATGACAGACGACCGCACCGGTTCCGGATTGGCAAAAATCAGGGCTTCCAGAAGCAGGCAGCCGCGCTGCATCTCGTCAGACGTCACGACACCGCCCGCCATTCAATTTCAGCAAAAGCTTCGGGCTGACGCAGTTCCACGGCCCCGCCCTTCGCCATTTCCAGCCCGGCCAGCAGCGTTCCTGCCAGTGCAGCGTTACGTCCATACGGACCGGTTTCCAGATCATCGGCCAGATGTTCGGGCAGCAGGGATGTCAGCGTCTGCCAGTCCGTAACGGCATCCGTTCCCAACATTCGGCGCAGGCGCGCCAGAGCGTCCTGCACACTCCAATACCGACGCGTCCGCGGTGCATAGACGCGCTTACGGTTCGTACGGCGCCGGGCAGACAGATAGGCCGTAATCAGGGCCGACAGATCAACGCGCAGGCCGGAACGATCAATTTCCGTATGGTCTTCGCCTTCCCCACGGCGAAACACATCAATGCCAAGACGAGGACGCCCCATAAGCCATGCAGCAGCCGCACGCATCCGCTCCAGCTCGATCAGACGTTCCTGAAGCTGCTCGACAGCCTCTTCCGCATCCTCCCCACCACTTTCCGCAGGCAACAGAAGCTTGGACTTCAGCCAGGCCAGCCAGGCTGCCATGACAAGCCAGTCCGCCGCAAGTTCCAGACGCAAGGCACGAGCTTCCGCCCGGGCCTGCTCGACCACAGACAGATACTGCTCAACAAGCTGAAGAATGGAAATCTTTGCGAGGTCCACTTTCTGGGCGCGGGCGAGGTCGAGAAGCAGATCAAGCGGCCCCTCGAACCCATCCAGCGTCAGATGCAGAACCTCGCTCAAGCCCGGTCTCTCAGAACTGGGCCGGAGTGCAGGCGATGGACTGCGCGTGCAGCTTCACGCAATACGCACGGGCCGCCTTCAGATCCTCAAAGCCACCAATGCGCAGACGCACGAACGTCTTGTCACCATGCGTGGTCTTTTCGAACAACGGTGAGTGTCCGGCAAACAAAGCAGGAGCCTGATGGCGCAGGGTCTCCCATTCCTTACGTGCGGCCGCCTCGCTATCGAGTGCGGCAAGCTGGACTTCACGCGCTCCACCCGTTTCAGCCTTCGGCGTTGCGGCTGCCTTCTGGGCTGGCGCAACATTTTCAGGCACCGGCTCCGGTGGGGGAAGCGGCTTCTGCACAGGCTTGGCCGGAGCAACTGGCGCAGCTTTGTGAACCGGGGCTTCAGGAGCCTTCGGCTTCGGCGCAGGAACCGGCTTCTCCGGAGCAGGCTTCGCTGACTCTGCGTCGTCGGCATCCTCTTCAGGTGCCGCAGTTTCCGCAGGCGCCTTGGCAGCATCGGGCGTAGCAGCCGCTCCCGGAACCGCAGCCGGAGCTTTATCAGCAGACGCATCCGGGGAAGCAGGGACAGCACCATCAGACGGTTTAGCGTCAGAAGACGGTGCATCCGGCGCTGCGGCAGGCTTGTCAGCCGGGGTCGCAGGCGTGCCGGGCTGGACGCCATACTGGCGCGCCAGCGCCTTTGCATCGGGCTGCTCGGGACCAGGAGCCAGATGCGCTTCTCCGTTCCCGGTCAGATCCGTGTCGCCGCTATCACTGCCCATGATCTGCATGCCACCCGGATCAGCCGGAACATCCTTCACAGGCCCTGGCGGGGGCCCGATGATGGGAATGCCACCATGGTGACCACCCATCAGGGACCAGCCACCAACAGCCAGCAGCAGCACCGTACCGATACCGACAGCTCCACCAACAAGCTTGCGCGTTGCGGGATCACTGCCCAGCAAGGAGGTCACGCCCCCTGCCCGCTCCGTATTCCCCGCAGCCGATGCAGGGCGACGGCGCGGCGGCGCGTCTTCGTCATAATCGCTGCTCAGGCGCTCACGCCCGCCACGCGGCGGGGGCGTGACCGGGCCTGATCCATAGTCGCCCGGGTCCCGGAAATTCCGATCGTCGTCGCTGCCAGGGGTCATCGCATTTCCTCCACCGGAACAACGCCAAGAATGGTCAGTGCGCACCGCAGTGTTCCAGCGATTGCGGAGACCAGAGCCAGCTTGGCAAGGCTCGTCGCACGGTCGTTTTCATGCAGGAATCGCAGGGTCGTATCCTCACGTCCACGATTCCACAGAGCGTGGAAGTCAGACGCCAGATCAATGCAATAGGTCGCGATACGGTGCGGCTCACGTGCAGCAGCAGCAGCTTCCACCGAACGCGGGAAAGACGCGATACGGTGCAGCACCGCCAGTTCCACATCCGAAGACAGACCGGAAAGATCGACCTTCGCCAGTGCCTCAGGCGTCACGGCATCGGCACCGAACATCGTCTCTGCAGACCGAAGGACCGAGCGGCAACGGGCATGAGCGTACTGAACATAAAAGACCGGATTGTCACGCGTCTGGGCAACAACAGCATCCAGATCGAATTCCATCTGCGCGTCCGCCTTGCGGGTCAGCATCGTGAAGCGCACGGCATCACGCCCGACTTCATCCAGCAGATCGCGCAGCGTCACGAACGTGCCAGCACGCTTGGACATCTTCACCGGCTCGCCGTTCTTCACAACACGTACGATCTGGCACATCACGACTTCAAAGCCGGTCTTGCCATCCGTCAACGCCGAAATAGCTGCGCGCATCCGGGAGACGTAACCGCCATGATCCGCGCCCAGCACGTCAATCAGAACGTCTGAATTCTCGGCCTTCTGGGCATGATAGCCGATGTCATTGGCGAAATAGGTGTTCGTGCCGTCAGACTTGCGGAGCGCACGATCCTGATCATCCCCGAAATCCGTGGAGCGGAACAGCGTCTGCGGGCGCGCTTCCCAGTCTTCCGGCATCTTGCCCTTCGGCGGCTCCAGAACACCTTCGTAGAGCAGGCCCTTGCTTTCGAGCTTGGCGATAGCGGCATCAACGCGTCCGCTGGCGAGCGTTTCAGCTTCGCTGGCAAACACTTCATGCGAAATACCGAGGGCTTCAAGATCCAGACGGATCGCCGCCATCATCTGCTCAAGCGCCTCACGACGGACGATCTCGAACCAGACAGACGGGTCAGCCGGGCTGCCATCCTCATTGGCGAGAGCGCGACCATGCTTTGCGGCAATGCTCTCAGCCACCGGGATCAGATAATCACCCTGATACTGAAGACCATTCGGCGTCAGCGGGCTAAACGTTTCGGCATCAATCTGCGTACCGATCGCCTGAAGATACCGCCAGTATGTCGCCCATGTCAGAGCCACAACCTGCGTTCCGGCATCGTTGATGTAATACTCGCGCGTAACGCCAAAACCCGCCGCCTGAAGCAGATTGGCCAGCGCATCACCCACCACGGCACCCCGGCAATGACCGACATGCATCGGCCCGGTGGGGTTGGCGGACACGTATTCTACATTGACGCCCGTGCCCTGCCCCATCGTGGAACGGCCATAAGCCTCGCCTGTTTCCAGAACTGTCTTGGCAATACCCTGAAGCACATGCGGCTTGAGCGTCATGTTCACGAAGCCCGGCCCTGCGGCCTCGGCATGATCGACGCCTGGCAGTTCGGCGAGCTTCAGCACCAGTTCGGCAGCAATATCGGCAGGCTTCCGCTTCGCAGGCTTGGCGGCTAGCAGAGCAGCATTCGTCGCCATATGCCCGTGGGACGGATCACGCGGGGGCGTCACTTCAACGCGCTGCACCACCTCTTCCGGCAGGCCGGGGACAACGGACCGCAGGGCCTCGCACACCTGGTCTCGGGTGCGGGCAAAAAGGCAGTCAGTCGTATGGGCAGTGGGTGCAGCGACCATTTTCAGTTCGATTCCTGTAACCTGTAACGTCTTGAAGAGGCTCTATCAGCCCAGCACGGAGAGATCCGTCAACCGTCGATGTTCTTCCATCGCGAAACGATCGGTCATTCCGGCGATATAATTCACCACCAGACGTCGCCGTTCCATGTCATCCGCAGCCTTGGCGCGGTCCTTGAGCGGGTCTGGCAGAAGGCCCGGTTCTTCTGAAAGGATCGTGAAGATTTCGGCCAGTGCGATCTTGGCTTTCCGCGCCATACGATTGACCCGCCAGTGACGGTACATGCGCGCATAAAGAAATTTGCGGATCGCCTTGTTCTTTTCCCGCATTTCCGGACTGAACGCCACAACCGCATGATCGGCATGACGAATATCATCCGCTGACTGCGGATTAAGAGCCTCCAGATTCCGACGTGTCTGTTCCGTCAGATCCGTTGCCAGAGCGTTGATGACCACGCGAATGGTTTCATGACGGACACGCTGCGCCTGATCAGCCGCATCACGATTTGTCGGACGCTCCATCTCACGGGAAGCCCGAAGCGCGTCCCCGACAAGTGGAAGATCCTCAATATCCTCAAACGTCAGAAGTCCGGCACGTAACCCGTCATCCAGATCATGGCCATGATAGGCAATATCATCCGACATCGCCGCGACCTGTGCCTCGGCAGACGCATAACTGCTGAGGTCGAGATGATGCTTCGCGTCATATTCTGCCAGATACGGTGTCGGGCGCTTGACCGGACCGTTATGCTTGGCCAGCCCCTCCAACGTTTCCCATGTCAGGTTCAGGCCATCAAAAGCATGATACCGCGTCTCCAGAGACGTCACGAGACGAAGGGACTGCGTATTGTGATCAAAGCCGCCCCAGTCCTGCATGGCCAGAGCAAGAGCATCTTCCCCAGCATGGCCAAACGGCGTGTGGCCCATATCGTGCGCTAGCGCGAGCGCTTCCGTCAGATCCTCGTTCAGATCAAGGCTGCGGGCAATTGAACGGGCAATCTGCGCGACTTCAAGAGAATGCGTCAGACGGGTGCGAAAGAAATCGCCTTCATGGTTGATGAAAACCTGCGTCTTGTACTGCAAGGTCCGGAAGCCGGCCGAATGCAGAA
This sequence comes from Gluconobacter sp. ESL1110, assembly GCF_058107395.1. Lineage (NCBI taxonomy): Bacteria > Pseudomonadati > Pseudomonadota > Alphaproteobacteria > Acetobacterales > Acetobacteraceae > Gluconobacter > Gluconobacter sp. ESL1110. The sequence continues at coordinate 64,740 of NZ_JBYLUK010000011.1, forward strand.
CACGATCCCGATCCCGCTGCCAGGGTGAACGAACCGGGCTTTCCACTTCCGGATACAGTCTCCCGCGAGCGCCTTTTTCCTGAACCGCGTAAATGGCAGCCATCAACACCCTCTCCCGATGATCCGCAGGCGCAAAACGCACACTGTTCGCCGGATCACAGGTGTTATTCTACGACAGGCTGATGGCAACGCAACTCACCCCCTTTGCCCTTGGGGGTAGTCAGGCCATATAATCAGGACCAGAACCGTCCTGCCTTGCAGCAGTGCTTCAGAAATCAGGAACGAGCCATGTCCGACACCCCCACCTTCACCATGTCTGCCAGCGCGGCTGCGCGGATCGTGGAAATCATCTCCGCCCAGCCGGAACCTGAAGGGCTGGCTCTGCGAGTTGCCGTGCTGGCCGGTGGCTGCAACGGCTTTCAGTATCAGTTCAAGCTGGATCGTACGAAAAACGATGATGACGTCCTGATCGAACGCGATGGCGCGACAGTTTATGTAGATGAAACCAGCCTCGATCTTCTGGAAGGTGCCGAACTGGAATTCGTGGACAAGCTGATGGGTGCGCATTTCACGGTCACGAACCCCAATGCCGCCTCAGCCTGCGGCTGCGGCACAAGCTTTTCGCTGGCCTGATAGAATGTCCTTTACCTTCGCAAGCTGGAACATCAATTCCATCCGCGCCCGCGCGCATCTCGTTCAGGACTGGCTGGAACGCCATCCGGAATGCGATCTGCTTTGCCTTCAGGAAATCAAATGCGAGGACAGCCAGTTCCCGACTGTTTTCCAGGAAGCTGGCCTGCACGTCGCCACAACCGGGCAAAAAGCCTATAACGGCGTTGCGCTGATTGGCCGCCGTCCATTTGAAGTGACGACCCATCACCTTCCCGGTTTTGAAGATTCAACCGCGCGCTATATCGAAGCGGACATGGATGGTCTCACGATTGGCAATCTGTATCTGCCAAACGGTAATTCAGGCGGCGAAGACGGTTATGCCAAGAAAATGGCGTTCTTCGATGCCCTCGCTATCCGGGCGAAGTCCTTTCTCGAAAGCGAAAAATCCTTCGCCTTTATTGGCGACTACAATGTCTGCCCGACAGACGAAGATCTCGCTCCCGGCGCCCTTTCACCGACTGACGCACTGGTACGGCCTGAAACCCGGGCAGCATTCAACCGCCTGCAATGGCTCGGTCTGACGGATGCCCTGCGCGCTGTTCAGCCTACGGGTCGCCATTATACCTTCTGGGATTATCAGGCCGCTGCGTTCCAGCGGAACTCGGGTCTGCGCATCGACCATGCCCTTCTGTCCCCGCGGGTGGCCGAACGGCTTGTCTCTTTCACAATCGACCGTGACGAACGGGCTACAGAAAAAGCGTCCGATCACGTTCCTGTCCTCGTCACCCTGCGCTAAAAAAAGACCGCCCAACTGAGACGGCCTTCGAACTTTTATCGGGGATAAAACGGAGCGGGAGCCGGCCGTGGAGGTGCAGGAGGCCGGATGCGGACCATACGGCCCGGCGTCCACTGATAACCGTTCCCAATCCAGACCCAGTGTCCAGGCACCCATCGCATCCCCCGCGCATGAGAGGGAATTCTCTCCCTGGGCGGACGAGGCGGTGGCGGTGGCGTCTGTCGATACGGTCCATTATAGGGGACAAACTGAGCATGCGCTGTCCCGCTCAGCGGCGGCAATGCCATCGCACCCACAAAAAGTGTCGAAACGGCGAGCAAGCCCGATAGATGTTTCAGCATACGTCTCGCTCCTTTCACGGTAACGGTGTGAAAGGCTGCACCTTGCAGATCTCACAAGGCAGTGATTGGGCCGATCTGTGGCGGAAAAAAGATTCCGGTTTTCGCTCTGTAACGCCTCCATGGCTCAGGAGATTCAATTTTCCAAACTCAAAGACGGCTGTACCCGCTCGGCAAAAAAATCAGCCATGGCGCGAACCTTGGCGCTGACCATCCGCCCGGCTGGAAGCAAGAGCCAGAGTTCCACCGGCGGCAGAGACCAGTCAGGCAAGCAACGCTGTACCTCACCGGAAATTAGCTCAGGAGCGAACATCCAGTCTGCTGCAACAGTCATCCCCTGCCCTGAAAGGACGGCAGCACGAATTCCCTCCGCCGCACTCAGACATAGATCGGGGCGCAAAGAGACGTCCTGTGTTTCCTCCCCTTTCGTGAATGTCGTTCGAACCTGACGGGCCTGCGAATAAAGAATCATTCTATGATTTTTCAGATCTGCCGGGCAGGTCGGCATGGTCGTCCGCTCCAGATAGGCCGGACTGGCCAGAAGGGAACGATGACCCCACGCCAGACGCCGCCCAACGACGGACGTCTCTTCCGGACGACCAATCCTGAGGGCCATATCGATCCCCTCCGCAATCAGATCCACACGCCTGTCATCCATCTGCACATCCAGAGCAAGCTTCGGATACCGGGCCGTAAATTCTCCCAGTCTGGGTATCAGGTGCAGACGGCCAAAAGTCGTCGGCAATGCAATCCGCAAATGCCCTGTGAGTTCTCTGTCACTCCCTCGGGCCAGACTATCCGCCTCCATGGCGTCTTCAAGAACTCTGACAATGCGTTCGTAATAGCGCTGACCTGCGTCTGTCGGCGCAAGGCCATGCGTCGAGCGTAACAGGAGGATTGTGCCCAGATGCGCTTCCAGCTGTGCAATGATCTTGGAAACTGAGGGCTGCCCCATATTCAACAACCGGGCAGCGCCTGAAAAAGAACCAGCTTCCACAACACGAGCAAACACCGTCATAGCCTGAAAGCGGTCCATGTTTATTCCTTTTGAGAATAACAAATATTGTTAAAAACAGTCTACATCCGCCTAATGAGAATAGCCACTCTCACGGTCATGAGACGCATCCACTCCGGACAGTCTCCTCAAAGACCGGAACCGCATCATGACGAACCTTCTGTTCACACCACGTTTCGTTGGGCCAACACGCTTGAGCCATCGCATTGTCATGGCCCCCCTCACCCGAATGAGAGCCAGTGAAGGCAATCTCCCGAATGACCTGATGCGGACCTATTACAGCCAGCGTGCAACGGAAGGAGGGTTGCTGATTTCCGAAGCCTCCCCCGTCTCGCTCACGGGATATGGCTTCGAACGCGCGGCCGGAATCTATGATGACAGCCAAATCCCAGGATGGAAGCACATCACGGATGCCGTTCACGCCAAGGGCGGCAGAATGATTCTTCAGCTCTGGCATGTTGGCCGTCAATCAGCACGCATCCTTCAGCCGGGTGGCATTGCCCCCGTTGCTCCGTCGGCCATTCGTGCCGATGGAGACGCCTGGACGCTCAATGGAACGGTGCCTTACGACATGCCCCGCGCGCTTGATCGGGATGAAATTCCCGGAATCATCAAGGATTACGAACAGGCTGCCGAACGCGCCCTGAAAGCCGGATTTGATGGTGTAGAAATCCATGGAGCAAATGGATATCTGCCAGATCAGTTTCTTCAGGATGGCAGTAACACTCGCACAGATGACTACGGCGGATCGCTCGAAAATCGCACCCGCTTCCTGCTGGAAGTCACGCAGGCTGCCATGAGCGTGTGGGGACCGGATCGTGTTGGTGTGCGTGTGACCCCAAGCGGACGCTATGGGTCCATGGCGGACAGCAATCGTCCAGCAACGTTTCGCTATGTGGCCTCTGAACTGGATCGTCTGGGCGCTGGATATCTGCATGTCGTGCAACCCCGCATCGGGGGCGACGCAGAGCCTGACCCCGTGGATGCCGGGACGCTTCGACAGGTCTTTTCCCGCACCATCATTGCCGCTGGCGGATTTGACCGGCAAAGCGCCGAAGCCCTACTGGCTTCCGGGCAGGCGGATCTCATTGCTTTTGGTCGCTCGTTTCTCGCAAACCCGGATCTGGTCGAACGGCTACGTCAGAACTGGCCCCTGAACTCCTATGATCGCTCCACCTTCTATGGCGGCGATGCACAGGGATATATCGACTATCCATTTTACGCTGACGCGGCGCAGCATTGAACAAAAAAGACCCCGGCCTGTTTCTAGCCGGGGTCTTGCTGATCAGGATTGCAGAAAAGACAGAAGATCCGCGTTGAGCTGATCGCCATGGGTGACCGCAAAACCGTGCGGTGCACCCGCATAGACCTTGAGAACCGCATCTGGAACCAGCTTTGCCGTCAAGGCACCTGTGGCCTCAAAAGGGACGATCTGATCATCATCCCCATGAATAATCAGGGTCGGGACGGTGATCCGTTTCATGTCTTCCCGGTAATCCAGCCCGGAGAACGCCTTGACGCACTCGATCGTACTCCGCAAGGACGCCTTAAGGGCAATCTGCTGCGTCTGCCCAAGAACGCCATCAGAAATCTCCGCCCCATGATTAATCCCATAAAAGGGAACGGCGAAGTCTTTCAGGAACTGGGCACGATCTTTCACCAATCCTTCGATGATGCCATCGAAAACCGTCGCTTCGACCCCTTCCGGATGATCATTCTGCTTCATGAAAACAGGTGTGACGGCCCCCAGAAGTACCAACTTCGCAACGCGGTCACTTCCATGGCGCGTCAGATACCGAGTCACGTCCCCACCCCCCATCGAGAAGCCGACCAGCGTCACGTCTCTCAGGTCCAGGGTTTCGATCAGTTCTGCAATATCATCAGCAAAGCGGTCGTAGGTATTGCCGTCCCAAGGCTGGCTGGACCGTCCGAAACCGCGCCGATCAAAAGCAATCACGCGGTAACCGTTCTGCGCCAGAAACAGCATCTGTGAATCCCACATATCCGCACTGAGCGGCCAGCCATGACTGAACAGGACAGGCTTTCCTGCTCCCCAGTCCTTGAAATAAATCTCTGCTCCGTCGGATGTCGTAAAGCTGGCCATGTGTCTGCTCCGTTAAGAGGTCAGGAAAGCATCGGCTTCCCCTGAAACCTTGCTCTTACGATAAGCTCCACTCATCATGTTCAATATAGACATCATGGAATAGTAAGATTTCCATTTATCACTGATTCCACGCCGCACCTGTATAGAAAAACCGTCCTAACCCCACCGTGAAAATGAGACATCCATACAGGCTGTGTTCAAAACAGGTCAGGGTAAGAGAACGATGACGACTGTAGTCACTAGCAAACAGCACTCCCCCTATGAGCGTCATGCCCACGGCAATCCAGTTCAGAAACAGAATATGTGCAAAGCCAAATGCAACGGCACTGGCTACGATCGTCACTGGAATACTCTGGAAAAGATTGCTGTATCGACGGAAGAGAAATGCCCGATACAGAACTTCCTGAGGCCAGACGGAGAGCAGCGGATACAAACACATGATCATCAGCCAGAAGAGCGGCTTCTGTCGTGGCAGGCTCAGGAACGTATCGGGCCAGAAAAACCACGTCAGCAGCGCTATCAATGGTGCAAAAATCGCAAACCTGACAAATATTTTCCAAATCTCGACCCTGAATACATACGGCTTGGGACGATCATGACGCATCCATAGAAAAGCCAGAAGAGCGCCAGTCCAGATCAACCCAAAGAGTAATCCGGCCCGACGCTCCAGCAGAACAAGAATTGGTCCACCACCATAAAGGGCCAGAAATTCCGCGCCCAAACGAGCGCGGCGAAGAACGGACATCTCATCGGGGAGCGACATACCGGGATCTTCCAGACGTTCTGGCCACCATTATGAACATAAGCACTTTCCCCCGAAACAAGGCCTTACATTGCAGGCGTCTTTGTATCAGACAGGAAGCGAGTCACGCTCCTGCACAAACATGGCTGTACTCGCCTTCAAGCGGCTAGGCTGTCCGATTTCCCGGAGAGGGAACCCGGCCTCAAGCCGATCCTCAATCTCTTCCAACGAGCAGTCTTTTGTCTCGGGAACGAAGAAATACCCAATCAGGAAAAACACTGCATTGAAGCCCGCCAGCAGCCAGAACACACCGTAGTCATGAATGGCCCCCATCACGGACAGGAACACGTTACTGATGAGCCAGTTCGTCATCCAGTTGGCAAATGTCGAGCACGCAATGGCCAGCGTGCGCCCCTGAAGCGGCTGAATTTCGGTGCACATCGTCCAGGGGATCGGTCCCTCCCCGAAAGCGTAACCCAGAATGAACAGCACCAGCAGGCTGACAATGGCGATCTGACCAAATACCCCGCCAACGTGCAGATAGAGCAGCGTCCCGAATACAGCGAGGCTCAGAGAGGCCACGACCGTACTGACCAGCAAAAGCGGACGCCGCCCCCATCGGTCAATCAGCAGAATGGCCCCAAATGTCGAGACCATATTGGCCAGACCGAGCAAGGTTGTGCACCAGACGGCTGCCGACGTGGAAAAGCCAAGATGCTCCAGAATATGCGGAGCGTAATACATCAGGATGTTAATGCCTGCGAATTGCTGAAAAACCTGCAATCCAATTCCAAGTGCAAAGGTTTTCCGAAAGCCGAGTGAAGACTTCAGGAGGGAAAACCCGTTCCCTTCCGTTTTTCGAAGATTCTCCTCAATCCGGTTCAGTTCTTCTGTTGCCCGTTGCTTCGATCCACGAACCTGCTGAAGAACAGTATGCGCTTCTTTCCGCCGCCCACGCATGGCCAGCCAGCGCGGCGAATACGGAACCTGCATCGTCGCGAGAATGAACACCACCGTAGGGACTGCCAGAATACCCAGCATCCAGCGCCAGTGCCCCCCGTAAGACAGCAGACTGTCTGACAGGAGCGCCAGCAACATACCCGCCGTAATGACGAGCTGATACATGAAGATCATCTTGCCACGACGGCTCTTCTCAGTGATTTCGGCAATATAAAGCGGCGCGGAGAAAGACGCGAAACCGACGCCCAGCCCGAGGCAGACACGGCCCAGAATCATGACGGGAATGGACGATGTCAGGGAACAAAGCGCTGTTCCGAGCAGGAACAGTAACCCCGCATAAAACATGGCCCCTCGCCGCCCGCGATGGTGGGACAGCGGAATGGCGAGCAGAGAGCCCGCCGCGGCCCCCAGCATCAGGGACGAGACGATCCATTCCAGCGCACGATCATTCGCCTTCAGGTCCTGGCCCAGAAACTTGAGCGCCCCTGCAATCACTCCCGTATCCAGACCAAACATCAGCCCGGCGAGCCCGGCAGCCCCGGCAAAAAGAAACGCATTCCGGCGGCCCTGCTGCACACGGTCCTGGACAGTTCCGCCGCTTTGTTCTGGAAGGGTGCTACTCACCGGATAACCTTTCTTGATCGCTACAGATACCTCAAGAAACGGTCATTCCATGCAAAAGTTTTTCATTCTCAAAATCATATTCTGTACGCAGACAACCGCGTAAATCCTGTTCAAATACAGTTATAACTTTTTACCAGACCGGAAACGGTCGATAGTAAATATGCAATGATGCAAGGTATTTTTATACCTTGCCGCAAAAATCTGTTTTCCCAATAAAAAGCCGATGCCCCATCTGGAGCATCGGCTTACCCGTTCTCAAAAGCGGGAACGCTTATTTTGTGATGGCAGGCTTTGGCTTCGGCAGATCCAGCGCCAAGTGCAGTTCCTTCAGACGGGCAGGCTCGACCGGGGCCGGAGCTTCCATCATCAGGTCTTCGCCGCTCTGGTTCAGCGGGAAAAGAATGACCTCACGGATGTTTGGCTCATCAGCAAGCAGCATCACGATACGATCCACACCCGGAGCAGCACCACCATGCGGCGGAGCGCCGTAGCGGAAGGCGTTCAGCATGCCACCAAAGCGCTCTTCCACAACTTCCGGGCCATAGCCTGCGATCTCGAAGGCGCGCAGCATGACTTCCGGCAGATGGTTCCGGATTGCGCCGGAGGACAGTTCCACGCCGTTGCAGACGATGTCGTACTGGTAGGCGTTGATCGTCAGCGGGTCCTGCGTGTTCAATGCTTCCAGACCACCCTGCGGCATGGAGAACGGGTTGTGGGAGAAGTCGACCTTGCCCGTCTCTTCGTTGAGCTCGAACATCGGGAAGTCCACGACCCAGCAGAAGCGGAAGGCGTTCTTCTCGATCATGTCCAGCTCTGTCGCTACCTTTGTGCGGACAACACCAGAGAACTTGGCAACTTCGTCACCTTTGCCAGCAGCAAAGAACACGGCATCGCCAGCCTTCAGGCCACAGATCTCACGGATGCTCTCGACGCGATCAGCTTCAAGGTTCTTGGCAATCGGACCCTTGCCGCCTTCTGCCTCGAAAATGATGTAGCCCAGACCACCCGCACCGCTTTCACGCGCCCAGGTGTTCAGCTTGTCAAAGAAGCCACGCGGACGATCACCTGCACCCGGTGCCGGAATTGCACGGATCTGACCACCGGACGCCGCGATCTTGGCAAACAGACCAAAACCGGAATCCCGGAAGGCCTCCGTCACGTCCTTGATGATCAGCGGGTTCCGCAGATCCGGCTTGTCGGAGCCGTAATCGCGCATGGCATCAGCGTACGGAATGCGCGGGAATGCGCCGTCCGTGATCTTCCAGCCTTCGGGCGTGAATTCGTTGAACACGCCAGCCAGAACCGGCTCCAGAACCGTGAAGACGTCTTCCTGCGTGACGAAGGACATCTCGAAGTCGAGCTGATAGAACTCGCCGGGGCTACGGTCAGCGCGGGAGGCTTCATCGCGGAAGCACGGAGCAATCTGGAAGTAGCGGTCGAAACCCGCCACCATCGCAAGCTGCTTGAACTGCTGCGGAGCCTGCGGAAGCGCATAGAACTTGCCCGGATGCAGACGCGCCGGCACAAGGAAGTCACGCGCACCTTCCGGGGAAGATGCCGTCAGGATCGGGGTCTGGAACTCAGTGAAGCCCTGCTCGATCATGCGCTGACGCAGGCTGGTGATGACCTTGCTGCGGAGCATGATGTTCTGGTGCATCTTCTCGCGACGGAGATCGATGTAGCGATACTTCAGGCGCAGTTCTTCAGGATAGTTTTCCTGACCCGCCACCTGGAACGGCAGAACAGCCGCATTGGAACGGACTTCCAGCTCTTCAGCCAGAACTTCGATATCACCCGTCGGCAGGTTCGGGTTCCGCTGGGAACCCTGACGAACCACAACCTTGCCGGTGACGGTAATGACGCTCTCAACGCGAAGGCGCTCGGCCTTTTCCAGCAGGTCCGTGCCAGCCGGGATAACAACCTGCGTGACGCCATAATGGTCACGCAGGTCGATGAACAGCAGGCCACCATGGTCGCGCTTGCTGTGCACCCAGCCGGACAGGCGGACGGTCTGGCCGGCGTCCTGTTCACGCAGGGCGCTACAGTCATGGGTGCGGTATGGATGCATGTCGGGCCTCTTCAACGTCCTGGCGGAAAGTGGGCGCAGGAAGCCGGGACGGCCCGCTCATGTCAAGCTTCGTGCGCAGTTCAGACCTTTTCCTGCACAAAACCTTCGAAATCAACGGCGGCTCTGGCCATGTCATACGCATGACCAGCACCCGCCAGCGCAACGGGCTTTCCGCCCTTGAGATAGGTCGCAAGGAAGCTGAAGCCCTTGATATCTCCTTCAAGGCTGACGTTATCGAACCCTTCGCCCCATCCAAGCAGCTCGATCTTCTTGCCGAACTGCTGCGTCCAGAACCAGGGCGTCGGCAGATGGGTCGTCTCATGCCCCATCATGGTCAGCGCGGCGATGCGGCCCTGAATTTGTGCATGACGCCAGTGCTCGATTCGCCGCGGCTTGCCATCATGAAGGATCGCCGAGGCATCGCCTGCTGCATAAACGCCCGGAGCCGCACGCATCAGACGATCGACGACAATCGCACCATCCTCGTCCCGATCCAGTCCCTGCACATACTCCGTTGCGGGCATCACACCGACACCTGCCAGAATAAACGAGGCCGGTAGCTTCATACCGTCTTCCAGCTCAACGCCTTCGGCTTTCTTGTCTCCGTAAATTCTTGTGACCTTCACATCAGAAACAAAAGCCACCCCGTTTTCTTCATGAAGCTGCCGAAGACGCGTCCCGATTTCCCGGCCAAAGTGTTTCTCCATCGGCACATCCGTATCGGCGATCACAGTCACCCCGACCCCGCGCTGACGCAGACAGGACGCCACTTCCAGACCAATAAACCCGCCGCCGATGATGGTCACAGCCTGATCGGGGTCGATCACGCGGGCAATCTCTTCCGCATCCTTTTCCCGATGCAACGTAAAGACGCGCTTCAGACCGGCGCCGGGAATATCCAGAGACTGGGATCGGCTTCCTGTTGCAATCAGCACATGATCGGCAGTCAGGGCGCTCCCATCGGACAGTTCGGCGGTTTTCGTTGCCGGATCAAAGACCAGGATCGTCGCATGTTTCACGCTGATCCGGTTCTGGCCGTAAAAGGACTCGCTTCTCAGGGATGGCGCATGAGCTTTCTCAGGCTCACTGAGCAGCACCGTTTTGCTCAGAGCCGTGCGGTCATAGGGACGGTATTTTTCCTCAGTAACTATTGTGATCTTTCCGGCGAACCCTTCCTGCCGAAGCGTAACGGCCGCCATCACACCCGCAGCCCCGGCACCAAGAATAAGAACGGTCTCATTCTCCTGCCTAGGCGCAGGCGAGTCCCTTTTCATCGGATCCGTTCCCACAAGCACACGGCCATCCACAATTTCCACGGGGTAGTGTGGCAGCGGCTCAAGGGCGAGTGGCTCAATCAGGCTTCCGTCTACCGCATCAAAAACAGCCTTGTGCCACGGACAGACCAGTACGCTGCCTTTCTCGGTCCGGCAGAAAGCACCCTGCTCCATCGGCGCCTCCTTGTGGGGGCACTTGCCTCCAAAGGCATGAACAGCGTCCCCATCCTTCACCAGCACAACCGACGTTCCATCAATGGAAAAGGACGTGATCTGCCCGTCTTCAAGATCCTTGAAGGCCACTAGATCGCGGAAGTCATTGGTGCTCATCGGGTGCCCCTGAACAATGGAAAATCTCGTTACACAGCCAACGCAGTATGGGCATGCGAGTTGGCAAACAGCAAAAAACCCGCCGGACAGAGCCGGACGGGTTTTCTGGTATCGTCGATGTCAGGCGTAAAAGATGCCCTTTTCAGAACATGTCGTCGCCACCGCCGCCAAAGTCTCCGCCACCGAAATCTCCGCCGCCGAAGTCAGAGTCGGAGAAGCCGTTTCCCGCATCAGTGCCAGCACCACCGAACGGATCGCTGCCCGCATCGCCATAGTTGTTATTGATGATGGTCTCGCCACCACCAAAACCGCCGGCTTCACTGCCTGAATGGTGATCGCTGAACAGGCCTTCAAGCGCGTTGGCTGCCATCATGCCACCTGCCACACCGGCAGCCGTCGTCAGAGCCGAGCCGAGGAAGCCGGACCCGCCACGCTGGAACATGCCAGGCTGATAGCCCGGCGGATAGCCATACTGCTGCTGAGGCTGGAAGTTCGGAGGCGGCATTGCACCAGCCTGCGGTCCCCAACCCGGAGGCGGCGAAGACGCCTGCTGACGATTACCGCCACTGAACAACCCGCCAAACAGCCCGCCGCCGCTACCGGACGACCGGCTCTGCTGCGCCTGCTGAAGCTGCTGCTGAGCCTGCTGGAGCTGGAATTCAAGCTGGCGAATACGGTTCTGTGCCTGAGCCAGCGCCGCTTCCTGCACAACAGCCATCTGCGTCACACGATAGCGCGCTTCCGGATATTTCTGGAAATTTTCAGCAATAAAGCGATCAGCTTCCGGGTCGATCGGCGGCAGCGCAGGCGTCTGCTGCTGACTGAAACCACCACCCTGCTGCGCACCGCCAACACGGCCGATAAAGCGGGAGATGACTTCGCGTTCTTCGTTGTTCATCGTCTCTGATCCTTCCAGACGAAGAAGTTACGTTCCCTCATCATATGAGGCACCTAGGCCCAATCGACAAGGGATCGGCCTGCTGCCCATCAGACCTCCGCTAAAATTCAATGCAGGAAAATCTGACCGTTTCAAGATACGGCGCAACAGGCATATCAGGCAGTCCAACACGCTGCCTAATCTTTGGTTTCATTAACGGTTCCAATCCTTAGCCCGTCGCGTCAAACCGCCTTCGATATTCAGTCGCCGTCAGCCCAATCAAACGTCGAAACTGCTTTCGAAAACCAGCCTCTGATCGAAAGCCACTCAGTCGGGCGATTTCCATGATGGGGCTACGCGTCGTTTCCAGCAGTTCCCGGGCAAGGGCGATTCGCTCATTCAGCAACCACCTCAGCGGCGTCATACCCGTCGCGCCCTGCAGATGGCGATGCAATCCACGCGCACTCATCCCGGCCTCCGACGCCATCCGCGCAACCGGCCAATCCTCATTCAGTCTGGTGCGAACCACATCGAACAGCGTCCCCAGACGATGGCCAGGCCGTTTTGCCACCGGTCGGGGAACAAACTGTGCCTGCCCACCATCACGATGCGCCGGGATAACCAACCTGCGCGCTACCTGATTAGCGATTTTGGCCCCAAAATCCTGCCGAACGACATGCAGACAAAGATCCAGCCCCGCAGCACTTCCGGCGGACGTCAGCAGGCCCCCATCTTCCGTGTAAGGCACGTCCGGCTGCACACGAATGTTCGGATATTTCCGGGCCAGATGCGCCGTATGGTGCCAGTGGGTCGTGGCCCGACGTCCATCGAGCAGACCTGTAGCCGCCAGCACAAACACGCCTGAACAGATTGAAACGAGCCGCGCGCCCCGTGCATGAGCCCGCTGCAAGGCGAGCACCAGTTCCGTCGGCACAACCGTATCCACACCCCGCCAACCGGGAACAATGATCGTATCCGCCTGCTCCAGAAGCGACAGATCGCCATCGGGCATGACGCTCAGTCGCGATCCCGCCCGAAGCGGCCCATCTTCCAAACCCGCTACAACACACCGATACCAGTACGCACCGACTTCCGGTCGGCTCAGACCAAACACCTCTATGACGCAGCCAAATTCGAAGGCACACAGCCCGTCATAAGCAAGAATGGCAACAAGAGGACAGGCACGCACAGGCAGGAGCACTCTGGCAGGATTGGATCGGAAATGACCGTTCCTGACACTTACATCAGCCGCCCTAGAGGGAGAAGATGACCGCTCCCCTTCTCACGGAGCAGCCCCATGAAACTGATTGGAAAGCTGGACTCACCCTACGTCCGGCGCGTCGCCATCTCCCTGACACTGATGGATATTCCGTTCGAGCATCTTTCTCTTTCCGTGTTTCGGGATAAGGCCGCCTTTGCTGCCATCAACCCCCTGCTGAAAGCCCCCACCTTCGTGACGCAGGACGGGAGAGTTCTCATGGAGTCAACACTCATCCTCGATCATCTCGAACACGGATTACCCTCCGAGAAGCGCCTGATGCCCGAAGACCAGCGTGAGCGGACGCGCGCGCTCTACATACTGGGGCTGGCTCTCACAGCCGCAGACAAATCGGTTCAGCTTGTCTACGAAACAAAGCTTCGCCCGGAAGATAGCCAGTATGAACCATGGGTGGAACGCGTTACCGCACAGGCCCGCACTGCCTTCGCCGAGCTTGAGAAAAGCTACGCCTTGCGAGAGGGTAACTGGCTGTCGGGCACACTCTCGCAGGCAGACATCACAACCGCGATTGCCTGGACTTTCGCCCGGAACGAAATCCCAAACGTCATCAACGCCGAAGCCCATCCGGCCCTCATCCGCCTTGCCGCTCAGGCAGAAGAGCTGCCTGCGTTCCAGAAGTGGCAACCGGAATAGAAACCGGTTCGGCATCATCCGACAGAACCAGAAGATATTTTCCGAAGAACTGTCCTTCCGTTTATTCCGCTGACTTCCGGTAACGCACCTCAGGCTGTAAGGTAGCCGCCAATTTTGCCAACCGGAGCCTATCGAATTGTCTGCGACCCGGCCGCTCAGCTTTCAGGACCTGATCCTGCGCCTTCATCAATTCTGGTCTGAAAAGGGCTGCGCCATTCTGCAGCCCTACGACACAGAAGTCGGAGCCGGAACGCTCTCCCCTCATACGACCCTGCGCGCGCTGGGCTCAAAGCCATGGGCCGCCGCTTATGTGCAACCCTGCCGCCGTCCGTCCGACGGTCGTTATGGTGAGAACCCGAACCGCCTCCAGCACTATTACCAGTATCAGGTTCTGCTGAAGCCAACCCCGGAAGAGAGCCAGAGCCTGCTTCTGGAGAGTTATCGGGCCATCGGGATCGATCCCGAAAAGCACGATATCCGATTCGTGGAAGACGACTGGGAAAACCCGACAATCGGCGCCTGGGGGCTGGGTTGGGAAGTCTGGTGTGACGGCATGGAAGTCACGCAGTTCACATATTTCCAGCAAGTTGGCGGTATTCCAACCGTCATGCCCTCCACCGAACTGACCTACGGTCTGGAACGGTTGGCCATGTATGTTCAGGGCGTCGAGAACGTCTACGACCTGGACTTTAACGGCAAGGGCCTGACGTACGGAGACGTGTTCCTGCGGGCCGAGCGTGACTATTCCCGTCACAACTTTGAACTGGCCGACACGCAGATGCTGCTCACGCATTTCAACAATGCGGAAAAAGAGTCCATCAGGCTGGCCGAAGCTGGCGTCGCACAGCCTGCGTTCGATCAGTGCCTGAAGGCTTCCCATTATTTCAATCTTCTGGATGCCCGCGGCGTGATTTCCGTCTCTGAACGCGCATCCTACATCGGACGCGTCCGGACGCTGGCAAAAGCCTCCTGTGAAGCGTGGCTTGCTGGCGAGGAGGAGACGTCCAATGGCTGAACTGTTGCTTGAACTGTTCTGCGAGGAAATCCCGGCAGGCATGCAGCCCAAAGCTGCAAGCGAACTCGGTGTCCTTCTGACCAAGGCTCTTGATGGCCTTAACCCGTCCGATATTCAGACGTTCTACGGCACCCGCCGCATCGCGACCGTTCTGAACGTCGATGCCGAAATCCCGGCGCGTACTGTCTCCGAGCGCGGCCCTCGCGAAGGCGCACCGGAAAAGGCTCTGGAAGGCTTTACCCGCAAGCATGGCGTAACGGCTGACGAACTCACGCTGGAAAACGGCTTCTGGGTTCTGAACAAGCAGCTTGACCCCGTAAGCGCAGAAAGCCGTATCGCCGAAGCTGTGCCTGACCTTCTATGGAAATTCCCTTGGGCCAAGTCCATGCGCTGGGGTGCTTGCTCAAACTTCTCATGGGTGCGCCCGCTCCGCCGCATCACCTGTCTTCTCAATGGCAAGGTCGTTCCCTTCTCGCTTGCCCGCGATGGGGACGATGCCCACGACTTGAAGTCCTCCAACCTGTCCGAAGGTCACCGCTTTCTGGCGCCCGGCGGGTTTGAAGTCCGTTCGGCAGATCACTGGCTGGAAGAGCTGGAAACACGCTCCGTCATTGTTGACGCGGGCAAGCGCCGCGACATGATCCGCACCGGTGTTCACCGTCTGGCAGACCAGCAGGGCATTACGGTTGTGGAAGACGAAGGACTGGTCGATGAAGTCGCTGGTCTGGTCGAATATCCGGTTCCGCTTCTGGGCCGCATCGACGATGCTTTCATGGATCTGCCCGCCGAAGTCATGCAGGTCTCGATGCGCATCAATCAGCGCTACTTTGCCCTGCGCAATGCAGACGGCAAGGCCGCGCCCTTCTTCGCTTTCGTCGCCAATCTGCCGTTCAAGGACGGCGGCACGCTGACGATCGCCGGAAACGAGCGCGTTCTGCGTGCCCGTTTTGCCGATGCCCGTCACTTCTGGGATCTGGATCGCAAGACAAAGCTCGCGGACCGCGTAGCAGCCCTCGATGCCGTGACGTTCCATGCAAAGCTGGGAACACAGGGTGAGCGCGCCAAGCGGATTTCCGACCTCGCCGGAACGGTCGCTGCGGCCATAGGCCTGAGCGCAGAGCAGATCGAACAGGCAAAGCGCGCAGGTCTGCTGTCTAAAGCTGATCTGACGACCGGCATGGTCGGCGAATTCCCCGAGCTTCAAGGCGTCATGGGCGGCTATTACGCAGCGCATGATGGCGAAGACGACGCCGTTTCGAAGGCTGTGGCCGAGCATTACATGCCTCGTGGCCAATCCGACGATACAGCCAAAGCGCCTGTCTCGGTTGCCGTGGCCCTTGCGGACCGCCTGGACCTGCTGGCTGGCTTCTTTGCGATTGGGGAGACACCGACCGGCTCGGGCGACCCGTACGGCCTGCGTCGTGCTGCACTGGGTGTGATCCGCACCATTCGTGACAACGGTCTGCGTCTGGATCTGACGGACCTCTTTGCCAAGGCGGCAAATGGTCGCACCGGCGGAGAACTCGCCAAGCTGCCGGACTTCATGGCAGACCGTCTGCGCGTTCAGCTTCGCAGCGAAGGCGAACGTCATGACGTTCTGGCCGCCACACTGGCAGGCGGTCTGGATGGCGATCTTGTGCGCCTTCTGGCCCGCACTTCAGCTCTGTCTGACATGATCCAGACGGAAGACGGCAAGAACCTTCTCGCTGCTGCCAAGCGCGCCGCCAACATTCTGCGCATCGAAGACAAGAAGGACGGTCCTCACAAGGGAACACCGGATGCGTCTCTCTACGCGCAGGACGAAGAGCGCACTCTGGCAGATGGCCTGAACAGTGCCGTGCCTGCGATCGAGACGGCCCTGAAAGACGAGCGTTTCACCGATGCGATGCAGGCGATTGCAGCCCTGCGCCCGACATTGGACCGCTTCTTCGATGCTGTTACCGTCAACGCACCGGAAGCCGACATTCGCGCCAACCGTCTGAAGCTTCTGGCGACTTTCCGCACCACCACAGCCCTGATCGCCGATTTCGGTCAGATCGAGGGCTGAACCTGATGGGAGCGTGGTGGTCCGGCCCAGCCACCACGCTCCTCAACACGGACCCGGATCGCAGTGGATGGCGTTGGAGTCTCCACAGAGCGTCGCTCGCGAACCCCTCAATTCGATCTTTTCCCATAGTATAAAGATCCATCTGGTTACAGATGGCAGCCCGACAGCTTCACATGCCTTCCGCGTCGCCCAAACGTGACTGCCTTTAGCTCACAAGATCGGCCATATTTGAGGACCGTCATTCACGCTGCTCAGATGAAAGAGGCAAAGCCATGCCCGGCCTTTCCGCTCCTCAGACAACCGAAGCTCTGGTTATTCATGAAAAGGGTGATCTGCGTTTAGAAACCGTTGCCGTGCCGCCACTCAAAGCCGGTCAGGCGCTCATACGTCCCGCCTGGGGCGGTATCTGCGGGTCGGACATGCATTACTTTTTGCATGGCGGCGCGGGAGCTTCCGTCCTGCGCGAGCCGATGATTCTTGGCCACGAGGTTTCCGGAATTGTAGAGGCTGTCAGCCCCGACGAGACACGTTTCAAGATCGGAGACGCTGTCGCCATTCATCCGGCTCATCCGTGTGGGCACTGTCCTGAATGCGAGCGTGGCGCGAAACACCTCTGCCGGAACATGCGCTTTTTTGGCAGTGCTGCGTTTCTTCCCCATACGGACGGCGGTTTCCGGCGGGACATGGTTGTCGAAACATCCCAGCTTTATCCGCTGCCAGCAGGTCTGGACGTGAAACGCGCCAGCCTTGCCGAACCCTTCTCTGTCGCTCTCCATGCGATTGCGCGCGCCGGCGACGTTAAGGGCAAACGCATCATGGTTCAGGGAGCCGGCCCGATTGGCGCCCTGATTATCGCTGGCCTCAAGGTCGCTGGCGCGTCAGAGATTGTCGCAACCGACTTGCAAGACTTTGCCCTCGACGTCGCACACAAACTCGGCGCAACAAAAACCGTCAACACTGGTCGTGACACTCATGACGCAGAGTACGAAATCGTTTTTGAGGCCACGGGCGTCATCCCCGCCCTCCCGACCGCGATCGCCCGTACACAGAAAGGCGGCATCCTCGTGCAGGTCGGGATTTTCCCGCCGGGCGATGTACCAGCCCCTCTAGGACAGATTATCGCACGGGAAATCGACTATCGCGGGACATTCCGCTTTGATGAAGAGTTCGCAGAAGCGCTGAAAATCCTCACGGACAATCCGTGGATTGCGGACGGTCTCATCACCCACAGCTTTCCGCTGGCTCAGTACAAAGACGCTTTTGACGCGTCTCTGGACCGAAAAAGCTCATCCAAAGTTCTTCTGGAACTCTGAAAATCAGTCGTCTTCGTCCTCAAATCCTGGGTCACGCTCATTGCGATGAACCCAGGCGGACATCAGAAGCCCAAAACCGAACATCATCGTCAGCATGGCTGAACCGCCATAGGAAATCAGCGGGAGCGGCACGCCACCGACCGGAATGGCGCCCATCACCATCGACAGATTGACAGCACAATACAGAAAGAAATCCATCGCAATGCCCAGCCCGAGCAGTCGCCCGAACTGATTGCGGCTCCGTATGGCAATGAGCGTGGCTCCCAACGTCAGAACCATCAGCAAACCGATGACGGCAATACCGCCCGCAAAACCCCATTCCTCACCAATCATGGTGAAAATGAAATCCGTCTGCTTTTCCGGCAGGAAGTTCAGCTGCCCCTGACTGCCATGCAGATACCCCTCGCCCCACATGCCACCAGAACCCAAGGCAATCTTGGACTGGATGATGTTGTAGCCAGCCCCCAGAGGATCATGCTCAGGATGCAGGAAGGTGTCGATGCGGGCCTTCTGGTAGTCATGCAGATGGCCGTAAATGAACTTCCCCAGAAACGGGATGGGCGCCACCAGAAGAACGATCTGCCAGAGCCGCATTCCAGCCGCGAAAAACAGCGTGGCTCCAATAACGCCAATAATCGTCGCTGTTCCCAGATTTGGCTCCTTCAGAACCAGAACAACAGGCAGAAGCGTCAGGATAGCGGGAATGACGAGACGCAGCGGATTGCCCATCCGCTCGTTTCCAATCCTGTGGAACCAGGTCGCCAGCATCAGAACCAGACCGATCTTGGCGAATTCAGACGGCTGAAACTGCATTCCTGCCAGATTGATCCAGCGCTCGGCCCCCTTGCCCACATGCCCCATCCGCAGCACGAGACCAAGTAGCGCAATGGAAAGCAGATAAATCGGAACGGACACCATGCGAAGGATCCGCGGACTGACGAGCGCCACGGCAATCATCATCACAAGCCCGAAGCCGAACCGGACCATCTGCGGCCCGGCAAACGGCTTTGCCGATCCGCCTCCCGCCGAATAAAGCGCGATATAGCCAACACCGGCAAGCAGACAGACCAGCAGAACATACAGCCAGTTCACCTGAAGCAACCGGGCCATAGGGCGGAAATCCGGCTCTGCCCGCAGCAGTCGCTTGTCGGACTTCAGAAAGCCGAATGCATTCACGACACCGCCTCTCATCCCTGAACAGGCTCCTTCTGCGCTACGGTCTGCCCCGTTGGCTGAGGTTGGTTCGCAGGGTCTCGCGCCAAGGCTTCCATCATGATCTGCTTGGCCAAGGGGGCCGCTTCATCAGCACCAGCATTGCCATGCTCAACCACGACAGACACCGCATATCGTGGATTATCATAAGGCGCGAAGCAGATGAACAGCGCATGAGGGCGATATTCCCATGGCAGATTCATGGAATTGAAATGCCCGGACTCACGCAACGCACGAGAGACACGCCGCACCTGCGCTGACCCGGTTTTGCCTGCCATCTGCACATCAGGTAAATCCAGCCGCGCCTTGGGGGCCGATCCATGCGGTTCGTTCACCACCGCAAACATTCCGCCCCGAATGATATCCAGATGTTCCTTCGGAACGTCCACCATCGGAACGGCGTCCACCGACGCCAGGCTCGACATCTGATCATTCGTGGCCCGGATCAGATGAGGCTGGACATTCCTGCCAGACGCAATGCGTGACACATAAGTCGCCAACGCCAGCGGCGTCACCTGCACAAAGCCCTGTCCAATACCCGCATTGACGGTATCCCCGCCGTTCCAGTGGAAACCATGCTGCTGACGCCACTCGGGTGTCGGAATCACCCCGGAGCGAACATGTGGCAGTTCGATATCCAGTTTGACACCCAGTCCCATGGCGTTACCGACTGCCTTAACCGGATCCATTCCGCATCGGCGGGCCACTTCGTAAAAATAGACGTCGCAGGAATATTTCAGGGCATCACGCATATTGACCATACCATGACCCCAGCGGTTCCAGCAGTGGAACCGCACCCCGCCCATGTCGAAATAACCCGGACAGTTGAAGCGATCCTGCGCCGTGACCGCTCCCGCTTTCAGGGCGCCCAGTGCGACGGCAGGCTTGAACGTCGATCCCGGCGGATAAAGACCAGACACAGCCTTGTCGACCAACGGGGTGCGTGGATCATTCGCCCATTCGTTCCACTGGGCATGGCTTACGCCTGAATCGAACAGCGATGGATCAAAAGACGGCGTGCTAACCATCGCAAGGACTTCGCCATTCCGGCAATCCATCACAACAGAACTGGCCACGCGGTCTCCGAGATACTCCAGAACCTTCCCTTGAAGGCCCACATCCAGCGTCAGACGTACGTCCTCGCCTTGCTGTCCCTCAACGCGATCAATTTCGCCGATCACACGACCCAGCGCGTTGACTTCCATTTCCACAGAGCCAGGATCACCGCGCAGTAAAGCTTCCTGCGTCTGCTCGATCCCTGCACGCCCGACACGCATCCCGGGCAGGGAAAGCGTCGTATCCTTGGCAACATCTTCTTCATTCGGAGGAGCAACATAGCCGACAAGATGAGCAGTCAGTTCCTGAAACGGGTACAGCCGGGTTGACCCGACATCGACAAGAACACCCGGAAGAGATGGAGCATTCAGCTCAATCCGCGCCATGTCATCCCAGGACAAAAACTCATGCAGGGTAACTGGCACATATTTGTGAACATGCTTCAGATCACGTTCAATCCGGGCGTGGTCGTGTTCATCCAGCGGAACAATCTGCGAGAACCGATCAATCACCGCGGCAATGTCCGTCGTTTCCTCCGGCATTAGCAGCGCACGCCAACTCACCTTGTTGTCTGCAAGCGCCACTCCAAAGCGATCATGGATTGTTCCGCGTGCTGGTGCCAAAAGGCGCTTGCTGGTGCGGTTACGCTCCGCAAGCTGACGCAGATGATCGCCCTCAACCGTCTGAATATTATAAAGCCGTCGCCCCAACGCCCCAAGAACGCCCGCCTGCATGGCCATCACGACCAGCGCACGACGCGTGAAAACGCCCCGCCCGGAGCGAACGGGCGCGTCCTGGCGTCGTGAGCGCAGCAGGGACCAAAAAGGGCGTTTTCTGGAAGACATCAGGTCTGGCGTTCAAGTCCGGAAAAAAGGCAGCATTTTGCGTGAAACACGCGAAAATTGCGCAGTCAGGCCTGATCGGGATTGGCAAACGTACGGCGTCCCCAGACAAACAACGCAGTCAGGCTGGGATAGATACCGATTGTCAGCGCAGCCTGAAAGAGGCCCGGGGCCGGAGATAATAGCGCAAATGCATGGATACAGACGAGAGCCCACTGAAAAAAGGATGCCAGAGCCGCAAAAAAGCTGAAAATCAGCCAGCAGGACACAAAGCCCAGACGCGACAGTCCGTATCGCCAGTGGTGGGCAACGCCATAAATAACCAGCAGGGACAACAGAACGGCCCCCGGTGGGCCAAAACTGAAAATTTCAACACTTAGCCCACAGAGAAACACTGCCCAGGCCGGCATGGATCTTGGCCGACTGAATGCCCAGAACCAGACGGTGCACATGGCAATTCCGAACTGAAGCTCAGACTGCCCCGGGATACCGAAGGGTGCAGAAAGCAGAACGGCAACCAGCACAATGAACAACGAAGGCATGGCCGCCCGCGCGATAATGTCCAGCCGCCGACGCAATGTCTGGCGTGGCTCCACAGCAGAGTGCAGATGGGGCGTAGAGTTTTCGGCCACCATGGCTTATTGACCCCCCTTTCCCAAGGTCTCCGGCATTCCGGGCAGTTTTGGAAAAGGCAATCCACCTGGCAGGGAGGGTTCCTCAGAGGGACGACGGACCTTGACGCGGCCCGGAGCATCGGGGGCCTGCCCACCGTCCTCTCCGTAATCGAACACCCGAACAATATCCAACCGCCGCAGATCGGCATCCGGCATAACGACTGGCCGATTAGGAGCGAGATAATGCACGGTTCCAATGGGCAGCCCGGCTGGCATGGTGCTCTGACCACGTGTCTCGACCCGCTCGCCTTCAACCGGATGATGATCCTGCGGGTAATAGATCAGGCGTGGATTATCCGTGTCATCACCCGCCATGATGGCATCACCGTGAGAGCCAGAAAGGGTCACCGGAATACGGCTTGCATCATCATTGATCAGCAAAACACGCACAGTATGCGGGCCAATTTCCGTCACACGCCCAAGCAAACCTGCCGAATCGAGCGCCACATCCCCCGTATGCACCTGATGCCCGCTTCCAACGTCCAACAGCACAGCACGGGAATAAGGGCCACCATCATCCCGCGTTACACGGCCCGTCACGTATTGAGGGGCGCTTTCCGGTATCCAGTGCAGACTGTTTTTCAGGCGCGCATTTTCCGCTGCAAGTGCCACCGCCACGTCGTACCAGTGCCGCAATGCACGATTTTCATCGCGCAAACTGACATTTTCCTTGGCGAGATCCGTCGCCCCGCGCAAATCGACCAGCCATTCCTGAACCCGCGTCTGCGGATAGACAAGCGCCTGATACGCAGGAGCCAGAACATCCGTCGCCCTCAGACGCACCCCATCCACCACCGGTCGCCGGACCAGCCCGAGCAATACCAACGCCACCGCCAGCAGGATCAGAATGGGCAGGGCCGCTCTCGCAAGCACCTGCCGGGTATGGATGGAAAACACCGGTGAGTGTCCGGGGTCAGTACATGCTGCTCAGTACGCTGCGCAGACGACGCATTTCTTCCAGTGCGCGACCTGTTCCCAGCGCCACGCAGGAGAGAGCATTTTCGGCAACAGTGACCGGAAGGCCGGTGTAAAGACGCAGCACCTCATCAAGACGATACAGCAACGCTCCACCACCCGAGAGAACAATGCCCTTGTCCACAATATCCGCCGCCAGTTCAGGCGGGGTATTTTCAAGCGCCGTCGTCACCGCGTCCACAATCTGCATGACAGGCTCTGCCAGACTTTCAGCAATCTGCGCCTGACTGACCATCACTTCACGAGGAACACCGTTGATCAGATCACGTCCCTTGATTTCCGTGATCGGTCCATCCGGGTTGGACGGATCATCCGGCATCATGGCCGCACCAAGCTCGATCTTGATGCGTTCAGCCGAGCTTTCACCAACCAGAAGATTATAGGTCTTGCGGATGTAGGAAATGATGGCTTCATCCATCTTGTCCCCGCCCACACGGGCAGAACGCGCATAGACGATGCCGCCCAGCGAAATCACCGCAACTTCCGTCGTACCACCGCCAATATCGACGATCATGCTGCCCGAAGGCTCCGTGACCGGAAGGCCTGCACCGATCGCGGCAGCCATCGGCTCCTCGATCAGCATGACTTTACGGGCGCCAGCACTCTCTGCGCTTTCCTGAATCGCACGTCTTTCAACAGCCGTTGCCCCGGACGGAACACAGATGATGATTTGCGGGCTCGCAAAAGCCCGGCGATTATGCACCTTGCGAATGAAGTGCTTGATCATCTCTTCAGCAACTTCAAAATCCGCAATCACGCCATCACGCAGCGGACGGATCGCCGTGATGTTGCCAGGTGTTCGCCCGACCATCTGCTTGGCTTCGTTGCCAACCGCAAGAACCTGCTTTTTGCCACGCACTTCAGCAATGGCAACAACAGACGGCTCATCGAGCACAATGCCCCGGCCTTTGACGTAAACGAGCGTGTTGGCAGTGCCGAGGTCGATCGCCATGTCAGCAGACATGAGACCCAGCAGACGAGAAAACATCCAAAACTCCTGGCGCAGCTCTGCGAGCGGAGAGATCACAGAGTGTAATGCGGGGCGGGCTCCCCGCGGGTGGACTTAACGTCGCGGCCACCGTTCAGCAAGGGTTCCGTTCAGTATAATGTCATCAAACAGGAACAACTTTTCATCACGCGCTTGTCAGACACGGAAAAAAATTTTTTACAGCCTTAATCCCGCCACCCTTCAGTCACGTTTCCTACGTTACCATAATTGGGTCTCCAAACTCTTTCCCCTCTGCAGTCAGCAGAAGGAGACGGAGCATCGAACAGGACAAAACAGATGACCATTATCAAGACTCCTCGCCTCATTGCCGTCCTGACCCTGTGCGGCGCAGCGCTTGCTGGCTGCGGCAATCCATACGACAGCGGCGCGCGCGCTGGATCCGGTGCCCTCATCGGCGCAGGTGCGGGCGCTGCGCTCGGAGCCATTGCTGGTGGCGGTAGCGGCGCAGCTATCGGCGCACTGGCAGGCGGTGGTACAGGCGCGGCAGTCGGCGCGGCAACAACGCCAAGCCGGCGTTCACGGAACAGTTACTAAGTCTTATACAGGCTCAGTAACCATGATATCTAAGGATTTTTGACATGAGGTCCGTTATCGCCCGCCCTGCTTTCCGG
This sequence comes from Gluconobacter sp. ESL1110, assembly GCF_058107395.1. NCBI lineage: Bacteria > Pseudomonadati > Pseudomonadota > Alphaproteobacteria > Acetobacterales > Acetobacteraceae > Gluconobacter > Gluconobacter sp. ESL1110. The sequence goes on from NZ_JBYLUK010000011.1 coordinate 89,146, forward strand.
GGAATGGCTCTGATTGGAGCTTTCGCGACCGTTCTGTCTCTCGGCGGCTGCCAGGGGAACTATGATCCAGGCTCCCGTGCTCTGGGCGGCGGCCTTTTAGGTGGTGGAACAGGCGCTGCAATCGGCGCTCTGGCGGGTGGTGGCCGCGGCGCGGCAATTGGCGCTCTGGCTGGAGGCGCTCTCGGTGCTGCAACAGGGGCCGTAACAACCCCAAACCGTCCGGGCTATCAGCAGGGCGGGTACCAGAACGGCTATCCCCAGCAACAGGGCAATTACCCTCAGCAGGGATACCAGCAGAACGGCCAGTATCCGACGTATCCGCAACAGCAGTATCGGTGTCCGCCCAACACGAACTGCCAGAACGGATACCCGCAGGGTTACAACAATGGTTATCCTCAGCAGAGCAACTACGGCTACTGAGGCTTAACGGTATCCGGATGTCAGATCATCCGGATACCAATGACAGCCAAAAGAATACCCAAAACCCATCTCTGTGTGTCTTCATGCAGCTTTCCTGCACACAATGTACCCAGAATGATTCCGGGAATGGATCCTACTAGAAGCGCCAGAAGAACAGCCGTATCAACGGCACCTTCAAGCCAGTGGCCGCCGCCTGCAATCAGCGTCAGCGGCACAGCATGAGCAATATCGGTTGCAACAAGCGTTCGGGTGTTTAAGCGCGGATAAAGCATCGTCAGCGCGGCCATTCCAACAGCACCCGCCCCAACCGAAGACAGCGTCACCAGCGTTCCCAGCAGAACACCCAGAAGAACCGTCAGGATTGTCTCCATCCGCTCACTCAGAGGTATACGCCCTTCTGCCCAGCGCCTCAGCCGGGGCTTCAAAAGAATAGCCGGCGCCGTCAAAAGAAGAGCAACGCCAAGAACAATCCGGATTAACCGGGACGCCGCATCAGACATGCCTTCGTGATGTAGGAACAGCAGACACACTAGACCCGCAGGAATACTGCCAGCCATCTGCCATCCCACAATCCGCCAGTTCACAACCCCCATATGGCGGTTGAGCCCGGTTCCAACGATTTTCGTAATAGCAGCGTAAAGAAGATCTGTTCCAACAGCTGACTGCGGCTTGGCACCAAAGAGCAGGATCAGCAACGGCGTCATGAGGGACCCTCCCCCCACTCCAGTCATACCAACCAGAAAGCCTACGAATAGACCAGATGCCGAGTAAAGCCACGAATGCGGCATAGCTGCCCCTTCCAAATTTAGAAGAAGACAATATCAATCGTGATATCTTTGTCCAGATCCTTAAAGAACGATAATTATTCGTTCTTTAAGGATCTCTCATTAATCGCGAACGCTCAGAGCGCTTCAGGCTCCGTGCGCTCACGCTTGGTCAGCAGCTTGTTCAGGGCATGGATATAAGCACGCACGGCGGATACAACCGTGTCGGAATCCGCACCCTGGCCGTCTACAAGCTTGCCGTTTTCCTGCAAACGAACAGTCGTGCGGGCCTGAGCGTCAGTCCCTTCCGTCACGTTTGCCACGGAAAACAGTGCCAGTTCAGCAGAGTGCGGGAACGCTTCACCAATAGCCCGGAATGCCGCGTCAACCGGCCCATTTCCACTCACGGCCGCATACTGCGTCGCACCATCGACGCTGATTTCCAGCTTGACCTGCGCCTTCTGCTTCGTCCCCGAAGCCACTTCCAGCGAGATCAGGTGAATGCGCTCATGATCGCGGCTTTCATCATCGACCAGTGCGCAGATGTCGTCATCGAACACGACCTTCTTGCTGTCAGCCAGATCCTTGAAACGCGCGAAAGCAGCGTTCAGAGCCTCCTCTTCCAGCGGCGGGTAACCAAGCTGAGCCAGCTTGTCGCGGAATGCGGCACGGCCAGAATGCTTGCCCATCACCAGTGAGCTCTTGTTCCAGCCCACACTTTCCGGCGTCATGATTTCATAAGTGGCTGCATTCTTCAGAACGCCGTCCTGATGGATGCCACTTTCATGCGCAAAAGCGTTCCGGCCAACGATGGCCTTGTTCGGCTGCACGTCAAAGCCCGTAATCGTTGCCAGCATCCGGGACATGCCCAGCAGCTTCGGCGTCTCGATGCCGGTCACCTTGCCGTACTGATCGTGACGCGTCCGCAGCGCCATGACGATTTCTTCCAGCGCAGCATTACCGGCACGCTCGCCAATACCGTTGATCGTGCACTCGATCTGACGCGCACCGCCTTCGACAGCAGCCAGTGTATTGGCAACGCCCAGACCCAGATCGTTGTGATTATGCGTGGAGAAAATCACCTGATCCGCACCCGGGACACGCTCACGCAGCATCGTGAAAATGCGGCGCATTTCTTCCGGAGTGGCAAAGCCTACGGTGTCAGGAATGTTGATGGTGTTCGCACCATTCTTGATGGCGACTTCAACGCAGCGGCACAGGAAGTCCGGATCCGTCCGAGAACCATCTTCGGCAGACCACTCTACATCGTCCGTGTACTGACGGGCCTTCTGGTTGCCAGACGCAATGATGTCCAGAACCGTTTCCGGCTCCATCCGCAGCTTGTACTTCATGTGCAGCGGAGACGTGGAAATGAAATTGTGAATACGGGAGCGTTCAGCGCCCTTCAGGGCTTCACCGCAGGACTCAATGTCGCGCTTGCCACCGCTACGGGCCAGCCCGCAGATCACAGAACCGCGTACCTGCTCGGCAATGCTACGAACGCTCTCAAAATCGTCCTTGGAAGCAACCGGGAAGCCTGCCTCAATAACATCCACTCCCAGAGCGCTCAACGCATGCGCCATGCGGAGCTTCTCTTCGAGGTTCATGGAGAAACCGGGGGACTGCTCACCGTCACGCAGCGTTGTATCGAAAATGATAACGCGGTCGTCGGAAATCGTACCGAAAGACGGATGTTGGAAAGTCATGTCTTGATCTTCTCGCTGGTCAGGAAATTTTCTGGTCTGTCATCCCCTGAACGCAACGGAACGCTGCCCGCCTAAGATATGGCGTTCAGGGGCCGATAAGTCGAAGCGAGAGGATCGAAAGAAATGTCATGGCGACGGAAAATGTCCGATTCTTTCGTTATGCGCAACCCACATGACCAAAAACTCTGCCATGCGTTCCGCCAAGGTCGGCCAAAAATCAGCCAGCCATAAGCCTGGGCTGCGCAGAAAAATACCGGTCCACAGCGGTTTTCATCGCACTCGCTACCTGCGTTCGATGCACAGCCTGACGCAAAGCCGCTTCATCCAACCGGTTAGACATGAACCCCATCTCAACCAGAACAGAGGGTATCTCTGCAGATTTCAGAACAACAAACGCGGCATGCCGGGAGGGATGCGTCAGCAGGCCAATCCGGTTCCGGAACGCCCCGACCACACTCGATGCCATATGCGCTGAGCCACGGCGGGTTTCTTCCGAAACAAGGCTGGACAGGATCTGCTGCACATCCGGGGACATCCCATGAAACGCAGGGCCACCAAAACGGTCCGCACTGTTTTCCGTCTGAGCCAGGGCCGCGGTCTGCGCATCTGACGCACCGCTGGAGAGCGTATAGACACTGGCCCCACGGACATCGCGGTCATGCAGCGCATCGGCGTGCATGGAAATAAAGAGATGCGCCTGATGCTGTTGGGCCAGTTCGACACGCCCCTCCAGAGGGATAAACCGGTCTTCGGAACGCGTCATCGCAACCCGGTATTGCCCCGACGCCAGAAGCTGCCTTTGAAGTTCCGTCGCGGCGGCCTCCGCAATATGTTTCTCATACGTACCGGAAATACCAATGGCACCCGGATCTTTTCCCCCATGGCCCGGGTCCAGCATCACAAGCGGTTTTGGAGGGGCCGCATTACGATGTACCGCAGGCGCATGAAGCGTTCCTCCGGTCGGGAGATGATGCGTAGAATGCTTCGTGCGGGCAGTTGCATCCAGCGGGATTGCCGCTGACAGACAGGCAAGACCTTCCAGTACCGTGCGTCGCGTCAGCATTCGTCTATCCTGCGTCTTTATCAATCGTTTTATGAGCCCAAACAATACAGACACAGGACAATGTCTGAAACAAGGCGGCGCACCTTTTGGAGAGCCCGCAAAAGCCCCGCTTGCCAGCAGCCATTCTTTAAGTCATCCTGCACATCAAGGACCTGAAGAGAGCGGTCTGATCGTTTGCGGGCTTTTACCCTTTCCCCCGCAGCGCTCCCGCCTCCATTGTCCGAGCCGTGACACCCCATCGTTTGACATGCGCCTGACATTTTCTGTGCCATGTCCTGATCGGGTTATTCCGGCAGGATTAGTTCAGTCCGGCACAGGATAACACCCTGACCGGAATGCGTTTTCATCCGGGACCAGACCATGGACCGGACGTCTGTCAGGGGTCGAATGTCACGCGACGTGATCACAGTCAGGAGCCTAGCCGGAACGGGACCAGATGCGTCCCGCGGACTGGTATTCCGACTGATGCGCCCCCTCCACCCCGTACAATCAGGTGTTCCCTCTGGCCCGAAGCGCCACACTGGAACATCGTGGAGTTCAGTTTTCCATGACCAAGCGTATGCTTATCGACACCACACACGCGGAAGAAACGCGTGTTGTGGTCATGGACGGTGACCGCGTTGAAGATTACGACGTCGAGACATCGTCCAAGAAACAGCTCAAGGGCAACATCTACCTCGCCAAGGTCATTCGCGTTGAGCCGAGCCTTCAGGCCGCTTTCGTAGAATACGGCGGAAACCGTCACGGCTTCCTCGCCTTCAGCGAAATTCATCCGGATTACTTCCAGATCCCGGTTGCAGACCGCGAAAAACTTCTGGCCCTTCAGGAAGAAGACGTTGCGTCCGAACAGCGCGCTGATCTTCCGGAAAGTGAAGAAGAAACCGTCTCTGAGGACACCGACGAGACCGAAAACCAGGATCGTCGCGCCCCGGAAACCGTCGGTGGTGAACACGACACCGGCGAGGAAAATGCCGCGTCCCGTCGCACGGCCCGCTTCCTGCGCAACTACAAGATCCAGGAAGTCATTCGCCGTCGTCAGGTCCTGCTCGTGCAGGTCGTGAAGGAAGAGCGTGGCAACAAGGGCGCTGCCCTGACCACCTATGTCTCCCTCGCCGGTCGCTACTGTGTCCTGATGCCGAATGCCCTGCGTGGCGGTGGCGTGTCACGCAAGATCACGTCCGACACCGATCGCCGTCGTCTGCGTGATCTGATTGCGGAACTGAACCTGCCCAAGTCGATGGCCATGATTGTCCGGACAGCCGGTGCAGGACGCCCGGGACCGGAAATCATCCGCGACTGCGAATACCTGCTCCAGTTGTGGGATGACATTCGCTCACATGCGCTGTCTTCCGTCGCGCCGACGCTGGTTTATGAGGAAGCAAGCCTCATCAAGCGCGCGATCCGCGATCTGTTCTCCAAAGACATCGAAGACATCATGGTCGACGGTGAATCTGCCTGGAAGAGCGCCCGCGAATTCATGCGCCTGCTAATGCCGCACAACGCTGGCAAAGTGAAGCTGTGGCAGAACCGCGGTCAGAGCCTCTTCGCGCGTTACAACGTCGAAGGCCATCTGGATGCGATGTTCTCGCCGACAGCACGCCTGAAATCTGGTGGCTACCTCGTCATCAACCAGACGGAAGCGCTGGTCGCCATTGACGTGAACTCCGGTAAGTCCACCTCCCAGCGCAACATTGAGGAAACCGCTCTGCGGACCAACCTCGAAGCTGCCGAAGAAGTCGCACGTCAACTCCGCCTGCGTGATCTGGCTGGTCTCGTTGTGATCGATTTCATCGACATGGAGAGCCGCCGTCACAACGCCCAGGTCGAGAAGCGCCTCAAGGACTCCCTGCGTACGGACCGCGCACGCATTCAGGTCGGGCATATTTCCCATTTCGGCCTGCTCGAAATGTCCCGCCAGCGTCTGCGTCCGTCCATCGCGGAATCCCTGCTGACGCCGTGCCCGCACTGTCAGGGCACCGGCTTCATCCGTGGTACGGAAAGTTCCGCCCTGCATGTGCTGCGCGCCATTGACGAAGAAGGCACCCGCCAGCGGGCTTCTGAAATCGAAGTCTATATCGGTTCAAGCATTGCGCTCTACATCCTGAACCACAAGCGCGACTGGCTGTCGGACATCGAGCAGCGTCACCGTATGCGTGTGATCTTCCGGACAGAAGAAGACCTGCCAGCATCCGAGATGCGCATCGAACGCCTGCGTCCGCAGACGGCCGCTGCCGCTCATGTCCCTGCCCAGGTTGCAGCGCCTCAGACGGTCCGTACGATCGAGATCATCGAAGACGAAGCTCCGACACTTCCACAGGCTATCGTTCCAGAGGCTGCTCCGGCATCTGTGCGGGCCGAAGACGTCGAGCTGGAGACCAGTGACGAGGAGGAAGGCAACAACGGCAATCGCCGCCGCCGTCGTCGTCGTCGTCGTGGTCGCCGGGATCAGTCTTCCGAGAACGAGACGATTCAGCAGAATGTTTCTGAGACCGAAGTCGAGCAGCCTTCGCAGCCTCAGGAGCAGGACAACGAAGAAACCGGGCTCATTCCGGGACGTCGCCGGACCCGCTTCAAGCGCGTTCAGAAGGAAGACGAAGCTGTTGCCGAAACCCCAGTGCCTGCATCTGCGCAGCCTGAGGCTCCCCTGCAGCAGCAGCCTCGTCAGGCACCGACGCACAACCAGCGTCGTCGCGAAGAGCGTCCGGCATTTCAGCAGCGCAGCTATGTTGGACCAACACCGGCCGACCCGTTCGGTGGCAGCTTCGACATCTTCGACGTGATCGAACAGGCAGAGATGGAACAGGCAGCCCGCCCGGTTCGCACCTCTACAGCACAGCCTACCCCGATCGTGATTGAAGAAGCTCCGATTGCCACCATCACGGAAACAGTGGTTGAGCCTGCTCCTGAAGCGCAGGAAAAGCCAAGACGTGGCCGTGGTCGCCGTAGCACGAAAGCTGTCAAGACAGACACCGTAACGCCAGTTGTGGTGGAAGAGGTTGCCGTCGAGGTTCCTGCTCCGGCAGCAACTAAAGAGGCCGAAGCCAAGCCAAAGCGCACTCGCGCCCGTCGCACGACAAAAGCTGCAGCCACCAAGGCTGAGGAAGCGACAGTCGAAACGGCACCCGTTTCCGAAGAGGACGCTCCGGCCAAGCCGAAGCGCGCGCGTCGCACGACCAAGGCTACAAAAGCCAAGGCCGAAGACACGACGGGTGAAGACAATACTCTTCAGCCAATCAACATTGACGAACTTCCCCCGGCGACACGCCGCGTCGGATGGTGGAAGCGCTAAGAAGCGTTTCCATAACGTCTAAAAAAAGCCGACCGGATACCCCTCCGGTCGGCTTTTTTGTTGCTTGTTTCCAAATCTTAAAGGAAGCGTTGCAGACAGGTGGCAAGATCTGTTGCACCGCGCCACGGGCCTGTTGGCGCTTCATAACAGTGATGAACAAAAATCCCTGTCATCGTGGCATAAGATCGAGCTGCTTCGGCAGAAAAGCCATTGGCAAGGTAAGTCGCGTACCACTGATCCTGCGGAACAGCCTCTGCCCGAACAGGTCGCCCCAGAAGATCACAGAGCACTTCCGCGACCTCGTCTGGCGTGTAAGTTTTTGGACCTTCGATATGGTAGATCTCGCCCTGACCTTCTTCGGAAAGCAGAATTTGTCCCGCGAAATGCCCAACATCTTCTGGTGCCACCATCGGGAAGGCCTGAGCAGACGGCAGCAGCGTCTTCATCACCCCTGTGGCTCTGACACTTTCCAGAAGCCCAATCCAGTTCGTCATGTAATAGGCAGCCCGCACAATACAAACCGGCATATTCAGGTTAGCAACACCTTGTTCCAGTTCGTAAAGTACGCCCAAATCTCCGCAGTGCGCGCCAGGCTGGGCACCATAAGTTGAGAGTACCACCAGCTTTTCCAAACGAACGCCCTGAAGCGCTGTCAGGAGAGAACGAACTGTTCTGCGCTCATCAACATCCGTATCACCTGAAACAGCAGCAGGCGGGTTCAGAACAAATACCCTGCGCGCTTTCTGAAACAGGGCTCGTAAAGCCATTGTATCCAGGACGTCCAAAGAGACAGCCTTGAACCCCTCGCCCGCTTCCGCACGAACATGACGACCAACAATCGTTACATCGTGACCTGCAGCCCGAACAGTCTCTGCGACAGCCCGTCCCACATGACCTGTTCCACCCAGAATAACATCCATGCCTGCACATCCCCTTTCCTGAAAATTGCCAAAACGCATTCGGCCCTCACGGAAGATCCGCAAGGGCCGAATGGGAAAATCACTCTGATCAGAAGGGCAATCAGGATTTTTTGACGAATTCCGACTTGAGATTCATGGCGCCAATCCCGGTGATCTTGCAGGCAATGTTGTGCCCGTCCGTCGCATCAACCAGACGGATGTTCTTCACCTTGGTGCCGCTTTTCACGACGAGCGAAGATCCTTTGACTTTAAGGTCCTTCACAACAGTCACACTATCCCCATCGACGAGAACATTTCCGTTCGCGTCCTTGATGACGGAGCTTCCTTCCCCCGCATTACCCTCGCCTTCGGCTTCAGGATTCCATTCATTTGCACAATCCGGACAGACCCAGAGAGTACCATCCGGATAGACATGTTCGGACCCACATTTGGGGCACTTCAGATTATCAGTCATCGCAAGCCTCACTCTTTTGTGAGGCGCATCTTAAAGCACGGTGAATAATAGGGAAATGCGACAGCTCAATCTGAGTTGAAAACTTTTACCGGCACACGCTCTTGTTGCCATCAGCCGCAATAAACGTGCCCGTCAAAGGCTCGAAACAGGCATTCTGCGGACAGGATGACGCAGTACTTGCCAGCCCCTGAGCATAGACTGCCGCACCGGCCTGATTGGCTTCATGCAGCGCCGTGCCGCACAAAGGCGTATTTGTTGGCGCAGAAGGATCATTGAGCAGCACTTTCTGCCCTGTATGTGGCGCTTCTTCAGCCAGCCCAGGCGCAAAATCCTGCGGAGGGATCTTCTGTGCCGGAGCCTGCGCAGCCGTCTGGGCTGGAGCAGCAGGCTGTTCGGCACAAGCCGCCAGAAGAGGCAGGACAACAAGGCTCAACCAGAACGGACGCATGTGAACTCCGGATTACAAACCGGGCAACGGCCCGGCACTTCATGATTAAAGCCCGAGATCGCCCTGAGACGTCAGAGCATCCAGTTTTGCCCCACGTTCGCCATCAGCGAAAGAGAGAACAACACGGTCATTAACAGGAGTAGCATTCGAACTGGTAACCGGGCGCCCTTTGCTATCCTGAACCAGCACATAACCACGGCTCAGAATGGCTTTGGGGGACACGGCTTCCAGATGGCTTCCCAACCCTTCCAGACGTGCTTTTTGAAGACGAATGGCCCCGTTAAGCGTCTCGGGAGACAACCGCTGCCGTTCCACACGAAAATGGAAACGCTGCGCCGCGTTCTGCCATGCCGTCATCAAAGCTGTTTCTACCTTCTGAAGCGCACTACCCCGGCGTTCAATCATCAGCACAGGTGACGGAAGCTGACGGGAGGGCGCAGTCAACGCCGCTCGGGCACGACTGACAATCAGTTCCGGCGAGGGCAACTGATGCAAAGGCGCATCCAACCGGCTTCTGATCCGCATCACATAGGCCGGAAGGGCCAGTTCAAGGCGCTGGCTGCGATCGTCCAGTCTCATGCGCGTCGTCGCCAGAAGAGACGGCAGATCCGGCAATCCAGCCGTAGCCTGTTCAAGCCGCCCGCGAGACACCTGCATGATCCGGCTCAACCCACCCGCCAGACGAGCCGTACGATGCGCCAGATCGGCCACCAGTTCGGAGCGTAGCGGAACGGCCATTTCCGCCGCAGCCGTTGGCGTTGGTGCACGTCGATCGGAGACTAGATCGATCAACGTGGTATCCGTTTCATGCCCGACCGCAGAAATCACCGGGATAGGACACGCCGCAACAGCTCGCAGCACGCGCTCGTCATTGAACGCCATGAGGTCTTCCAGCGACCCGCCGCCACGCGCAACAATCAGAACATCTGGTCGGCGCGGTCTTTGCGCCATCCCTTCAATCGCTGCTGCAATCTGGGCCGCCGCCCCTTCCCCCTGCACAGCCACAGGCCACAGCAGGACATCACGCGGAAAACGACGCTCAATCGTCGTCTTAATATCGTGCAGGACCGCACCCGCGCGTGACGTGACAACACCAACGAGCGTCGGCAGGAACGGGATCGGCTTTTTGCGGTCGACCTCGAACAGGCCCTCTTCCAGCAGTTTCCGGCGCAGGCGTTCAATGTTCGCCAGGAGTGCGCCCTCGCCTGCAAACTCCATGCGGTCAATGATGAGCTGATAGCTGGACCGCTCTCCGTAAGACGAGACCTTTCCCGTCGCGATAACTTCATTGCCGTTCTCGGGCGCCATCCCCAGGCGAGACACCGTTCCCCGCCAGATCACGCTGGAAATCTTTCCGCCCTCGTCTTTCAGGGACAGATAGACATGCCCGGACGGGTAACGCTTGAGCTCCGTGACTTCTCCACGCACCCGGACGCGACCGAATCCGGTCTCAAGCGTGCGCTTGATGGCTCCGGAAATCTCGGAAACTGAATATTGCGGCACATTCCCGCGCATGGACGCGGCATCACTCTCCATCATGGCGCCAGTCTATGCTACGCACGCCCTCAGACGAAGCCCTGATCTCAGGGACCCGCATATGAAAAGGGAGAGCGGAATGCGCGTTTTGCTGGTCGGTTCCGGAGGGCGCGAACATGCCCTGGCAACATGTCTGGCGCGCTCGCCCAGTCTTTCGGCGCTTTATGCCGCTCCCGGCAACCCGGGCATGGCCTCTCTTGCAACGCTCGTTCCCCTGAAGGCCGATGACGTTGCAGGACTTGTCGCTTTTGCAAAAGAGCAGAACATCGACCTGATCGTTCCCGGCCCTGAAGCACCTCTGGTGGCCGGTCTGGCGGATGCCTGCGCCGAAGCTGGCATTCCCTGCGCTGGCCCCACCAAAGCTACGGCCCTTCTGGAAGGCAGCAAGGCGTTCACCAAGGACGTTGCCGATGCCGCGGGCATTCCAACAGCAAAATGGGAACGCTTCGAAGACGAAGCTCCAGCCCTCGAATTCGTTCGCCGTCGCGGTGCGCCGATCGTCGTAAAGGCAGATGGTCTGGCAGCAGGTAAAGGCGTAGTCGTCGCCCAGAGCGTCGAAGAAGCAGAAGACGCCATTCGCAAGCTCGGTATGCCGCTCGTCATTGAAGAATGTCTGGTGGGCGAAGAAGTCTCGCTGTTCGCCTTCTGCTCAGACGACAAGGCCGTTCTGATCGGTGCTGCCCGCGACCACAAACGTCTGGGCGATGGAGACACAGGGCCAAACACCGGCGGTATGGGCGCTATCTCCCCGCCACCCGGCTTTGATCGCGCGGCTCAGGAAAAAGCTCTGGACCTCAGCGTCCGCCCGATGCTGGCAGAAATGGTGCGTCGCGGAACACCTTTCCGTGGCGTGATTTTCGCTGGCCTGATGCTGACGAATGAAGGCCCAAAGCTGATCGAGTACAATGTCCGCTTCGGTGACCCGGAAGCGCAGGCTCTGCTCATCCGCCTCAAGTCAGACCTGCTCCCGATCCTTGCGGCTCTCGCAAATGGCAATCTCGACCATGCCGCCGCCGAGTTCTCCGACGAAGCCTCCATCTCACTGGTTCTGGCTGCCAACGGCTACCCGGATGCTCCGAAAAAAGGTGGACGCATTTCGGGCATAGACCGCGCCGAAGCCGTCCCGGGCGTCTCGGTTTTCCATGCCGGAACAAAGCTGGTCGACGGCGTTCTTGTCGCGGATGGTGGACGCGTTCTGACAGTCTGCGCCAAGGCCGCTACGCCAGAAGAGGCCCGTCGTCTTGCTTATGAAGGCGCGTCAGCCATTCAGTGGGAAGACAAAATTTTCCGCACCGATATCGGCCTGTAAAAATACCCAATGGGTGTGAAGTGATCCCTGCATAAAGCTTCACTTAACACCCGCCTCAATCTGTCCGGTTTTTTGTGTGACGGCTGTATGCCCGGCGTGGTTTTCATCAAAATGGAAATGCAGCGTCGGGCGAGACGTATTGTCTGGTTCAGGAAGGAAAAACGCCTGACCAACGTCTCTGTCCAGCAAGACAGCCGCTTTCCTGAAGACATCGCCCCCAAGGGCTGCAGTCGAAATATCAGACTGGAACAATACGTTCAGAGGGCCGGGATTGTACCCGCCAATATCCAGTCCATTAAGAACAGACTGGTGCCTGACCGATAGCCCGACATACCGGGTTGTCACGATTGGCTCATGCCGGATGTCATCCGACGTGAGGTTCAGGGCGTCTTCCCAGGATGTGGGTAAAACCGTTTCTGATAAATCCGGGTCAAGAACCATATCCTGAGATGTTGCATTGGTGCGAACAGCAATCAGTGCTCCACGCCGTAGCTCCACAACATGAGCCTGAGCTCCCATGAGACGATGCGGCGCATCCTTGCAGGCCTTGTCTGTTCGAAACTTCAGAAACGCCAGCTTTCCGTTGGGAATGTCGAAGAGAACATCGGTCCCGGAGAATACCTCGTTCCCCAGCCCCAGCATTCCAATGAGGGGCCGGCCATCGACACGGTGCTCAGCCTGACCGTCCAGAAGATTGGCAGCCATTTCTCCCAGATCCATTGGTCCGATCTGCACATCATCAAGAAGTGTTCGGGAGGTTAACGTCACCGCGCCATTCTGGGCTTTCAAGGGCATCTCCGCTCCACGCGGGAACCACAGCTTTCCGGCATCATGAACCATAACGCGCCCGAACATTGGGCTGACATACATGGCCGCATCCACGCCGTTGACCTTGACCGGAATAATCGGCGCGTCACCCGGACCACCCAGCAAAGGAAGAACAACCGCAGCTTTGATGCAGTCATCAGATGATTTCTGTGTTTCCTGCGTGCGCGCTTTCCCGATACTCAAAACAACAAGACACACGCCCATGAGTCTAACGAACAAAACTCTCATGAATCGTCTCCTTGCAGGCCACACAATACAGGGGAGGCATCAGCAAAGACTATTTACACAATATTATTCTCGTTCGGGCGTTATTTTACCCAGACATGCGAAAACAGCATGTGATTCAAAAGCGTAGAGTAATAATTCCCCAGCCTTTTCGACACAAAATCAATAGTCTTCATCTGGATCATCGGCGCACCCGGCATCTGGCGCATGATCTGGTGCCCCGCCTCCTGCCAGATGGGCGCGGCTTTGGCTGGATCGGTCTGTGCCTTGGCCTGCTCGAACAGGCCCTGAACATGCTGGTCACAGAAGCCGGTAAAGTTTGGAGAAATGGCAGAATTGGGGTGGTAGTTATCACACCCAAACAGATCATCCAGAAACGTCGACGCAGACGGATAATCGGCAAACCAGTAGGCCAGAGCGATTTGAACATGGTTGGCCGTATTCTGCTCGTAAGAGTCTGCCAGACCAGCCGTAATCGGTCGTAACTGCGCTTTCAGGCCAATCTGCTGAAGCACATTCCGCAGATACGTCCCCATGCCCAGTTCGATAGCGCGATTGGGGACAACCAATGTAACCGCCTGTCCTTCCGCACCAGCCTCCCGAACCAGCCGCCGAGCCTCTTCCAGATTTTGCGGGCAGGACAATCTAAGATCCGCACCCGGAATACCATGAGGCACCATCTGGCAGAGCGGCTCAGAAATGGCGCTCCCTCCAAACAGGATCGTCATGGCATGACGGTTTACCGCCAGACTGACCGCCTGCCGGACCCTCTGATCCATGAACGGTTTTTCGTGAACATTCATCGCCAGATAATAGAGGCCAAGAAGCGGCTCGATATGCACTTGGGACGTATATTTCGCCCCTAGCTCTCCCAGTCGGTCGGAGGGCTTGGCATCCAGCATCCAGTCATATTGCCCCTGCTCAACGGCCGTAATCTGAGCTTCGTCCGACAGACCAAAACTGTACTCGATATGATCGACGAACCCATCCGTCTGCGCCTGCGGATTCCAGACGTGAAAGTAGGCGTTCCGCTCCAGAGATAGTCCGTGCTCGGGATCGTAATGCGTGATCCGGTAAGGGCCCGTCCCCGGTGCTGTCGCATTTCCAAGATCGTGAGACGAAATTCCGGCGGGCAGAATGACGGCATGAGGAAATGCCAGCTTGTAGAGAAACTCTCCATCCTGATGCGTCAGATGAAAAACGATTGTGCCATCCGGATGACCTTCAACGCCTGGCAACGTGCAATGATCTGGCGCATCCAGACACTCTTTCGCCCCAACAATCCCACCATAAAACGACGCGGCCGTCGGACTGCCAACCCGGTAGATCCGGCGGAAAGACGCAACGACGTCATCAACACGGACAGGCGACCCGTCCGAAAATTTCAGGCCAGATCGCAGATGCAGCGTCCATATCAAACCATCCGGACTGATGGTCGGCATGGCTTCGGCCAGATCAGGCACAACATCCAGCCCTGAAGGACCGCGCGCCTGACGGAACGTCAGCAGAGGGTCGTACATGTTGACGAACACCTGCATGTACTGCGTGCCGTAATTGACCTGCGGATCCAGCGTTCCTCCTGGACCATCTGCCGTCAGACGGAGCGTCCCTCCCCGATGCGGGCTACCGAGCGTCTGCCCATCCCAGTCTGGCGGTGTCCGCTCCTGGGCAACAGCGGTTCCTGCCAGACCAAGAGACAAGGCAAGAACCAGAGCCGACAGCCGCATCGTCACTCAGCGCTTTGCAAGCTGGCGCAGACGCGCAATCAGGGCATCAGCATGACCCGTCGCATCAATCGTACCCGCATACCGGGCATTCGGGTCCATGATGACAATCCGCGGAGCCGGAACGTAATGGTCGCCCTCTTTTTCATCCGGCGCATGATATTCGGCCGTCATGGCCTTGATCATGTTGGGCGTTCCTGTGAACGGCATGACATGAGGCGCAACCGGAATAACGTAATTCCTGAGAGCTTCATTCTCATCAAACGGATCCAAAGACACCGCCAGCGGCGAGACGCGTACGCCTTCTGCATGGAGCGTCTGATAAGCCTGCTCCATGCTCTTCAGCACGGGCTGGCAGCGATCTTCCGGGCAGTTCGTGTCGAAGAACCACACCAGCATCCAGGTTCCGTGGAAGTCCCCTTCCGTAACCGTACTTTCTCCAAGGGAATCAAGGCGGAAGCTGCCACCGACTTCATTTCCGTTGGACTGCACAAGAAGTCCCGGCCCGCCATGAGAGGCCAACTGGAAGCCGACCCCGGCCAGAACCGCCGCAACTGCCAGCACTCCCCAGATAATGCGATTGCTGACCCGCTTGCGGCGTTCGTGTTGGGTTTCCATGCTCGTTCAGTCTCTCAGTGTGCGTCAGCCCAGCTCGGGCCGATACCGGTTTCAACCTCAAGCGCCACATCCAGCTTTGCGGCACTTTCCATTTCCTGACGGACGAAATCCGCCAATTTCTGCGCATCCTGCTCCTGAACTTCGAAGAGCAGTTCGTCATGCACCTGAAGCAGCATCTGCGCCTTCAGGCCCGTCTCAGGCAGTTTTCTCGCCAGACGCACCATCGCGCGCTTGATGATGTCAGCAGCGCCACCCTGAAGCGGCGCATTGATGGCCTGACGTTCCGCATAGGACCGGCGAGCGCCGTTCTTGTCCTTGATGCCCGGCACATAACAGCGGCGACCAAACGGCGTCAGAACGTAACCATGTTCCTTCGCCTCTTCCTTGGTTCGGTCCATATAGGCGCGAATACCGGGATAGCGAGCAAAATACGCATCAATGTAAGAGCGTGCCTCACCCGGCGAAATCTGAAGCTGGCGCCCCAGACCAAAAGCCGAAATCCCGTAAATAATGCCGAAGTTGATGGCCTTGGCCCGACGACGGGTCAGCGGGTCCATACCTTCAATGGGAATACCGAACACTTCGGAGGCCGTGCGGGCATGAATATCCTGCCCCAGATGGAACGCCTCCAGCAAAGGCTCGATCTTCGCCACATGAGCCAGCAGTCGCAATTCGATCTGACTGTAATCCGCAGACACCAGAACATGCCCCGGAGCCGCCACGAAGGCCTTGCGGATCAGCGCGCCTTCTTCGGTCCGAATGGGAATATTCTGAAGGTTCGGCTCATTGGAAGACAAACGTCCGGTGGTCGTAATGGCCATCTGGAAGGACGTGTGAACACGTTGCGTCCCTTGGTCCATCTGCTCAACCAGCGCATCGGCGTAAGTGGATTTCAACTTGGCCAACTGACGCCAGGACAGGATCTTCTGCGGCAGGTCATGCCCCTGCTCCGCCAGTCCCTCAAGGACAGATGAATCCGTCCCCCAGGAGCCGCTCTTGGTGCGTTTCCCGCCCGGAAGCTCCATTTCATCGAACAGGATCTCACCAAGCTGCTTGGGAGACCCTACGTTGAAACTGCGCCCAACCTGCTCGTGAATATCCTTCTCGATCACTGCCATACGCGTCGCAAAATCGGCCGACATGCGCCGCAGCTCAACAGCATCGACCTTGATCCCGACGTCTTCCATATCCGTCAGAACTTCAATCAGAGGCCGCTCGATTTCTTCATAGAGGGCCAGTGACTGACGCAGACGCAGTTGCGGACGAAGCACCTGCCACAGCCGCAGCGTGACATCAGCATCTTCCGCCGCATAAGCCGTCGCCTGATCCAGCGGCACTTCAGCGAACGGAATGCGCTTACGCCCCGTTCCCGCCACAGAATCATAGGTGATCGGCGTATGGCCCAGATGGAGCTGCGACAGTTCATCCATGCCCTGCCCATGCTCTCCCGCAGACTGCGCATAGGAGATGAGCATCGTATCGTCGATCGGCGTAATTTCAGGCAGCCCGGCCTTACGGAACACCGTCAGATCATATTTCGCGTTCTGGAAGATCTTCAGAACGGATGAATCGCGCATTAACGGCTCAAGGCGCTTCAGCGTCTCTGCACGATCAAGCTGCTGATCGGTCGGCTGGTCGTCCGGCCCATCCTGCAACAGATCCCGCTTGCCTTCATGCAGGAACGGCACATAACAGGCCTTACCCGGCGCGACAGACAACGACAACCCGACCATATTAGCCTGACGCGCATTGAGACTGTCCGTTTCCGTATCCACAGCCACAAATCCGGCGGCCCGTGCGTCGGCAATCCACCGATCCAGCGTTTCGAAATCCGTTACGGTTTCGTACGGCCCATAAGACGCCTCAGAAAGCGTGACCGTAGGCGCTTCACCTTCCGCCGGAGCTACTGCCTTGGGACGAAACGTAGACTTCGGCTTCGCGGCCAGTCCCAGCCCCATCCGCTGGATCGTAGAGTGGAAACCCATCGTGTCGAGCCAGTCCCGGAGTGTCTCCTGAACCGGCTCACGGCACTCCAGTTCCCCAATCGGCTGAGGCAACGGAACGTCATCCGCCAGCAGAACCAACTTGCGAGACATCCGGGCGGCATCCGCAAATTCGATCAGGTTTTGGCGACGTTTGGAGGCTTTCATGCCTTCCGCAGCATCCAGAACCTTTTCCAGCGTGCCATATTCATTAATGAGCTGGGCCGCGCCCTTCGCGCCGATACCCGGCACACCCGGCACGTTATCGGTAGAGTCTCCCATCAGGGCCTGAACGTCGACAACCTGATCTGGCCGCACACCAAACTTGGCCTCAACCTCAGCTTCCCGAATCGGCTTCTGCTTCATCGGGTCCATCAGTTCGACGCCCGGGCAGATCAACTGCATCAGGTCCTTGTCCGACGAGATGATCGTGCACCGTCCGCCCTGCGCCACAACGGCCTTGGCATAGCTCGCGATCAGATCGTCCGCTTCCCAACCGGCCAGTTCAATCGCAGGCACATTGAAAGCCGCAGTCGCATCACGGATCAGGCCGAACTGCGGACGCAGATCTTCCGGTGGCTCGGGACGATGTGCCTTGTACTGCGGGTAAATATCATTGCGGAACGTCTGACGACCGGCATCGAAAATAACAGCCAGATGTGTGCCAACATGATCGCGCAGCAGGCGCGTCAGCATATTCGTGAAGCCATAAACCGCATTGACCGGCACGCCATCCGGGCTCGTCATGGGCGGCAGGGCATGGAAAGCACGGAAAATGAAGCCGGACCCGTCAATCAGAACCAGATGAGGCGTTTCAGACGGCACGAATATCTCCCTTCTCGCCCGGAAGGGGCGGACGTTCTAAAATCCCCGCGATGATAGGCTCATTCCCCTCCGTTTCAAACCGCCTGTGGCGTCTTTCCTGCACCTTGGCCTGCTTTGCGGCCTGCACGCTGCTTCTCGGAGCCTGCACTCACCGCCCAATGCCGGACCTGCACCCAACAGCACAAGAAAGCGCCCTCATCCTCCCGGATGTGACGCTCAGCATGTCGGATGGCGCTCACATTCCTTTAAGAATTTATCCCGCAGCACACCCATTGAAAGCCGTCATTCTGGCCCTTCATGGCTTCGGAGACAGCCGGGATGCGTGGGAGTTCTTTGCCCCGCCCCTGAGCACTGCCGGCATCGAAATCGTCGCCCCAGACCAGCGAGGCTTCGGAACGACACAGGACGCAAGCGGCTGGAGCAGCACGACGCGGATGGTTGAGGACGTACGCGAAGAGCTTGCGTGGCTTCACAGCCGTTATCCCGACCTGCCTCTTTATGTCATGGGCGAAAGCATGGGCGGAGCGGTCGCCCTGCTCCTCGCCACCAATCCGCCGCCAGAGCTATCCGGCACCATTCTGCTCGCTCCAGCCATCATGAAAATTGGCGAGCCCTGGCAGACCGTTCTGGATGGTATCGACACAGTCGCCCCCCACTGGAAACTGGATGGATCAGCCGTCCCCGGAGAACGCGTTGCAAGCGACAATATCCACGCCCTGCGCCGCATGTATTTCGACCCATTGACCCAGCACAGTTCGACAGTTCATCCACTTGCTGGCCTGACCCACCTCATGACCGCAGCGTTCAACGCCGCCCCACACATCAGAACGCCAATGCTCATGGTGTTCGGCGGTCGAGACCAGTTCGTCCTACCCCCATACACCGCACGGTTTCTGAAGCGCCTCCCCGCCGCCGTCCGACTGGATGAATTTCCGACAGCCCACCATCTGATAAGCCGCGACAAACGGATTACCGCACAAGACGTAGCCTCCTGGATCCTGACGCCAGACCAAGCTTTACCCTCGGGCGGCGACATTGCCGCAGCCCTCTGGAAAGCAACAGCTCAACCGTGATTGAACAAAATGGCGATTGGGGCTTGGCAAGCCCATCCTGAACCGTCTATTGGAAACCCGACGGACCCGTAGCTCAGCTGGATAGAGCGTTGCCCTCCGAAGGCAAAGGTCACGCGTTCGAATCGCGTCGGGTCCACCACCAATCTCAGAAATCGCTATTTTCCGCCAGTTTTTCGGCAGGTTTGACACCTTCCAAGACAGGTTTGACACTCGGTCTCAGCCTTGACATCGCCGAACGTGCCAACTCCACCTGTTCGGCAGCCCGCGTATAGCGCGCCACTTCAGCCAAACTCCGGTGCCCTGTAATGGCTGCGATCTGGTGCGTTGTGCAGCCCGCTTCTGCCAGCCTCCGAGCTGCGGCCTTGCGCAAACCGTGCGGACTGCATCCAGCCGGCAGACCTGCCTCACGGCACCAGTCGATAAACTGATTGTAGAAATTGTTCACGGACATCGGGCGACCCTTCTCAGTCGCCAGAAACGTCCCTGCGCCATTCGGCTGCCACTGGTCCAACTCGACCCTTAACTGCTCATGAATGGGAATAACCAACTCAGTGCCTGTCTTCTGCTGCCGGACATGAATGCCATGACCCGTCAGTGAGCGCGGCCCCATCTTCACAACATCACTGCGGCGCTGCCCCGTATAGAGCAGGAGAGCCAGTGCTAGGCGCTCTCTCGTGCCACTTGGCCAACGCGCCTCATATCGAGCGATCTCATCGTCCGTCCAGGAATGGATGCCATCACTCTTGATCTTCATGCGCGGAACGCCCGCCGTCGGGTTATTCTCCGCCCACCCCATATGAATGGCGTGCTCCATCAACATTGAGAGCAGCCGCAACATGCGATTGGCCGTCGTGGGCGAGTCATTATGCCGGGCCATGATCATCCGGACATGCCGGCTTTCCATCAGCAGCACCGGGTTCGCCGCATAATCCGCGCCGCGCATTCGCTCCAGCAAGCGCCGGTACACAGCCTTGGTACTCTCTTCCAGCGTCTTGAAGTGCGCCGTGTCGTACCAAGACTCGATCACATCCCTCAGGCTTCCCGTCCGGGTAACCTTCGCAGCGTCTAGCCCTCTTGGTTC
The DNA here is from genome assembly GCF_058107395.1 of Gluconobacter sp. ESL1110. Lineage (NCBI taxonomy): Bacteria > Pseudomonadati > Pseudomonadota > Alphaproteobacteria > Acetobacterales > Acetobacteraceae > Gluconobacter > Gluconobacter sp. ESL1110. The sequence goes on from NZ_JBYLUK010000011.1 coordinate 109,411, forward strand.
AGCGCCAGAAACAGCAGCCTGGTACGCAGCGATGAAGCAGGGATCGCGCAGATCTGGCAGCGGAATGCTCTTCTGCCCCTTCTTGCGAAAGTAATACCGCACCTTTCCGTGCCGATCCTCGAAACGCTGAATGTAAGGCAACCGCAGTGTGGTCAACTCATCGCGTCCCAGGGATTGGCGGAAACAGTGACTGCCACACCTTCCCCGCCCGCTTGCCGATCAATCCAGCGATCCAGGTCAGACACCAGATAGCCCCGACGCCGCGCTGAAAGGTTTATTTGCCGAACATGCGGTAGCACATGCGTTCTAAAGGTACCTTCAGACATAGCCAGATAGGCCGCCGCATCCCCAATATCCAAAACGCGCGGTGGCATCTGAACAATTCGTCCACTCATGCTCGATACTCCGGATATTCTGGATAAATCGGCCGCAAGGACACGGCTGCTGTATGTCCAGCCTCCGTCAGGACGAAATAGGATTCCCCTGTGTTCCAGCCCCTTCCCGTGTCCTCTAACAGGCCGGCCTGAACCAGGCTGCAAATCGCCTTGTCGTCCTTCGCCGTGTAAAACCTCTTGTTTATCAAAGTGTGGTTCAGGACTGATTTTGCCTCTTCATCCAGCGCATCAGTGACTGCATCGACTGCTGGCAAGACGATGTCATTATCCGGCGACCGCTTTACGCAGATACTGGCGAATGTAATTGAATCACAATCTGTTCTCAGAAATTTCTGGTATCGAGCCTTGCTCGCCGTAGGGGCGTAAATAGTCTCACCTAGACCGTAGGCGGGATCCATTATCTGCGCATGCCAAGCCTTGCGCACTCGGGTTGCATTCGTCCGCCCGCTCATGCCGGGTCTCCTGCGCATCCAGCCCAATCGTTAAGAAGGGCCTGCGAGCGATCAATGCCGCCATTCCAGCCGCTTTCTTTGCAGTCAGGACACGGTGCATAATCGTCGTCTAGATATCCGCTTCCGCCACATTTCTGGCAGGCATTACAAGGACCGGGTGGATATGAAACGTCTCTCTGCCATCCTTCATGAGCCACATCAATGTCGATCAGCACGCCGTTGACGCATTCAACGTCCCCGCAGTTAAGCCAGCCATTTTCACAATATTTACAGTCTTTGCACACCATCACACTTCTCCCCTGCTGTCTCTTGGGGGCGTAAGTGATGAGCGGATGCGCATGAAGCGGGAATGTATTTTTCTTGTTTCGGCAAGCAGTTTCTCGACTTCATCGAAATAGTTGCGCAGTCGATCACGCTCCAGCACCATCGCGTCAATATTAACGGGATGGGTATAGAGAAGACGTTGGGTTGCGCCGAAATGTCCATCGCGGACCCACGCATCATCACTGGTGAAATCCAGCCAGTAACCGCCTGCCTTTATATGTTGGCGGACAATCTCAACTGTTGCAGCATCCTTCTGTCGTGCTTCTGCCGCGCCTCGGTCTTCGGCTTCTTGGATCATTGCCCGCGCAAGCAACCGAAAGTTATTTTCGGCCTGTAATCCTCCAAGATGATAGGTCAGAGCATCCTCCTGTGCATCACGCGATCGGAATGCGTTCTGGTCCGTGTTCTGGGTCATTTCGCCGCTCCTTTCGGCGTGCTGCGCTTGATCTGGGCGAGTGTGTTTCGGATTGATCGGACGTCGCCTGGCGTGGATGAGCTGAAGACGATCCCGCCTGTTTCGTGCGTCCACCTGAGATGCCCGCCGTTGCTGCGTCCGGCTGTCCAGCCGAGTGCAGCGGCCTGTTTGCGCAGTTGCCGCATGTCTGAATGGAGGCCGTTCACGACAGATCCTCCGTGAACGTGGCAAAGCTGGTGGGACGCCAGTTTGGGAGCGCGTCATGCAGCTGATTGCGCAGATCAAAGGCCGTCATCTTGCTCGCGCCTGGAATGTGCAGACCTTCGCTCTCCGCTGCTTCCAACAGGAAGTGGCGCGGAAACAATTCCAGGAGCTTTGCCGTATCCATCCGGCCAATAGACACATCCGCGCCTAATATCTGACCAACCCGCTCACCGATCTGATAGGAATCCTCACTGACGCAAGCGCTGGTCCGTTTCCCGGGAGCGACAACCCGTGCGCGGCGGCTGATGACCTGGAGCGCAAGGTCATCGATCTCTGCCGTTTCAAGTTTGTCCGCATGTGTGGCGACCGGAAAAAATAGATCGCGATCCATGGGTGAACCGCCGATCAGCAGCGTGATCAGGGACAGAATAATCTGATCGCGGCTGATGTCCTCCTGCATCGCAGTCGTCTGGATGGCTTGCGTCATGATGTTCGCAAGCACGGACTGCCCTGCCTTGGTGACGGGGATCTTGCTCATGTTGCGTCCTCGCTCTGCGTATCGGGTTCAGCGGCTGCCCATTCCGGAGCAAAAATGGGTTTCCATTCCTCCTCATCGTAGGCGGGCATCGCTACGCCAAAGAATTGACTTCTCTGTTCAGGATCTCGCACCTGGAGCAGGTGGGCGGTCCTCGCCGTGGTTCCAACTAGGCGCCAAGGCGCACTCGGCGCGCGTAAGCCTCGGGCAATCGCATCTGTGATAACCTTGACATTACGGGCAGTCATGAAGCCTGGATTGATCGGGGATTGTTCCACCTCATCAGGAATTATGCGTCGCCATTCGGGAAATGTGCCGTCAATCAGATCTACCAGCCCACGATCAAGCGGCTCTTCCGTGATGTTGTAGGTTTCCCAATACAGGCGGCTTTCTCGTTCGGTGCTCTGCAGGGTCACATACATAGCTCTCGACTGCATGCAGCCAGCGAACAGACCTTTTCCTGTGCGACGATCCAGAATGAATTGCTCAAAGTCTGGGCATCCCGCTTCGGTGAGAACCGCTGTTTCGTGATCATCTGGCGCAAGGTGTGGGGTGCCTACGCTCAGAAGAGCGTGCCCATTGGTCGCGGTCGTTACGATGCGATCATTGTGCTTTTCGACCAGGATGCCTTGCAGATAAGGGCGCAGGTTATCAGACGACATTGCGAAATGCGCGAACGCCAGCGCACGGCAATCGAATGTGATTTTCATCATGCGATCTTTCTATGTGCGGATGTGGGGACCAGGCCTGCATCCTCAAACCTGCGGCGACGCGTGGAGACCGTTGCGCTCGACACATTCAGCTTGCGGGAAATATCCATTGTGCCGACACCGGCCTTCATCATTTCCAGCATCTGCTGATGCAACGGACTCATCTTTGATGGGTCGCTGTTATGAGACGGCATAGGACGTCCACCACGCGGTCTTCCTGTCGGCAGAGGGTCCGAACGACGCGGACGGCCACCCTTCATGGAGTCCGGTGTGCGAAGTGGCACATCGGGCGCAAACTCAGGCACGACAACCGAACCGCTGACCATTTTCCCGGCCTCGGGAGGAAGGTCGGCGTCATTCGGATAGATCGTCGCGGCCTCAATGGCGCAATCGAAGAGGTTATTCCAAACCTCATGCACGGCCGCTTCCGGGATCTCGAAAAACTCCGCAATGGCAGGCACGGCCTTGCCACGGCGCAGGGACTGGAGAATGTCCACGATTGTCGCTGTCATAACGCCAGCTCCGGCGTGTGACCTTCGTCCAGGCGCGCTTCACCGGGTCCGAACGGACGTGCCCAGGCAACAATGATGCGGCCGCGCCTAATGGCGACGGACTGCCCTTTCTGCGCTGCCCAGGACAACGCATGCTTGCTGGCCATGAATTGCGAGTGAAAGCGGCTAACGATCACGCCCTTTGCGTCGCAGATCCCGAAGCGGGGCTTTGTTGCTTTGGTCATGAGTGCCTCCGGAGAGGTGCGCCCATGGTGATACCCCGCAGACCCTGAACCTGCTTCCAGCAATGAGCAGCAAGTCGAGCTGCGTCGATCTCAACGATCCGACCGACCGTTACTGGACGGCAATCGCGTGCAACAGGCTCCGGGAAATCAGGAACGCTCTCAGGGAGTAGGTTCAGGGTCAACAGGCGGGACAAGCTGGCGGCAAAGTCTTCGGCGCAGCGCTCCCAGATCTGGGCCATGCGCTCGTCGCCAAGTCTGGCGTTGCGGGCGGCAAGATTGCGCGTTCCGATCAGACGGTCCTGTAGGCTCCGCGCCTGGTCGTGAACGTCTGGTTCAATGTTGTCCTGCAGGAAACGGTCAAAGCCGCTCTGGGTCCGTGTGTGCTGCAGGAGTGGGTGTCTGGACGACATGGGTTCTCTCCGTCGCGTAGGGCAATGGAGAGAACATTAGGCATTGCTTAGTAAGTCAGTCAATAGGCATTGCCTACTATATCTGCTAGGCAACGCTTTCGGGAAAAATAAAGAAGCAAATAGAAGAACTTAGAAACTTTACAGCAACAAATTGACACCTATGAAAAAAAGTTTATGGAACGATTTGTGTTCAAATTATGGATTTCAGAAGTGAATCTTTTCCGTATTCCTGCGGCAATGCTGGCCGCTCTGTCTCTCGCTGGTTGTGCAAGTATTGTCAGCGGAAGCCACCAAGATATTTCAATTAACACGAGCCCTGAAGGTGCTAAATGTGCCCTCTATCGTGAAGGCGTTCAGGTCGGATACGTAAACTCCACACCTGGAGTAGTTAGTGTCAGCCGCAAAGGTAGCGATCTGTGGGTTGGTTGCGTCAAAGACAACTACGATTTCTCAAATGCCAAGAATAGTTCTGATTTCAATGGTTGGGTCATTGGAAATCTTGGTTTTGGCGGAATCATCGGTGTTGTAGTCGATATGTCAACGGGCGCGTCCCACGCCTATGACCATGACGTGAATATGACATTGGCGCCGCTTCCAGCAAATGTTGGGGCCCCCGTTGGGCTGCCTGATCATTACCCAAGCACGATTGTTCGTAAGAGCGTAAATCCAATGCAGGACGCGCAGCAGGCATCTGCTCCTGCAGAAGCACCGAAATAACCAGCTGGGCCTGATGGATGCTCTTTCTTGAGAGCATCCATGCCTTCTATAAAGAAATATGAAAATCTATTGGTGTGATCCACACGATTTCAGGATCAAATATAGGTGGAACCAGTGGATTTACCGATGAAAGGACGAAAGAATTACAATCTCGTCCAGACATGACGGTTTTTAATACAAGCTGCCCATCTGCCAGCTTAGCAACAACATCTTTCCCAAGCATTTTTAGAGAAATCTGTTCTTTTCCTGGAAGGTGAATCCCAACAATTTCCCCCGGCTTGTAGCGGGGCACCATTGATTCTCCATTCACGCGAAGAAGCTGACCGCCGTATCCAACGAAGGGTAATTCCACTTCGTGATCTTCGACGGGATCACCATCGGCATACATTATAACCCGATCCGCCCCTGAAACGTACCCAGAGACGAGGAAAACGCCTTTTTTTCGATCGGGTGTTTTGGCGGCTTTCATCGCTTCAATTGGCGAACCTAAATCTGGACCGCACAATTCTTCCAGATTGACGCCATATATTGAAGCTAGAGCGGGCAAGCGGTCTAATGAAGGCTTTGACCTCCCTATTTCCCACTGTGCTACCGATGCAGGTGCGATACCTAGTGCGCGTGCGACCTTAGCCTGCGACAAGCGCGTAGCCATGCGAAGGCGTTTAAGCCGGGATGCCCAATCTTCCATGGCCTCATTATGAATTAGGCAATAACTAATATCGCCTAGCATTTGCCTATTGTTTTATTGCTAGGCATTGCCTATCGTACTCCCATGACAACAGAGATTACATTGATGGCGATCCAAGCGGCCGGTGGTGCGACCGCTCTCGCCAGAGAATTGGGTATCAAGCCGCCTTCTGTGTATTCCTGGAGGCAGATTCCACCCAAGCGGGTTCAGGCAGTCTCGCGACTAACCGGCATCCCCCCAGAAAAATTGCGTCCTGATCTATTCGAGGTGGCAGCATGAAAATCGTCCATGCCGTAATCCGTAAATCGCGCCCGTGCGCCTGTCATCCGGATGGTGTCCGGAGATGAGTGTTCTAGCAATCAAGACCGCCACACAAGCCGCAATCCGTGAAGTCGGCAGCCTCGATGCTGCGGCATCTGTGACGCGGGTGGGCCGTTCGCAGCTTTCCGAATACCAGAGCCGCAATTATCCGGCTGTCGTGCCGGTGGATGTGGCGATCGTCCTGGATGAGTTTGCGCAAGCGCCGCTGATCCTGTCGGCCATGGCGCAGGCGGAGGGCTATTCCATCGCCCCGATCCACCTTGGAAAGGGCGACGTTGCCGAAATCATGGAAAGCGTCGCCACCAAATCCGGTTCGACTATGGCGACGACGGTTCGCGTGCTGGCAGACGGTATTGTGACGGTCGATGAGGCGCATGACCTGATCGCAGATCTGATCGACCTGCAACGTGTCGTGACGCACGCACTGTACATCGTCCAGGGACATGCAAAAGGGGGGATGAAGTAATGGCCCGCCCTGCTTTGGACTATGATCGCCTGGCTCCTGCTGTTCGTCGCCTGCATGCGGGTGGCTCTTCAGTGCGTGTGATCGCGGAATACGTAGGGATTTCACCGCGTAGCGTTTCCAGCATGATTGTCCGGCTGGGTCTTCCGCGTCGCCGTAAATCGACATCCGTGCGTCGGCGGGTTTCACGGCTAGCCCTGCCGGTCGGTGCTGGACTGGAGATTGCCCGTGTCTGACCTACTCGATCCCTTCCAGTTTTTTACAGAATTGAAAAAAGATATCGCCGCCGCTGGTAATCAGAGCCGATACGCTGCGAAAATCGGTGTCGCTCATACGACCGTTTCTGCGGTTCTGCATTCTGAGCGCAATCCATCACCGGAATTTCTGGCTGGTGCGGGTTTTGATCGCCTGGTGCGGTATCGCCGCCTGCGTGGTGGCATCCATGCGCCGCTGATCAACGGAATGGATTTTTTTACAGAAGTGAAAAAACAGATCCGCGAAGCCGGGTCTCTGACGTCCTTCTGTGTCCGCCATAAACTGCCGACCAGCAGCGTTTCCAATTATCTGAATGACAGCCGTCGTGCGCCCGACGCCCTTGTTGAGGCGGTCGGATATTCGCGCCTGACGCGGTACCGCAGACGGACTGTCCGGAGTGTCGCAGCGTGAGTGATGCCTTCAATCCCGGCCTTTTCGGCGGTGTGATGCGCTCTGTCCCGCACAATATGCCGTGCGAACATGCCCTTTTGGGCTCTGTCCTCATGCATTCCAAGAAGACTTTGGAATCTGTGGAAGAGATCCTGCGTCCAGAGCATTTCTATGACCGCCTGAATGGCGTTATCTATGAAAAGGCACTGATGATCTACAATGAAGGCCGCACCGTCGATCCCTTCACGATCATCCGTCATTTTGAACACCCGGATCAGGATCTCTGGGGTGACGTCGATCCCAAGGTCTATATCGCCAAACTCGCAACGGCCTATGTCAGTGACCGTGCGGCTTACGACTATGCACGGGAGATCCGCGAAACAGCGATGCGCCGTGATCTGATGGCGCTCTGCCAGCAGACGTCTGATGCCTGCTGCAAGCCGGAAGACCAGAAAGCCGAAGAGATCCTGGAGGGTCATGAAGCCGCCCTGATGCATCTGGCTTCTGGCAGCACGGAAACCCAGCCGAACGTCACGTTTCATGAGGCGATCTGCACTTCGGTAACGAAAGCCCGTGAGGCCGTGGCGCGTGGATCTGCACTGGCCGGTCTGTCCTGGGGATATAAGTCGCTGGATCGCCTGACGAACGGGCTCGTCGGCGGGAACATGTACGTTCTCGGTGCCCGTCCTGCGATGGGCAAGACATCCCTTGGTCTGGGCGTCGGCCTGCGGATCGCGTCCCATGGTGCCCGCGTTCTGTTCTGGTCTGGTGAAATGACGGCCGATCAGCTCGGTGCCCGTGGTGGTGCTGCCAGAAGTGGTCTGAACCTGCGGTCAGTGTTTTCCGGACGTCGTTGGGACGTGCCGGAAGAAGCCATGACAGGTGAACAACCGCCACTGGAAGACTGGCAGTGGATGGCGCTCAATAAAGCCTGTGATGAGGCGTTCCATCTCTCTCTGGAAACGGACACGCGCGGCGGTCTGTCAGTCGCCATGTTGCGGTCTCGTGCGCGGCGCATGAAGCGGTCCAAAAAAGGGTTGGATGCCATCGTTCTGGATTACGTCCAGCTGATGCGTGGATCGCCGCGTGTCCGTGGTCGCATGCGCTATGAAGAAATGACGGAAATCAGTAACGAACTGAAGGTTCTGGCCAAAGAACTGGACGTTCCGGTCATCGTCCTGGCGCAGCTCAACCGTGAGTCGGAAAAGCGGGAGAACAAGCGCCCGCAGATGTCTGATCTGCGTGACACTGGCGCCCTGGAGCAGGATGCCGACGTTATCGCTCTGATCCATCGTGAACATTACTATCTCAAGAAAGAAGCATCGTCCGGCGAGCTGACGCGACGCGATCGTGAGACGGCAGAGCAGTTCAGTCTGCGATGTCAGGAGTTCAACGATCGTCTCGACAAGGCGCGTGGCAAAGGTGACGTGCTTGTCGTCAAAAACCGGCATGGACCTGAAGGCCGGTGCCGGATGTTGTTTGATGATGAGACGACCTGGTTCCGTGATGCCGGTGAAGATCCGCGCAGCCCGGCCTGGGGTCGCGAACTGGCGGCTTCCTGATGAGTAGCCGTCAGCGTCCTGGAAAGCATGCGCGGTCGGTCATGTCTGATCGTCGCTGGCCGCTTCTGTCGCTGGCGGCGCGCGCCTTGTGGCTGGGCTGCACGGATGTCGGGGATGTTGTCCCTGCTGTTCGTGCGCCTGGTCGCACGGGTGTGTCTGTCGAAGACTATGCCCGCTATCTCGCCACAGATCAGGACGTCGTTCGATATGCCGTTGGCGAGCTGGTCCAGTGCGACGTGATGGAGCCTGTGGGCTCCGGTTTCCGTCTCAAATCCTACTGAGTTCTAGGTTTTCAATCCCGCCTCGATGCGGGTTCAGGAGTTTCTGACGTGACAGTCAGCGCAACACAACGCACGCAGCTTTCAGATGCCTTTCTGATGCAGCGGGACAATCTCACGCTTCAGGCTCTTGGCGCTGTCATGGTGCAGGTCTGGGCACAGCTCGTCATGCATCTGATCACCAATACGTCTGACGGTGTTCTTAACGTGTCTTTCCCTGGCACGCTGTCTGCGCTCGCTCGCACGCGGCTTTTCTGCGACGAAAACCTGATTGAAACCTACCTCAAAACCTACGCGGAAACCCAGCTGATAACCTGGGATGCCAAGACGGGTGTGATCGGCCTGCCATCAGAACTGAAGCCGTCACGCCGTGCGGAAGCGTCCCGTGCGAATGGCAGAAAGGGCGGAAGACCGCCGGGAAAGTCCAAAAAAGGAAAAGTGCAAGACAACCGGCAGGGATACATTCCGCTGCCCATTTCCGGAGGCAAAGACGTGACCCGCGAAAACCTAGCCAAAACCCCCCTTACGCGTGCGCCCGCGAAAGCTAAGCTTAGCTCTCTATCTTCTTCAGAAGATAAGCTTAGGCTTGATGCAGCATTCAATCGCATTGGCAAAAAGGCCTATGACGCCGCTGAACTCGATCCAGCGCGAGACATGGGAAATTACGGGCTGGCCCGTCAGTGGTGCGCGGATGGTCTGGCCAAGGGGCTGACGGAGGACGAGATCGAACGCCTGATCCTGTTCGTGGTCCGTGAGGTTTCGGCGCGTGAGAAAGCCAAGGGTAACGGCATCAGTTTCGGTTACTTCCACAAGGCTGTGACACAGGCGATCGCCCGTGGTGACGTCCCCGAAGCGCCAAAGACGCTGGATCAACTCAAGAGCGAACGTGCCTGGGAAGAAGCGATGGCGGACTACAATCAGCGCCGTGCCTGCGGTGAAATGAACCTTCGTCGTCCAGAGCTGTCCGACTTCGTGACGCAGGTGGCGGCATGAAGCGTCGGCATCGCATGGATTTGACGCGTGACGTTCCGAAGCAGGTTGCTGAATGGCTGGATGAGGCTGCGCTGACGTTGGCGGCTCTGCCTGCTCATGGTCTGCGTCCGTCTGGAGCGCGTGGCTTCTGGCCGGACATCGTGCCGGATGAAGAGGATCTGGAATGGGTGCGTGAGAGTGACATCCTTCCACCGCGTCCGACGCCTGACGATGTGTCGCGCATGGATCTCGTATTTTCCTGGCTTACCTTCCTCGGTGAAGGAAATGCGAATCGGGAGTTGCGGCTCGTGGTGCAGCTCTACATGCGCGTCCATCCAATCTCAGGAAAACACCTGCTCTCATGGGAAAAAATTGGCAGAAAACTGGGCATTGGACGCAATACAGCACAGCGGCGCTATCTGACGGCCTGCTGCCTGATTGCAGAAAAAATACGAACCGGACAAATTCCGGTTGACCGTTTGGACCAAAATGCGCAATTTTCAACGTCATGATTGCGAGACGTGCATCCGAAAGGGTTCGCGTCTTTTTTTATGCCTGTTTGAGAGGTCGAAATGCCACGTCTCAAGTGCGTTGGATCAAGCCTTCAGACGGTGGATACCCGCATCGCCAAGCCTCTCCCGAAACGGGCAGAGGCTTTTTATTTGTCCAGGCCGTGGCGCCAACTGATGCACCGGCTTCTGAAAGAACGGGGTCGGATCTGTCAGGAATGCAGTCGATCGGACTGCCGGATCTTCGGTGATCATCGACATGAGCTGAAGGACGGTGGTGCTGCCCTCGATCCAGCCAATATCGTCCTGCTCTGCGGCTCCTGCCACAGCAGGAAGACGGCCAAGGCCAGAGCAGATCGCAATCGGATGCGGTCAGGCTGATCCCGAGAAGGTCAAAAACCTTCGGAAAATGGCTAAAAACCGTCATTTTTCATGAAAATTCAGGTCAAATCATACTGAAACGGTCTGAATTGAAGGGGGGCGGGTCGAAAGTTCGGCCCCCTTGGGCGGCGCAACCGCGCCAGGCTCACGCGCAGATTTTTTGCTCATGTTTGAAAACAATCAAAGAAATCAAAGGGGAAAGGACCATGGCACGCGGTGGAGCACGTCCCGGTGCTGGCCGGAAAAAGAAGACGCAGACCACTGAGGATTGGGCAGGGCCAGTGATTGCTGACAGCAGCACTCTGAAGCCTCTCGATTTCTGGCTGGCCATCCTGCGTGATCCTGATGCGCCGTATGAAATGCGTGCCATGGCAGCCGACAAGGCCGGTCCCTTCATTCATGCCAAGCCTGCTCCGCGTCGTGATGATCAGGGTGATTTTGGCGACATGACATCTGCCGGCGATGACTGGTCTGGTCTCGTACCAAGCGCGCCTATGAGGAACTGAAACTACCATGCTGAACCTGAGCAGGCCTGACTGGGAGCCGCGTATCCGCGCTGGCCAGTCGCTGCTCCCGGACGTTCAGCCCCTGAACCCTGAGCTTGCAGCAAAGGCTGTCAGGATCTTTGACAAGTTCCGGATCCCGGATGTCATCGGCCAACCGACCTTCGGTGAGGCTGCGGGCGAGTGGTTCCGAGACATCGTCTCGCTCCTGCTCGGGTCTCTGGATCCGACCACGAAAGAGCGGCGGATCCGTGAGTTGTTTCTTCTGGTTCCCAAAAAGAACTCGAAGACTACGAACGGCGCAGCCCTGATGATGACGGCGGTCATGCTCAATGAGCGGCCCAATGCCGAGTTCCTGATCGTCGCACCAACCAAGGATATTGCGGACCTCGCCTTCAAACAGGCGTCCGGCATGGTCCGTGCTGACCGTGGGCTCCAGCGTCGGTTTCACATTCAGGATCACATCAAGTGCCTGACGTTCCGGCCTACTGGCGCAACCCTGCGGGTCAAGGCCTTCAGTCCGGACGTCATGACGGGTGTGAAGCCCGCTGGCGTGCTGGTCGATGAAGAGCATATCATTGCCCTGAAGTCGGACGCGGAAAGCGTCATGGGTCAGATCCGGGGTGGCATGATCAGCCAGCCGGAAGCGTTCCTGGCAATCATCACCACGCAAAGCGACAAGCCGCCGCGTGGCGTGTTCCGGGAAGATCTGCTTCAGGCACGGGCCATTCGTGATGGGAAGTCCCATCGTGAGGCAGATGACGGAACGCTGATCCCAGTCGGCAACGGCATCCTGCCGGTTCTCTATGAGCTTCCGGAAAAGATCCAGCAGCCCGCAAAGCTTCCGGGCGAGCGCGCGCCCTGGGAGGATGTTGGTCTCTGGCCAATGGTCCTTCCCAATGCCGGACGCTCCATTACGGTCAAGCGACTTGAAGAAGAATACGAAAACGCCCGGTCAAAAGGCATTCAGGAGCTGGCCCGGTGGGCGTCGCAGCATCTGAATGTCGAAATCGGTCTGGCGCTTCGTAGTGATCGCTGGGTCGGCGCAGACTTCTGGCAGAACGCCGGTGAACCCGACCTGACGCTCGATGCCCTGATCGACAGATCGGACGTGATTGTAGCGGGTATCGATGGCGGCGGTCTGGATGACCTTCTGGCGCTCGCCGTTCTTGGGCGTGACAGCGTGACCCAGCAGTGGCTGCATTGGGGAATGAACTGGGTCTTCGAAGGCATTCTTGAGCTTCGGAAGCGTGAAGCCTCCCAGCTGAAGGACTTCGAAGCCCAGAAAGACCTGGTCATCGTGAGCACGCCTGGGGATGACATCGAGCAGCTGGCGGATGCGCTGGAAACAGTGGATCTGTCCGGCAAGCTTGCCATGGTCGGCCTCGATCCGATGGGTGTGGGCTCCATCGTGGACGCCCTGGCGGTTCGTGAGATTGAAGCACCGCGTGTCGTGGGCGTTTCCCAGGGCTGGACATTGTCCGGCTCGATCAAGACCGCTGAACGCAAACTCGCGGATGGCAGCCTTGTGCATGGGGATCGTCCCATCATGGGGTGGGCCATCAGCAATGCGAAAATCGAGCCGCGCGGCAATGCCCAGATCATTACGAAACAGGCTGCCGGTTATCTGAAAATCGATCCGCTCATGGCGCTTCTGAACGCTGTGACTCTCATGTCCAAAAATCCAAGCCCTCCAGAAGGGGGGCGCATGGATGACTTCCTGAAAGGTGGAATGCTCAGCGCATGAAGTTGCGAACAGCCTTTAATGGTCTGCTGACCAAGGCAGCCAACGCCATGGCGCTGTCTGTCACGGGTGTCAGCCTGACGGATCTGCGGCTGGGCGCGTTTCTGGCGGGTGGTCCAACCAATTCCGGGCAGTTGGTCACGGTGGACACCGCCATCCAGCTGGACACGGTCTGGGCCTGTATCCGGCTTCTGTCGGAAACCATCTCTTCCCTCCCTCTCAAGCTTTACGAGAGACAGACGGAAAATACGTCCAGCGCCGCCCGTTCACATCCCCTGTTTGCGATCCTGTATGACCGACCGAACGCAGATATGACGGGCGTTGAGTTCTGGGGCTGCATGATTGCCTGCCTGATGGCCTGGGGAAACTGCTTTGCCCAGATCCAGCGAAATGGGGTGGGGCAGATCATCGCCCTGAACCCCTTGCGTCCGGATCGCATGACGGTGCGTCGAGATCCAAAGACTGGTGGGCTCGTCTATACCTACGCCTGGCAGCAACAATATCTGACGCTGACGGAAGACGAGATCTTTCATATCAAGGGCTTCTCGTTCGATGGTTTGATGGGTCTATCCCCCATCACCGTAGGACGGCAAAGCCTTGGATCTGCGATGGCAGCCGAAGAAACGGCTGGAAGAACCTTCAAAAACGGCCTTCTAACCCAGAATTACATCAAGGCTCCCGCCTATCTGGATAAGGATCAGCGGATCCTGGCGAAAGCTGCCCTGCAAGATTATGCCGGGGCAATCAATGCTGGGAAAACGCCGCTTCTTGAAGGTGGGTGGACCGTTGAGAGTATTGGTCTGAACCCGGAAGCGGCCCAGCTTCTCCAGACCCGTGCCTTCAATGTCCAGACCATCTGCCGCTGGTTTGGCGTCCAGCCGGTCATGATCGGCAGTATGGAGAAATCGACGGCATGGGGCTCTGGCCTGGAGCAGATGAACCTCTGGTTCCTGCAATATGGCCTCATGCCTTGGCTGAGACGAATTGAACAGGCAATTTCCCGCTGTCTTCTCAGTCCGGCTGATCGCCTGACCTACTTCGCCAAGCACAATGTGGACGCCCTCCTTCGGCCGGATACTGCGGGCCGAACGGCCTTTTACATTGCCGGACGGCAGAATGGTTGGTTTACGGCCAATGAGGTTCGGGAAAAGGAAGAAATGGCCCCACTGCCTGGCGGCGATGTGCTGACAGTTCAGGCGCAGATGATCCCGCTGGCGGATGTTGGAAAAAACGCCGTTCAGCCAACGCTAAAGCCTGTTCCGGGTGGTCAGCCTTCACCAGATCCGGCCTCGTCCGGCATTATAGGAGATCCAGATGTTTGATGGCGATTTCCTCGCCGCTCCCTTCGAGGTCAAATTTGCCTCAAACGGTGAGCCAGGGACATTCGAGGGATATGGCAGCGTCTTCGGGAATGTTGATTCCCATGGCGACGTCGTCATGCCGGGCGCATTCAGTCAGACACTGGCCGAGCGCAAGGCGCAGGGTCGGACGATTGCCATGCACGTCATGCACGGTCTGTTCGGTGGTGACGGCCTGCCTGCCGGTGTCTGGACTGATGCCTCCGAAGACAGCAAAGGCCTGCACCTCAAGGGCAAGCTCTCTGGAATGGACACGGATTACGGCAAGCGTCTGCACGGTCTGGTCAAAGACGGTGCGCTTGGCGGGCTGTCCATCGGCTTCAGCGTTCCGCAAGGTGGTGCCGTCAAAGCGGCGCAGGGCAGCGGGGCTTCTCGCCAGATTAACCGGGTCAACCTTCATGAGGTTAGCCTGGTGGACGACCCATCCAATGCCGCGTCTCGTGTCACAGATATGAAACGCCGCTTTGAACGATGGGGGCTGAAAACGGCCATGATCCCGGACAAGGCGACGGCTTCAGTCGCTGCTGCCATTGGCCTGCATCAGTCCAGCCTGAAAGGTGGTCATCCGCCTACGCAGGAAGAATGCGACGCCATGCTTCAGCATCTTCAGGCCGCGCATGAAGCTCTGACGGGAGCGCCGCTGGCGATCACAAAGAAGTCTTCATATGCGGATGATTTCCGTCGTGTGCTGGATACGCTTTCAGGTCTGGGGCGTCCGTCTTCGCCTCTGGCTGGCTTTTCTCTTCCTGATCTGGCTGGAGCGGCTGGTCTCTGACCGGGACAAACTGATCACACTCCAATGCAAGGCACCTCCGGGTGCCTTTTTTTATGGGCAAAACCGATGAACGAAAACGAATACAAGCAGGCTGTCTCTGATCTCACAAAGGCTACGGATCAGGTCAAGACGTTTGCCGAGACGGCCAAGACCGAACTGAAAAACCTTGGCGAAGTTACCAAGGAAACCAAGGCCAGTGCAGACAAGGCGCTGACGGAAATGAACGTCCTTGCTGCTCGCTTGACGGATCTGGAGCAGAAAGGTGCTCGTGGGCACGGGAATGAGCAGCAGGCCAATCTCTCGATTGGGCAGCGCTTTATCCAGTCTGATGAAGTCAAGTCTGCCATGGAGCGTGGTTCGAACTGGAAGGGTACGCTCCAGATCGAAGTCAAGAATATCACATCTGCCAGTTCAACCGGGGCTTCTGGAACAACCGGTCTGGTTGTTGCGGACCGTCAGCCTCAGATCATTCAGGTTCCCAATCGCCAGCTTGTCATTCGTGATCTTCTGATGCCGGGAACTACTTCGTCCGGCTCGATCGACTATGTTCAGGAAACCGGGTTTACGAATAATGCGGGCTTCGTGGCCGAAAATCCTTCCGCACCGAAACCTCAGTCCGACATCACGTTTGCTCTGCAGAATCTGCCAATCCGGACGGTTGCTCACTGGGTCATGGCCTCCAAGCAGATCCTGGCTGATGCTCCGATGCTTCAGAGCTACATTGATGGGCGTCTGCGGTACGGTCTCGCCTTCAAGGAGGATGACGCGCTCCTGAATGGAGACGGGACAGGCGTTAGCATTAAGGGGCTAATGGCGTCTTCGACTGCATACGCACAGCCCGCTGGCGTCCTGGTCAAGAATGAGACGATGATCGATCGTCTGCGTCTGGCCATGCTTCAGACCACGCTGGCCGAATATCCGGCTACGGGTCACATCCTGAACCCGACGGACTGGGCCAGCATCACGCTGACGAAGGACGCGCAGCTTCGTTATGTGTTCGCCAATCCTCTTGGTCTGAACGGCGCTGTTCTCTGGGGTCTGCCGGTCGCTGAAAGTCTTGCCATGGGTCAGGGCAAGTTCATGACTGGTGCGTTCCGTCTTGCGGCCCAGATCTTCGATCGTGAGGACGCAACAGTGACGATTTCCACGGAAGACCGGGATAACTTCGTCAAGAACATGGTCACGGTTCTGGCCGAAGAGCGTCTTGCGCTGGCCATCTACCGTCCGGAAGCCCTGATTAACGGCAGTTTTTCTGATCTGACCACGACCGCGTCCACAGGTGGCGATGGCGGCTGATCTGGTGACTGGAGACGATCATGACGACACTCCAGACCAGTGGGGCAGCGGATCCGCTGCCCTTCGTGGCGCTGTCTGACTTCAAGGCAGCGCTGTCGATCACAGACAGTGATACCTCTCAGGACGCAGTTCTGACCAATCTGCTCCTGGCCGCTTCCGCTGCGGTTCAGAGTTACATTGGCCGTCAGATCACTGTGGCTGACTGGTCTGATCGCATCCGGATCGCTCACGGTGACAGGCAGTTGTCTCTCATTCTGGGCGTTCATCCTGTGCTGTCCGTGGCAGACGTTTTTCTGGACGGGCAACCGCTGCCAGCCCCTGCTGACGGGTGGGATTTCGATCCGCTGTGTGGGATCCTGTATCCTCCGATCGGTCCGTGGTGGTGGCCTGGTCGTTATTCCGTTTCTTACCGGGCGGGCTGGGCTGTTTCAGGAATGGTAGACGACGACGGCAACGCGCTTGCTGTCACGATGCCAGCAGACATCAGGCAGGCGGTTCTGACAGCCGCACGCTCGTTTTATAGCGCGAAAGACCGTGATCCGCTTTTGAAATCCGAAAGTGAGCAAGGGGTGGGGTCCACGTCCTGGACAACGCCGGACGCGGCTTCGGGCGGCTTACCGGCTGACGCGGCTGCCATGCTTTCTCGGTATCTGCCTTCGGGGTTTTCGTAATGGGGTATCAGACAGAACGCCGGCGTCGTCAGATCCGACGTAAAGGTCGCATGATGGCGCTGTCCCGTGCGAATAATGGCAGCCTTCCTGCTCCCGTTGCCGTGAACCTGATCGCCTATTCCGCGCCGCCTGCTACGGCCGCGCTGGAAGCCGGCGTTTCGGTCATGCCGTTCGTGGCGGAAATCCTGAACGATGAGCTGCAAGCTGCTGGATATGGCCGCCCGCGCAACATGGATCAGCTGCAGGACGGCGAGCGGATTTACACGCTGACAGATGCGACAGCTGTTTATGACGGCGATCAGATCTGCGGCTGGAAACTCTTTGCAGCAGGTGGAACATGACGTCTCCCGTCGTCTGGATGGACGGTTTCCAGCGTGCGTCTGCAGCCATGGCACCTTTTGGCATTCCGGTTCTGGATGCGATGGCGCAGGCTACGGAGGATCAGCAGCACCCTTGGGTTCTGTTCGAAGTGGCTAGCGCGGACGGCGATCGTCTCGGCGTCGGTGAGATCGTTGATGAAGAAACTGGCCAGATCTGGCTGCACCTGTTCGTGCCACGCGGTTACGGAGCCTTGCCGGCGCTCGAACACCGCAAGGCCCTGTCAGTCGCATTCCGTGTCCCGGACGGCGCTGCCCCCGAAGGTCTTTATTACGACGGGAAGTCTTACGATCCGCCCGATAAAGACCAGACAGGTAACTGGGTTCGGTTCAGTCTGGCCGTCACCTATCGGTACCAGGACATCGTCCTGCCTCTGCCATCCCCCTGATTTTCTCTGACACAGCCACCCTCGCGGTGGCTTTATTTATGAGGTGAAACCATGGCCTTCACGGGCTCGACAGCAGGGTATCAGGCCGGTGCCCAGTCCAATGACACGGCCATTGCTTACGGTCTGGAACAGAACTACGGCGTCCAGGCGACCGGGACATTCCAGAGCACGCGGTTTACGGGCGAGAATTTCCGCCCGCAGGCGACAACGCAGCGTCCTGACGAAATCAACGCTGATATTGAAGCGTCTCAGGAAGTCGTCACGCAGACCACGACGTCCGGCACGCTGTCAGGCGCGCTGTCTTACGCGACTTACGACGACATGCTGGCTGCAGTTCTCGGGGCAGACTGGAACAGCAACACGGTCCAGAACGGTGCCGTCGTCAAAACCTGGACGCTGATCGAAAAGCTGGGTGGAAAATGGCTGGTTCGTCCCGGCTCTTTCTGCACTCAGGCACAACTCACCTTTGCCCAAGGCGGATTTTCGGCTGTCGCATTTGACTATACCTGTAAGGGGCAGTCGATTGCCGACGCAGATCCTGCCACGGCCTACACGGCCGCGCCAACTGGCCGGATTTTCGACACGGTCGGCAATTTCGTCGGCGTGACAATCCAGGGAAAAGCGCCAGCAGGCTGTGTCCGTCAGGTCCAGATCACGCTGAACCGGAACGGCTCCGGATCTGACTACGGAATGGGCCATGCGGACGCCTGCGGGATCCGCCCGGGCGAAATTCTGGCAACGGGCCAGCTCCAGTTCTTCTTCAAGACCTGGGATGAGTACCAGCTTTACGCTGCCGGCACGCAGGGGCCGATCGCGATCACGGTCAAAGACGCGGCTGGCAACAGCTACGTGTTCACGTTCCTGAACGCAGCCCTCCGTAACCCGCAGATCAATGCCGGCAGCAAGAACACCACGATCGTGGCCACGTTCGATATCTCCGGCAATCCTCTGGCAGCAGGCGGAACCTTCAAGATTGATCGTATCCCGGCCACGCCACCAGCGTCTGGCGGGAAATAAGGGAGTTTCACGCCATGCCTGACGATATTCAGTGCCCTGGCGTGACGGTGGCGACCGCCCGGACCCTGAGGCTTCTGGCGTCCAGCACGCCCCCGCTCTGGGGTGTCCGGCTTCCCTCGATCCGGCAAAGCTGGGCACCGAAAGCGCCGACTGACGTCCTGGAGTTCGCACTAGATCCGCACCGCTGGCTTGCGGATGCGGGTGACACGCTTATGTCCGTCTCTGCCACGGTTCCGGATCCTGTCACGTCCTCGGATCTGACAGCGCTCTGGTGCGGCAAGGTCAACGGCCTTGCCGTTGTCTGTCTGGCAGGTGGCCAACCAAACACACTGGTGCCGGTGAGCCTGACCCTGCACACCTTGCAGGGGCGTCGTCACACGGAAGCTGTGACTGTCCAGATCAATATGGACAGCGACCCGGACGACGTGCCGGACTGGCCCTCTCTGGACGATGGCACGCCCATTCTGCCGAATGCCCTGACGGATCCGGCTGGCCGGGTTCTCACGCTTGGACCCTCGCAGATCCAGAAAATTTCCGTGGCGCAGCTGCTGTCTCCGGACAGGGCCAGTCACCTCACATCCCCTGCCGGCGTCCCGTTGCTCAATCAGGTTTTCCGATCGGCAACAGACACGCTGCTGCTCGCATAGAGAGACAACATGGCAACAACCAATCAACCGGGGCAGCCGATTTCGGCTCTGCCTCTGGCGGATAGCGTGTCCCCAACGGATACGCTTCTGGGAATCATCACTAAAGCAGGTACCACAAGTGCCAATCAGGTTTCTGTCCAGATTCTGGCACAGGGTATCAGTGCGGAAATTGGTCTGGACGATGCTGTCAAAGCCGCAGAAACGGCCGCTGCAAGTTCTGCGGCCAAGGCTGAAGCCGCGGGGAACGCAGCTTCAGACGCGATATCGTCTCTACGCGGCAAAGCTGCTGGCGTGGCAGCTCTCGATCCTGTGGGGGCACTATTGCTCACAGACGGTAGCACGCTGATCTCGGCTTTGGAGGTCTCTCCGGCAACGCAGACTCAGAGTGCGTCGTTAAAAATGATCTTGCCACTAGACCGGGCGGCCTTGGTCAGAACGGATCAGGGCGACGTCCCAATCTCATCTCTCACAGACCGTATTTCGGCGTCCACAACATATGTGGATGAGACCGGCTTTTTGCGGCTGCTCCCGTCTGTGGTTGGGCCCCTCCCAGGCGACGTAACCACCAACGGGAATATCTACATGGCAGGAGCAACAGCCCTGCCAGAAGGACTGTCGAGCAATGGCGACGTCATCATGACGGACGGCTCTGTTTACTACCCGGGAACTTACAGCCTCAACGGCGTCCTCGCTGTTAATCCCAACGCAACTGGAGCGTAAATCATGTCTACAGCTAACGGTAATCCTGTCTTCGTCACTGTTGGTGGAGACGCCTCCGCAGCAACGGCCACTTATACCCCGTCCGGAGCAAAGGTCTCCCGGACCGACACTCTCGCTACCGTTGCGCTGAACGCGAATACGGCGGCGACAAATGCAGCAGATGCGAATGAGACTGCGAATGCCGCGAAAGACGCAGTATCGTCACTTGCGGCCAACACGTTGACAAGTTCCAGCATTAATGTGGCCAAGGGGGTGGTCGGCATCGCATCAGATGGAAGCGTTACTATTCCGACGCCAGCATCAAGCACGACGGCCAGTCTGAGTATTGGAGATGCTAAGACTGGAATCTCATACCTGTATTTTTTCAATGGGGGAACAAACGACGCTTATCTGTGCAACTGGAATGCCGGGAGTGTCGCGGTGAAGGCGACTGATTTGCATCCTAACGGAGCAGGTATATGCACACTCGGTGACGCCAACAACTCGTGGTCCGGCATCACGTCGCAAACAGCCGTTGACGTTGTTTCCGATCTCAACGACAAAACCATTGTTGGTCAGATTGGCGGAACCCCAGACGCCGTTGAGACCACAAAGCTTCTGGCTGTATGGGACGCCATTGAAGGCTACGTCTATACCCTGAAAGATGGGCAATCAGACGGCGCCAGGCAGCATGTCGGCGTGATCGCACAATATGTGGCCGCTGCCTTTACGGCGCAGGGACTCGATCCCGCGAAATACGCCATCTGGTGCTCTACGCCGAAGGCCGAAATCGTGAAAACGACGGATGCCGCAGGCGTCGTCACGTTTACCGAGCAGCCTGTTTATGAAGCCGACGGTAAGACGCAGGCAACGCAACAGACGATCCGTTATGCGGAGCTCCTTTGCTTCGGTCTGTTCTGCGAGAGGTTGCGCCGTCAGGCGATTGAAGCCCGCGTCACGGCTCTGGAAAATGCAAAGCCTACCGCTGCTACCGGCGCTGCGTGAGGTGAGACATGGCAAATGTTGCTGAAATAGACAATGCAATCTGGGGTCTACGGGCCTCAGAAACTTATATGCCACTGCCATTCCCCGACCGGGTGGTTATCGTGGCGTCGCAGGTGCCTACAGATGCGTCTGGTGCCGTGAACTGCAATTTTGCGCTGATGTCTGGCGACACTGTGCTGTATTCCAACGACAGCGGCAAAAGTACCGTCGGGATTCAGGGGCAGAGCAGCAAACTTTCCAATAAGGCAAACCTGAAAATTAAGGTAAAGAACGACGCAAAAAACAAAGTCTCTCTGCGTTTCGGGACTTGGGACGAAAGCACCTCAATTACGTTCAAAGGTTACGGGGATATACCCGTGTATACCTCGGCATTCGATCGATCTATGGTGCGCGAAGCCATTTCTCTGGAGCTTTGGCGAACAATCCGGCGCGCACATCCTGCGCCGCACAACCGGATTGGCCCATGGTATGCGTGGGATAACAAAACGCTGTCGCTTCTGACAGACGCCCAATTCTCATGCGACTGTCGGGCCGTTAGTATTTATTTCCAGCAGGCCGGAGACACTGTTCCGCAGTTTCACGGGGTGTTTATGATCCGCTCTGACAACACGAACGCGGAGTATCTGATAGACAGTGGGAACACGAAACACTATCTTCTCCAGCCTCAGCACGGCCCCGCTGACCTTTGGACGAATGACACCTACCTGTCATCAGGAACCTGGGAGTTTTCATCACCAGACACACCCGATACGAAAGCCCCGGCGCGGCTGATAAACTGGATCAAGGCTGTCATGGGCGGCAGCGCCAGTTGGAGCGATTATGCGGCGTACATCAATCTTCAGTCGTGGATAGATTACAAAGTATTCTGTGAAGCGACGGGCAGTTTTGATAGCATCACTAACAATCTCATGCTGGTTAGTTATACCGCTTCGGAGGCGCAGGGTATTTGGAGCATCTGCGCTTACGACCTTGATGAAACCTATGGAAGCCTGTCAGGGTACATAGCGGGGTGTCCTCCTGAACAGGCCGGCTATGTCACCGACCAAGAAGCTGTGTGGAAATCTTTTTCAGAATATTTTTCCAGTGAAATTACCGCACGTTATGCTGATCTGAGGCGCTCCGGCATCCTTAGTGTCGAGAAGCTGACCGACATTCTTGCGTTCTACGCATCCGGCTTCCGGCCGGCCGATGTCTTACAGGATCAGGCGCTGTACGGCACAAATCAAATCTCCAACTACCCCTATATCCTCAACTGGTACGGCGGCCGCCTTGCATGGCTCGACCAACAATGGGGCTATTCAGCCTGACGCAAACAGCCGCCCTCTGAGGCGGTTTTTTTATCCCTCAATTCAAACGGAAAAAATTAACATGGCAAAGCTGTCAGCCTTTTCGCGCGATCGTAACCGTGTGTCCCGGGGCGAAGAAATCGAAGTCGGCCCTGAAGGCAACACGTTCTTCATCACGACACGCGGTCTCACGCCCGCCTATCGTGACACGCTGTATGCGCTGCGTCTGGCAGAAGCGCGTGAGCTGAACCGCTCTGTTCGGGCTGGCGCGGGCTTTTACGCGCCTGACACGCTGCCGCCGTCCAACGAAGATCAGTGTCAGGGCAAGGCACTGGCACAGGAATGTGTGCTGGGCGTCAAGGGCCTGGAGGGCGACGACGGACAGGATCTGACGATCGATGCGTTCCGCGACATGCTGTCCAGCGGTGACTATCCGGTCCTTGTCACATTGTCCCTCATGGCGGCTGGCCGTGTCGGTGCCGAGCGGGAAGAACAGGCCAAGGCCTCCGAGGGAAACTGATTGCCTCACTCCAGTGGGAACTGGAGTGGGGCCAGTTCACGGGAGAGAACGAAATTCCAGAGATCCGCGAGGCGGCTCTGGAGCACCGTGTTCTCCCGGATCCCTGGAATGAGGTGCCCTGGCGTGCCTGGCACGATCTCCAGCACGACCGTCTCTGGATTACCGACGGTCTGGGTGCAGGCATGGGGGCGATCCGGATTATCTCCCGTCCCCAACCCATCGGCTGGGTGCCCGTGGATCGGTGGTGTGATGCCAACGGTGTCACGGCGGATGAACGCCCGCTTGTGTTCCGCCTGGTGCGGGCTCTGGACATCGTGTTCCTCACGCATCGGAACACTCAGATCACGCAGGATCTCCAGAACGCTCTGAGGAAATAATCATGGCCCGTCGTGGCGCAGAGTCATTTGTCGAGCAGATGAGCCGTTTCGTGACGGACGATATTTCCGTCGATGCCGCGCGAAACGGTCTGATCACAGATCTGACTACTGAGCGCGATCGTCTCATCTCTACTGGAGAAGCATCCTCTCACTGGTTTCGATCTGTGAACGGGGTTGAAGGTGCTCCCGAAACTGATCTCCAGGTTGGTGGAAGCATCGTCTACAATTTCGGTCTGATCTCTGATGCAGCGTCTTTTGCACTGGACCTTTGCCGGGCCAAATCTCCAGTCGCATCGGGCAGCTATCGCGATGCATGGGTTCTTCTGGTCGGGGATAAGATCTGGACGGGTGACATCGAGGATCTGCCGTTTGATGCAGAAGTCACGATCGTCAATCCCGCGCCTTACGCACGGAAAATCGACGTTGGTGCAATGCCGAAAATGTCTGTTTCCCCAGGTATTGTTGAAGCCGTGCGACAGGCTGTTTATCGCAAATATCCCGGCATCTCAGTTTGGCGAAAATTCATCAATCTGAGCGGATCTGTCGGCGGTTTCAAAGCACCGTACATTCTGAAAGATGGAGCCGCGCGCCGTCTTGCAAAGCACGACATGCGCTCGTCTGCCTTTCGTCGCGGTCAGGCCTATCTGGCAAGGCGAAAAGATCTCGCTCCTGGGCAGCCCATCACGTATCCCGCGCTCGTCATGAGCGATCCCGATTATTCCGGCTAGGATTTGTAAGCCATGGCGACACGCGTCTCGACACTGATTGCGACCCTTGAGAACCGGTATTCTCAGGAAGCCGCCCGGATTGCCCAGAGTTCGCGTGACATGGGGGCTTCGGTCGACAGCGCCTCGAAAAGCGTCGATGCGCAAAACGAGACCCTGCGAACAGTAACACAGACCAATGTTCAGTTCGTCAAAACCACGAATGGGGTTGAGCAGGCAGTCAACCGGACCGAAGCGGCTTTCTCACGTCTTGAGCAAAGGCTTGAAAGCGCTCGCGACAGACTAGAGAAAGGTGCGATCAGCCAGGAACAGTATAACGACATCGTCTCAACGCAGGTTGGGATTTACGAAAGAGTCGAGAAAAGTTCCACCAAGGCAGTCGAGACTATTCGTGAGCGAAGCAAGGCCCTGGCCGAGGATGCCAAGGCCTCGACAGATGCCAATAAAGCCATCGGGGACACGACCGACAAGGTCAAGCTGTCTGGCTATCAGTTCGGCATTGTCGCTGATGAAGCGCATAAATTTTTCGACCAGGTGATGTCTGGCGGCTCTGCCATGAAAGCCGCCTTCTATCAGGTGCCGAATATGGTGCAGGTGATGGGTGGCTTTGGCTCCGCCGTTAAGATCGTCGGCGGCTTCCTTGCTGGTCCGGGCGGTCTTGCTGTCGCCGCAGCTGGTGCTGGCGCGGCCATCTATGAAATGGCATCGTCCGCTGAAGCAGAACAGTCGCGGCTGGCCAAGCTCTCCACGCAGTTGAGGGCAACCCGGGAAGATGCCCTGCATATGGCGGGCGCTATCACCTCGGCTTCAGAAAGCCTGAAGGGAATGCCGGGTTGGGATGAGGCCTCCGCCCGATCAGCTGCCACGGCGATCGGAGGCACCTATAATTTCACCGGCTCCAGCACGGATATTTCTACCCTGTCCGGTATCGCACGAGATGCGGGAAGCATTTTCGGCAGTCTGGAAGATGGCCTCAAGGCTGTACAGACCGCCATGGTCGATCCGACGGCCGAAATCGAGGCGCTTTACAAGCAGCACCTTCCAGGCGTGGACGCTGCCCTGGTCGAACAGGTCAAGAATTTTCAGGCCAGTGGCGAGCAGGGTGAGGCCTATGCGCTTGTGATCGGCAAGATCAGGGATGCGTCCAAGGATGCCTATGATCAGGGCCTGACACCGTTCCAGCGCTCTCTTGAGGATCTGGAAAAAACAACCTCTCCAGTGACGAAAGCGATCAGTGATCTGGTCACGGGCATGGGTGCGCGTCTGCTGGAATGGCTGACGGATCTGATCAAGCTGATCCCAACAACGGGCAAGGTCAGCACTGACGGTCTGGCTGGCAGCACGGTGCTCGATAACTATGCCGGTGGGAATCATCACTACGGCCTTGGTCAGGTCGATCCCCGCTATGCTTCCGGCTACGATATCAGCACGCCACAGGGCAACATTGACGCAGCGATCAAGATTTTCCAGCAGGCCAATGCGCGTGCCGGCGGAAACTGGGACAACACGCTGGCCTACTACAGCGGCAACAAAGTCGGCAGTTTAGGCCAGAAATCCTACAATTCCGCCGTCTATGGCTACGACATCAACACCCTGCCGTCTGACACATCCAGCCTGATCGATACTGAAGCCTCACGGCTTGGGCTATCCTCCCGTCTGATCAATCTCTTCAAGGGCGTGATCGGACATGAAAGCGGTGGCCATCAGTATGTGGATCATACGGGCAGCACTTCCGGATCCGCAGCTGCGATCCAGCACGCAACGTCAGCTGGCGTCATCGACAACACGCGCTCCCTCACAGGTGGGGCTGCAGATGCAGCGGGAGGTTATTCTGCCAGCAGCTGGTCAGAACAGCGGGCCGGGATTGAAGCCTACATTGCGTCTCAGCAGAAACTCCTGGCGACACAGGATATTGGCTCTCAGAAGTGGAAGGAAACGCAGGAAAGCATCACGTCTGCCAGGATTGCGCTAGCCAACACCCTCAGCCCGCAGGAGAAAATCACTCAGGGACTGACGGACAGCCTGGAACCGCT
This sequence comes from Gluconobacter sp. ESL1110, assembly GCF_058107395.1. Classification (NCBI taxonomy): domain Bacteria; kingdom Pseudomonadati; phylum Pseudomonadota; class Alphaproteobacteria; order Acetobacterales; family Acetobacteraceae; genus Gluconobacter; species Gluconobacter sp. ESL1110. The sequence continues at coordinate 135,550 of NZ_JBYLUK010000011.1, forward strand.
TAAATCCCAGACTGGCTACTGGCGCAGCATGGCAGAAGTTGTGGCGCAGTTCGACCAGACCACGCGCGGAACCGGGACCGACCAGCAGGCTCTAACGGCAGCGATGGCAGCAAAACAGCAGCAGCTGGCGTCCGCCTATGATGACGGCACGGTTTCTGCCGAACGGCAGGCCCGATCACAGCAGGCCATTGCCGATGCAGCAGGTGGATCTGCAGTGGCACTTCAACATGCCACGAATTATCAGCAGGCCTACACAGAAGCACTGAACGATTTCGATGAAGGGTCTCCCAAGTTTCTGGCAGCGGTTCAGAAACGCACGGCGGCACTTGATGAATCGGCGGCTGCCCAACTCAAGGCGCAACAGGTTCAGCAGAATGCAGGGTTGTCTGACAATCTCGAAATGATTGCAGCCCAGACTGCCTCGATTGGTCAAAATGCACAGGCTCGTCAGGTTAACCTGACAGTCATGCAGGCTGAATTGGAGATGCACCGGAAGTATGGTGAAGTTCTTCCGCCGGAAGCTCAGGATTACATCGATCTGACAGGAAAGATGGCTGAAGCAACGGCAGAATATCAGCACCAGCAGGATGCCCTGAATGAGCTAACGTCTGATATTTCGTCCATGGCTGACACACTGTCGAACGACTTCACCCAGGCGTTCGTCAATGCAGCCAATGGGGGGGTGACCTTTAAGTCAGCCATGCAGGGGATAGAAAGCCAGATCGTCTCGATGATCGCCAAGCTGGCACTGATCAACCCATTGCTGAACGCAATTGATGGTCAGAGCCGCAATACACTGAGTGATATCGGTGGGATTCTTTCTGGTGGATCTTCTTCGAGTATCTTCGGAAGCGGCTCTGTTAGTAGCGATCCTTTCGGGGGGGTGGGTACAAGTATCGGAGCCTTCTCTTCTGGTGGAAGTTCAGCTGCCAGTTCACTTGGCGGAACCTCCTGGCTGTCCTCCGGCCTGAAAACCAATCTGTTCGGGACGGCGACAGTCGGCAATCTGCTCGGCGGCGTTGGAGCTGGGTTCGGTCTCGGATCTGCTCTCGGGGGTATCGGCGGTGGAACTAACGGCACACTGGGCAGCGGAATTGGCTCCGGCATTGGTGCGCTGGCCGGCTCGTTTATTCCAGGCGTTGGGACGCTGATCGGTGGCCTGGTGGGGGGTGGCCTGGGTGGTCTTCTTGGAGGCCTCTTCGGGCACAAGAAAAACCCGTACACGATCGACCAGGTGCAGACGATCGATGGCCAGCTGTCTCTGGGCCAGACCTGGAACCAGGCACAGACGGACACGATCACGGCCCAGCTGAAGACAGACATTTCCTCGATCAACAGCGTTCTGTCTGCAACCGGGGCTGACATCGGCGGTGGCTATCTGGGCACGGTCCGCAACGACAAAAACAACAAAAATGCGGCGATGCGGTCCGTGTCCCTGACGGATCTTCTGAAAAGCTCCACACTGACCAGCTCTGACGCCACGTTCAATCAGGCGCTGTCTCAGGGGATGCCCTCGGACATCACGGACGTCTCCACCTACACGGCGGCGATCCAGAGCCTGAAGACCATGGCCGATACCGTCGATCAGCTTGGTGTCTCGGTCTCGAAATTCAATTCGGACGGTACCGTCACGGTCCAGAATTTCACCGAAGCGACCGGGGATCTGAAAACCGCGCTCGATACGGCGCTGGATGGCAAGTCGCTGTCCACGTCCGATCTCCAGACGCAGATCTCCACGATCTCCACGTTCGTCAACACGACGATGCCGAGCCTGCTGTCTGCCACGGTTTCAGGGCAACAGTCCTGGGTGGACCAGATGGCGACGCTGAAACAGACCTATGACGCTGCGGCGTCGCAGGCGTCGGCCTATGGTCTGGATGGGTCTTCGATCACGTCCAAGTATCAGGCGCTGTATGCGCAGGGTTATGCGAACAACATGACCACGCTCAATCAGTCTGATGCGGGTGTCCGGGCGCGTTACCTGACAGCCACGGGTGATGATGAAGGCGCTGCCCTCCTGAATTTCGATACCAGTGCCGATCAGCAGCGACAGTCGCTGAAAGACACCTGGCGTTCGTTCCTGGGCGATGCGTATTCGTCCCAGCAGGCCTACGTAGATCAGTCGGCCGATCTGGAAAAAACACTGGCAGCTGAACGCCTCCAGATCCAGCAGCAGTACAACGGCACGTCCGTGGCACAGCTGAAGCAGTATCAGGACCAGGCGCAGCAGTCTGTCACGTCGGTGTTTTCCAGCCTGACGGATTATGCGCGGGGGCTGAATACGTCCGACGCATCGCCACTGTCTGCCCAGGCGCAGTACCAGAGCGCCAACGACAACCTGATGAGCGATTATCAGGCGGCCATGGGCGGGGATTACGATGCCCTGTCGCGGATCCAGTCCGACGCCAGCACTTTCCTGTCCACGTCGAAAACGTGGCAGGGCTCCGGCACCGGATACAGCACGGATTTCACGCAGGTTTCGAATATCCTCAAAGCGCTTGGTCAGTCGGATAGTGACAAGATCACGGCCAATCTGGTCCAGAAACTGGCCAACCAGCAGACGGATGCCACCAAAGCGGTATCGGATCAGATGGCAGCCCTCCTGAAAGTGGTGGAAGCAATGCAGAAACAGCAACAGCTTCAGGCCGTAACCGATGCCACACGGCCGAGGGTGGCATGAGGTTTCGCACAGTCGAACTGGAAATCGTTCTGCCGGCCGTCACGCAGCCGGCAGCGATACCGGGGTGGGGCAATGTCCCGTGGGGTGCTCTGACGCAGTATCCGGACAATCCGGAATCCGTCGAAACCCTGCGGTTCTCGGATGCGGGCTATGTGACGGAAACGCATATCCCCTATCCACCTTACGTCACCCAGGCTCTGGATCTGTCCCGGTCCCTGACCCTGTCAGCCGACGCGTTGGGCGGATCGTTCTCGATCGGGATCCTGACGCTGGCCAATCCGGACGGCGTACTGGATGGTCTGCTGCAAAGCCGTGTGAATGACCATCTTCCCGTTACGCTCCGGGAGGGCGAACGTCTCTGGGATACGGCACGGCAGATCTGGACGGATCCGGCCTCTGGCTCCCTCCGTCCCGTGTTCGCGGGCCTGGGGAAAAACTGGCAGCCGGGTCTGAACAGCGTCTCCATCACGCTGCTCGACGCGACCTACTGGCTGGACGGGACCGTTCCTGTCTCGGTCTATGGGGGCACCGGGCGTCTGGATGGAGACAGCAACGTGGTCGGCCGGGATGTGCCGCGCCTGCGGGGCACGGTCTGCAATGTCACGCCCGTCCTGATCGACAGCAGCAATTATGTCTATCAGCTGTCAGACGGTCCGGCGGATGTGGTGGCGCTGTACGAAGGCGGCTATGCCGGCATCGCTTCTGGCGGGACCGTCACTGATCTTTATGTCACGTCTCCGGATCCGGGCACGTACACGGTTCTCTCCAGCAGTGCGGGCACCTGGATCCGGCTGGGCACCAAACCCGTTTATGGAATCACCGTGGATGCGGTGGGACGCTTCCGGTCGGGGGCGGCTCCCGCCAACGTCCTGGACGTTCTGCGACAGTTCCTGATCGAAGACATGGTGATGCCCTCTGCCTATATCGATGCGGCCTGGACTGCGACATCCAGCCTGGCACCGTATGCGGGTGGATGGTTCTGGGACGGGTCCGGCAGTGTGACAGGCCGTCAGGCGGTCAGCACGCTGCTGTCGGGTCTTGGTATTTCCCTGGTCCCGACACGGACAGGCACCCTACGGCCGATCCGGTTGCAGGATCCTGCAGATGCGGGGGATCCGGTTCTGACCCTGACCACGGATGTGATCAGCGCGATTTCGCCCGTGGCCCTGGACAGTTCTCTGGATCCGCCCACCTGGCGCTGGCGCATCGGCTGGCAGCATAACTTCACGGTCCAGACGTCCGGTTCCGGTCTACACCCGCAGGCCTCGGCGGATCGTCAGTCCCTGATTGCCGAAAGCGATCGCGGTGCTGTGTGGTTTGATACGACCGTCAAAGCTCAGTGGCGCGTTCCAAACGATCCCGCGCTCATTTCCACGGCCCTGGCCAATCAGGCTGATGCTGTAGGGATTGCGCACTGGTACGGATCGGTCTGGGGCAAGCGCCGCCATCTCTGGGCGGTGGACGTGCCGCAATCCGTGGCTCTGGCCGTGGATCTCGGGGATCCGGTGTCGCTTCAGGCACCTGTGCCGGGTGCGAAATCCGCTGTTCCGGGAATTGTGGTCAGCGAACACGTCACCAGCTCCGGCAATACGACAACCCTCACAATACTGGTCTGAGTTATGCAAAACTGCGGCATTGGCTGGCAGAATGTACTGCTGCCGGCTGCATTGTCCGGCAATGGCGTTTCTGGCCTGCCCGTTACCAATCTGCAAAACCAGCAGGGCGCGGCAAGCCTCGCCTGGCGCGTGGCAGCCGGGGGCACCGGATGGAGCGCTGACGTCAAGGCAGCCCTTGGCTCTGTCCAGTCGATCCGGGCGATCAGTCTGCACCGGACCAACCTGACAACGGCGGCGACCTGGCGCATCCAGATCTGGAACGGTACGGCCGTGACATTCGACTGGCACGCATCTACCAACGTCCAGAATGGGCAGTGCGTACAGATTTTGAGCACGCCAGTGTTGGGTGATTCTCTTGAAATCACGGTCTGGGATGCCAGCAATCCGGACGGCTTCATTTCGATCCCGCTGGCCTATGCCGGGCCGCTCTGGCAGCCAGCGCGAAACTATTCTTCCGAAAGCACCGAAAGTCTGACGGTGGGGCAACAGAGCACCACGACGCTGTCTGGTGGCGAGTTTGTAGATGCGCGGTATGTCCAGCGTGGCCTCTCGATCGCGCATCAGTCCTACGGCGATGCGGATGCGGTCGTGTTGCGGCAAATCCAGCGTGTGGCAGCCACCGGGCAAAATATCCTGTTCGTGCCGGACCCGTCTGCCACTCCGGCTGCGCTGGCCCAGACAGCGCTGTTCGGGCGTCTGTCTGGCGGTGATCTCTCCAACCCCTTTGGGCCAGCCGATCGGCATGCCCAGACGCTCACACTGACGGAAAGGCTCTGACGTGGCAGCACCGCTTCTTCTTGATCTGGTCCTGGAGACAGCCACCAATCCGGGTACGGGGTCGTTCACGCTCAACGGTTCCGTCCAGGGCCGACGCTCTTTTGCCTCGGCGGCTCCGGGTGGTGGGCAGGTGTTCTATTTTGCCGATGACGGAACGCAGGCCGAATGGGGTGTTGGCGTCCTGACGGTGGGGACGCCGAATACCCTTAGCCGGCAAACCGTGACGGGGACGACGCAGAATACGGCGCAGGCGCTGAATTTTACCGGGACAGTCCGGGTCTATTCCTGGGTGCCGGCGTCCTACACGCCTGTCCTTGATGGGAATGGGTCTCTGGCGCTGCGGGGTGATCTCTCGGCGCAGAACGGAACACTGAAAACGCTGACGGTGACAGCCACCTGCACCGTGCCGGGTGTCACCGACTGGGGGTCGCATCAGGCTGCGTCGGCTCTCGACGTTCAAAGCCGCTTCATCAATCGGGACGTGGGCGGCGGGAACCTGCCGGTCCTGAATATTCAGTTGGTCAATGCGCCTACGGCAGACAATTCCCTGGCGTATTTCCAGTTTCTGACGAGCTGGGGGGCGCTCGCTGTCCCCACAAATGGGAACGTCTCGTATCAGATCCGCAGCTACGCCCAGCCGATTGGGGACTATGCGACCAATGGCAGCCTTAACACGGCCGTTGGCAATCTGAACGCCTCGATTGCCACGAAACAACCCGTCGGCACTTACGTCACGACGCAGACGGCAACCTCCGGATCCAGCGGGGATCTGAAGATCGAAGCTGCCAATTTCAGCAACAGCGTCAATGCGCCGTATCTGAGTGGCTACAAACCTGACGGATCTCTCACGGCGTATATCCTGGCGCAGCTGGGCGATCTGCCACTTGATCGAACGAAGAAGATCCACGTTTTTCAGGTCACGGCCCGCGATAAAGACCGGGTCACATTCCCCACGGCGTTTGGGGGGAACCCTGACGGGATCGCGTTAACGGGAATGGTGAACAAAATTTACCATTATAATTCGTATGATAGCGGCGGATTTTCCATGGGCGTGTCGGACTCTGGCGACCCCCAGAGCGTTACAGTCATCGCAATAGGACCAAAATAAATGACGACAGCACTCGATGCGATCAAGGCCGCCTACCCGGATCGTTATTATGCGACGACGGACGGAGCAGTGGTTACGGGCGTTCTTGACGTCTGGGATGGTACGACAAATAATGCTCAGGAACAGATCAATGTTCTGGCGTTACCTGCTGTCTCGGATCTGATTGTCCTGACGTCCGATCAGTTTGCTGAGTCCGTCAACGCCACGAATATTCCGGTCGCTGACGGTGCCCTGGTCTATTCCAGGCGCTACGCAGCGGAATTCGATCACACGGCTGCGCAACCTACAGGCGTGTTGAGCTGGTTCGATCTCTGGGCGCTCGGATCTCACAAAAACCTCCCGGATCAGGCTGATCTCCTGCTGCTGACGGCTGCTGACTGGCAGGCTCTGGGCGGCGATTATGCCTACAAGGGTGGGAAAGGCGTCCAGGACGGGAAGCTGGTGGATTACACCCCGCCGCCTGTCCCCGTGCCGCTGTCTGACCAGGCAAAATCCGAACAGGCCTGGATCCAGTATCAGGTCAATCTGGCCGCCGCGATGGGCGAAGCTTTTACGGATCCGATGAAGGCCTATGTGAAGGCGATCGCTGCCATTGCGGATGGCACGGATACGACCAGCACGGCTTTGCCGGCGCGGCCTGATCCGATCATGGCCTGATCACTGGCCTTTCTTTTCTGACGTTCTCTGACAGCTGCCTGAGGGCGGCTTTTTTTATGGAAAAAACAATGCCTGATACACAGACCTCCGCTCCGACCCTCTCTGCACCTACAGGCAAGGATGAGGTGATCCGGGTTCTGGAAGACCGGGTGCTCAAGCTAGAAACTCTTGTCTCGGCGCTCGGCGACAATCAGTCTGATCTACGGGCAGAGATGCGCTCTGAGATTGCGTCCCTGCGCACCCAGATCAGCGATCTGAAGGAAGACTTGGAAGACGGCATCAAAGCGCTCGGATCCAAGGTTGACCGGGTCATGGGTGGCAAGGCTGTGGTCACAGCACTTGTCACCCTGGCGACTTCAATCCTTGGGTCTGGGGTTGTTCATTTTGTAGTGTCTATTGGAAAATAATATATTATACTCACCAAATAAAATAATCTGAATCCGAGAATAAAATGTCAAAAAATCACGATCTGGTTTTGCGTAAAATATCTGCAATTTATATAAGAAAAATTATTTTACGAGCATTCCATGAGGATATTCGTGACATTTTTCTTACTAAAATCAATCCAAATCATATACCAAGTACGCCGCTTGTGCGTAATTTAAATTACAAAGGTTTAGATATAGTAATATCAGTTGAGAGTGCTCACATGGGAATAAATGGGAATTACTGCGTTAATTTTGCATTTTATATATTAGAAAATAAATCACCAGCATGCTTATTTACTTGCGTTTCTGAAACTGCTTTTTTTTCAAGACGTGATTGGATTTACACAATTGGAATTAGATTGCTAGGAAAGAAATCTTTTAGAAATTTCTTTATTATACGCGATATCTTTTATAAGAAATTACCTTTCATACCATAAAATCTAATTTTGCCGTTGGAGAGCATCCAATATAAATATTATCAGAAATAATAATTAATGTAGCCGCCCAACTGGGCGGCTTTTTTTATGGAAAAATCCCATGAATGAAACTGCCGTCGTGCTGGCCACGACGCTCTTGAAGCTGCCCGGCTTCGAAGGATTCCGGTCGAAGCCCTATGTCTGCCCTGCCGGGTACTGGACAATCGGTTACGGCAGCCGCTGGCTGAAGGACGGCAAGCCCGTCACAGCCAAGACACAGCCCATCAGTGAGGCGGATGCTGCCAGTCTGCTGCTCCAATCGGTTACGACCTTGGACATTGCTCTGTCCCGCCTGGTCAAGGTGCCGCTTTCGGACGTCCAGCGGGCCGCTCTTCTGTCCTGGCAGTACAACGTCGGAACGCCGGCCGTGGAAAGCTCCACGCTGCTGCGCAAGCTCAATGCCGGCTGTTACGTCGGTGCGGCTAATGAACTGCCGCGGTGGAACAAGGCGACCGTAAAAGGGCATCTGGTCGAACTGGCTGGCCTGACCACGCGCCGCGGCTTTGAACGGGACGTGTTTCTGGGTAAGCAGACGATCGTGGGGGTAGGCCGTGCAGCTGTCTGACCTTCTCGGCTTCATCCCGCGTCAAGTCCTGCTCTGGGGTGGCATTTTTCTTGTTCTGACGTCGATGCTGCTGAATGTCTGCGGCTTTCTGCGCTCCAGACTTGCCCCACCGGATCCCGGATCGATCTGGGTCAGGCCCTATCAGCTTCTGAGCTTTCTGGCCTTCGAGCAGAAATATGCTGCCGCCATGTACAAGATCGGGCTCACGGCCGTCATGACGACACGGGCTGACGCACCGCTCTTGAAAAAGGCAGGCGCAGACAGTGGCGTGCCGATCCTGGACAGCAAGGGCAAGCCCAAAGCGCCTACCTGACTGAACCCGTCCGTCGGACCCGGTTCGATCATCCTCATTCCTCAGATCCCCGAAGGAGGCAGCAATCCTGCTGTCAGACCGTCGGATGCAACGCCGCCCATCGAGGTGGCTTTTTTTATGGAAGAAACAGTTATGGCTTTTAGTTCTGTGACGGCCCTTGAAGGTCTCGTAAACCAATCTCTCGGCAAGGCTGACACGCCTACGATCCAGCAGGGCATCAGCGTCGGTGGCCTCGTGCTTCAGGGCGTTCTGGCTGCCTCGATGTCCAAGCTGGCCGAGCATGTTGATATCACGGCGTTCGATGCTGCTCTGACAAAGACACTGGAAGGTGCCACGGATCTGGAGCGCGTCATCGCTGCTGGTCCCGTCACTCAGACGCTGGCTCAATGAATACCGCCAATCTGGCGATTGTCGGCGTCATGGTCCTTGTGGCCGTGGCGTCGGCCCTCGGGCTCTATCGAGCCGGGGGCAAATCGCAGAAGGCCGATACGGCTGATCAGGACGTCAAAGACGCACAGTCTCAGATGGCGCAACAGCAAGCCATGGAACAGCGCGGTGCAGATGCTCCGCAAACTGTGGATGAGTTGCTGGATGCCTTGGATAAGGGGAAAGCGTGATGCGGGCTATTCTATTGTGCCTAGTGCTGACTGGATGTGCCCAGCCGCGCATCAAGGTGGTGTGCCCTGCTCTGCATGCTTGGACCGCCAAATTCGAGAAGAGTATGGCGGCCGAGATCCGTGCGCACTGGTCGGAGTGCCCATCATTAGTTGATGGTATTACTCAGTTTGTTAAAGTCAGAAGCGAATGCAGCGCAATAAAATGAGACCAATCATATTAGGATTTAGGCGCTATGATGCTCAAAAACGCGTTGATGCGCTTGCTCAAAGCTTTCGTAATTTGTGGAATTATGGACCAGCTTTACTCGAGAGATTGGAAGACGTCGTTTTTTTGCAATTTCCTCAATAGAAATTTCTCCCTTGATTAGATCTTGATGATCTAGCCGAAGTTGAAATCTTGGATACAGAAACTCAGCAGCCGCGAAAAGTGCAAGGTGTTCCCAAACCATTCCTGCATCAGGTTCGTGTTTACCCTCTAGGAAAATTTCAAGCTCATTGTCCTGGACCAAGGTCTCAATCGTTCTGACACCATTAGTAGACCAGTCTTCTCTCTCATCAAGAAGAATATGACTTAGCTCCTTCGTACAGGCAAAACGAAAATCTGCATCAGGAAGAGAGCGGTTAACTATAATCTCGCAGTGTTTTTCATAGCGAAGCAAAAAACTATCTACATGCCGGACAGGCAAACCACGAATTTCCGAACGTGTGATAGGGCAGTCATACATGCGGGTTATTGCTGACGTTAAATCATCAATCGAGACGGTGTGAGAATCACCTGCAAGGCAATATAACCGTACTTCTTCCTGCACCTGGAAAACTTTACGAAACAGTGTGTCGAGGTGACCGTCATCAATACGCATTATGACATCGAGGCCTTTTGGGAGTTTAAAGTGGAAACCAGTACGCCATTAAGACTGTTTCTCACAAACAAAAAGAGCCCCTCTAGGGCTCTTTCCGTTGCAGATAAAGAAATGCGATCTTTATTGAGGCGTAGCGTCACCAAAGTCGAAAGCATGTGAACTTCCTTCTTGGTGCAAACGTAGCATTTCCTCAACTTCGGCAAAGACGGCAGGAGCGGTTGCATCGTCAAGGTCTCGAAGAAGGAACTTTACGTCAACTAGACCGGCCTGCTCCATAGACGTGAAGCGGGCGGATAGTGCGTCGCGAGCGCTTCTTGGCATGGTGGAATTCTCCGTTTGGTTCATGGGCATGACGCCTAACCTAATGTTACCCTAATGGGAAGCAAAAGATCGGGGTCAAGCTGTCAAAGACTATAAGCTGATTTGCGGCTAAAAAGTTAAGAGGGGAAAATCACTTTTTTTAGAGAATAGCAAAAAAAAACCTTCCAACCGACGAAAACCTCTGCCCGCCAATTTGAAAGATATTCTATCCCATCTCTTTGAATAACAACTTTTTACAAGGGAAGAGTGCTATTTTTTACCTAAAACCAGCATTATGCCTTAGACGGTAGAACATTGATAAGATTCGTGGCAAGAAAAATTTTTCTAGCTTTTTAGAAAAAAAGCTTAGCCGACCCCAATATCCTACTTGCTAGTCCCCTCCCCAAAGCTCTGAACATAACTAAACTGTCGATTCTTAAGCCAAAGACTCCAATTAGGGCTTTTTAGCTCTTGAATCGCAGAACGGTGTGCATGGCAATTTATGACGAGCATGATGCAATCTGTCTTTTCTAATCAATCGGGCCTGCATGGGAGAAGCTGATCAAGGGAGTCCACCCGAAGTGCAAGTGTCCGCCGAGAAACCTCCGACGGACGATATTCGCGATTTTCTAATGCCATCAGAACGGCGCGACGTAATGCGCCCGACCACCTGACTTTGGTCTCTCACAGAGAGCCGCACAGTTGTTCACGCGCAGGTCGAAGTTCGGTGCCTGGCTGCACCTGCTGGAAAAGATTAGAGGCACAGATCCGGCAGGGCCTCTGTTCTTCAACATTGCCACTCGGCCGAGCACATGAACTGCCGTCCGCTTATTCTCCGCTCGGTGACTTGCCTCACCCACGACCTATGGCGTCTATGATGGCGAATATGCCTCGCACAAATTCCGTCAATATCTCTGGGGCAGCGGATCTCGTCCTGTTATCCGCCAACGAAAAAAGGATTTAGAAGCTATCTGCTCCGGATGGGCTTACAGACACCAGCACCTGGTCGAAAATCTGTGGGCGAGACTCAAGGGATGGCGGGCTATTGCCACACGCCATAAAAAGACGACTGCCTCCTTCCTCTCCGTCATTCTCCTCGCTACTACTGCAGACTACATCAACGACTAACAGACCCTAATATTGAATTAATCAGGAATGAATAGATGCGTTCCTGCACATAAAGTTGCCCATCCATCAAACTTTGTATGCATATATATATCAAAATACTTATTTTCATCACTAGAATTTTCATCGACTTTATCCCACGGGAAATCTGAGAATATTCTATCAAAAACCGCGTCAGGCTCATCTCTAGAAAAAATAGCGACATTTTTTTTCAAATCGTATTCAATAATCCTATTCTCTTTTATTGCAAAACAGAAAAACTCTTTAAATAAATTGAACTTCTCTTTTAACGAAAGTTCATCATGATCGCTAAGACCAAGCGACCACCAAATTCCTATGGGGTTATTTCCATTCACACCAATCATGAATTCGTCAAAGTCTTCCTTGTAGTTCTTCATTTTACATTTCCTAGAATAAACTTTTCCATAGCTACTGCTTTACGGATAGTGCCCGCGATCCCAAAAATAGGTTTGACACAACGTCGATTTGCGCGTGGACTTTCCGTTGTGGGAATTTGATGGTTTGACGTGATAAGCTACTGTTTTGAATAGATTTATCTAGTTGCGTCGGGTCCACCACCAATCTCAAAAATCGCTATTTTTCGGTAGGCTTGACATTGCTTTCATCCGAAATTCGGAAACGGCCTACCCAGCATGGCTCAGGGCAGGCCGTACCCCATCAGGTGGCAGTACGCGCCGTCACACCCAGACGGAAGCCTTCTTTCTTAAGCACCTGAATGGAGGCTTCAGAATACTTGGCAACCAGCGGCGTTACATTACCCGGCGCACACCAGAAGCCCAGCGTTACGGCAATATTAGCTGGCTTAGGCAGGAACGATACGGACGGAGCCGGTGCTTTGAGAACAAGAGCATCGTTCTGAAACAGGTCCAGAAGCAGCGCGCGGGCCTTGTCGATATCGTCATTGTAATCAATCAGCAGACTGACCGATGCGAGCAGCCGCTCAGACTGGGAGCTGTTAATGACAACATTGTTCGAGAGCGTACCGTTTGGCACGTAAACGATGTCGTTTGTGGAATCCTGGAGCACGGTCCGGAACATCTCGATCGAAACAACCGTTCCCGTATTACCGGCAGCTGTAATGGAATCCCCGACCTTGAACGGACGGAACAGCAGGATCAGCACGCCACCCGCAAAATTGGCGAGACTGCCCTGAAGCGCCATGCCAACAGCCAGACCAGCCGCACCAAGAACAGCGACGAAGGACGTCGTTGCAATCCCAACCATGGAGGCAACACTGATTAGCAGAAGCGCCTTCAGCAGCAGTCCGACAACACTGAGCAGAAAGCCCCGGAGGGTTGGCTCGATATTGCTGGCAGCCATCATGCGGCCCATGCCGCGCGTCACCATATTGATGATGGCCCAGCCGACCAGCAGCACCACAATCGCCAGAACAAGTTGTCCCGCGTAACTCAGAAGTGTTGGTAGCCAGCCGTAAAACTGGCCCCACAACGTATTGACGTGATTTTCCATGAACCCCTCTGCTGTTCGTTAAGTTGGCACCATGATGCCGACCAATGAACCGCAAGGTAACGGGCTTGCAAGGTTGCCTTCAAGTCTGCCCCGGAAAACCTGACAGTCTCCGGGACTGACATGACTCTCAGAAAGACGCGGTCAGGCTCAGGTTGAAAGAACGCCCGAGCCCCAGCAACGGACCAAGATAGCCGGTCGCCTGATAGTCCCCGAGAGACATCCCCCCAAGCGGCAGGTAATATTTCTGATCCAGAACATTATCGATACTGCCATCCAGCGTAAAATACCGCCAGTGATAGCTGCCCCCCAACCCGAGCAACGCATAACCGGGCGTCCGTGGTTCCTGACGCAGTCGATCCACGCTCTCTTTGGATTTGACGAGTGTGACATCCACATGCCCGCTCCAGTTCTGGAATGTTTCCCGCAGCGTTATCACGCCATTCGTTGGCATCTGGTGATAGAGCCCGGCGTGAGACACAAGATCCTGCCCGCGAACCCAGTTCAGATTGGCCTGAACCTCACCCTGACCATACACCGTGCTATTCCAAAGCCGGGCGAACATCGAACTGTTGATGCCATAACTCTGCGCGTTGTGGTTGGCGAACTGAAGCATGGACCGCCCACTGGAGAGCGTCCCTATATTCACAACATTTATGTAGTGATGCGTGTAGGTATAATAGGGCTGAACCTTGATTTCCCAACCATGCCCATACGGATCGTGCAGCGTAACCGTCGTGCTGACTGTATTGGCAATTTCAGGCGTCAGATTGAGATTGCCAACATATCCGTTCCCATCCCCGAACCAGCCGATCATTGTGGACGCCATGGCACCTCGCCCCCAGGCATACCGCTCATAAAGGTTGGGGGAACGGGTCTTGCGTGCATAACCACCTTCAATGGTCAGACTATCAAGCGCCTGCCATCGTCCCGTCGCCGTGACGTCGAAATTGGTATCGGTCCGCCCCCGGGATGCCGCGTTGAAGGCCTTTGCAGCGGCGGCATCCGCCATACTCATCATGCTGGTCCAGGAATAAGGCGCTACCTTTCCCGTATTCATCATGACCAGGTCATTACGCAGACCAAGTTCTGTGGAGAAACGAGATGTCCACTGGGCTTTCCATTCAATATAATGCCCCAGCCGGTCCCGATGCCCGTTATTCACATTGTGGAAGGTGTCCGGCCCCATCATCATGCTGTTCAAAAGCGGCGGCCACCAGTCATTCAGGCCGTTATGATCGAATGAACTGCCAATTCCCAGCGTATGTCCCGGCCCCAGCAGGATCGTAGCCTTGATGGAATAACCGGCAGTCCGGGTGTCCGTATTCATCGGCATCCCGGTCGAGGCCGTATGCCCTCCCTTGTCGGAGAGCATGTTCATCGCGTGATCCACACGCTGCCAGAACCCGCGCGCTTCGAGCGTTCCCCAGTTGAAATCGCCCGTATATTTTCCGTTCACAAACGTGGACCGATTGTTGGTCATGTCCATGTACTGGTTCGGAAACCCTTCGTACGGAATATCCTGCTGCCCGACCGTCAGGGCCAGCAAATGGTTTTCCTTGCGAACCCCCAGCGTGACAGCATGATTGAAGCTCAGATAGTTCGTGGACAAAACACGTCGTCCGCCACCTCCAGCATGGTAGTCGCTCGCATGACTGTAAGATTCCGTGTACCGCAAACTGAGCCAGTCATTAGCAACTGTCACCGACCCGGAAGCGCCGGAACCACCGCCATTACTGCGGTATTCTCCCTTCGCATGACCGGTCACGAGGATCTTCGAACTCTTTGAAAAGATCGGATCCTTGCGATTGACCTCAATCGTCCCGCCTGTGCTGTCCCCGCCCTGACTGACTGACGTAATCCCCGCAATGGCCACAGCGGACGACACCATATCCGGATCAATATAAGACATGGCCGGGTTCATGTGATTGGGGCACGCGGCCTGCATGCGCATCCCATCCACAAATGTCGCCACCCTGTCATCGGCCATCCCGTTAAGCACTGGAAGCGCCGATACACCGCCCGCGGAATAGGCGCTAAACCCTAAACTGCGCTTGAACAGGCTTGTCACATCCGGGTCCGTTGTTGCGGTGTGCCGCACCCCATTGACGGTAATGAATTCTGTGGAAGGAGACTTCCGGGTCTGCGCGTTATCCGTATCGTCCGCAAAAGCCGGGTTCAGGAAAAAGACAAGCGCGCAGCCACACAGCAACAGTCCCGGACGTGACACACGCCGAGCATTCGGAAAAAACATGGTCCATAACCTTCGATGAAACACAGAGAGCCGGCCATATTCCTCCCAGGCTTGGAGAAAGATGCGGTCGGCAGTGACGTGGTTTCAGACGAAGCACGGAGGCCCGGTGGCTGGTGGCAGATGCGCAACCCGCCCGAGCGGAGGCGCACGAACAGCATGGCTCCGATAGCGCCAGCGGGACCAGCGGATAAGCGTAAGCAGAACAAGAACCGTTGCCAGCAGAACAACGGCCGGAAGGTGCAGCAAGGGGCATAGCGGGCAAGCTGCATCATGATGATGGTGATGCCCGGAATGATGCGCCATTCCCGACATCCCCGTGTGCCCCATTGGCATCATCATCACTTCTGATGGGACTGGAGGTGTATCCGGTCCGATGCTCAGTCCCGTCAGGCGCTCAAATGTGGCACGCGGGGTTTCATCGGGCATGGACTGGCTCTGAAGAGCAAGCTGTCCAAACAGCCCCAACAAAACGCAGATCACCAGCAGCCAACGACCTGTCGTGGCAGAAAAATCCCGACCGTTCCTGAACTGCCCTGAAACCAGCGTCCGCAACCTTGTTCAAATCTTCTGGCGCAGAAAAGATTACTCGCTTTGCATTGTAAATACCCAGAGAGACATCAAAATCTCAAATAAACCCCCATCAGGTATAAAGTAATGAATCGCCCCATACCCTATGGGGTATCCTGATTTTATTTTAAATATGAAACAATACCAAAATCTGTTTGCCTGCAAAGCATGCGTTCCAGAGAACGTGCCTGACATTTTCATACAAAGTCGTCCAGATTTCGCCACATAAGGCGAGCAGCTTTCGATAAGATCGAGCTACGCCCGTTCAACGGACATCGTGAGAGTGCCATGCGACTTGTCAGTGCGATCAACAGATTCGGCTGGGGCCAGCGGGACAGTAAAGCCTCGGACATGCCTCTCCGGGAATGGCTTTCGCAGCAGCTCAATGAGCCTGATGCAGCCATTTTCAGGAACGTCAGATCATGCCCGGATGGGCTGATCGCCCTGCGGGAACAGCGCAAAACCAAAATACAGGGCGATCCTCTGGTCAAGCCGATCTTTCAAGCAGAAGTCGCAACCCAGCTCGACAATCTGCTTGTGACGGACCAGCCATTCCGAGAGCGGCTTGCGTGGTTCTGGTTCAATCACTTCACGGTCAGCCTGCGTCAGGGCGGAACAAGAGCAGTCATCGGCGCCTATATGCGTGAGGCCATTCGCCCGCATGTAACAGGACGATTCTCGGATATGCTCCTCGCCGTGATGCGTCACCCGGCCATGCTGATGTATCTGGACAACACATCGTCCATCGGCCCCACCAGCCCGGCAGGACGCAAAAGCCATCACGGGCTAAACGAAAATCTGGCCCGTGAATGTCTGGAACTGCACACGGTCTCGCCAGCCTCTGGCTACACCCAAACAGACGTCACGTCCTTCGCAGCCGTCCTGACAGGCTGGAGCATCGACATGAAGGCCGAACAGCCCGGCTTCGTGTTTCGGGAAAAAGCTCATGAACCAGGCGAAAAAACCGTCATGGGTCAGACCTTCCCGGAAGGTGAAGACGGCGGCATACAGGCCCTGCACTTCCTCGGCACGCACCCTGCAACGTACCGCCACATCGCAACCCAGATGGTCGGGCATTTCATTTCTGACACACCTTCACCGCAGGACATCACCCATATTGCGTCTGTCCTTCGGGACAGTGAAGGAGACCTGCGGGAAGCCTCTCTTGCTTTGGCAGACCTTCACGATACGAACCGCTCTGGCAGCAAGTTCCGCTCCCCCATGGACTATGCCACCGCCGTCATGCGAGCCCTGTCTTTAGGGGGCGAACCCAGCCAGCCAGACGATCCACATTCCCCCCCTCATCAGCTTTACGCAGCCTTCGCTTCACTGGGACAACCGTTATGGACGGCCCCGTTGCCAAACGGCTGGAGTGACACTGCGGCAGACTGGAGCGCACCTGCGGATATGCTGGCCCGCACGGACTGGGCATGGCGAATGGCAGCTCATGTGCGGGCCGGAGATCCGATGGAGATCGCCCATATCGCCCTAGGCCCGGCACTCCGACCCCAGACACAACTCGCCATGCATCATGCCGGCTCCCGTCAGGATGCGCTGGCCCTGCTTTTCTCTTCACCCGAATTCCAGAGGCGTTGACCCATGATGATCCATCGTCGCACTGCCCTGCTGGGTCTGGCTGCAAGCTGGACACTCGGGCGTTCCTCTCTCGCGCTTGCCGGTTCACCCGGCGGGCCAGATGATCCACGCTTTGTGGTCATCATCCTTCGGGGCGCACTGGATGGCCTGTCGGCTGTCACCCCATACGGAGATGCCGATCTCAGAACACATCGCCGGGACCTTGTTCTTCCGGAACCCGGACAGGGCGACGGCCTCCTTGATCTGGGCGGCTTCTACGGGCTGCACCCCTCCCTTCAGACACTTCACCGCCTTTATGGCGAAGGCCAGATGCTGCCTATTCATGCCGTGGCAGGCCATTACCGCAGCCGCTCCCACTTTGAAGCGCAGGATTATCTGGAAAGTGGCGCGGACGACCGTCTGAGCAGCGGCTGGCTGAACCGGGCTGTGTCCGTCCTGCAAGGGAAGACCAACAGACCGGATGGGTACGGGCTGGCCATGGGGCTGACGGTTCCCCTTCTGCTCCGCGGATCTGCCAAGGTCGGAAGCTATGCGCCCGCTGGAAGCCAGCACCCGGACGAGGATCTTTATAACCAGATCATTGCCCTGAACGCATCCGACCCCATCACAGGACCAGCCTTCCGAAACGGCCTGAAAGCCAGAGGCTTCTCGGACGCGGCCATGACGGACATGAAGGCACCAGCCGCCACAGGAAAACCTCACAAAATCGACGCCTTCACACAGCTTTCAACCGCCGCAGGGCAAATGCTGGCCACATCCCATGGTCCCCGGATCGCCGCACTGGAAATCGGAGGATGGGACACCCATGCCGCTCAGCTTGGGCGACTGGGAAGCCCCCTCGCCCAGCTTGATCGCGGGATTGGGGCCTTGCGTGAAAGTCTGGGCGAAAGCTGGAAGCGCACAGTCGTCCTTGCCCTGACGGAGTTTGGCAGAACCGTCCGCATGAACGGAACAGGCGGAACGGACCACGGCACCGGCACTGTCACGTTCCTTGCCGGAGGCGCCGTTGCAGGAGGAAAAGTCGGGGGCACATGGCCCGGCCTTCGCCCCAGCCAGCTCTTTGAAAACCGGGATCTCGCTCCCACAACAGATCTGCGTGGCGTAGCCGCAGGTGTGCTGTGTGATCATCTTCATTTGCCAGCGCAGGCGCTTCCAACGGTCTTTCCCGGCCCCAGAACAGACCCCCTCAAAGGTCTGATTGTTTCAGCCTGACAGGAAGAGGACTTTTCGACGTCCAGCGAGGCCGTTTTCAGGACGTGCCCATCACAATCGAGCGATCATATGGCTGTATTTCTATGTCACGGTTGCCGTTGAACGCGACAGACGTTGAGGCCAGTGTACGACAACATTTCGTCGTGCCGGGCGACCCCGGCCGCAAGAGATGGCCGCTGCCCGAACCTGGAGAGAAGCCATGTCTGACGAAAACAGAGGGGTCGTTTATCTCGGCCCCAATCATGTTGAAGTCCAGCGGATCGACGACCCCAGAATGGAAACACCCGATGGCCGGAAGATTGACCACGGCGTCATTCTCAAGGTCGTCTCCACCAATATCTGCGGCTCCGACCAGCATATGGTCCGAGGCCGTACAACAGCGCCATCCGGGCTGGTCCTCGGCCACGAAATTACCGGCGAAGTCATTGAAACAGGCTCTGATGTCGAGATGGTCCGCAAGGGCGATCTGGTCTCCGTACCCTTCAACGTCGCCTGTGGGCGCTGCCGATGCTGCCGCGAACAACATACGGGCGTGTGCCTGACAGTGAATGCCAGCCGCGCGGGGGGTGCCTATGGCTATGTGGATATGGGCGGATGGATCGGCGGACAGGCCCGCTACGTCATGGTCCCTTATGCAGATTTCAATCTGCTGCGCTTCCCTGACAAGGCTCAGGCACTTGAGCGCATCAGAGACCTCACAATGCTGACCGATATTCTCCCCACCGGCTTTCATGGTGCCATCAATGCCAAGGTCGGTGTGGGCTCAACGGTCTATATCGCGGGCGCCGGGCCAGTAGGTATGGCAGCGGCCGCGTCGGCGCGCATTCTAGGGGCCGCCGTCGTCATGATCGGCGATTTCAATCCTGAACGTCTCGCCCACGCGAAGGCAGTCGGGTTTGAACCCATCAACCTCCAGAACCATGACAGACTTGGAGACCTCATCGAACAGGTCATCGGAACGCCGGAGGTCGACAGCTTCATTGATGCCGTCGGTTTCGAAGCAAGGGGATATGACGGAAAGGAACAGCCAGCCGTCATCCTCAACCAGGCCATGGACGTCACCCGCCCAGCCGGAGCCATCGGTATTCCAGGCCTGTATGTGACGGAAGATCCGGGCGCCCATGAAACTGCGGCACAGAAAGGCAATCTGACACTCCGGCTGGGTCAGGGCTGGGCCAAAAGCCAGTCGTTCCATACCGGCCAGACCCCCGTTCTGCGGTATAACCGCCAACTGATGCAGGCCATTCTGCATGAACGCCTGCCCATCGCCGACATCGTCAACGCAACCGTGATTTCACTCGAAGACGCGCCACGCGGCTACCACGACTTCGACAACGGCGCGCCACGCAAATTCGTTCTCGATCCTCACGGAATGCTGAAAAACGCAGCCTGATGCCTGCTTTGTGTCATGATCCGGTTTCCTTCGGGTCATGACAACAGAAAACCCGCCTCTTTGACGGAGACCAGCCCATGCCTAACGACACGCCCCTGCATTTTGTCACCCTGCTCGGAAGTCTCCGCAAGGCCTCTTTCAACGCGTCGGTTGCGCGGGCTTTGCCTGAACTTGCACCGAAAGAGGTTTCCATTACACCGCTCGGATCAATCGGGGACTTTCCTCACTACAACGCAGATGTTCAGGACGCAGGCTTTCCACCCCCCGTTCTGGCCATGGCAGAACAGATCCAGGCCGCAGACGGCGTCATCATCGTGACCCCGGAATACAATTATTCCATTCCCGGCGTCTTGAAGAACGCCATCGACTGGCTCTCCCGCGTCTCGCCACAGCCTTTCAGCGGCAAACCTGTCGCCATCCAGACGGCGTCCCCCGGCATGATCGGAGGGGCCAGAGCGCAATACAACCTTCGACAGAATATGGTGTTTCTGGACGCCTTTGTTCTGAACCGCCCTGAGGTGATGATTGGCATGGTCGCAGGGAAAGTAGACCCGGAAACGCTGAAATTCATAGACGAACCCACCTGCAAGTTCATTGCCGGTCAGCTCGTTGCGCTCGCCGCGCTGGCCAGAAAAATTCAGAATTAAGCCGCGAAAGACAAAAAAGCCCCGCACCAGAAATCTGATGCAGGGCTTTTTAGACTTAATCGATCAAATCAGTCAGGCTGACAGCTTGGTCAGATCTTCCTGCACATAGCCAATGACCTTGGCATATTCGCGGGGAACGATGTGCCAGAACTGCTCCAGCGTGTGCTCCCAGCAATGCAGCAGGTCAGCAGCGTAAGTGCTGCCCGTTTCTTCCACATGCTGTTCGACCAGCGTGCGCAGTTCCACATCCCAGCGGCTACCTGGCTGCACACGGTTCCACATCACCGTGTCCGGATTGATGCGGGATTCAAAACGGTCCTTTGGATCAAGCACATA
Source organism: Gluconobacter sp. ESL1110 (assembly GCF_058107395.1). Classification (NCBI taxonomy): domain Bacteria; kingdom Pseudomonadati; phylum Pseudomonadota; class Alphaproteobacteria; order Acetobacterales; family Acetobacteraceae; genus Gluconobacter; species Gluconobacter sp. ESL1110. Next base: position 156,565 of record NZ_JBYLUK010000011.1, read on the forward strand.
GGCCATGCCGCCCGTGAAGCCTGCACCAAAGTTGTCGCCCGTCTCGCCGAGGATCACGACCTTACCGCCGGTCATGTACTCGCAACCGTTCGAGCCACAGCCTTCAACAACAGCCGTTGCACCGGAGTTACGAACCGCAAACCGCTCACCAGCCTGACCGGCTGCAAAGAGCTTGCCGCTCGTTGCACCGTACAGAACCGTGTTGCCAATGATCGCGTTCTCTTCCGAACGCCACGTGGACGCCGGAGACTGACGCACAACGATCGTCGCACCGGATAGGCCCTTGCCGACGTAATCGTTGGAATCGCCTTCCACGATCATCTTCAGACCCTGCACCGCGAAGGCACCAAGGGACTGACCCGCCGACCCGCGAAGCGACAGCGTAAGCTGGCCTTCAGGCAGTTCGTGCATCCCGAACTGACGGGTGATCATGCCGGAAATACGCGTCCCGATCGCGCGATGCGTGTTCTGCACGTTGTAATGCAGATGCAGCTTCTCACGACGCTCGAACAGCGGGATCGCATCGGCCACGATCTGTGCGTCCAGCGTTTCCGGAACCTCGTTGCGGCCCTCACGGGTGCAGTAACGCGCATGCTCACCCGGATCGGCCTGCACCAGCAGGGAGTTCAGATCCAGATCGTCCAGATAGTCCGCGCCGCGAGAGACCTGACGCAGCATGTCCGTCCGTCCGATGACCTCCTCGAGGGAGCGAACGCCCAGATCGGCAAGGATATGACGAATATCTTCGGCAATCAGCGTGAAGAGGTTGATGACCTTCTCCGGGGAGCCCTCGAACTTCGCACGCAGCTTTTCGTCCTGAACGCAGACGCCGACCGGGCAGGTGTTGGAATGGCACTGACGCACCATGATGCAGCCCATGGCCACCAGCGCGGCCGTACCAATGCCGAACTCTTCCGCACCCAGCATCGCCGCCATGACAACATCACGGCCCGTCTTGATACCGCCATCCGTCCGCAGCACCAGACGATGACGCAGACGGTTGAGCATCAGAACCTGATGCGCTTCGGACAGACCCATTTCCCACGGCAGACCCGCGTAATGGATCGAAGACTGCGGGCTGGCACCCGTACCACCGGAATGACCGGAGATCAGGATGGCATCTGCCTTCGCCTTCGCCACACCCGCCGCAATCGTGCCGATACCCGTCCGGGCCACCAGCTTCACGGTGACGGTTGCCGTCGGGTTGACCTGCTTCAGATCATAAATGAGCTGGGCCAGATCCTCGATCGAATAAATGTCATGATGCGGCGGCGGAGAAATCAGCGTCACACCCGGCGTCGCATGACGCAGACGGCCAATCAGTTCCGTGACCTTGAAGCCCGGAAGCTGTCCACCCTCACCCGGCTTCGCGCCCTGGGCCATCTTGATTTCGATCTCGCGGCAGTCATTCAGATACTGCGCGGTCACACCGAAACGGCCAGACGCCACCTGCTTGATCGCGGAGGACGCGTTGTCCCCGTTCGGGCGCGGCCTGGAACGCTCGGCGTCCTCGCCACCCTCACCGGAGTCAGACTTCGCACCAATCCGGTTCATGGCAATCGCCAGCGTCTCATGCGCTTCCGGGCTCAGAGCACCCAGCGAGATGCCTGGCGCGACAAGGCGACGACGGATCTGCGTGATGCTCTCAACCTCGTCCACCGGGATCGGTGCATGAGGGGCCTTGAAGTCCAGCAGGTCACGCAGCGCAACCGGCGGCATCTGACGCACGGCATCCGCGTAACGGCGATACAGCGTATAGCTGTTGGCCGAAACAGCGCTTTGCAGCATGTGCACAAGCTGGCCAGAGAACGCATGCGTCTCGCCCTGACGGCGCAGCTTGTAGCGCCCCCCGACCGGAAGCGCTTCAACCTTCTGATCCCACGCAGCCGCATGAGCCTTCAGAATGTTGCGGGCGATACCCGGCAGACCAATGCCGGAAATACGCGATGGCATCCCCGGGAAGAACTCGGCCACCAGCGCACGGGACAGACCAATGGCTTCAAAGTTGTAGCCACCGCGATACGCCGAGATGATGGAAATCCCGAACTTGGACATGATCTTGAGCAGACCCTTGTCCACCGCCTTGCGGTAACGCTCCATCGCCTCACGCATTGTCATCTGGCCGAACAGGCCACGACGCAGACGGTCCGCGATGCTGTGCTGGGCCAGTGCCGGGTTCACGGTCGTCGCACCAACACCGATCGTCACGGCAATGGCGTGAACGTCGATAGCGCTGGACGTCCGAACGTTCAGGGACGTGAATGTCCGCAGGGAATGACGCACCAGATGAACATGCACGGCAGCCGTCGCAAGGATCATCGGCACAGCCACGCGATCCGGACCGGTGTTCTCATCCGTCAGGAACAGATGGGTGCAACCGCCACGAACATGATCTTCCGCCTGAACCCGGATGGAGGCGATCGCCGCACGCAGACCTTCTTCGCCATCCTCAACCGGGAAAGTACAGTCGATCAGGGCCGCATTCTCACCGCAGACTTTCCGCAGTTCATCAAACTCACCAACCGTCAGAACCGGGCTGGGAAGCTGAAGCAGATCGCACTGTTCCGGGCGCTCATCGAGGATATTCCCCAGATTGCCCAGACGCGTGATCAGGCTCATCACCCGCGTTTCACGCAGAGAGTCGATCGGCGGGTTCGTAACCTGGCTGAAGCCCTGACGGAAATAGTGCGACAGCCCACGATAGATCTTGGACAGAACTTGAAGCGGCGTGTCGTCACCCATGGAGCCAAGGGCTTCGGCGGCCGTCTCAACCATCGGATGAAGGATGGTTTCCAGCTCTTCATGCGTCAGGCTGACGGCCATCTGCTGGCGACGCAGCACGTCTGCGGCCATACCGTCCGGCTCGACCACATCCCGCACGATCGGCTCGATATTACGGATGCGCTTGACCCAGGACTGGAAATCCTGACGGGAGGCCAGCATTTCAAGCAGTTCATCCGGCTGATAGAGACGACCTTCCTTGAGGTCGAGCGCTAGTGTCTGCCCCGGACCAAGGCGCCCGCGACGCTGAATCCGCGCTTCCGGCACACGGACCATGCCCGCTTCCGACCCCACGATCAGCAGGTTGTCATTCGTGATGGAATACCGCAGCGGACGCAGACCCGCACGGTCCAGCCCGGCGATGACCCAGCGACCATCCGTTGCACAGACCGCAGCCGGGCCGTCCCACGGTTCGATGACCGCATTGCAGTAACGGAACATGGCACGCGCGGCTGGAGAAATCGCGGAGTTCGCACCGCTGGAGGCCGGAATGAGCATCATCTTGGCCATCGGCGCGCTGCGGCCACCGAAGGTCATGAGCTCGAAGACATTATCCAGCGCCGCCGTATCCGAGCCGGCAGCCTGCACGACCGGCTTCAGATCCTCCATGTAAGGATCGAGCGCCGCATGTGACAGGCGCGTTTCATGCGACCGCATCCAGTTGGTGTTGCCGGAGATCGTGTTGATCTCACCGTTATGCGCCACCTTGCGGAACGGCTGGGCCAGCTTCCAGGTCGGGAACGTGTTGGTCGAATAACGCTGATGGTAGATCGCAAAACGCGAAACGAAACGCGCGTCCAGCAGATCCGGATAGAAGTCCGTCAGGTTCTCGGCTAGGAACATACCCTTGTAGATGACGGAACGGCAGGACAGCGAACAGATATACAGATCCACCTGCTGGCGGGTCGCCTGCTTCTCAATGCGGCGACGCAGCACATACAGATCACGCTCGAACTCATCCTCCGAACGACCCAGCGTATTGCGGATCATGATCTGTTCGATCTCAGGGCGCGTCTGATTGGCCTTTTCGCCAATGCAGGCCGTATCGATCGGCACCTGACGCCAGCCATAGATCCCGTAGCCGAAGTTCAGAACCTCGGTTTCGATGATCTGACGACCAGCTTCCTGCGACGCCAGATCCGTCTTCGGCAGGAACACCATACCAACGGCAATACGACCGTCGATCGTATCATCGCTGGAGCTGTTATGAATGGCTTCGGCAAAGAAATCCTGCGGGATTTCGACATGGATACCCGCACCATCGCCCGTCTTGCCATCGGCATCGACAGCCCCACGGTGCCAGATGTTCCCCAGCGCTTCGATACCAGCCTTCACGACCGCTCTGGACGGCTTGCCATCCAGCGCCGCGACAAGGCCCACGCCGCAGGAATCGCGCTCCTGCGTCGGGTCATAAAGACCTTTCAGGCGCTCGACGTTCTCAGCGTATTCGCGGATGAAATCGGTGTTCTGTGTCATTCCACGGCCTCCAGCGCCAGGGTCTTGGTCAGAGAAAGATGTATTGCGTCAGCCGCATCACGGCCGTCCTTGATGGCCCAGACAACGAGGCTGGCACCGCGTACAATATCGCCGCCAGCGAACACGCCCGGCAGGCTCGTCTGGAAACCACCCGGCGGAACCGTCAGCGTGCCCCAGCGCGTCACGGCAAGCTCCGGCTGCTGCCACTGGCCAGGCAGGTCTTCCGGATCGAAGCCCAGCGCGCGGATCACAAGGTCGCCTTCAATAATGGCATGCTGGCCCGTGCCTTCGATAGAGCGGCGGCCCGTAGCATCCGGTGCGCCAAGACGCATTTTCAGAACCTTCACACCCTCAACGGTGCTCTCGCCCAGAAATTCTTCCGGTGCAGCAAGCCACTCGAAGTTCGCGCCTTCTTCCTCGGCGTTGTAAACTTCCTGACGGGAGCCCGGCATGTTCGCCCGGTCACGACGATAGACGCAGGTCACCTTCTCCGCGCCCTGACGGATGGACGTGCGAACACAGTCCATGGCCGTATCACCACCGCCAATGACCACAACACGACGGCCCTTGGCATGAAGGCCAACATCTTCGCCGGGATCTTCATCATATCCACGACGGTTTGACGCGGTCAGGAAGTCAATCGCATCCACAACGCCGTTCAGGTCAGCACCCGGAACATCCACGGAGCGTGAGCGATAGACGCCCGTTCCAAGGAACACCGCATTATGACGCGTCCGCAGATCATCCAGTGACGTCTCCCCCTCGCCCGCACTGATCGGCGTGGAAAGGTGGAAGATGATACCCTGCTCTTCCAGCAGCTTGTGACGACGGGCCACGACATGCTTTTCCAGCTTGAAGCTGGGAATACCGTAAGTCAGCAGGCCGCCCACCCGGTCCTGACGCTCATAAACATGAACCTCATACCCGCGTGCCCGCAGACGCTCTGCGCAGGCCAGACCAGCCGGCCCAGATCCCACGATGCCGACACTAAGGCCCAGTTCACGATCTGGCAGACGCGGCTGCACCCACCCCTGCTCGAAGGCATTTTCCGTAATAAAGCGTTCGACAGCACCAATCGTGACGCTCTCGAACCCCTTCTGGATGACGCAATTGCCTTCGCACAGACGATCCTGCGGACAGATGCGGCCACAGATTTCCGGAAAGGTGTTGGTTGCCGAAGACATCTCATAAGCTTCCTGCAGACGGTCTTCCGCCGTCAGCTTCAGCCAGTCCGGGATGTTATTGCCCAGCGGGCAATGCACGGAGCAGAACGGAATACCGCATTGAGAGCAGCGGGAGGCCTGCTCTTCAGCACGGCTCGTCGCAAACCCACGATAAATCTCTCCAAAATCCGCACGACGCTCAGCAGCATCGCGCTTCTCCGGAAGGATCTGTGGGTGATTGACGAACTGCAACATCCGTTCGGCCATGCGCCGTGTCTCCTAAACAAACCATATGTTCCGTGGAACACACGAAATCGGTGGAGTACCAGCTATTCCGTCACTTTACGTGATAACAGTCAGTGATACTTACCTATAACAAAAAACCATGTTTGGATCGCCGCTTTCATTGCAGAAATCCCACATTATTTAGGTCCGATATGGACCAATCAGGATTTGAGCTGTCGATAGAGCTTGAAAACTCCCGTCTTCAGATACTCCGGCACCACCATCCACATGGACACCGGATGGATATCCAGCGTCTGCAAATTGTCCGGCCCCGAATGCACCACATTATCAACAGACATCATTGCCACCTGATCCCGCGTCAGCAGATGGCCCGGCAGCTTCTCCAGCACAGAGGCTTCAAGACGGGCAAGCGCCGTCGGGATCGGTAACAGAAACCTGTGACGACCAGACGCCTCCAGAACAAAGGCCATCATCTCCCGCATACTGAGAATGTCTGGGCCGCCAGCCTCGACGATACGTCCCGCATATTCAGGCTGCAGCAGGCGCAGCAAAGCTTCCGCAACGTCTTCGACAAAAACCGGCTGATAACGTGTGTGCTGAGCAAAAACCGGCAGAACAGGCGAGACTGCGGCGATCAGAGCAAACAGATTGAAGAAACTGTCCTCAGGGCCAAACACAACCGAAGGACGCAACAATCCAGCATCCGGAAACACACGCCTGACAACCTGCTCAGCCGCCCCTTTACTCCGGCCGTAAGCCCCCGGCGATGTGAGCGAAGCCCCGATTGCAGACATGTGAACATAACTCTTCACCCCTGCACGCTGCGCCCGGACTGCCGCCAGATGAGCGCCCTCCACATTGATCCTGTGAAGAACCTGCACATCCGGCGTCATGACCGAGACCAGATTAACCGCCGCATCCGCTCCATCAAACAGCCGGTCCAGTTGCTCCGCATCATTGACAGAGACTTTAAGGAACTCGACACGCCCCGTTCCTCTTGCCGCTCCAAGCCCCTGAATCGCCTCAGGATTTTGACTACCAACACGAACGACATGTCCTGTCGCCACCAGTTTCCTGACAAAACTGCGGCCAATAAAGCCACCGCCGCCAAGGACCGCCACCTTGTGTGGCGACGTCCCGGAAAAAAGTTTCTCCATTTTCTTCTTTTCTTTCATACAGACAGTTGACGCGTCCCTACAGTCGGGCTAAACGCCTCTTCACCAACCCGGGATGCCTCAGGAAACTGAAAAACCCGGTGCTTTCTGAGCCCAGATGGCGGAATTGGTAGACGCGCAGGTTTCAGGTACCTGTGTCCGAAAGGACGTGGAAGTTCGAGTCTTCTTCTGGGCACCACAGACGGTCAGGCTTTATAAGTCTCCCCTCTGAGCTTCTAAAAAAATTGGTGACAATAACATGAGCCAGCAGAACGCCATCCATCTTCATGACGGCGACCTGCCGGACGATTTTGATATTGGCCCTGTTGTCGCCATCGATACCGAGACTATGGGTCTCAATCCCCACAGAGATCGTCTCTGCCTCGTGCAGCTTTCCGCCGGTGACGGTGAAGCGCACCTTGTGCAGATCAAACCCGTTTCCATGGGTGGGCGCGGCTATGACTGCCCTAATCTCAAGGCTCTTCTGTCAGATGACTCCCTCATCAAGCTGATGCACTTCGCACGCTTTGATGTGGCCGTTCTCCAGCACGCTCTGGATATCACCATTTCTTCCGTCATCTGCACCAAGATTGCCGCGCGTCTGGTCTATACCTTCACGGACCGCCATGGCCTCGCCTATCTGTGCCGCGATCTGCTGGGTGTCGAGATGAGCAAGCACCAGCAGAGTTCTGACTGGGGCGCAGACGTCCTCACGGACGACCAGATGCGCTATGCTGCATCTGACGTGCTCCATCTGCACGCTTTGTGGGAGAAACTGGAAGCCATGCTGATCCGTGAAAATCGCCGTGAACTGGCACAGTCCTGCTTTGATTTTCTATCAGCCCGCGCCCGTCTGGACCTTCTGGGATACGAAGATCCCGATATTTTCGCGCACCGCGCCTAATCACAATCCGGCTCCGAAATCATGACCTGCCACGCTGTCTCGCCGCTTCCCTCAGCCCTGCACACTCTTGCAGCGGAACGTCAGGGCCTTGAGGCGCTGGAAGCGGCCTTTCAGTCCTCGCTCGGATCTGCCTTCACACAGGCTGTGGACCGTATTCTGAACTGCGCTGGTCGTCTGATTGTCACGGGTATTGGCAAATCCGGGCATATAGGGCGCAAGATCCAAGCCACTCTGGCCTCCACCGGCACCCCCTCCCTTTTTGTGCATCCTGCCGAAGCCTCTCATGGTGATCTGGGCATGGTGGCGCCGGGCGACCTGATTCTGGCCCTGTCCAATTCTGGAGAAACTGCCGAGCTTGCCGCAATTCTGGCATACGCTGCCCATAAAAAGCTGGGCGTGATTGCGATAACCTCCGTTGAAACATCTGCGCTCGCCCGTGCGTCAGAAATTGCGCTCGTGCTTCCAAAAGCCAGAGAAGCCTGCCCCATGGGGTTGGCCCCAACGACCAGCACACTTCTCCAGCTTGCTCTGGGCGACGCTCTGGCCATTGCGCTCCTTGAAAAACGCGGCTTTACCGCCAATGATTTTCAGACCTTCCATCCCGGTGGTCGCCTGGGCGCCAGGCTACGGCCAGTGCGGGAACTGATGCACACCGGCGCCTCTTTGCCTCTCGGGAAGACCAGCCTCTCACTTCGGTCGGTTATTCTGGAGATGACACGCAAGGCTTTCGGGTGCATGGGTGTTACAGACGACGCAGGTGTCCTCTGCGGCCTCATCACGGATGCGGATCTTCGCCGTGCTCTACACCGTGATCTCGATGCGACAACGGCTGAAGAAGTGATGAACCGGTCACCGATCACGACCACCCCCGCGACTCTGGCACAGGACGTCCTGCTTCTTATGAATGCACGCTCCAAACCCGTCACAAGTCTTTTTGTCGTTGGTGATGATGGGCAACCGCAGGGCATCATTCACCTGCATGACCTTTTACGGGCGGGCCTGTCATGAGCACGCCCCAGGACGACAAACGTCCCCGGCGTGATGATTTCGCCGAGAACCGCAGCGAGAGCCTTGCCAAACTCGATGCCCTTCGCCGCGCGGCTTTTGACCGGGTGCGTACCGCCCCCAATGCTGAGCAGCTCGCCCGCAGACGGTCCCTGCTGGGGTTTGCCAAATGGGCCCTTCCCGGCCTGGCACTGGTTCTGCTCAGTTCGATCGCGGCATGGCCTGAGATTTCCCATCTCGTGAATCAGAACCGTGCGGCCCTGAAAGAAATGGCCCGTCTGCGGGTCGAAAGCGGCAACATGGAAAATGCCGTCTATCGTGGTCTGGACGCGCATAACCATCTCTACATGATCACGGCCCGCACAACCCACCAGCAGGGGCCGGACCGCGTGGATCTGGTCGATCCCGTGGCGGATATCGAACTTTCAGGCAATTCCTGGGCTCATATCAAGGCCGATCGCGGCGTTTACATGCAGCACGAGCAGACCCTGAACCTTGATGATCACGTCGTCCTGTATCGCGATGACGGCACACTCATGAACGGTCCATCCGCGGATATGGACCTGAAACAGGACGTGATTGCATCGCGGGACTGGGTCCATGCCGAAGGACCATTTGGCACGCAGGATGCTCAGGGCTATTTCCTGGACCAGCATGCGGGTATCATGCAGTTTACAGGACCGGGTCTGACGGTCCGCAATGATGATAACGGTCCCCCTTCCCCGGCGGCCCGCCTCCGCCAGGAAGGAGCCAAGACAGAGAAATGATGAGCCGCATCAGCCAACTGCTTTCCATTGCAGGACTTCTTCTCGCGACCGCAGCCACTCCCGCCGCCTATGCGGACGGGCTGGACATGTCGCATGGCGAGGCCGTCAAACTGTTCTGGAAAAACGAAGAAATCTACGATCGCAACGCCCAGACCGTCACCCTGACAGGAGGCGCCCGCGCTGTCCGTGGTGATGTGACGGTCGATGCCGACACCCTCATCGGATATCTCCGCAAAAAGACAGCGCCCGACGGCCAGCCAACACCGCCGCCGCCAGCAAATGGCCAGAGCGGCGAAGCAGACCCGATGGGCGGCTCGCTTGAACTGTACCGCATCGAGGCACGCGGGAACGTCCATATCTATAACCAGACGGATCAGGGCTGGGGCGATCATGCCCTGTACGACATGGATCAGGCCGTCATGGTCATGACGGGCAAACACCTGAAGCTTACGACGCCACAGGATGTTCTGACTGCACGGGACGTCATGGAATATCATTCCAAGACCCGCATGTCCGTCGGCCGCGGGGATGCAACCGTCACGACCAATGATGGCAAGCAGGTCAAGGCAGACGTTCTGGTCTCCTTCAGTGCCCCGGATTCGCCAGCCCCCGCTGGCCAGCCACAGCCCGCCAATACAGGCAGTAATCCCCTTGGTGGCGGATCGTCCAAGCTGGATCGCGCCTATGGCTGGGGCCATGTCGTCCTGCGCACACAGACACAGACCGCGACCGGCGACCGTGGCGTCTATGTTTTCGCGACGCAGATTGCCCGCCTGATCGGCCATGTTCACGTGACACAGGGCCAGAACCAGAACAACGGCTCGCAGGCCATCGTGAACATGAAAACCGGGATTGCCACGATGCTGCCAGGATCGGACTCTCCTATTCAGGGACTTGTCGTTCCCAACGAAGCCAACAGCAGCCAGGCCCCAAAGTGACCGAGACATCTTCCACAGCTTCCGTGCTTCAAACGGGCCTTGTCGCCAGCGGTATTGGCAAGACCTATAAGAAGCGCGCCGTCGTCAAGAATGTCTCGCTTCAGGTTCAGCGTGGCGAAGCCGTGGGTCTGCTCGGGCCGAACGGCGCAGGCAAAACCACCAGCTTCTACATGATCGTGGGACTGGTGCAGCCTGACACGGGGTCCATCACGCTGGATGGTGCAGACATCACGCAGCTTCCGATGTATCGCCGCGCCCGACTTGGCGTCGGCTACCTGCCGCAGGAAGCCAGCATTTTCCGCGGGCTGAACGTCGAACAGAACATCATGGCCGCGCTGGAAGTGATCGAGACCGATCCCGAGAAGCGCGAAACCATGCTGAACGGCCTTCTGGCCGAGTTCGGCATCACCCATCTGCGTCGCTCTCCGTCGCTGGCCCTGTCTGGTGGCGAGCGTCGTCGTCTGGAAATTGCCCGCGCTCTGGCCAGTCAGCCCAACTACATCCTGCTCGATGAGCCTCTGGCCGGTATTGACCCAATCGCCGTGGGTGAAATTCGCGATCTTGTGTCCCACCTCAAGGATCGTGGCATCGGCGTGCTGATTACGGACCATAACGTCCGCGAAACGCTTGAAGTCATTGACCGCGCCTACATCATGCATGGCGGTCAGGTTCTGATGGAAGGCACACCGGAAGCCATCGTCGCCAACGAAGATGTGCGCCGGGTCTATCTTGGAGAGAACTTCTCGCTCTAATCTGACGGGATGCTCAGTCCCGGTCTGATACAGCGCCAGTCGCAGTCGCTCGTCATGACGCCACAGTTGCGTCAGGCGATTGCCATGCTGCAACTCGGCCATCAGGAACTGACGCAATCCCTCCAGCAAATTGCAGAACTCAACCCCCTGCTCGTTCTTGAGCCAACCGACACGGTCGCGCTGCCGGAACCCGGTGAAACGCCCGATTACCATGACGACGATCCGGATCGTTTCACGTCAGGGGCGGAACAACCTGAAGCAGCAACCCCCGGCCCTTCCCTCCATGACGATCTAAGCAGCCAGATCCACCTGACCTTTCCTGAACACCAGGATCGTGCCGCCGCACTCTATCTTCTGGCCAGCCTCGACGACGCAGGACGCCTTCCTGAACCCGTTTCCGACATCGCCTGTGCTCTCAGCATGGAAACAACCGATCTGGAATCCATTCGACACATTCTGATGCGACTGGCCCCTGCCGGCCTGTTCTGCCGCTCTCTGGAAGAATGTCTGGCCGTACAGCTTGAACAGCGTGGTCGGCTCGACCCCGCCATGAAAATCCTGCTGGTCAATCTGGACCTTCTGGCGAGGCGTGACTGGCGGCTTTTGCGTCAGAAATGCCAGCTTGAGCAGGATGATCTGCTCGATATGCTGGCAGAAATTCAGACCCTCAATCCCCGTCCAGGTTTCGACCCGCGTCATCCCGTTACCCCGATCCAGCCCGACCTAACCGTCCGCAGGAACGGAGACGGTTTTCGCCTGACATTCAACCAGCGCGCCCTGCCTCGTTGCCATGTGGACACAGATATTCAACGGCACATCGACAGCAACTCAGAGGCAGGACGGCAACTCCAGACCTATGCCAGTGAAGCAAGCGCCGTCATCCGGGCGCTGGAGATGCGTCGCCAGACCATTCTGAAAGTCGGAGCAGAAATCATCCGCCAGCAGGCCGCTTTCTTTGAAGACGGAATCTCTGCCCTCCGCCCCCTCACCATGCGTGAGCTCGCGACAACAACAGACGTGCACGAAAGCACGATCAGCCGTGTTGTAAACGGCAAATACATGGATACGCCACGCGGCATCGTGCCACTTCGTATGTTCTTCTCAACAGCCCTTCAGGCCAGTGACGGCTCTGTTCAAAGCGCCAGCGCCATTCAGCACCGTCTGCGCGCGCTCGTTGCCGCAGAAGGAGACGACATTTTATCAGACGATGCCCTGACAGCCCTGCTTCAAAAAGAGGGCTTTGCCATTCAGCGCCGGACCGTTGCGAAATACCGGGAAGGTCTGGGCATCGCGAAATCAAGCCAGAGACGGCGCCTGAAGAAAACGTCCTGACGACTTCTCGCTCTATCATGCTCCAGCTTATTTGCTGATTGCACGATCAGCCCATGCCGTTAGGGTCTGTTCCATGCTGCATCTCGCCATAAAAGCCCTGATTTCTGGAATACTGATCGTGATCGCGTCCACGCTAGCCCGACGTTATCCAGGCTTTGGCGCACTTATCGCCTCTCTGCCGCTCGTTTCGGTGCTAGGCATGATCTGGCTGTGGAACGACAAACCAGACCCCGCAAACATGGCCGCCCATGCCGAGGCGACATTCTGGTACGTCATCCCCTCACTACCGATGTTCCTGCTGATCCCGGTCCTGCTACGCCATGGGTGTGATTTCTGGATCTCCCTCGCCCTCGGCTGCTGCCTGACGATTGCCTTGTATGGCGCAATGACGTGGATCGGACCACGCTTCGGACTGCATCTCTGACGCTGTCAGACAGGTGGAATGAGCCCATCTGTCCAGCATTTTAACAAGGCGCTGTGACAGAACGCTTCGATCAGAAAGTACTTTTCCCGGTCTGCCACTTTTAAGTACCGCCCTTAGTGAAGCCCCGGAGCTTCCTGCCCAGTCCGCGCGACATACTCCGAATATCCACCGCCATACTGGTGAATACCCTCAGGCGTCAGTTCCAACACACGATTGGACAGGGCTGCCAAGAAGTGTCGATCATGGGAAACGAACAGCATCGTGCCATCATAATCCGCAAGAGCCGTAATCAGCATTTCCTTGGTGGCCATGTCCAGATGGTTGGTCGGTTCGTCGAGCACGAGGAAATTCGGCGGATCGAACAGCATCAGCGCCATCACCAGACGCGCCTTTTCGCCACCAGATAGAACCCGACAGCTCTTTTCCACTTCATCGCCCGAAAAACCAAAGCCACCCGCCAGCGAGCGCAACGCTCCCTGATTAGCCTGTGGGAAGGCATATTCCAGCGTCTCGAAGATGGTCTTGTCACCATCCAGAAGATCCATGGCATGCTGGGCGAAGTAACCAACCTTGACGTTGCTTCCGATCGTGACCGTTCCAGCATCCGGCTCAGTCGTCCCCGTCACCAGCTTCAACAACGTGGACTTGCCCGCACCGTTCACCCCCATGATGCAGCAGCGTTCCCGACGGCGGATCATCAGATCCAGTCCATCATAGATCGTGCGGCTTCCGTAGCGCTTGTCCACACCCTGAATGTTGACCACCACATCTCCAGACCGTGGTGCAGGCGCGAATTCAAAGCTCATGGCCTGACGACGCTTCGGCGGCTCGACACGGTCGATCTTGTCCAGCTTCTTCACACGGCTCTGAACCTGTGCGGCATGAGACGCACGGGCCTTGAAGCGTTCGATGAAGTTGATTTCCTTCGCTAGCATGGCCTGCTGACGTTCGAACTGCGCCTGCTGGTGCTTCTCGTTCAGGGCGCGCTGTTCTTCATAGAACTCATAGTCGCCGGAATAGGTTGTGAGGTTTCCGCCATCAATCTCGATCACCTTGTTGATGATGCGGTTCATGAAGGCACGGTCATGAGACGTCATGAGCAGAGCGCCGTCATAACCGGACAGGAACTGCTCCAGCCAGATCAGACTTTCCAGATCAAGATGGTTGCTCGGCTCATCAAGCAGCATCACATCAGGCTTCATCAGAAGAATGCGGGCCAGAGCCACACGCATTTTCCAACCACCAGACAGGCGCCCAACATCGCCATCCATCATTTCCTGGCTGAAGCCAAGACCATGCAGAACCTCACGGGCCTTCCCGTCCAGCGCGTATCCGCCAAGATCCTCAAACCGGCTCTGCACTTCACCGAAGCGCTCGATGATGCTGTCCAGCTCATCCATGCGCTCCGGGTCCGCCATGGCCGCTTCCAGTTCGGCCAGCTCTGACGCAACTTCCGAAACGGCCCCCGCACCATTCATGACTTCAGCCACGGCACTATGGCCGGACATCTCACCCACATCCTGACTGAAAAACCCGATGGTCACACCACGATCCGTCAGGACATTGCCCTCATCAGGCTCTTCCTGCTTCGTGATAAGACGAAACAGCGTGGACTTGCCCGCACCGTTCGGCCCCACCAACCCCACCTTTTCGCCTTTCAGCAGAGCGGCCGAAGCCTCAATGAAGATGACGCGCTGGCCGTTATGCTTGCTGATGTTATCGAGACGAATCATGGGTCCTCGGAGGCACTGGGAGCTGGGAATAAATGGCTGTCGGGACTTACCCTTATCCCCGCATGGGCGGAACCCCAGAAAATCTTACTCAGGTACACCTTCGTTCATGGCGTCATAGGCCTGAGACGTCAGATCATGTGCGGAATTGTCCCGAATGACGGGAATAACCTTTTTCAGCCAGTCGGCATCCCGAATGACAAAATGCTGGAGCGAACGGTTGCTCCCAATGTTCCACGGGGCCCAGACATCCGACACCCCAAGCATCTGGACATCGTTCGCATCTGTATCAAAAAAATATGTCACTTCCTCCCAGGCTTTACCCATCGCCCGGAAATAAGTCGCGCCAACAATTGTGGACGGAAAATGATCCTTGTTCTGACTGATGGCTCTTTTCCCAATCAGCAAAGGCAGCGGAGCTTTGTCCAGATCCCATTCCGAATAGGCAAAAGCGACCCTGTTGATGAACCAGCACTCCTCCTGCCCATCCTGCGGCTTTTGCAAGACACCCCGTGCATAACGCCGCACATAGGCACAGTTCGAATTGGGCTGAAGAGGCGTCAAACTTTCCCCTGACCGTACCAGCACATAGCCGGTCGGCTCATGGCCATCCATACGCGCGAGAAAAGCCCCGCGCCTCACCGTTCCGTCCGCAGCAGGCCTCTCCAGAACCGTTGAAAGCGTCGTCCAGTCCCCCGGCGGTAACGGGATGGAGTACGCTCCAAAGTTCAGATCATGCCGAAAAACACGCCGCCTGTGGTTCTGTTCAGCCGCCGCGGCCTCAAGACCATTCAGAGAAATATCATTGTAACCAATGGCATAATAAGGAACTTCCGAGGCGTAAAACTCATCACTCCTCAACTCCACGGACATCCGTTTGGGAGGCTTCGGAGGAACAGGATAAGGGAAAACTTCCAGATCTTTCCGCAGAGCCTGCTCATCCTGCTTTACATCAGAACCCGTCTCTACCTCAGGCCGACCGGGTACATTCAACCCGTTGTCAAGAATGGAAGGCGTGTTGGCCGCTTGAGATCTTCCGAAAAGCCCTGACCTCTGAAGGGTTGGCGTTATCAGCACACCGCCCAAAGCGCCGAGAGAAGCCATCAGCAGCAGACTCAGAACTTTTTCCCGACGTGTCATCAGCCACTCTTTCACGTTACTTTTTGAAACAAAGAGTGCCGCGATAGAATGAAAGTGTAAAGACCAGGAAAAGGCCACAAGTCTGCCTCCTCCAATCAATGTGATATTTTACCCCTTAAAGAACATTGAAAATGATATAAATATCGATATATGATGTTATTTATGTGATATGCGGGACAATGAAGCTCCTCTGACCCACCTCAGAAAACATCAATCCTCTTTTATCTTTAGCGCTCAATTTACTTCCATGAGGCAATCCGTGGCCAAGCCTGATCCTATCGTCCAGCTTCCGGACGGCTTTTACCTGAACCGCACACCATTGCTGGCCTTTGGGCTGCTCTGTTGTCTGTTCTCTCTTTGGGGCTGTGCAATGAGCCTCAATGACGTGCTGATCGGGCAGTTCCGTAAAGCCTTCATGCTGTCGGATTTCCAGTCCGCCCTCGTGCAGTTCTCATTCTACATTAGCTATTTCGTGCTCGGCATTCCAGCAGGCATGATCATCAAGCGTTTCAGCTACAAATGGTCCATCCAGTTGGGGTTGTTCCTATACCTGATCGGCTGCTGCCTGTTCTTCCCCGCTGCTCACTTCGCGACATACCAGATCTTTTTCATCGCTCTTTTTGTCGTCGCAGCGGGACTGGTTTTCATTGAGACTGCCGCCGATACCTATTGCACCCTGCTCGGCCCTCCGGGACGCGGCACACACCGCCTGAACTTTGCCAGCGCATTTCAACCGATTGGCGCTATTCTCGGGTCCAGCATGGGCGCCTATCTGATTTTCAAGGATGGCGATCTGTCTCGTGAGCAGCTTTCCGCCATGCCAGCCGCTCAGGCCTGGCAGCATCAGCTTGGCATGATCCACGCCACTCTTGAGCCGTACATCTATATCCTCGGGGTACTGCTGGTCGTCATGATCGCCATCGGCGTGACACGTTATCCAGCCTGCAAAGGACGCGACCAGCAACGTAGCCACGAACTGGATACGACCGGTGCCCTCAAACGGCTGTTCGCTAACAAGCGCTTCGTCCTCGGTATCCTGACACAGTTTCTGTATGTCGGCGCTCAGGTTGGAGTGTGGAGCTTCATCATCCGCCTCTCCATGCGTCTGGGGCATATCAATGAACGACAGGCCTCCGTGTACCTGATCGCCTCATTCTGTGCGTTCTTTATTGGCAAGCTGGTCGCCAACTTCTTCATGCGGCACGCCAGGCCGGCGCGGGTTCTGTTTGTGTACAGCCTGCTCTGCATCGTTGCGCTGGGCTATGCCGTCATGGTGCATGACTTCACGGCTGTGTACGCCGCCATCCTCGTCAGTGGACTGCTAGGCCCGTGCTGGCCAACCATCTATGGCCTGACCGTCGATGAACTCGGCCATGACCGCGCATATGGCGGCTCAATTCTGGTCATGAGCATCAGTGGCGGCGGCATTCTCCCGCTTCTGCAAGGCTACATCTCGGACGCGACCGGCGGTAACATGCAGCTTGCCTATATTGTGCCGATGGGATGCTTCGTCGTGATTGCAATGTTCGCGGCGTACTGCATGAAAAGCGGCGACGAAACGGCAGAACACGTCGTGTTCGACGCCACACTCTGATCTACAAAAAAGAGCGAGCATCTGCTCGCCCTTCATAACCTAAGAGCCTGAAAAATTCAGTCCTTAATCAATGCGCCGTCATGACAGTCCTTGGGCGCATTGACCGGATTGCACCGAGCAACCGCCTGATTGGCAAACTGCACCTTGTAATCATGCCACTGCGCAGGCTCGATAGCCGGATAATCGGTGCTGATGATCTGGGCACCGCTCTTGAAAGAGACCTCACGGCGGCTCAGATCATTCTGGCGTGCCTCAATCGTGTTGGCATCTGCTCGTGTCCGTACGAGATAACCCTGTCGCACCAGTTCCGGGATTTTCCGGGCAGCCTCAGCGTTATCAAAAGACGCGCCTTTCTGGCCAGCAAACCCTTCATTGACCTCCGTATAAGCCGCATCCGGATCACCCGGTCGGCCATTCGTGAACAAGACGCGCCCTTTCAGACCCGAGTGGTTCAACACATAACGGGCCGTATCCTGAGGACGATCCAGCACGAAGATGATCTTGCCGCGCGCAGACGCCAGTGTCGGCCAGCCTTTCGTTCGGATCGCCTCATTGACCGAAGAAGCCGTTCCCCGAACATCATCAGGAATCAGAAGATGATCACGACCGATAATATCCGTGATTTCCCTGTCCAGACGATCATAGGTTGCAGGCGTAAATGTCTCAGGAACCGTAAAAGTCAGCTTGTCACTTTTAAACGGAATGTCCTGTTTTGTTTCAATATCAATAAAGACCGGGAAATGCTCAGGATGATCGTCTGACCACTTCCGAATGATCTGAAGACATTTGCTGAAGGGCTCGCAGTTCGAGTGCTGATCAATGTCCACAATATGCATGACCTTGAAATCGGTACCTTGCATGGCGGCAGCAGACGCCGGATCAGTATCGGGAGTAATGCCGCTTTTACGTTCCCACTCTGGTCCCTTCGGATGACTGTACTGGCCGCCCTGAGTATCGGCATAAATATCGATTTCGAGTTGACGAACACCCCCATCAAGCTGTCGATCTAATGTTGTGTGCTTGTAATCCAGCGCTTCTGCGGCTTTCGGGGACACAGCCTGGAGCCATTTCAACGTAGCAGGCGAAATATCCGTCCGATAACTGTTGTGGGTTCCAATAATCTGAACCTGATTCAGGTGTAAATCATTCGGAATCCCCTCGGCAAAAGCAGTAGATGAAAGGCCAAGAAAAGAAAAAAACAGTCCGTACGCGAAGCGGTTCATGTGACGTCATCCATTTGTCAGAAGCGGCGCGATGACAGGGCACTCCAGGACATATGACAACCGTAATATTTTGAACGTTTTATGATGATGACTTATTTTTTTCATTCCACAGTCATAAAAACATCCTTTGAAATGATCCGGAAGCGTCCGTAGTTCCACCCGTGCCTTCTTCCGGGAGGCGGCCCCAGGCCAAACGTGCCGTGTGATGGAATAACGATGCCTTCCTGCAAAAGACGTTCTTTTTATCTGCTTTGTGCCTCAGCACTCGTTCCAGCATTGGTCTGCAGCACCGGTCCGGCTCAAGCCCGCGTCCATCACACCGGAAAAAATCAGATCAAACAGACGCCTGTTGCCCCCGCTCCAAAAGCCGCACCGAAAGCTCCCCATCCCCATGATCTGGAAGGCCATTCAGCAGAGAGCATGAGCATCCATGCCAGCCGCCGGGTATTGGGCGGTGGAATGATGGTGCATCATACGGAAGCCAAAACCATCAGCGCCGTCACTCAGGAGTATATTTCCAAACAGGCCCCGACCGTTACGCCCGGCGTTCTGGCATCCAGCCTCCCCGGCGTGCAGGCCACTAACGAAGGACCGTTGAGCACAACGGCAGAGACCATTCATATCCGCGGTCTGGATCAGACGCAGATCGGCATGGTGTATGAAGGCATTCCTCTCGCCGATCCATTCACCTATGGCGCTTATACGTCCGCCATGGTCGATAACGAGAACCTGGGATCTGTCTCGGTTAGCCAAGGATCATCAGATCTCACAGCGCCAGTTTATAACGCCGATGGCGCTCAGATGACACTGTCCCTTCGCCACCCCGCAGACAAAATGACAGCCTATGCCGAAGCCTCTGGCGGCACACACAGCACAAACAAAGAGTTCGTCCGCTTCGATACGGGTGAAATCGGGCATAGTGGCGTTCGGGCTTTTGCATCCGGCTCTTATTCCAGCGCCAACCTCTGGCGCGGTCCGGGCCAAATGGATCGCTGGCATGTGGACGCCGCCATCGAAAAGCGCTGGGCTCCCAAAAGCAGTTCCGAACTGATTTTTGGATATAACAAAGCCAACCAGACCGAATGGCTCTACCCGACGCTGGCACAGTGGAAAACATACGGCACTGGCTACAACACGCACGCAACATATACGAAGGGCGACACGCTCTATTACAAGCTCAACACCAAGGCAACGAATGCCGTGGTAGGGGCGCTGAAAAACCATTTCGATTTCGGACATGGCCTGACGCTTGATGCAGAACCCTATGCCATCGAGACATTTGGTCCCAATAATTACGGCGTCAATATTCCGGCATCCAACGGCTATGTTGGCACCCAGCAGTATTCATCCCTGAACGGGTATGAAGGCCAGACAGGGAATGTTACGGCCATCAGTATTCACCCATGGGTCCAGACGTCCAGCGGCATCAATCTGGTGGGGGCATGGCATCGCGGCTTCAACACGCTGAAGCTCTCCTACTGGTATTCCTATGCGGTTCATACCGAATATCAGAACCATTATCCGGTCAACGCATCCGGTCAGTACACGGAAAATAACGGCTACCTGACGGCCTTCAACAACGTGTCTGTCAGTCAGTACAACATCAATGGCTTCCAGCAACTGAACGCCATCGGCCTGGAAGACCAGGTCAAACTCTTCCATGACCGCCTGACCATCGACGCAGGCCTGCGTGCCAACATGATCTCCCGCAGCTTCAGTCAGGATCTGCCAGGAGCCAATTTCAAGTCCGTGGAGAACATGTTTGTTCCCATCCCTCAGGTCCTGATCAGCTACCAGTTTGATCCGAAAAACCAGATTTACGTGAACGGCACGACCGGCTACCGCGCACCGTCTTCCTTCCAAGCACAGGTTCCGGTTTACAGCTTCACAAGCGCGAATGCTGTTTCACTTCCGCTGGCTAATTTTCAGCCGGAATACATGATCGGCGAGGAAATCGGGTACCGCCATTCGGGCGATATCATGCTGAACGTGGCGCTGTTCAATTACAACCTGACGCATCACCAGATCACCAGCGTCTCGTATCTCCCCAACTCCACCATCATGATCAGCCAGCCGATCGACGCGGGTGGCGAAAGTGCACAAGGCGTGCAGGCTGAAATTTCAACGCGTCCCTGGCACCATATCAGCGCCTATGCGTCCGGGCAGTTCATGCATACGCGTGTCGGCAACAACATCGCCTATCAGGGCGACTATCTCCGCACGAAGGGCAAGCAGGAAGTCGCATCCCCAAAATTCACCGGCGCTCTGGGCCTAACCTACGACGACGGTACTAATTTCGCGAACGTCAACCTGCGCTATACGGACTCCCAGTACGCAACGCTGATGAACGACCAATCCATTCCATCCTACATCACGTCCGATATTTCACTGGGTCGCTACCTTCCGAAAATTGGTCGGGTCCGCCCGAAAGCCATGCTGAGCCTCATGAATGTCGGGGACAGTCACTATCTGGCACAGGTCAACGGCTTCTCTGGCAACGCCACAACAACACGCGGCGTCTATGGCAAAACACTCTCCGCGTCCCAGCCAACCTATAGCGTCGGCACAGGCTTCGCTGCAGTTGTCTCCGTCTCTGGGACGTTTGAATAACGCTTAGGTTGGGATCTGAATGGTCCCGGAGAAACAAAAAAAAGCGGTACAGCCCTCGTCGGCCGTACCGCATTTTTATTGAGAGGCGCTGCTTTCTGTTCAGCGCAGGGCAGCAATCGCCGTAATTTCCACCCGCCATTCCGGATCAGCCAGCTTGGCTTCGACGGTAGCACGGGCAGGCTTGTGCCCCTTATCCAGCCACACATCCCAGGCCTTGTTCATATTCCCGATCTCGTTGATATCGGTCAGGAAGATCTGAACAGACAGGATACGCGTCTTGTCCGTACCCAGATCCGCCAGAAGTGCATCGATCTGGCGCAGAATGTCAGCTGTCTGGCCTTCCGTATCCAGCGTGGCGTCATCCGCGACCTGCCCGGCCAGATAAGCCAGACCGTTATGGGTCACGACACCGGCCAGACGGTTTTCTTCAAGATGACGGGTAATGTCGGGATTGGTGCTCACGCCTAAACCTTACTGAAGAAGAGTAGGAATCATTTCATGTTCGAGGATCGCGTCCATGGCGCTCTCCTCGTCATCTGCCACGGCCATGGGTGTGCCATCGGCAGCATGGATTGCCACCATCAGCTCACCGTCATGCATGACGGATCTCACATAGGCGAGCTGGGACATGCCCAGCGTACGAAGCTGTGGTCCCGTGATCCGCCTCAGATCTGCCGGGAGCGCCTCTTCGTGCCCATCACTGTTTTCGAACGGATTGTTCAATTCCTGATCCTTACTGAAACCTGTGGGCTTCTCTGGCGCCAGTCAGGTTGAAACATACACACTGTCAAAAAACGGCTTATTCGTCGTCAAGATCGCGCACCGGTCGTGTCCGGCGTGGCTTGACCACGGGTGGAACGACTTCGTGCTGCACGGTCTGAGGCGTGCCTGCCGTCCGGCGGCCCTGCGTGATGGCAATCCGCTTTACCCGAACTTCCGGCTCGGGACGCAGAAGATCGATATGCAGCAGGCCGTTATCAAGCCAAGCCCCACCAATTTCGATGCCTTCCGCCAAAACGAACGCCTTGTGGAACTGCCGTGCAGCAATCCCACGATGGAGGAACACGCGGCCCTGACTGTCATCTGTCTGGCGACCACGGATCACAAGCTGGTTGTCTTCCTGCGTGATCTGAAGATCGTCCATCACGAACCCCGCCACAGCCAGCGTGATCCGCAGGGCTGTCTGGCTCAGCTGTTCGATGTTGTAGGGCGGATAACCGTCGGACGTAGATTTGGACGCGCGCTCAAGCATCTGCTCAAGATGATCGAAACCAAGAAACATGGGTGACGTAAACAGACGACCGGACATAGGGCTTGAGCCTCCTCCATGAGCGAGACAATGGGCATCAGACCCTCCATGAGGCACCTGACATCAGCACAGGATATGGTGGAGCACCCCAAAGATGCAAGTTCTGCCTTGGGAAATGCCCCTCAGGACTGGCACAAAAGCCTCACCCTCGCTACATCGCAGAGCATGAGCGAATTCGATTTCCTGTCCGGCATCGATGCGGTGCCCCCGACCCCGATCCTGATTGCCCCGGCCCCCGTGCTGCGTCAGGTCGCCCGCGAAGTGCGCGCGGAAGACATGGCGTTCCTGCGTGAGCAGCTTCCAGGCATGTTTTCCGCCATGTACAAGGCCCCCGGCATCGGCCTCGCCGCGCCGCAGGTCGGCCTTGGCATGCGCTTTGCCCTCGTGGATGTCGCCGAGGAAGATGCGCCCCGCGAGCCGATGGTTCTGATCAATCCGGAAATCGTCACGGATTCCGAGCAGATGGCCGTCCGGGAAGAAGGCTGCCTCTCCCTGCCGAACCAGTATGCCGAAGTGATCCGCCCCGAATCGATCCGTGTTCGTTACCGGGACCTTGCCGGCGAGATCATCGAGCGGGATGCGGATGGTCTTCTGGCAACTTGCATCCAGCATGAAATGGATCATCTGGATGGCGTCCTGTTCGTGGATCATCTGTCCACGCTCAAGCGCAACATGATCATGCGCCGCCTCGCCAAAGAGCAGAAGCTGGGAAGGCGTTAATCACCGATGCGTCTGATCTTCATGGGTACGCCGGATTTCGCGGTCCCGGCCCTGCATGCCCTCATGGCCGCAGGACACGAGATCGTTGCGGTCTATACACAGCCTCCCCGCCCGGCAGGGCGCGGCAAGGCCGTGCGCCGCTCGCCTGTCCATGAAGCGGCGGAAGCTGCCGGAATTGAAGTTCGTACGCCTGCACGCGTCCGCAAGGACGTGGCAGAGCACGAAGCTTTTGCCGCGCTCAATGCCGATGCTGCGGTCGTCGCGGCTTACGGACTGATCCTGCCCAAGGCCATGCTCGATGCGCCCCGTCTCGGCTGCCTGAACATCCATGCCAGCCTTCTTCCCCGCTGGCGTGGTGCCTCACCAATCCAGTCTTCCATCGTTGCGGGAGACAGCCAGAGCGGCGTCTCGATCATGCAAATGGATGAGGGCCTCGACACCGGTGCCGTGCTGCTTGAAGAAGCCACACCCATCAGCGCATCCGACACAGCCAGCACGCTCCATGACCGTCTGTCGGAAATCGGTGGCCGACTGATCGTTCGCGCCTTGCAGGAACAGCCTGTTGCCGTCCCCCAGCCTGAAGAGGGCGTGACCTACGCGCACATGCTCAAACGCGAGGACGGGCGGATCGACTGGTCCCGCAGTTGCGAGGACATCGACCGTCAAATCCGTGGCCTGACCCCATGGCCCGGCGCATTCACGACATTGGATGATGTGGTGCTCAAGATTGGCGCCGCAACACCGCTGCCTGAACAGTCCGGCTCCGACGCGGGTACGGCCATTGACGACGCCCTGATTATTGCCTGTGGCACCGGTGCGCTCCGCATCGAGCGTATTCAGAAACCCGGACGCAGCATGATGAACGCCAGCGATTTCGTACGAGGACAAGCCGTCCCGAAGGGGACCCGCCTTGGCTGAGGACGACATCGCGCGCTGGGCACTGAAGATTGAATATGACGGCACAAATTACGTCGGCTGGCAGCGTCAGAAAGACGGCCTCTCTATTCAGACCCTGATTGAGGCTGCTGCCTCGAAACTGGTCGGCGGCCGTGCCGTCTCCAGCATTACAGCGGGGCGCACGGATGCAGGCGTCCACGCCTCCGGCATGGTGATCCATCTCGATTTCCCGGCGGATGCGCCGATCAATGGCCGTCAGATCCGCGATGGCATGGGGTATTACCTCAAGCCCCACCCCGTTGTCGTGCTTCAGGCCGCGCCCGTCACTCTGGACTGGAGCGCCCGCTTCTCCGCGACGTGGCGAAGCTACCGGTTTACCATCCTCAACCGTCAGGCACGCCCCGCCTTGCAGGAAAACCATGTCTGGCACGTCAAACGGTCTCTGGACGTGGATCTCATGCAGGACGGTGCGAACTTCCTGCTCGGAACGCACGATTTCACATCCTTCCGGGCCATAGCCTGTCAGGCCAAAAGCGCGGTCCGTACTCTGGATGTCTTAAAAATCCACCGTGAGGGAGACCTCGTCCTTGTCGATACACAAGCCCGATCCTTCCTGCACCACCAGGTCCGGAATATGGTGGGATCGCTTGTCATGGTGGGATCGCGTCAGTGGCCAGCAGAAAAAATGCGGGACATTCTCGAAGCGAAAAACCGCTGCGCCGCAGGACCGACATCCCCGCCAGACGGCTTATGCCTCACAGGCGTCGGTTACCCTGAAGACCCGTTCGCGTAAGGCTCAAACGCCCCCGAACAGGTCGCCCAGAGCATTGTAATGCGGTGGCAACAGCCAGAGCAGACCGAACAGCGCAACTGCACTCAGTGTCTGCAAGACCGTCATGATGACAGCCTGCAACGCTGTCATCATCAGACCAACGCGTGTGACATACCAGGTCAGCCAGAGGCTATAGAGCTGCACACCCGCAGCTACCCCTGCCGTGGCAGCGGGTGACGAGGCATTCCCCGGAATCACCATCCGCATGACACCTTCCGCCATGATCATCATGATTAGCGGCAGCCAGGCACACCAGAGCGACGCCGTCGCATAACGAGACCATAGCCCTTTACGCCCCGCGTAAGCGGCATAACGCTCAGACACCACAAGCTGAAGAAGCGTGCAGACCAGTTGCACCAACGCCTGTGTCAGCCGCAACCCGCGTTGCTCTGCGGGCATAAAAAAGGCACCAAAAATTCCGATCAGCGCAATCGCTACAGTCGGCGCCAGCGCCGCCATAAGCGGCTGCATCCCTGGCGCGAAACAGTTGATCCCGATGCCACGGCCGCGCCCCAGAAGCCACACGCCAAGCGGAACATTCATTCCCCCTGCTGGAGGCATACCATTCGGGCGGTCTGGGGTCACAGGCCAAATCTTTCCATGAACGTCAGGTAAATGCGGGTCAGGTCTTCAAGGGTCGAAACGTCAACATGCTCGTCCCGCTTGTGCATGGTGGCACCCACAAGACCGAACTCTGCAACAGCACAGTGCTGCGAAATGAAGCGGGCATCGGATGTTCCGCCCCCCGTATCGAGCTTCGGGCGACGTCCCGTCACATCCTGAACAGCCTGTTCCAGACAGTTCACAGCCGGTCCCGGCTGAGTCAGGAATGCCTCGCCGCTAATCGCGATCTTCACATCGCTGTCCGGCGCATGACGGCTTACAACGTCCCGGATCCATTCCGCCAGACCATCTCCCGTATGGCTGTCATTGAATCGAATGTTCAAGCGAGCCCGCGCATCAGCCGGAATAATATTCGTCGCCGGGTTCCCGACATCAACACTCGTGACCTGAAGCGACGACGGAGAAAACCACTCCGTCCCCTCATCGAGACAACGTCCGGTCAACTCCGTCAGAGCGGCAAGTAGCCGATGAACAGGATTATCCGCCAGATGAGGATAGGCCACATGCCCCTGCACACCACGCACAGTAATCTCGGCATTCATGCTGCCGCGACGGCCAATCTTGATGGTATCACCAAGAACGGAAGGATTTGTTGGCTCACCCAGCAGGCAGAAATCCGGCACTTCACCCCGCGCCGCCAGCCATTCGATGACGGGCTTCGTGCCAAAATGCGCCGGACCTTCCTCATCCCCTGTAATAAGAAGAGAAATCGATCCCTTGAGCGGACGGCTCTGCAGAAAGCGGGCAATAGCTGCAACGGAACAGGCCACGCCCCCCTTCATGTCCGCAATGCCACGCCCATAGAGGCGGCCATCATGGATTTCGGCAGAAAACGGATCATGCGCCCAGCCCTCACCGGGGGGAACAACATCCGTATGCCCTGCAAAACAGAGAGACGGACGTCCCGTCCCGATCCGGGCATAAAAATTCGGGGTCGGCGCATCCTCTGGTCCAAAAGGAAGATGCGTGACCTCAAACCCCATCCCTTCCAGAACCGATGCCAGAAGAGCCTGCGCTCCATCATCGGCAGGCGTGACGGACTGGCAACGGATCAGATCCTGCGCAAGAGCAACAGGATCGCTTGGGAAAGATGGGGTCGGCATGAATCAGTCGCGCAGGAGTTCGTTGATGGACGTCTTGGAGCGCGTACGCTCGTCAACGCGCTTGACAATCACAGCACAGGCGAGAGACGGCTGACCCGGCTCCTTCGGCGGCAGCGTACCTGGAATGACAACGGAGTAGGCCGGAACGCGGCCCATGAAGATCTCACCCGTTGCACGATCCACAATCTTCGTGGACGCACCGATGAACACGCCCATGGACAGGACAGAGCCCTTCTCCACGATCACGCCTTCAGCAACTTCCGAACGTGCACCGATGAAGCAGTCATCTTCAATGATGACCGGAGCAGCCTGCAGCGGCTCCAGCACGCCACCAATGCCAGCGCCACCACTGATATGGCAATTCTTGCCAATCTGGGCGCAGGACCCGACAGTCGCCCAGGTGTCAATCATGGTGCCACTGTCAACGCGCGCGCCGACGTTCACGAAGCTCGGCATCAGAACCACGTTCGGAGCGATGAACGCCGAACGACGAACGATTGCCCCCGGAACGGCACGGAAACCGGCTTCCGCAAAACGGAACTGATCCCAGCCTTCGAACTTCAGAGGCACCTTGTCAAAAGCCGGCTGGCCACCGCAACCACCAACCATGACGCGGCTGTCATTCAGACGGAAAGACAGCAGAACAGCCTTCTTCAGCCATTCATGCACAACCCAGCTATCTTCGCTCGGCTCAGCCACACGCAGCGTACCGGCATCAAGACCTTTAAGCGCGGTTTCAATAACCTCGCGATCTTCCCCCTCTGTCTGTGCGTTCAGAGTGGTACGACGCTCCCAAAGAGCGTCAATGGCGGTGCGAAGCGTATCGTGAGGCATCAGAACCATCCGGAAAAGGAGCAGAAAACCGCCGGACCATGCGTTCCCCGGCTTTACCTGTCAACGGCTCTTTCCCCTTTCAGCCAGATCACCTCATCCATTAAGCTTCCGTTAACCTATTAAGCCTATGAAAAAACACCGGGACATCCTGCTCCAGAAACCGGCAAAGAACGTTTCTGATCCATTCAAAGCCGCTCCATGGAATGATTAACCCGTTGCGCCCTAAGCTGCAGGGCTGATTTTTGCCTCATCACCAGCCTGGAGCCTCCATGGCACACCCTGATACCGGACTGCGTCTTTCCGATCCTCTCATGCAACAGGAGTCTACATCCACGCCGCTGCATGTAATCCGGAAGGTACTGACGGCAATGCGCCAGGCCATTCTACCGCGTCTGGGCATCGCTGCTGCCCTCACAGTTCTTCAGGAGGAGTTGCAGGCTGACACTCTTCTCTTCAGCTCCTTTATGCCGCCAACAGACGACAGTATTCTTCATAAGTCAGCCCCATTTCCGCAGGGTCTGCAGGAATGCTTGCAGGAAAATACTTTCGTCCCAAGCCTGGCTGCTGTCCGGTTTTCAGCGGATGCGGAGTATGCGGTTCTGATTTGCGAAGCCATTCGCAGCCAGTCTCCGCTCGGCTTGATCTGCTGGAAAAAGACACTCTGGTCTCAAGAAGGCATTGAACTTCTCCAGACTGTCATGTCTCTCATCGCCGCCACACAGGAGCATGACGCTCTCCATCGACGCGTCCTGGAAGAGTGCCATTACGATCTCGCTTCCAATCTTCTGAATTGGGATGGCCTGAAAGATGAAATGAAAAGGCGTACTCCCCGTCTGGACCGGGAATGTCTACCCGCAACACTGATGGTCGCATACGTTCCCGGCCTGACAGACATTACCCAAAATATCGTCTTTCAGGCTGGAGAAGAGGCACTGATCCAATGCATCGCGCTGCTACGCAAAGCCGTCCGTCCGACTGACGCCATCGCGCGTCTCAGCGGGAATACCTTCGCACTCTGGATGGACGGCGGCGATCGTTTTGCCATGGCCGAACGCGCAGAACGCATGACAGCACACGGGATTCCCTTACTGATAGACCCGCCGATGCATTTACCTTTGTATATCGGCCTGATCAGCCGGGAGCCAAACGATCACGACTCTTCGCCGGAACTCCTGCTTGAACGAGCAACCCAAGCCCTTCATGACGCGCTGGATGAGCAAAAAAAATGGCGCTTCTCTTACGAAGCGCCATAATCCGGTTCAGGCTTTGATGAGGGTTCCCGGCCCTGCCCGTGTAAAAAGTTCCAGCAGGCAGGTATGGGGCACACGACCATCCAGAATGACTGCCGCTTTGGCACCACTCTGAACAGCATCCAGACAAGTCTCAACCTTCGGGATCATGCCTCCCGAGATTGTACCATCCTTGATAAGGTTGCGCGCTTCTTCAGCACTCAGTTCCTCGATCAGCTTGCCATTGCGATCCAGAACACCCGGAACATCCGTCAGCATCAGCAGACGTGAAGCATGCACGGCACCAGCAATCGCACCCGCTGCCGTATCAGCATTGATGTTGTACGTCTCACCGTTCTCGCCCGCACCAACCGGAGCAATCACAGGGATCAGCCCGGACCCCAGAAGAGCGTAAAGGACACGCGGATCAATTTTTTCAGGTTGACCAACAAACCCAAGATCAATGACGCTTTCGATCTGGCTGTCAGGATCACGACGCGTGCGGGTCAGCTTGCGCGCTTTAATCAGGCTTCCATCCTTGCCTGAAATCCCCACAGCCATGGCGCCAGCCTGATTGATCAGTTCAGCCACCTGCTTGTTCACGCTGCCGGCCAGAACCATTTCAATGACGTCCACCATCGCAGCATCTGTCACGCGAAGGCCATCAATGAACTGGGAACGGATCTGCAAACGATCCAGCATGGAACTGATCTGCGGACCACCACCATGCACAACAATCGGGTTGATCCCGACCAGCTTGAGCAGGGCGATATCGTAGCCAAAAGCGCTGGCCAGCTTTCCCTCACCCATCGCATGACCACCATACTTCACGACGATGGTGTCACCGGCATAACGCCGCAGATAGGGGAGAGCACTGGCAAGGATAGCCGCCTGCTGCTGGGCGTCATCCATGTTCACGGCTGGCGGGATTTCCGGCAGCTTTTCACTGTGGGTCTTTTTGCTCACGGCCGGACTTATCCTTCCACTGAGGTCTTGGCAGGATCTGCGAAACGGGCGATTTCCGCACGCAGATCTTCGATACCTTCGCCGGTCTGGCTGCTGGTGCACACAATGCGCGGATAAGCCGCAGCGTGCTTCAGCGCCAGGGCCTCCACATCTGCTATCTTGGCTTTCAGAGCATTAGGCCGTACCTGGTCGCACTTGGTCAGAACAATCTGAAAAACAACCGCGGCCCGGTCCAGAAGCTCCATGACATCTTTATCAGAGGCCTTGAGTTCGATCCGCGCATCAAGAAGCAGAATGACGCGAGCCAGCGTCGTCCGTCCACGGAGATAAGCGAACATCATGTTCTGCCAATCTTCTTTGACGGACTTTGCAGCTTTCGCAAATCCGTAGCCCGGCATGTCCACAAGGGAAATACGGTCTGACAGATTAAAGAAGTTAAGCTGCTTGGTACGACCGGGCTCTGAAGATGCACGGGCCAGTGCCTTGCGCCCTGTCAGAGCATTGATGATGCTGGACTTACCAACATTCGATCGCCCCGCAAACGCAACTTCTGGCCGCCCAACCGGAGGCAACTGGTCGATCTTCTGCGATCCGAAGAAAAACTCACACTCTCCGGCAAAAAGAAGACGCCCGTCTTCAATCTGCTCAGGAGTAGGAGGGCCTGCGACCTCTTTCATGATGTCTCAGCGTCCGTTCTTGGTAACAGGAACCGGCAACTTGGCACGGCTCTGGATAAAGGTCTGCTGCGCGAAGGTCAGCAGGTTGTTCCAGGTGTAATAGACCAGAAGACTGGCCGGGAACCCGGACATCACGAACACATAAACCAGCGGCATGAACTGCATGATGCGCGCCTGCGCCGGATCCATGCTCACCATCGTCTGGCGCTGAAGCAGCCAGAACGTGACACCCAAAGCAGCCCCCCAAACACTGATGTGCAAAAAGGAAAAGTAAACCGTCGGGTCAAAAGGGATCAGACCGAACAGATTGAAGATGTTCGTCGGGTCCGGGACGGAAAGATCACGGATCCAGCCGAAGAACGGTGCATGACGCTCGTCAATGCTGATGTTCAGCATTTTATAGAGGCAGAAGAAGATCGGGGCCTGGATCAGAACCGGCAGACAGCCACTGGCCGGGTTCACGCCCTCTTCGCGATACAGGGCCATAACCTTCTGGTTCATCACCATCGGGTCGTCCTTGTTCTTCTCGCGGATCTCCTTGATCTTCGGAGCCAGAAGACGCATCCGCGCAGAAGACGTGGCAGCCTTGGACGCCAGCGGGAACAGTACAATTTTGACGATCAGCGTCAGCGCCATCAGCGCCAGTCCGAAGTTACCCAGATGCAGATACAGCCAGTGCAGCAAATACAGGATCGGGCGCGTCAGGAAGCTGAACCAGCCAAAATCAATGGCCTTATCGAAATCCGTGATATGTAGATCGCGGCTGTAGGCCTGAAGCAGGCTTGGAACCTTTGCTCCGGCGAAGAGGTGGCTCGCCTGTGTGATCGTGCCATTTGGCATGACCTGCTGAGGAGCCTGCGGAGCAAAACCAATCTGGTACGATCCCGGATTGCCCGGAACATACGCAAAACTGGCCGTCACGGCAGCGGTCGCTTCTGGAGCAACAGCCGTCAGCCAGTACTTGTCGCTGATGCCGCCCCAGCCGCCGGTACCAGCCTTGGCCCAGAACGTATGATCCGGATGCTCGGCCCCCTTGCGGACATTCTTGTAGGTCTCGTCATTCAGACGACCATCCATGACAGCGATCGGGCCTTCATGGGCGGTCCAGAACCCTTCTGCAGCCTGATAATCACGCTGGACACGCTGGAACGGAATAAGAGCGACCGGCTGCGCAGAATGGTTTTCCACGGACTGCACGACCGAGAACATGTAATGCTCATCAATCGAGATCTGGATCGTAAAGATCAGCCCTTCGCCATTATCCCACTTGAGCGTTACCGGATGACCTGGTGACAGGGCCTCGTCTGCACTGCTCCAGACCGTATTCAGATCAGGAACCTTCGCATTCGAGCCTGGAGCGTTGTTCCAGCCAATGACAAAGAAATTTGGATGCTCGCTGCCAGACTTGTCCAGCAGACGAACCAGCGGACTGTCCTTCGCGAGTGTGGCGCGATACTTCGTCAGCACCGCATCATCCAGAAGCGCACCCTTGAGGTTCAGGGAGCCCTGTACGTCTTCGCTTGTGATTGCGATACGTCGCGCCGTTACCGTCTGTTCGGGAGCAGCCTCTGAAGGCGCCGCCTGAGCCGGAGTTGACGGGGACTGTGTTGCAGCAGTCTGCGTGACAGCGGGATGATTGTCCTGATGGGGTTTCGGCATGAAATAGTCGAAACCGATCAGGATGAGGGCCGAGAGGATAGTGGCCGCAATGATGCGCTTGATTTCCATCGGGCGGATGCCGGTCTTTCGTCTCTACGGAGGAATGCTGAGCCTCAAGTGGCCGAAAACCGCGATCAAAACAATAGCTAGCGGTATTTTTTAATGCTGATGGCGTTCAGGAGGAAGGTCACAGCCCCCTTTTGACCAGGGATGACAGCGCAAGAGTCTCCTGAGTGCCAGCCATCCTCCACGCAAGGGACCATGCGATTTAATCACCATGATGGCGTAAGTGCTACACCCCGGCTCAAACCGGCAATTTCGTCCCAGATATGGGCTAACAAAAAGTTTGTAGGAATCAATCAGTGCAAGCAGGAAGAGGGTGACAGGCTTACTAAAAAAGCCAGTCATTTTTCCGCACCCTTACGAAGGGCTTTGCGGAGATCTTCCTGAAGCAGAGAAAAATCGCGTCGACGTGTACCGTCTCGACCGATCAGGACAAAGTCTCCCATCGGGAGACCGTCCTCACGCGCCACAAGACGCAACGCCTCTCTGAGGCGGCGTTTTGTGCGGTTTCGGATGACCGAATTCCCGACCTTTTTCGTGACCGTAAACCCGACACGACTTTCAGGCTGGGCATCATCCTGCAGAATCTGCACAACCATTCCCGGAGTAGCGACTTTACGCCCTTTCCCGGCAACACGCAGAAACTGCGGCCGCTTTTTCAGGCGGCCAACTGTAGAGTTCGCGCTCAGGCGGAAAGCTTCGAGCGACCCTTGGTGCGGCGGTTTGCCAGCACGCGACGGCCGCCGACGGTAGCAGAACGTGCACGGAAACCGTGACGACGCTTACGAACCAGCTTGGAGGGTTGATACGTGCGCTTCATGACATCGATCCTTCAAAACCATGCAGACGCCCCTCTGGACATCCGCGTCGATCGGGCGCACGAAACGCCCGGTGAATGAGACCCGGGCTTGTACTCACCGGGTCCCCGCCTGTCAATGCCAGACCACCAGGAAGCTGAGGATATGAGCCAAAAACCGACTTCAACACCGTCTCAGACGGTCGAATCCAGCGCATTCCGCCACGATTTACGAAATGCCCTGTCCCCTGCCCTGCTCTGCGCCGACATTCTGTCATCCCACGCAGACGATTCTGTACGCCAAAACGCCGAGACGATCATTCAGTCCCTGGAAAAAGCTCTCAGTCTTCTGAAGACGTCGGCTTCTTCTCGATAAGCTCAATCTTGTACCCATCCGGGTCCTGCACGAAGGCAATAATGATCGTTCCGAACTTCAGCGGCCCTGCCTCGCGCGTTACAGTGCCACCACCGGAGCGGACAGTTTCAACCAACGCCGCCACGTCGGGCACGCCAATCGCAAAGTGCCCGAACCCTGTACCGACTTCATAGTCGGCGTCCTGATCCCAGTTATAGGTCAGTTCGATTTCGGCCTGTCCGTGCTCGTTATCCGCGAATCCGATAAAGACCAGCGTATAACGCCCTTCGCGAACCTCTTTGCGACGCAGTTCCTTCATTCCCAGAAGGCTGTAGAACGCCAGACTGCGATCAATGTCCCGGATGCGGACCATCGTGTGCAGGAATGTGCTCATTTTTCTTCCTTAAGATCTTCGGTCGTCAGCCCATAAAGAAACAGCCCGTACCGGTCAGCCAAAGCCACGCAGCGATCCGGGTCTGTCAGAAGGGTTACACCAGGCTGAAACGCCACCCCACGCAATCCGTTCCGGGCAGCATTTTCAAGAGTTTCCGGACCAATCGTGGGCATATCCGCCCTCAGATCCTGTCCACTTTTAGGCATCTTGATAAGAACACCTCCGCTGCCAGCCTGCATCAACTTGCCGCAACGACCCAGCATGGCATCCGTACCTTCAAGGGCTTCAACAGCAAGCACCAGGCCGCTCTGCACCACACATCCCTGCCCGATGTCCAGCGCTGCCATCGCACGCAGAACCTGTACACCTCGCGCGATATCCTGACGGGCCTGTTCATCAGGAAGAACACGTCCAAGCGTTCCGCTCCGGCCCGTAGCATGATCCAGAAATTCATGCGCTCCGCGGACAATGAAGCCTTCTTCCCCCAGAACCCGGACAACCGCGCCCAAGAGGCCATCATCTCCCAGGAAAATGGCACGCCCCAGACGCGCAAGAATGCGAGCACCCTCTGCATCAGGTCGAAGGTCGCGCCAGGCAGGGCGCCTTACAGGACCAATCAGAACCAGTTCACGGCAACCATGTTTTTTAAGCGCCGCCAGGGTCTCGCCAACGGCTGCAAGACGAATGATCTCATGTGGATAAGGGGCCAAAAGAGCCGTATCTGCAAAATCCCGGAAGCCGACGACAAAAACCGACTTCCCTTTTTCCAGAGCAGCCGCAGCCACCTGTGCAGGCAAGGGGCCTGCCCCGGCCAGAATACCGACGCACCTTCCCCCTGGCATACTCAGGCTCCTTCGGTTTCGGACAGCCCCTCATTCCGGGCTACGCGCGTTAGTCCACGGCGGCTCGGCGCTTCCATAAAATCAAGCATTTCTGCGATGCGCTGCAAATGCCCATATTCACGGCGAACTTCTGCGATCCGGGCTTCCAGAACAACATCCGTGCTCCCGTGACGGGGATACAATGTCCGGAAAGCCCGACGCATGGCCTGCATCTCATCCGGCCCAACACCGGATCGCTTCAACCCGATCCAGTTCAAACCAACAAGACGGGCGCGGTTTCCGAGAACGCTACCATAGGGAATGACATCCATCTCGACCCCACAGACCCCACCGACAACCGCGCCACGACCGATGCGAACGAACTGATGAAGCGCAGCTGACCCCATGACCTTGGCGTCATCAGCAATTTCAACATGCCCTCCCATGACGACATTGTTCACGATGATCACGCGATCACCCAGAACACAGTCATGCGCCACATGGGCATTGGCCATGATCAGACAGGATGCACCGATCTTGGTCAGAGCGTGCCCCTGTGCCGTTCCACGATGGATCGTCACGTTTTCACGAATGACCGTGTTCGCCCCAATCTCACAAAGCGTTGGTTCGCCGGCATATTTGAGATCCTGCGGCGCCATCCCGATCGTGACGAAAGGATAAACCTCCACTCCTTCGCGAAGGGTGGTATGACCATCGACGATAACCGAAGCATGCAGGTGCACACCGTCGCCAAGCGTCACATGAGGTCCAACCATACACCACGGACCAATACGGACGTTATCTCCAATCCGCGCACGCTCATCGACAAGAGCGGTCGCATGGATCTCGGCACTCTCGGATCGTTTTCCTGCAATCTGCATCAGTTCAGCCCATGATCATGGCACTGAAGGTTGCCTCTGCAACGGCAACGCCGTCAACACGGGCAATACCCTTGAACTTCCAGACATTCGCCCTGGAACGCTCCTTGACCACCTCAATGCGAAGCTGATCACCTGGCCCCACAGGACGGCGGAACTTAGCCCCCTCAATGGTCATGAAATACACCAGCTTGCCTTCAAAAGCCTTGCCGAGCGTCAAAACAACCAGCGTTGCTGCCGTTTGGGCCATGGCTTCGATGATCAGAACGCCTGGCATCACCGGATGGGAGGGGAAATGTCCTTGAAAGAAAGGTTCATTCACCGTGACATTCTTGATGCCAACCGCAGATTCACCTGCCTTGATTTCCTGCATCTTGTCGATCAGGAGGAAAGGATAGCGATGAGGGATCGCCTGCATGATCTGCAGAATGTCGATGCTCTCGGGAACCTGATGTGTTCCTGATGCCCCTTCTGCCGGGGTCGTCTTTTCAGCCGGAGCGTCCACTCGATGCATCTTCTTCACCATAACCCTTTCGGGGGAAATCTTGTCAGTTTTCTGCTCTCCGAGCAGTACGATGGGCCTCCCTTAGCAAAACTGGCCAAAGGATACCATCCATCGCCCGTTCAGGTCAGTCAGAGCTCTTCTTGGAGAGCTTCCGCAACGTCGCCACGTTCCGGAAAAACTCACGGAACGGCATGGCCGGACTGCCAATGACATCCGCCCCTGCATCAACATCGGACATAACGCCGCACTGCGCGCCGACGCGGGCCTTATCCCCAATCTTGATATGACCAATCAGGCCCGCCTGGGCAGCAATCGTCACAAAATCACCAAGCTCGGTGGAACCGGAAATACCAGCCTGTGAAACCACAATACAGCATCGACCCAACTGGGCATTGTGACCAATCTGCACCAGATTATCGATCCGCGTCCCTGCTCCAATAACCGTGTCCCGCATGGACCCCCGGTCAATGGTGGAGTTGGCACCGATTTCGACATCGTCTCCGATCACGACCAACCCAAGCTGAGGAACAGTTTCGAAGCCTTCCGGACCGACAGCGAAGCCAAAACCGTCCTGCCCAATACGGGCACCTGGATACAACGTCACCCGATGACCAACACGCGCATGTGTCAAACTGACATGACTGCCAATCCTGCAGCGCTCACCAACCTCAACGCTTCGTCCAATCAGAGTATGCGCCCCGATCAGACTTCCACTGCCAATCTTAGCGCCATCTTCAACAACGGCAAACGGCCCGATCTCAACATTATCGCCGATCTCAGCCTTCTCGCTCACATAAGCCGAAGGATGCCGAACACCGGTCGAAGACGGGGCTGGATGAAACGCTGCTGCAATTCGCGCCCAGGCAAGATAAGGCGTCTTGCAGACCAAACCAGCGGTCCGGGCTGGCAGCTTGTCAGCAAAAGCCGGAGCAAGAATAACTGCACCAGCCTTCGTATTTTCCAGTAACGGCAAATAACGCCGGTTATCCAGAAAACTGACATCTTCAGGCCCTGCAACATGCAGAGGGGCGACACCACGAAACAATGTGGTCTCATCCTGTCCTTCTGCAGCGGGACGCACATCGCTTCCAGACACTTCCGCCAGACGGGCGAGCCCAAAAGGCCCGGCCCTCAGGAAAAAGCGCTCGTCGCCCGGACGGGTCTCGGTAGACATCGTATCACCCACAGGCTCAAACCTCAGTGATGTTGACGCAGAACAGACTCAGGCTGCGCCGGTGCTGCAGCAGCTGGAGCCTGCTCAGGCCCTTGCGGACTACGCTGCTCGTCAGCCGTGGTGGGCATCTTGCCAGACTTTGCAAGCTGCTCCGGATCAACGCCCTCACCCGGAATAAAGACATGCGGCAGCGTTTTATTCAGCTGGTTCGCAACTTCTTCCGTGATGTCCTGCTCGCCAACATGCAACACAACCTGTTCTGCATGCAGAACAAGATTCATGTTATGCGCACCAGCAACAGCCGCAATAATGCCATTGCCCTGCTCAAGCTCGCGCTCGATCTGGTGGAAAGCGACCTGGGCGGCTTCCTGAATAATGCGGGCCTGATTGCCGAAATCGCGCTGATCCTTGGCGCGACGCTCCTGCAAGTGACGCTCCCGAAGCTGGATCTGATCCGCCGTCAGGGTACGGGCCTCGGACTGCAGCTTCTGCTGCTCTCCACGCCAGGCCCCTTCTTCGCGCTGCACAGCCTGAGCCAGCTTGTCACGACGTGTACCCAGAACCTGCTGGATTTCCTGTGCCGCAGAGGACATCTGCATGACAGCCTGAACATTGATCACACCAATAATCGCTGCTGGCGGCGGAGCAGCCTTGGCAACTGTCGGCGGATTCGGAATCGGCGGCAGAGGCAGAACCGGCGGCGCCTGCTGCGCATTCGGAGCCCCCTGGTCTTCTTCAGCCGGGGCTTCTGCTGCAACTGGTACGCTGCGACGAGGCGCAGGCCGCGCAGCCGGAGCAGAAGCCTCCGGATGAGCAGCCTTCGGAACAAACCAGCCACCATTATTGGCAGACTGAGCGTGAGCGGACGGAGCAACGGCAAGGATCGTCGCCGCCAGAAGCGCACCGGCTGAAACCGGGCGCATCAGGGAATGAAGGGTCATGACCACCTCTGGAGAAGGGGATAGAATTGCGTGAGTCTTGAAATCAGGCACGCAGTCTTAGAACTGCTGCCCGAAGCCAAAGCGCAGCGGGTAAAGGCGATCGCCCTTTTCCTTACGCAGCGGAATAGCACCGTCGATGTTCACGAGACCGAATGGACTTTTCCAGGAAATACCAAGACCCGTAGAAACACGCGGGATCATGGTGTCGCCCGTAATCGGGGTATATTCATACCCAGCCTGATTTCTACGTGAATAATCCGTATATTTATTTTTCACTCGAATACTCGAGAGACTGCCAGCATCAACAAAATAACGCCCGGAAATACCTAAATCGTCTCCCATTGGCATTGGGAAATTCAACTGTGCAGACGCCGTGTACATAAAGCGACCGCCCAATAGATCTTCCTGTCCGGCGGTCGGAAGATAGGTGGCACACTTACCGTCCGCCTTGGCTACGCAGATATGACCTGATCTGGGACCGACACCACCCTGCAAGAAGCCTCTCAGATTTTCACCGCCCAAGTAGAAGTTATCGATGATGTTGCGACTACCGGTGTCGCTCCAGTCTCCCATGTAACCAACACCTCCCTTGAACTGAAGGGTCCAGTCATGGCTCCCCGTCAAACGATCAAGAGGCAGATAGTAGGCACCATCAGCTTTGAAACGATAATATTTGGCATTTCCGCCCAGGCCAGCGAAATCTCCTCCAACCTTCATCATGTACCCTTCATGCGGGTTCATGCGACGGTCACGTCGGTCATAAGTCAACGACGTGCTGATCTGCGAAAGCACAGACCATCCGGCTGACTGCTGGACATAGATAGACGGGACGTAAGCCCATAGCTGCGAGTCTGCAGCGACGGACGCAGCATCATAGAAGTTACCAACCTGACGATCAACCAGTGTGTAGCTGAAAGACTGCGAAAGATAGCGGTTATACGCATATCCAAGACGCAGACTCATACCATACTGAGACTCTTTATAGCTCTGATATGTCTGGTAATTGTTCTGGATGAAGTAGAAGTCAGCACCAGCAACAAGGTTACGGTTCAGGAAGTACGGGTCCGTAATGGAGATGTCAGCCTGCTTCTCGTAATAGGCAACCGTTCCGGAAATACCGGCGTCTATACCCGTTCCCAGCATGTTATGCTGCTTGATCGAGGCATTACCCAGCACACCAACGTCCGTTGAGTAACCGCCGCCCAGCGAGAATTCGCCCGTCGGCTTTTCAACCACATTCGCTGCAACGTTGACGCGATCAGGCGCAGAACCCTGCGTCTGATCCACTGAGACCGTGCTGAAATACCCAAGATCCTGCAAAGCCAGTTTGGAGTACTTCTTGTCAAACGGGGTGTACGGGTCGCCCTCAGCCATCGGCAGGTTACGGCGAATCACGTTATCACGCGTGATGGTATTGCCGTTGATGTCGATGCGCTCGACATACACATGCGGGCCTTCAGTCACGTCAAAGAGCAGATCCACAATCCGTTTCTCAGGATTACGGGCAATTTCAGAACGCACCATGGCGAAGGGATGCCCCTGCGCCTGCAGCCATTCCTGCATGTCTGTCGTGTTGTGCTGGATCGCAGTGCCATCATAAATCTGATGCTTGAACAACTGGATCTTGGGTCGCACCATTTCAGGCGTCACATGACGTACGTTGGAGCGAACATCCATCTTGCCGATACGGTACTGATCGCCTTCATGGATGGTGAACGTCACATAGAAAGACTTGTGATCAGGAGAAAGCTCTCCCGTCGCGTCCA
Organism: Gluconobacter sp. ESL1110; assembly: GCF_058107395.1. Classification (NCBI taxonomy): domain Bacteria; kingdom Pseudomonadati; phylum Pseudomonadota; class Alphaproteobacteria; order Acetobacterales; family Acetobacteraceae; genus Gluconobacter; species Gluconobacter sp. ESL1110. The sequence goes on from NZ_JBYLUK010000011.1 coordinate 196,347, forward strand.
CCATATGGAAATCAACATATCCATTATGCAGATAGAAGCGGCGCAGCAACTCAGCATCGTACTTGATGCGTTCAGGATTATATTCATCCGAAGAGGAGAAGAACCGGTACCAGGCATTTTCCTTGGAGGAAATCACCTGTGCCAGACGCGCTTCACTGAACGCATGGTTGCCCACAAACACAATTTTGTGGATCAGCGTCTGCTGGGCCTCATTAATTTTGAAGACCACATCCACACGGTTGTGTGACAGCTTGATGATCTGTGGCGTAACCGTCGCACCGAAGCGCGCTTTTCCAGCATACTGGTTCAGGATCTTCTGACGGTCGGCAGCTGTGGTCTGGGACGAGAAAACAGCGCGGGGACGAAGGCTGATTTCTTTGCGGAGATCTTCGTCCTTCAGCGCATGATTACCCTCAAAGACAATCCGGTTGACGATAGGATTCTCAACCAGATTGACCAGAAGCGTGTTGCCATCACGATGAAGCGTGACGTCCTTGAACAGGCCGGTCGCATAAAGCGACTTCAGAGACCGGTCGAGATCATCCTGGTTAAAAGAATCCCCCGGCTGGGCGACCATGTAAGACAGGACCGTGCTGGTTTCGATACGCGTGTTGCCAGAGACCGTAATGGCCTGGATCACGTTGTTGCCTGAGGCTGCACCGGATGTCTGGTGCTGACGTACAGAGCGGGCCTCCGCCACGCCGAGGGCGGTCGGGAGAAGACATGCAGATGCAAGCAGCATCAGACGCATGTTCGGGGACCGGGAACCTCTTGACCGTGATCCTGACAAACCGGTTTTCCTTGTAAACAGATTTTTCGCATGCGCGTGAGACGATACGCCATTGGCGGAGGTATCCGAAAATCCCCCCACCATGCAAGATCTCCCTTCACTCACGAAGAGTTACGGGTCGTATCCCAACCTAGCTTCCCGTGTGAAACATCCAGTGGAACAACCCGATATTTGTCAGGTCATTCACCGTGGAAAAGAGGAAAAGTGCGCCGATAAGTGCCATTCCGACCTGCATGCTGACCTCTTGTACCCGCCGTGAAACAGGCCGTCCCTTGATAGCCTCAACGGCATAAAAGATCAGTCGTCCGCCATCCAAAACCGGGATTGGAAACAGGTTGATAAGGCCCAGATTGATAGACAGGAGCGCCATAAACGACACGATGCTCGCCATGCCGTAGCTGGCAACCTGACCAGACATCTGTGCGATTCGAATCGTTCCACCAAGTTCTTTCGGACTGCGCTGCCCGGAAAGGATCTGCCACACACCCTGCAACGTGCGCACAGACATCGTCCATGTTTCCTGCACGCCCATCACAACCGCCTTGACCGGTGAAACAGGATGCCCAGGAGAAGCAGCAAAACCCACGCCCAGCACGCCAGTGGCATGGGAGCCACCTTTCACGGCACCGATCGTGACCGGCAACGTCAGATCTACCCCATTACGACGAATTCCAAGAGTTGTCGTATCGTTTGGATGAGACGCGACAGTCCCCATCACATCTTCCGGACCAGCAATGGAAAGCGAGCCGATACGCGTGATCACATCACCCGTTTTTACCCCAGCCTTTTCCGCGGCACTCCCAGCAACGACCTGAGAAATATCATTCCGAAGTTCGGGCTTTCCAACCGTTGCAAACAGAAGCGTGAAGGCAACAATCGCAAACAGAAAATTGAAAACCGGCCCCATGACAATCACCAGAGCCCGTGAGCCCACGGGTTTATCGTGGAATGTCCGCCCCGGAATCCAGGCTGCTTTCTGCTCGTCTGTCGCGTCGTCCGGCCCTTCAAACCCATGCGGTTTGACATATCCTCCCAGCGGAATAGCGCTCAAACGCCATTCCGTTCCAGACTTGTCATACCAACGCCGCAGAGCTGGCCCGAAACCGATAGAAAACGTCTCGACCTTCACACCCCGCCAGCGTGCAGCGAGGTAGTGTCCCAACTCGTGAATGAAAACCAGAATGCCCAGGATCAGAACATAGGCAATAATGGTGCGCAGAAGATCATGCATGCAGGGCGTTCTCGCTCACTGTATTCCGCAGACGACCGCTCTCCCGAAGGATATGCTCCTCGGCAAGCGCACGCCCGCGAGCGTCCCATTCCAGAACTTCGTCCAGCGTCGTCAACTCAGGGTTTTCGGTCATGGCCTGAAGGGCACTGTCGATCGTCTCACCAATACCAAGAAATCCGATCCGACGGTTCAAAAAAGCATCAACGGCAATTTCATTCGCCGCTGAGAAAACAGCCGGAGCCGCCCCTCCTGCCCGCAGAACCTGTCGTGCCAGCCGGAGTGGAACAAACCGAACTTCATCCGGGGCTTCGAAATCAAGACGCCCGAACGCCGCCAGATCCAACCTCTGACACGGCGTTTCCATACGCTGCGGCCACGCAAGAGTGTGCGCGATGGGAATACGCATATCGGCGGAGCCCATCTGGGCCACCAGACTGCCATCCCGGAACTGTACCAGCCCATGCACCACTGACTGCGGGTGCACCAGCACATCAATCCGGTCTTCCGTCAGGCCAAACAGACGGGCAGCCTCAATGACTTCAAGGCCCTTGTTCGCCATTGACGCAGAATCAATCGTGATCTTGGCACCCATTGTCCAGGTCGGGTGCTTCAGCGCCTTCTCCGGGGTCGCGGCGCGCATGTCTTCAAGGGAAGACTGACGGAACGGGCCACCAGAAGCCGTCAGAACAATTTTCTCGACGGTGCTCATGTCACATCCGCCGAGCGCCTGAGCAATCGCATTATGCTCGGAATCGACTGGCAGCAGCGTCGCGCCAGCCTCACCGACAGCGCGAAGCATGACATCACCAGCGCAGACAAGTGCCTCCTTGTTCGCCAGTGCAATCGCATGACCATTGCGGGCGGCAGCAAGCGTGGGCTCAAGTCCGGCGGCACCGGTAATTGCGGCCATGGTCCAGTCCGCTTCCATGGCACCTGCTTCAATAACCGCCTGACGGCCAGCAGCCGTCCGGATACCACTTCCAGCAAGCCGGGACTTCAATTCCTCATGCAGACCTTCATCATGAATGACGGCAATCTCCGCACGCAGTTCGCGTGCCTGCTCCGCTAGAAGCGCAACATTGCGACCACCAACCAGCGCACGAACCTCGATATCTCCAGCCATGCGCTTCAGCAGATCAACCGTTGACGTGCCGATACTGCCCGTACTGCCAAGAACACTGATCCGGCGAGGCTTGGCCACAGAACCGTCAGTCATGAGAAGAGCTCCCCTGAGGAATGGTATGATGTGCAGACCCGCCAACCAGATCCGCAGGAGTGACAGACCAGAACACCTGTCCAAAGGCTGCCAGAGACAAGAGAGCGGCTAACGGAGCCGCAGCGAGAAGGCCGTCAAACCGGTCCAGCAAACCGCCATGACCTGGAATGAGTACGCCGGAATCCTTGACGCCAAGACGACGCTTGGCCGCACTTTCGATCAAATCGCCGCCTTGGGAGAAAACACCCAAAACAGCGCCCCAAACCAGACCACCAGCAACAAATCCCAGATCCGACAGCCACGCCACAACGCCGCCCGCCAGAGAAGCTCCCACGAGCCCCCCGATTGCCCCTGAACGTGTTTTCCCCGGTGAGATGGAAGGGGCCAGCTTGGGGCCACCAAAAATACGACCCGACAGATAAGCGAAACTATCACTGGCGATCACAACGCACAGCACGAACAGAACGCTCTCGAAACCGGCTGGAAGGTGCCGCAGCCAAAGCAATGAAAGACCACCCAGAATGGACACAATGACCGGGATGCAGGCAGGCACACCAAATATAAGGCTTGGCCAGACCATCCAGAACGCACCACTCCATTCCCCTCGCAGGGCAGCAACACCTGAAACAAGCGGCCAGCACAGAAGAAGTATCCCTCGCCAGGTCGGCAATGGCTGACGGATCAGGGTTTCCCCTTCCCACACCAACCCGAACATCGCGAGCAAGATAAGAGCATTGTAAATTATGCCGCCCTGCCAGAGACAGATCCCCGCGACAGCAATCAGAACAACAGCTGACGATAGCCGCAGCTTCAGATCAGACCAGCGCGACGAAGCACTCATGCCGGACGACCACCAAAGCGCCTTTTACGGCCAGCAAAATGAGACAAGGCTTGCACAAACTCAGCTTCACCAAAATCAGGCCACAGAACATCCATGAAAACTAATTCAGCGTAAGCACTCTGCCAGAGGAGGAAATTGGAGAGCCGACATTCCCCACTCGTTCTGATCACCAGATCAGGATCCGGCATGTCTGACGTTTGCAGAACACCAGCCAATCGCTCTTCCGTAATATCCGAAGGCGACAACTCGCCTTTTGCGACTTGCTCGGCAAGCCTTCTGGCCGCCTGCGCAATATCCGCGCGACCGCCATAGGAAAGCGCCAGCGTCAGCGTCAGCGTCTTGTTATTGATTGTCTTGGCTTCAGCCCTTTGCAGTTCTTCGCGCAGAGCTCCTTCAAAACGCTCCGGCTCGCCAATCACTTTCAGACGCACTCCCTGCTCGTGGAGTTCGTTGAGCTTGTGGCGAAGATAAAAGCGCAGAAGGGACGTCAGGTCACCAATCTCTTCTGCAGACCGACGCCAGTTCTCCGAAGAGAATGCATAAAGCGTTAGATAACGCACACCTTGACGGATAGCGGATTTGACACAGCCCTGCACGGACTCCGCCCCTTTCCGGTGCCCGGCCAAAACCGGCAGACTGCGCGAACGCGCCCACCGGCCATTACCGTCCATGATCATGGCGACATGCACAGGGATTGTCCCCCTCTCTCCATGAGAGGACAAAGGGGCAACCATACTGGATTTAGGTACGGATCCGATCGTCAAGAGAAAGGTCAGACCTGCTTGATCTCACGCTCTTTGTCCGCGAGCGTGTCATCGACTTTCTTGACGTACTGATCCGTCAGCTTCTGAATGGAGTCAGACCAGGTCTTCAGATCATCCTGGCTGATTTCACCTTTCTTTTCGAGCGCTTTTGTCTGCTCCATTCCATCACGGCGCACGCCACGAATGGCAATCTTGCCATTTTCCGCATAGCGGTTGGCCGCACGAGCCAGTTCGTTACGACGCTCTTCTGTCAGCACGGGGATGGGCACACGAATGGTCTGCCCATCCGCAGACGGATTAAGACCAAGGCCGCTATCACGGATCGCGCGCTCAACGGCGCCCACAACCGTGCGATCCCAAACGGAAACCGTCAGCATCCGTGCTTCAGGGACCGCAATGGAACCAACCTGGGACAGCGGAACTTCCGAACCATAAGCCTCAACACGCACCGGCTCCAGCAGGTTCGGGCTCGCCCGCCCCGAACGCAGGCCGGAGAGGTCACGACGCAGACTCTCGATCGCACCGTCCATACGGCGCGTAAGATCATCCAACAGGTCTTTCAGGTCAGCAGGCATAAGCTGTTCCTTTGCAAAATCGACGTAAGGTTCAGGAGACTATCCTGAAAGGTTCGTTGAAAATGAGGCTTTCAGCCAGCCTCAATGACTCGCGTAAAGCGGCCTTCACCACGCACAACGGTGGCAAATGCGCCCGGAGCATGCATGTTAAAGACCACAATCGGCAATTTATTTTCACGGGCAAGGCTGATGGCCGCCGCATCCATGACATTCAGCTGCCGGGCCAGCACGTCCATGTAGGTCAACTGATCATAACGCACGGCATCCGGATTGCGACGCGGATCATCGGAATAAATTCCGTCCACCTGCGTTCCCTTGAACAGCGCGTCACATTCCATTTCGTTGGCGCGGAGAGCAGCAGCCGTATCGGTCGTGAAGAACGGATTGCCCGTTCCCGCAGCGAAAATGACGACACGCCCCTTTTCCATGTGACGGACCGCACGGCGACGGATGTAAGGCTCGGCAATCGCCGCCATCTGAATCGCCGTCATGACGCGCGTTTCAAGACCCTGACGCTCCAGACCATTCTGAAGCATCAGTGCATTGATGACTGTCGCCAGCATACCGGCATAATCACCCTGCGCACGGTCCATGCCGCGCGCCGCTGCGGACAGGCCGCGGAAAATGTTACCACCACCGACAACCAGACACACCTGCACGCCGGATGCCACAACGGCAGCAATGTCGGCAGCAACCATATCCACCATTTCCGGGTCCACTCCACCGGAGCCCTTGCCCATCAGTGCCTCACCGGACACCTTGAGCAGGACGCGCTTGTAGGAGGGGCTTTCTTCTCGTTTGTCGGTCATCGTGCCCGTCTCTTGCTGGATTGTGGTAACTTTGCGCCTGTTCATACAGGCGCATACGGCTGGGAACAAGCGATGTCAGAAGCGGAGATGTCACAAGGCATCCTCCGCCCTCAGACAGACACCTGTTTTTATTCTTCCAGACCGATCGCTCTCAGGCGGGCCTTTTCTTCATCCCACCCTGCACGCTCCTTCACGTTCAGGAAAAGATGACAGGTCCGCTCCAGAAGACCCTGGAGCTCCTGACGCGCGCGCGCACCGATCGACTTGATCTTGTGGCCGCCCTCTCCGATCAGAATGGCTTTATGGCCCGGACGGGACACATAGATCGTCACTTCAATACGAACCGAACCATCGGGCCGCTCTTTGAAGCTCTCGGTCTCCACCGTCGCCTGATAGGGAATTTCCTCATGCGTCTGCATGAAAATCTGTTCCCGCACCAGCTCTGCGGCTAACAGGCGGTCTGGCAGATCCGTCAGATCGTCTTCCGGGTAAAGATAAGGCCCTTCCGGCAACTCACGCGCCAGATGGTTCATCAGATCTTCAACACCATCGCCGGAACGCGCGCTCAGCATGAACACATGCTCAACAGTCAGCAAACCGCTGACCTCCTGCGTGAGAGGCAGAAGCTCTTCTGCACTCACCAGATCTGTCTTGTTCAAAACAAGCCAGATCTTCTTATTACCCTCAGCCAGCTTGGCGATGATCTCCCGGACGTCTTCGCGCAGACCCGCTTTCGCATCGATCAGCAGAAGCGTGAGATCAGCATCCTGCGACCCCGTCCAGGCGGCGTTCACCATCGCCCGATCCAGACGACGACGCGGCTTGAAGATGCCCGGCAGATCAACGAGAATAATCTGCGCATCCTGATGAACCACAATTCCCAGCGTCCGAAAGCGCGTTGTCTGCGCCTTGGGGCTGACAATGGAGAGCTTCGCTCCGGCAATCCGATTCAGCAGAGTGGATTTTCCAGCATTCGGCGCCCCGACAAGGGCAACGAAACCGCAGCGTGTGGTCATGTTCCTATCCTTTTCCACATGCGTCTCACGACGCTACGTCTTGGCCAAGAAGTCTCAGAAGATCAATTGCAGCGGCACTTTCCGCCACGCGCTTGCTTCCTGCCTCACCGTGTCCCGTCAGACCGCGGGCCTGAACAGCAACACGAAAGACCGGCGCATGAGACGGCCCTTCAGCAGCAAGAAGCTCATATTTCGGGAGCGGCAACCCTTGCGACAGAAGGTATTCCTGCAGCAGGGTCTTCGGCTCCTTGTGAGGACGGGCCTGATTGTCAATCCGGCTTCCCCACTGCTTGCGAACAACCTGCCGTGCAGGCTCCAGCCCGGCATCCAGATAGAGCGCCCCCAGAAGAGCTTCCATGGCGTCCGCGCGAATACTGGACAGACGCCGAATGCCCGCTGCCTCTTCATGAGGGGAAATTCTCAATGCCGAGGACAGTCTGATATCGTCAGCAATCTCAGCCAGAACAGGGCGCGACACCAGATGCGCGTGCCTCGGACCAAGCGCCCCTTCCTGCTCCATCGGGTATTGCTCAAAAAGCCATTCCGCCATCAGAAGACCCAGAACACGATCCCCGATAAATTCAAGCCGCTCGTTCGAACCCGTTCCTTTAGGCCCTTGAGCACGTTTCCCCCTGCGAGGATCACGCCCACTCACAGCCGACCGATGCGTCAAAGCCTCCAGAAGCAGATCCCGGTTTTCAAACTGATGACCAAGCGCCTGCTCCATGGCCTCCATGGCCTCTTCCTGTGACAGCTTCATGTGACAGGATGCAGAAAGCGATTCCAGCGGATCTCGACCGGCCAGTACCAGAACTGCCATGCCGGATGCTTCAGATCGATCGAGAACAGGACCATGGGCGCACGACCGACGAGGTTCTGCATCGGAACATAGCCAAGGTCGTCCGGTCCATCGCCCTGAAAACGGCTGTCAGCACTATCATCCCGGTCATCACCCATCGCAAAGAAATATCCCTGCGGCACAACGTATTCAGGCGTATCGTTGGCAAAACCTTCATCGGTCAGCTTCAGGATCTCATGATCGACAGCCGGGCGACCCGCACTCCCTGGCAAACTCTCACGATATCGCTCTCCGCTCAGCAGACGGTTGTTCTCGTCCAGAACTTCATAATGCCCTAGAGACGTGCGGGGCACCTCAATTCCGTTCAGGAAGAGTTTGCCGCCCGTCATCTGGATATGATCGCCCGGCAGACCAACAATCCGCTTGATGTAATCAATGGACGTGTTCTGCGTGTAGCGGAAGACAGCCACATCCCCGCGATGCGGCTCCGATCCCATCACCCGACCATTGAACAGGTTCGGCGAAAACGGGAATGAAAACCGGGAATAGCCGTAACTGAACTTCGAGACGTAAACGAAGTCCCCGATTTGCAAAGTCGGGATCATGGAACCAGACGGAATATTGAATGGTTCGAACACCAGAGAACGCACAGCCACCACTGTCAGCACCATCAGGGCGAGCCAGCGCACGCTTTCTCCCAGAGATTCTTCACGGGCTACTGGCTTCGCGCCAGCCTTCTCTGAACCCTTCACGGGGCTTTTCTCCTGAGTCATGAGACGCTCTTAACGCAGCTTGCCCGCAATGGCGAGCGCTTCAAACCTTAACAGACTGAATGAGCACCTGCGCCAGCGCAAAGGGAGGATCATCCGTCAGGCTGACAAGCACATCTGCCCGACAGCCTTCCGGCGTCAAACGCTCCAGCGCAGAGCGGGCACCACCCGACAAAACAAGCCTTGGCGCTCCCTTGTCATCATTCAGCACGCCAATATCCTGAAGCTGCACGCCGTCAGCAACACCCGTCCCCAACGCCTTGACGCAAGCTTCCTTTGCCGCCCAGCGCTTTGCATAACTTCCCATTCGCGCCGCGCCTGACAAACGCTCTGCATGAGCACGTTCAGCTTCCGTGAAGACCCGGGCCAGAAAACGGGCACCAAACCTGTCAATGCTCCGTTCGATCCGGGAAATCATGCACAGGTCCGTCCCCATGCCCAAAATCACGCCTTCACCCCTTCGCGCGCTCGACCTGCATAACTCCCACCGCCGTCCGGAAAGCCGCAATAAGCGAGGAGAGATGCCTCAGATCACGCACCTCAAGATCAACCAGAATTTCCATGAAATCGAGCTGGCGGTTAACGATCTTCAAATTGACGACGCTGCCATTATGCTTGGCTGCCGTATTGGTCAGCGTTGCGAGAACCTCTGGCTCATTGGCGGCAATTACGGAGAGCCGCGCGGTATAAGGGACTGCGTCCTTACGGCGACTCAGAGCCTCATAATCCCAATCAACCTCAATGAAGCGTTCTGGCGTATCCGCAAAACTTGAAAGGTTCTGACAGCCACGACGATGGATGGTCACCCCTTTGCTCTGGGCAATGATCCCAACAATCGGATCTCCCGGCAACGGACGGCAGCATCCGGCAAAACTGGTGGCGATTCCTGTTCCGATCCCAGTAAGGATATTGGTGGACTGTACTGGCGCCGGCTTTGCCGACCCATGCCCTGCCCCCAGCAGAAGTGACTGACCAAAACGCGGAGACAGCCCAGGCACCATCCGTGGCGCACGACTGGTCTGCCTCAGATCAGGATAGGCCGTGTTGACCACGTCTTTCGGCCCGATCTGACCATTGCCAACAGCAACATACAGATCTTCAACAGACGCCTGCCGCAGCTCCTTCAGGATGCCATCCAGCACCTTTTCGGAACCGTCCACACCTTCCTGACGGAACGCCTTGGCGATAGCCGCACGTCCATTGTCCACATGAACCTGACGCTGCTGGGCGGCAACAAAACGCCGCACGCGCGCACGCGCCTTGCCCGTGACAACAAACCGCTCCCAGGAAGGAGACGGCGTGCCACCACGAGCCGTCATGATCTCAACCTGATCGCCGTTCTGAAGCTCGTGGCGCAGCGGCATCAGCCGCCCGTTCACCTTCGCCCCAACACAGGTGTCACCAACCTGGCTATGGACCGCGTAAGCAAAATCGACGGGCGTTGCCCCACGCGGCAGGGAAATCAGCTGCCCCTTCGGCGTGAAGCAGAAAACCTGATCCTGATAGAGTTCAAGCTTGGTATTTTCGAGAAATTCGTCCGGAGCCTGACTGTCTTCCAGAATCTCCAGAAGATCCTGAACCCAGCGCAACTTGCGGCTACCAGCCCCAAAAGCAGACGACAACGCAGCGGCTTCACGCTCACTGGGTGTAGCATTTTCCTTGTAAGCCCAATGCGACGCCACGCCGTTTTCGGCAAGGTCATGCATTTCCGCTGTACGAATCTGGACTTCAATTTTCTGGTTACGGGGATGCCGCAGCGTTACCCCCGTATGAAGGCTCTGATAACCGTTGGCCTTCGGGGTAGAAATGTAATCCTTGAAACGCCCGGCGATCATTGGATAGGCACCATGAATCGCCCCAAGCGCCATATAACAGGCGTCCCGGGTCGGAACGAGCAGACGGAACGCCATGATGTCCGAAAGCTGCTCGAACGCCACATTCCGGCGCTGCATTTTTTCCCAGATGGAAAAAGGTGACTTTTCGCGGCCGGTGACTTCCACCTTGTCGAGACCGGCTTCCGCACACAGGCCAATCAGCTCTTTGCGGATATGCTCGATGATATCGGCACCCTGCCCGCGAAGGAAGTTCAGTCGCGCCCGAATGGTCGCGTCAGCTTCCGGCTCAAGCTGGGCAAAGGAAAGATTCTGAAGCTCTGTCTTAACCCGATCCATACCAATGCGCTCTGCCAGAGGCGCATAGATATCCATGGTCTCACGGGCAATACGCTGTCGCCGGTCCAGTCTCTGGACATAATGCAACGTACGCATGTTGTGCAGACGATCGGCAAGCTTGACGATCAGGACGCGGATATCCCGCGACATGGCCAGCACGAGCTTGCGGAAGTTTTCTGCCTGCTTCGTCCGATCTGACTGAAGCTCAAGCCGCGTAAGCTTGGTCACGCCATCAACCAGAGACGCAACATCCTCGCCAAAACGGTTCTTCAAAGATGCACAGGAAACCCCTGTGTCTTCCACGGTGTCATGCAGCAGCCCGACAATTATGGACGTCGTATCCATCCGAAAGCCGGCAAGGATGTTGGCTACCGCAATAGGGTGAGTGATGTAGGCGTCGCCATTATCCCGGCGCTGCTCATTGTGAGCATCGGCTGCCAGATCATAGGCGGCCTCAACACGGGAAAGATCAGCGGTCGGATCGTAACTTTCGATCCGACGGAGCAGTCCACTGATGGAAGGTTTGAAATCTCCCGTTGCGACAGCGGTCCGCTCAACAGGAGGAGATGCGTCAGGCATGATGCACGCTCCTCTTTGTCAGGATAGCAGGAAAATCAGCGACGACCCCGGCCACCCAGCTCTGCTTCGATGGCAGCAGCTTCGTCAGAAGACATATGCTCGGCCATGTGAGCATGCTCTTCTTCAGAAGACACGTCCTGCAGACCAAAAATATTCTGGTCGGTCGGGATGATGTCCATGACCTCTTCGTCTACTGGCTCCGGCTCAGGCGCACGAGCCAGCGAGCGGATGATTCCATCGCGCAGACCTGTAAGGCTCAGCTTGTCTTCAGCAATTTCACGCAGCGCGACAACGGGGTTCTTGTCGTTGTCACGGTCAAGCAGCATTTCCTCGCCACGAGACAGAGCACGAGCACGCTGGGCAGCCAGCAGAACCAGCTCGAAACGGTTTGGAACCTTTTCGATGCAATCTTCGACGGTTACACGCGCCATACGACTGGCCCCCTTCGGGTAAAACTACAAAAAATGGATACAAGAAGAAACTGGCATTAGCACGCTGATCGTGGCAATGCAACGCGTGCCCGCTTTTCTGCCATAATCACAATGAAAACTTAAGTGTCTCCCAGATCGTTTGACCTGTTCATGGCAGGGCCATCGCACCTCCCCGTGAGGAAGATCATTTTACAATCAGGAATATCATAATGCTTCTGCGTCAGAACGAACGCACCGCTCTCTTCATTGATGGCGCCAGCCTTCATCATGCTGCACGCAACCTCGGATTTGAAGTCGACTTTCGCAGCCTTCGCTCCCTGTTTGAAAGCCAGTGCCAGTTTCAGCGTGCTTTCTATTATGCAGCCATGCCTGAAACGGACGACTACTCCCCCCTCCGCCCCCTGACCGACTGGCTCGCCTATAATGGCTTCCATCTCATTCTAAAAAATGCCCGCGAGTTTACGGATCCTTCAGGAAGACGTCGTATCAAGGGGAATATGGATGTCGAACTCACCGTTGATCTGCTCGAACAGTCATCAAGGCTGGATCATGCCGTCATCATCAGCGGTGATTCCGACCTGCGTCGCGCCGTCGAAGCTGCGCAAAGTCGCGGTGTACGCGTAACCGTCATTTCCTCGATGCGGTCAACGCCCCCCATGATCGGGGACGATCTGCGCAGACAGGCTGACCGCTTTGTGGAACTGGCCGATATCGCCCCGTCCTTCACGCGCCGCCAGTCGGAGCAACGGACACGTCAGGCTCCCGTTCGTCATCCAGCAGACCTCAACAGTGACGAGACCAGCGATACATGACTCCCCAGGCTTCTACCGGATCAACCGCACAACTAGGTGCACACCTCCTTCCGGAAACAGAGGCAGATCCGCGCGGCCTCGGCCCCCTGTCTGCCGAGCTCCTGATCATCTGCCTTGATCCGACAGAAGCCACCCAGACACTTGCCCCGCTCCTGGAGCAACATGCCATCGTCTTTACCCCGGATGAGAACGCTCTCCTCATCCGGGGGCGCATTACCGGCGTGACAGCATCACTGCCAACAGATGGCATCCCCCAGCCAGATGAGCTTGAAGCCTGTAGCGCAGCACTCTGCCGCGAACTGCAGACCATGACGCAACTCCGCCTGGTTCTGGTTCTGGGCGTCAGCGCCCACATCACAGCCCTCGGAGCCTGCGGCATCCCCCTGACCCGCCTGGACTTCAGACCCGGCGACATCACGCGCCTTCCTGACGGCCTCCTGCTGGCAGATGCCTGCCACCTTCCGTCAGATCCCCTCAGCAGCGACCTTCTTGCTCAACGCAAACAGACCCTCCTGTCACTGATCCCGAAGATCAAGGCCGCCCTGCGACCCTCTGTCTGATGCTACTCCAGACCAAAGGCCCTCTTGCGACCAGCACGAGACCGAGCAAACCCAGATAAAGTGCGCTTGTCCTGTTCAGTGTCTTGAACGACAGGAAAAAATGAATGCCGGCCAGAACGGCTGCACCGTAAACAAGACGGTGTAGTCGCTTCCAGCCGCGCTTCAGGCGCACCATCGACCAGCGGTTGGACGTCAGCGCCAAAGGAAGCAGCAATGCCAGTGCTGCCATCCCAAGAATAATAAAGGGACGATGCGTCAGGTCCCGCCCGAAAATCCTGATATCGAACTGAAGATCCAGCGCCACATAAGCAGCCAGATGCAAGACGGCATAGAAAAAAGCCAGCAAACCTGTCAGCCGACGAAACCGCAAAAGATTGAAGCGGACCATCCGCTGAAGAGGAGCCAATGCCAGACAGATCAGCAGAAAACGAAAGGCCCACAGACCAAGTGAGCGCTCAAAGACATTGACCGGATCTGCCCCCAGCCCTCCGTTCTGCCCCTGCCAAACCAGCCATAGCGCCGGAAGCAGGCCAAGCGGATAGAGAATGACAGCCCACTGTCGGCGGACAAATCCATACATTCCACCTCTAGAAATTGTCATGCAGGTTCATGCCCCGATACAGGTCTGCCACCTGCTCCTCATATCCATTAAACATCAGAGTGGGCTGACGCTTCGTGCCAAAAAGCGTTTTGGAACCGATGACACGCTCACTGGCCTGGCTCCATCGCGGATGATCCACCTGCGGATTCACATTGGCATAAAACCCATACTCCTCTGGCGCGAGGCGGTTCCATGTTGTCGGAGGCTGCTTATCCGTCAGCCGAATACGCTGAATGGACTTGATACCCTTGAACCCATATTTCCACGGGACAACCAGCCGGATCGGCGCCCCATTCTGGTTGGGCAGGCTTTCTCCATAAATCCCGACTGCAAGAAGCGTCAGCGGATTCATGGCTTCATCCAGCCGAAGCCCCTCCACATAAGGCCACGAGATCCCGGAAAACGCACTGCTCTGTCCCGGCATTTCAGACGGACGCACAACACTTTCAAACGCCACATATTTCGCAGCGCTGTCCGGCTCCGCAGCTTGAAGGAGCTTGGCAAGTGGTATCCCGTCCCACGGAATAACCATGGACCAAGCCTCGACACAGCGCATCCGGTAAATCCGCTCTTCAATATCAGGGGACTTCAACAGGGCCTCCACATCCAGACGCTGCGGCTTTTTCACCATCCCGCCAATTTCAAGCGTCCACGGTAACGGGTGAAAGTCGCTGGAATGGGAGACCGGATCATCCTTCTCCATCCCGAATTCGTAGAAGTTATTATAGCCTGTCACGAATTCTTCAGGCGTCGGGGTTAACCCGCCGGAATATGGACCCGGATGCGTTTTCAGAGCTTCTGCACGCGCAGAACCAGTCAGTGCAGCCGTCAGACCCAGAGCCCCAGCCCCGAGGAGTCCCCGACGTGAAAGATAAACATCTTTCGGTGTGATGTCCGACGGCATCGGACGTGGATAGCGGAAAATCGCCATGATCAATTTCCGATCTGGATGAAACTCTGGCAGCCATAGTGCGTGAGTTTGTTCAACGCATAGTAAGGAGCCTGTTTGCATGTCCGATATGAAAATCGGTTTTATTGGCTATGGCGCAATGGCGCGCCTCATGGGCGCCAACCTGAGACGCGCCGGATACTCCGTCGTGGCCTTCGCTCCCTCAGGCGGCAAAGATGAGACCGAAATGCTCCCTACTCCGCGCGCCATCGCCGAAGCCGCGGATGTCATTATCCTCTGCGTCCCGAACGACGCTGCTGAAAACCAGTCCCTGAATGGCGAAAACGGAATGTTGGCCGGGATCTCGGCTGGAAAGCTTGTTCTGGACACATCCACCGTTTCGCCCGAACAAGCCCTCGCACTGGCCAAAACAGGCGCCGAACACGGCTTCATCGTGCTGGAAGCCCCAATGTCCGGCAGCACACCAGAGGCTGAAAAAGGCGAACTGGTCATGCTGGCCGGTGGAGACGCCGAAACCCTCGAACGCGCAAAACCGATTCTCGACGTCATCGGAAAGCTGACGATTCACGCCGGGCCAATAGGTTCAGCAGCGCGCCTCAAGCTCGTCATCAACGGCATCATGGGCGCAACCCTGAATGTTGTGGCGGAAGGCGTCAGCTTCGGTCTTTCTGCTGGCCTGGACCGAGAGGTTCTGTTTGATGCCCTTCAGCAGGTTGCGGTCATCAGCCCCCATCACAAGCGCAAACTGAAAATGGCGCAGGACAAGTCTTTCCCGTCCCAGTTCCCAACGCGCCTGATGTCCAAGGACATGGGGCTGCTGATGGATGCAGGACGGAAAGCCGGAGCTTTCATGCCCGCCATGGCGATAGCAGATCAGGCTCTGGCTCTTTCGAACCGTCGTCATGCCGATGAGGATTACTCAGCCCTGCTCGGCGCGATGGAACACAGCGTTGCCAACACGCCTCATAAATGAGATCGGTTGTGTCAGCGGTCGGTCTTCGTTCCTGAAAAACCGACCCCTTCATTTTTGCCAAGGAGTAACATCATGGCCTTCGAACTGCCTTCACTGCCCTACGCCGCCAACGCGCTCGCAGGCGCTGGCATGTGCCAGGAGACCCTGGAACTTCACCACGGCAAGCATCATCAGGCCTATGTCACAGCTCTGAACGGCTTCGTCGAAAGCAAGCCGGAACTGGCTGGCAAGTCTCTTGAAGAGATCATCGCATTCTCTCATGGCAAGCCTGACATTGCTCCGGTCTTCAACAATGCCGGCCAGCACTGGAACCATATCCTGTTCTGGAAGAACCTGTCCCCGACAGGCGGCAAGCTGCCAACAGCACTTGAAAAGAAGATCGCGGAAGACTTCGGTTCCGTTGATGCTTTCAAGACCGCCTTCAAGCAGGCTGCCACAACGCAGTTCGGTTCCGGCTGGGCCTGGCTCGTGCTCGACAAGTCCGGCAAGCTTGCCGTGACGAAGACGGCCAACGGCTCCAACCCGCTCGCCGAAGGCCAGGGCAAGGCCCTTCTCGGCCTCGACGTCTGGGAGCACGCCTACTACCTCGACTTCCGCAACCGTCGTCCGGACTACATCACGAACTATCTGGACAAGCTGGCGAACTATGAGTTTGCAGAAGCTGAACTGAAGTCTGCCTGAGTTTTTAAGGCCGTAATTTTTCAGACAGCCTGAAAACGGATAACGCCCCGACCGGTCTCCCGGCGGGGCGTTTTTCTTTGTACCCTACGGCCCAATCAGGAGTCGTTTGCCGCCTTGTCGCGAGACACGATGTTCGTGATCGTGCTGCGAACGATCTTCACGCGAACGCCCTGAGCAATTTCAACATCAACTTCATCGCTCCCTTCGCGGGTTGCCTGCACGACACCAACGATACCGCCAGCCGTCACGATCTTGTCACCACGACGCAAACCGCCCTGCTCTTCACGGAGCTTGCGCTGACGCTGCTGCTGCGGACGGATCAGCAGAAAATAGAAAACCACGAAGATGAAGATCATCGGGGCGAACTGAAGCACCGTCGGGTTCGCGAGGAGCCCGCCGCCATCGGCGGCCTGTGCGGAAGAAATGAACAGACTGCTCATGGAATATTGGTCCAGTCTTGAGTGAAACGTGCGGGGACCATATCGTCCGGAGTTTCCCCGTCAAGGACGGGCGTTTCCTTCATTCCTGACACAAAGCGAATTCCATGACCGATCACGCCCTGCTCAGCGTCCTTGAACGTATTGCAGACAGCCTTGAGCGCATGAGCCCCAAGCCGCCGAGTGCCGATATCCTAAAACATCATGATGCGTTCATCTGGCAGGCCGCGATGGGAACGCTGGCTCCTGTCGCGAAAGTTTCCGGCGTGTCGCTCTCCCTACTTCGGGGCATTGAACGGCAGATCTCTCAGGTCATGACGAATACACGTCATTTCGCAGAGGGCTTCACGGCCAACAACGTGATGCTCTGGGGCGCACGCGGTATGGGCAAATCGTCGTTGGTCAAAGCCTCGATTGCCACGGTAAACGCCGAGCAGCGCGCCAAGGGAAAGCCCACGCTTGCGCTCATCGAAATCCAGCGTGACGAACTTTCCACCCTGCCAAAACTTCTGGCCGTTCTGCGCACGACGGATCGTCGTTGCATTCTTTTCTGCGACGACCTCTCCTTCGAAAGCCAGGACGCTGACTACAAATCCCTCAAATCCGTTCTGGATGGCGGCATCGGCGGCCGCCCGGACAATGTTCTTGTCTATGCAACCTCGAACCGTCGCCACCTCATGCCGCGCGACATGATCGAGAACGAAACCGGGAGCGCCATCAACCCCTCCGAAGCCATTGAGGAAAAAGTCTCTCTTTCAGACCGTTTTGGCCTCTGGATCGGCCTCTATGGTGCCAGCCAGGACGAGTATCTGGATATCGTTCAGACCTACGCCACTGTTCGGAAACTTCCCATTTCCCCGGAAGATCTGCGCAGGAAAGCCCTTCAGTGGGCTCTCACACGAGGAAGCCGCTCCGGCCGTGTCGCGGCCCAGTTCATCGACGATCTTAGCGCAGAACTCGGCACCCATTTCTGAACCAGATTTCACGCCCGACAACCACAGAAGATCGAACCCGATTGGCGGTATAAAAAGGTTATTTTGGAAACACCGCCAATTATTTGTTTCTTTATTCCTGTCACCATTTTATAGGTTAGCATAATACGAACATTTCAAAGGATGACTGACATGGCACCCCGTCAGGTCATAAAGAACGGAACCTATACCCTGACCCTTGCTGACCTAAGCAGCAGCGGTCAGGTTTCTAACGTTTTTTCAGATGTTACAGTTACAGTAAGCGGAATGACCCTGTCCTTTACGACTAACGGGACATCTTATTCTTATACTTACGACTATTCCTGGGGATCAACGTCCCTGAACGAAATCATCGCAGGAAATGGGCATGGCGGTTATTACATAATAACCACATCCAAGAGCAATATTGGAACATCTTACAGCTACAGCTATAGTTCCAACACATCAAAAAATCAGTGGAATGTAACGAACAACGGAAAGAAATACACTCTCAATCAGGACTCCACGATGTCCTCTTCAGGAAGCTTCGATCCATGCTTCTTGGCCGGAACTCTCATTCAGACCCCCAACGGCCTGGTAGCAGTTGAAGATCTGAAAATTGGAGATGTTCTTTCCATCACCCTCCCGAACGGTACGGCAGCAACCCGGAAAGTCATCTGGGCCGGATCAAACCGGAAGCAGACTTTCCCGTGGCAGCATGATGATGAAGCTGGCTATCCCGTCCGGATCCTGAAAAACGCAATTTCTGAAGGCGTTCCGTTTAAGGACCTTCTGGTAACCGCCGAGCACTGCCTCTTCCTGAACGGGCATTTCATCCCGGCACGCATGCTGGTGAACGGTCGTTCCATTTCCTACGACCGCTCGATTACCTCTTATGACTATTACCATGTCGAAACTGAGGATCACGCGATCATCACGGCTGACGGCGTACAGACAGAGACATACCTCAACACCGGTAACCGCAGCATGTTCAGCCAAAGCGGCACAGTGGTCAGCCTGACGAGTCCAGCCAAAAGCTGGGAAGCAGATGCGGCGGTTCCTCTCACGACAGACCGCGCCATTGTCGAGCCCATCTTCCGGGAGATCGAAGCCCGGGCTGAGCACGTTGCCCCTCACACAGAAGCCCCACAGACTGTTCTGACATCCGATTCAGACCTGCACCTTCTGTGCGACAACGGGTGCACGCTCCGCCCGGTAAAGACTGAAATGGGCAAGGTTGAGTTCCTGCTTCCAGCAGGGGTTCGAGCCATTCAGATCATGTCTCGTGCCAGCCGCCCTTCAGACGTGGTGGGGCCCTTCCTGGATGATCGCCGTACACTTGGCGTGCCTGTTGGAAACGTCACGATCTCAAATGCCAAAGGCACACAACAGATCACATCCCACCAGACTGCTGTACCGCTCGCCGGTTGGTATCCTACAGATGCGTCCCGCTACCGCTGGACGGCAGGAAGCGCCTGGCTTTCCCTTGACGAACGCACCGAGGACGGCATGGCCGTGCTGAGCATGGAAATCGCTGGCTCAGGTCCGTATGTCGTATCCGTAGAGGAAGCTCAGACCGCACTCCGCGCCTGACCGGCCCAGAACTCACAAAAAAAGCCGCCCAGCAAATGTTGGGCGGCTTTTTTTTAATACTCTATCTGATCTCCTTAGAACGACGCGCTGACCGTTCCGAAGAACTCACGAACCGCACCCCGCTCCATGGACTGATAATCGCCCGTCGCAGGATTATCATTCTGGCCCATCATGGCGATGTATTTCGTGTTGAACAGATTATAGACGTTGAAGCTCGCCGTAACATCCTTCAGCACACTCAGCCTGCCGAAACGATACTGCATGCCAGCATTTGCCAGCCAGTACCCACCAACAGATGTGTCATTCATGAAGCTGTAGTAGCGGCGGCTATAGTAGTTGGCATCAAAATGCGCCGTCGCCCCCTTCCATGTGTAGGAGACGGACGTCTTGTACATCCAGGCGGGGTAATTGACGATATTCTTGCCTGCCAATGCATAGAAACCACCCGCCGTATCGACGTCCCGATCGTAGGTTCCCTTGTTGTAGCTGACGTTATTGCTAATGCTCAGCCCTTCAACGGGTGTCAGTGTAATATCGCCATTGGCACCCGTCATGGAAATGTGCCCGAAATCAATGACCTGAGACACCGGGTTCGTCAAAGACCCGACAGCCGCCGCAAGGATCGGATGGATCAGGCTGGCATGATAGACGGTTGCATTCGCCTGAAGATACTTGGACGTATAACGATATCCGCCAAGATAGACCCACGCCTTGGACGGCTCGAGAGACTTCTTCTGCGCCTGGAAAGTCGCCTGATCTTCAACCGAGTAAACAGAGTTCGCCACGCCATAGGCCGAAACCTCATAAGCGCGCATGTTCTCCGCCACATCCACATACAGTTCGTGGTGGTTGTTGATGTGCCAGTCCAGATTGAGATGCGGCAGGAAGGCCTGTGAAGCCGTTAGCGACCCATTCGGCAGTTCATCTGAGCCGGTCCAGTCCGCGTTATTATAGTTCGCGCCCCCAGCCGTCGTCGCAACCATGGACTTGAACCCGGCATGGAGCGTCAGACCCTCCGTCAGACGGATGCTGTCCTGCAGATGGAATTGCATGACATTGGTCGTCCAATCGAAATTATAGCCCTGAAGGAAGGCCCGTCCGTAAACATTGTACGGACCAACCGCCTTGAGTGGAGCGCCCTCACCCAGCACCGGCTGCTGATAATTGAACAGGCCAGCCTGCTGGGTGTTGTTCTCGTACCAGACACCGCCTTCGATCGTGTGGCGCCCCCACTTGTAGCGCAGGCTCGTGTCTATGCCGTAGCGCTCCTGACGGTTCTGCCAGACCTCCTCGGAGAACGGAGCACCATTCGGGGATGGATCTTCAGAATCCGTATAGCTGTAATAGCCGGTCTGACTATGCCCATAGACCGTGGTGTTCCAGGTCAGACGATCAGTCAGGGCAAGATCGAAATGCAGACCGCCCATGTAATTGGTTTCAGCCTGACCACCATCATACATGGCAATTTCAGAACCATTGATGCCCGGAACGCCACCATAGCCTGCCGGCAGCGCCGCTTCCCCATTGGCAATCCGGTATGCCAGACCATAATTCGGATAAAGATGTGGCGTCCGCCAGCCGAGATTCTTCAAAATTCCGATGGATGTGTCAGGATAGTTCCACTGCGCCAGACTGGACCAGTTAAAGAACGCGGACATACGGCTGCGCTGCCCGATCGGCTGCACAAGCTTGGCATCAACCTGCTGCATGAACTGGTCGCCACTTCCCATCCACATGCCTTCATCTGTCCGGGCGTAGGATGTGTAGAACTTCGTGCCAGAGCTGTTCAGCTTGCCAGAGTCCAGTCGAACATAGGTGCGATAGGAGTTGTAACTTCCGAAAGACTGACTGACCTTGCCACCCCGCGTGTCGTTGGGATCAGACGACCCGATCTGAATCGTCCCTCCCAGCGTGTTGGTGGAAGGCAGTTCCACGGACCCGGCACCCTGCGACATCCGCATGGACTGGATGTCATCCGGAATGATCGCAGAGGCAAGGCTCATGCCGCTCACAGACTGGTAGGTCTGATCGTTCAGCGGGACGCCATCAACCGTCACACCCATCTGGTTCATGAAGAACCCGCGGACGTAAAGATTCGCGCCGAAACTATCAATTCCGAACGGATCGGTAGACGTAAAACTGACGCCCGGCGTCCGGTCCAGCATGCGATACGGACTGGTGCCCGGCACAAACTGCCGCATGACAGCCTTGGACACAGCCTGCTCGGCATCACGTCCCGTCAACTGACGGGCCGTCACGGACACGCTCTCGGTCGAACGGGATTCCACATTGGTGCGACGAACGCGCTTCGCCGGCACTACGGGCGCAGCAGGCGCAACCGCAACGGCAGCAGGAGCCACATTATGACGGGCCGGCACATGCCGATGCTTCGGAGCGACCGTCCGGATCGCCTCAGCGGCATGGGCCTGAGAGTGAAGGGCCAACAGTGCAATAGACGACAGAAGCAGGGGTTTGGTGCGCACTGAGGCCAATACTCCAGAAATATGGGGGGATTACGAAATTAGGGAAGCGGTGTCCTAGCCAAGCATCCTTATTAGGCAAAGCCTTTGACGCCGTGGATGATGTTTCAATGACATCTGATTTGTGCTTTTCCTGCCTCATGTTGCCCAAATGACGCGATTTACCGCGATACGGCCTTCCCCCTTCCGGTATGGACCTTTTGCCTGTTAGGCTCGTTTCAAGACTATGCCTTTCAAAGGCCCGGCTTCATGAAGGATCGGGATATCAATGTCGCAGAGTACCGTAGATGCCGACGCCATCATCAGCAGCATCTCCCCAAACGAGCCTCCAGCCCGCAATACAGACCTGCGTCGCATCCGCTCCAACCCAGATTACTGGTACCCTGTCGCCTGGTCCCATGAACTCCAGCGCGGCAAGACCATCGGCACGCGTTATGCCGGACATCCGATTGCCCTTGTCCGCCCTCTGGATGGCACCGTCTTCGCACTCGAAGACCGCTGCGCTCACCGGCAGGTTCCCCTGAGCCTTGGCCGCGTCAGCGGTGAAGCGGTGCAGTGCTGCTACCACGGCTGGGCTTACGGCCGCTCAGGCCGCTGCATTGATGTCCCCTATCTGGGCAAAAACAAACTTCCGAATGGCGTCCGCACCTATCCGTGCCGCGAAGAAGGCGGCCTGATCTTCATTTTCCCCGGAGATCCGGCAAAAGCCGACACCACCCCCTTCCCGTCTCTCGGCTCCGTTCGTGACCCGGCCTACAAGACGCGTCGTTTCGGCAAGAAAGTCGCCTGCCACTACAGCTTCATGCATGAAAACCTGATGGATATGAATCATCAGTTCATGCACATGAAGCAGATGGGCCAGATGAAACCCCGCTTTCTGGGCGGGAAGGACGAGCCAACACTGGTCGAAGCCCGATACAGCTTCGCCCGGACAAGCGGCAAGCAGCCTTGGGGTGAAGCCCTGATCTTTGGCGAGCGCCGGGACGCCAGCGAGCGCTACGCCCATCGCGACGTCATGACGATCCGGACGGAATATCCCTACCAGACCCTGAGGATCGCCACAGGTGACGAACCGCCGGTCATGGATCTGTGGATCGTCTATGTCCCGCAGGATGCCGACGAAAAAACCTGTCGTGTTTTCGGCCTTCTGTCAGTCCGCAAACCGAAAGTCCGCGTTATTCTGGATCTGGCATGGCCGTTCCTTGTCGCCTTCACGGAACGGATTTTTAAGGAAGACCGTGATATCGTAGAACTCGAACAGGCCGCCTGGAACGAGCTGGGCGGCGATCACAATCAGGAAGTCTTCCCCGTCATCAACACGCTGCGCCGTCTGCTGGCCCGTTGCGGCGTCCCTGAGGAGCAGGATTCAACAAGCCCGACATGACACCCGAACTGAAAGCGGGGGATTTTCTTTTACGTCCCCTCCGCCCGGAAGACGCACCAGCCGTCCATCGCCTCGTGAACGACTGGAGCGTGGTCCGCATGCTCAGCCGCCTCCCTTTCCCTTACCCACGCGATCTTGCCGAAAAATGGATCGCCTCCACGCTGGAAGACAGTGCACGCGGGGAGGCCCACCACTTCGCCGTAACGCGCGATGGAACCCTTCTGGGAGCGGTCGGTCTTGTCCTGTCAGACGACAGACGCTCCGCCTCTCTTGGGTACTGGGCGTCTCCGGCGGTCTGGGGCCAGGGCATGACAACGGCTGCGGCAAAGCGCGTCGTGGAATGGGCCTTGCAGGTTCTTAAGATCGAGAAACTGACGGCCGATGTTGCGGTCGATAATCCTGGCTCCTCTGCTGTCCTGCACAAGCTGGGTTTTCAGGAGACAGGCCGCGCCACCCGACGCTTCGTGTCTCGTGGGGCCGAATGTCCCATTATTGTACATGAATTAACCCGCTCAGGGTTTCTGCAGCAGGATGCTACCATTCAGGACGTCACCGCCCTGCCACCTGTGCAGGAAAAAGCCCCGATACCTCCTGCCGTGCAATCACCCAAACCCCGAACCCTTCTGGTCGTGGCTGCAGCCCTTCTGGACGCACAGGGACGCATCCTCTTGGCCCGTCGCCCGGAAGGAAAACGACTGGCCGGTCTCTGGGAGTTTCCAGGGGGAAAGGTTGAACGGGAGGAGACGCCAGAACAGGCTCTCATCCGCGAAATGAAGGAAGAACTGGACGTGGACCTGACAGGCTCATGTCTCGCACCGTTTACGTTCGTCAGCGAAAATGCCGGACCGTTCCACCTTCTGATGCCACTCTATGTTGTGCGCCGCTGGCGGGGTGTTCCCGCACCGCGTGAAGGGCAGGAACTGGCATGGGTCAACGCAGCAGATCTGGCGAAATACCCCATGCCGGACCCGGATCTGCCGCTCATTCCACTTTTGCAGGAACTTCTGGGTTAAACCCTCAAGGGGACTGCTTTCCCGAAAGCAGCCCCCTTTTGGTTCAGTCGTTCAACTGAAATTCAGCCTGTCGATTACCAGGCATATCCGTTCGGAACGCAAACAGCGAGCCAGCCTGAGGCTCCTGAGCCAACGTGGCTTCATCCAGCCCCTTACGCGCCGTCGTGACGAATACGGTTTTCAGATCGTCGCCCCCAAAAGCGACCTTCGTCACATTGCTCACAGGCATGGGAATGGAAGGAAGCTCCGTTCCATCCGGGCGGAAACGAACCACACGACCGCCCAGCCATGCTCCGCACCACAAATTGCCTTCACTGTCCGTCACAATTCCGTCCGGATAGCCATGCGTCAGTGTGGCGAAAACCCGTTCGTTGGAGAGATTGCCCTTCTCATCCACATCGAATGCATAAATCGTCTGCTTCGGGCTGTGACAGACATACAGCACACGCCCGCACGGTGAGACCGCCGGACCGTTCGAGACGATATAACCTTCGTTATGATGCGTAATGTCCAGACCATCTTCCGTATGCACGACGCGATAGATTGAACCCGTCGGCTCTTCTTCCCCATCATCCATTGTGCCGAACCAGACGCGACCCAACGGATCCACGCAACCGTCATTCAGACGATTACCCGGCTTCTCAGGCTCAATCTCCGGCCCGGCTTCAAAATCACCGCTTTCCGGATCAAAGCCATGCAGCCCATCTCGCAGACCAGCGAGGAAAGTTCCGTTTGCCACAGGCAGCAGAAACCCCAGGCGGTCCGGCGCATCCCACGTCTTGTGCGCGCCCGTTTCCGGCGTGAACCGGTGCACCTTGGCCGCAATAATATCCACGAAATAAAGCGACTTTTCAGCCTCACTCCAAACAGGGCCCTCGCCCAGCGTTGCACGCAGATCGAGAATACATTCAGGGAGATGGTGCTTCAGAGTGCTCATGAGTGTCCTGTTTGAAATTGCGCAGGGCCAGACGTCCACCCCTGCTCGACAACGCGGCACAACGCGCTACGTTTGATCCACCAGACTATCAGGACGAGACTCATGCTTCAAAAAAACGCCTGCCTGCTCGTCATAGGCAACGAAATACTCTCCGGCCGTACCCAGGACGCCAATACACAGGTTCTGGCCCGCGCACTGAATGCCCAAGGCATCCGGCTGCTCGAAGTGCGCGTCATTCCGGACATTGAAAATCACATCGTCCAGACCGTCACCGAATGTCGGGCCCGATTCGATATTCTCTTCACATGCGGTGGCATTGGCCCCACCCATGATGACATCACGGCAGAATGCATCGCCAAGGCCATGGGCGTTCCCCTGCTCCGCCATGAGCCCACGTTTCAGAAGCTTGAAGCTCTTATGGGGAAAGAGAAGTTCAATACCGCGCGACAGCGGATGGCCATGTTTCCGGAGGGTTCAGTTCCCATCGAAAATGCGATTTCTGCGGCTCCCGGCTTCAGCATAGGAAATGTGCATGTGATGGCCGGCGTTCCGTCCATCTTCGCGTCCATGGTGGACGCTCTGGTCCCTCAACTGGAAAAAGGCCCTCCTCTAACATCCGTCAGTTGGCACGCCGCAGGCTTGAAGGAAGGCGATTTCGCAGATGATCTGCGCCGATTGCAGGACAGGTTTCCGGGAATTGACCTCGGCTCTTATCCCTACGGTCTGACAGATGGCACGAAAGGCACAGCTCTCGTCGCCAAAGGCTATGACGCAGAAGCCGTTACAACAGTGGGACCACTTCTTCGCGACCTCATCATGGCCCATGGCCGTGAGCCAGTCAGTGGCGACCCTCCGCACAAAGCGTAAGGTCAAAAAAAACCGCTGCCCTTTGGAGCAGCGGTTTTTTTGTATCAGTTCAGAGACCCACGGGTCATGGCCAGGAACTTGTCCCGGCGCTTCTGGAGAAGAGCTGGCCCTGTCAACTTCTGAAGCTCTGCCAGTTCCTCGGCAATCGCATTGCCAACCGCATGAACCGCATCGTCCGGAGAGCGCTGCGCCCCCCCGATCGGCTCCGCAACAATCCGGTCAATCAAACCAAGCCCCTGCAGATCCTGTGCCGTCAGCTTCAGGGCCTCGGCGGCGGCAGGCGCCAGCTTTGGATCGCGCCACAGGATGGAGGCAGCGGCTTCCGGAGAAATGACGGAATAGATCGAATGCTCAAGCATCAGCACACGGTCACCGGCACCAATCGCAATTGCACCGCCGGAGCCACCTTCACCAATCACGGTCGCGATCAGAGGGACAGGAGCCTTGAGGCAAATATCGATGGACTTCGCAATGGCCTGAGCCTGCCCACGGGCTTCTGCGTCAATTCCCGGCCACGCACCGGCCGTATCAATGAAGCTCAGAATCGGCAGACCGAAACGACCCGCCATCTCCACGAGACGTTGCGCCTTCCGGTACCCTTCCGGACGGGCCATGCCAAAATTGTGGCGCAAACGCGTTTCCGTATCGTGACCGCGCTCCGTCCCGATCACCACAACGGGCTCGCCACGGAAACGGGCCAGACCACCGATCATGGCTTCATCATCACCAAAGGCGCGGTCACCGGCCAGAGGCGTGAAATCTGTGGTCAGGAGACGAACATAGTCCAGAGCCTTGGGACGCTGGGCGTGACGGGCAACCTGCACCTTCTGCAATGGCGTAAGCTTTGCATAGGTCGCACGAAGCTGTTTGTCCGCCTTGTCTGAAAGACGGGCAACCTCGTCATCGATATTGATGCCGCTGGTGCCGGAGTCCTTCTCCTGGCTGCCCATCTGGCGGAGTTCGTCGATCTTGGTCTCGAGTTCGGCGACCGACTTCTCGAAATCTAGGAATTGGCGCATGGCCAGCCGGATAGCACGCCAGCGCATCTGGAAACAGCCCCCTCTGATTTTACGAGTCAGCAGGGTCCACAAGCGTGACTTTCGCCAAAGGATGATGCGCTGTCACAAGCTGCCTCAGACGTTCCGCCATCACCTGCGTATAGATCTGGGTGGTCGCGATATCAGCATGGCCCAAAAGCATCTGAAGCGCCCGCAGATCTGCCCCATGCGCCAGAAGATGACTGGCAAAGGAATGTCTGAGCACATGCGGGCTGACACGTTCCGGATCAATCCCGGCTTTCAAAGCACAGGCCAGCAAAATCTTGTCGAACCCCTGACGTGTCAGAGGCTTGTCAGGATTACGGCCCGGAAAGAGATAAGGGCTCCCCAGATCCCGATCAAAATAGACAAGAGCCTCGGCTGCTTCCCGGGCGCTGCGGGACAATGGCACCAGACGTTCCCTGCCCCCCTTGCCGCGCACGAGAAGCGTCGCGCCTTTTGCTTTCACACAATTGGCGGGTAACGACAGCAGTTCGGAAATACGCAGGCCAGTTGTGTAGAGAAGTTCCAGAGCAGCCTGGGACAGAATATCTCGCCGCTCGTTCTCGTGTCCTTTCGTTCCCTCTTCCAGAAGAAGGCGGATTTCTTTCTCGTCCAACGGACGCGGAAGCGAAGCAGAGATTTTGGGAGCCTGCTGGCGATCGGTCGGATCATCGGACCGAATCGATTCCAGCATGAGAAAGCGATAAAACTGCTTCAGGCAGGAGAGACGCCGGGCCGCCGTCCGGGCCGCCATTCCAGCCTGCGACAGAGACGCCAGATAACCCCGAACCTGCTCACCCGTCGCCTGCGCCAATGACACGGGCGCACAATGACGGGCAAAGTCAGACAGGTCAGACGCATAGGCCTGCCGGGTTTTCAGTGCCGCACCACGCTCCGCCGCCAGCATTTCCAGAAATGCCTCGACGTGACGATCCGTGACCTCTGTCATCCGGCAGACAGTATCCTTCAGTGTGCTGGTGCGGCCTGTGCAGGCGCCACCGCCGCGCCCTGAGACGGTGCAGGCTTGGGGGCTGGCATTGTCGGCAGCGGTGTAGATGGCGTCAGCACAGGGGCGCTTGACGCAGCCGGAGCGGGCGCAGGAACCGTACCAGCAACAGGGGCCGGAGCCGCAGGTGTCGGGGCCACCGGCGCAGCAACCGGCTGGGCAGTTCCCGGAACAGGAGCGACTGGAACAGGCGGCATGGCAGGCAGCGCAGCCGGAGCGGCACTCGTCGTCGCAAACGTGGACGCCGGAATTTCCTTATGAACCTGCGTCTGCTCAGGCGGAACAGCATTCATGCCCAGACGCAGGAAACCGCCACCCAGCACAACAGCGAGAATGACAAGGCCTCCCCCGGCAATCATGGGAAGACGGGAAGACGAACGATCAGATTGGGCCATTATGTTCAGGTCTCAAAGTGCAGGCAGGACGTGATGCCCTCTCCTATGATAGGTAGCAGAGCATGTCACCTCTGCCACCCTCACTTTCCGCCGATTGGGCGGTCACTCACCCTACACCGACAAGCACAGTTGTTCTCGTCGGCATGATGGGAGCCGGAAAAACCACTGTCGGCCGTCGCCTGGCACAGGTTTATGGCCTGCCGTTCGTCGATGCCGATGCTGAGATCGAACGCGCCGCCGGTTGCACGATTCCCGAAATTTTCGCCCGTCACGGAGAAGCCTATTTCCGAGCAGGTGAACGCCGGGTCATCCAGCGCCTCATCAAGGGACCACCCTGCATCCTGGCAACAGGCGGCGGTGCATGGATGGACGCGCAGACGCGCCAGCTTGTGCGGAAGCATGCCGTTTCGGTCTGGCTGAGAGCGCCAGTCCACGTCCTTCTGCGGCGCGTACATGGTCGAGGGGGCAGGCCACTTCTGGCTCAGGGCAGTCCGGAAGACATCATGACCCGTCTGGTTGGGGTCCGTTACCCCGTCTATGCGGAAGCTGACATCATCATAGATTGTGGAGATGAAACCGTGGAACAGGGCGTCCAACGTGTTTGCGAAAGCCTTTCGGAGCATACACATCCTCAGAAAGTCCATGTCGCACTGGCGCAGCACAGCTACGACGTTCTGATTGGCTCAGACCTAATTTCACGCGCGGGCGCCCGAATTGCTCCCCTCCTGCGCCAGAAGCGGGTCGTCATTATTACAGATGACACGGTCGCTGCCCTGCACCTTCCACGCCTGCTGGCATCCTTCGCAGAAACCGGGATTGAAACCGAAGTTATTTCGGTCATCGGTGGCGAAGAGAGCAAATCCCTCTCCTGCTACGGAGAGGTCATGACGCGCCTTCTATCTTTGGGAATCGAACGCGGTACCACCATCGTTACTTTGGGAGGGGGTGTCATTGGTGATCTCGCAGGCTTCGTCGCAGCTACGGCACTGCGCGGCATTCCCTTCGTCCAGATTCCAACGACTCTTCTCGCACAGGTCGATAGTTCCGTCGGTGGCAAAACCGGCATCAATTCTCCCTCCGGGAAAAACCTGATCGGCGCATTCCATCAGCCCATCATCGTGCTGGCCGACAACTCAGCCCTCGCGACTCTACCCCGTCGACAGCGGGTTGCCGGTTATGCCGAAATTGTGAAGTCCGGTCTGATCGCAGATCCAGACCTTTTTGCCTGGTGTGAAGACAACGGCGGCGATGTCCTGAGCGGAGACCCGGCCGCACTCGCCGAGGCGGTTCGCCGTGCCTGTGTTTTCAAAGCCGCCGTTGTGGCCGCTGATGAAAAAGAACAAGCCAAACAGAACGGACGCGCACTCCTCAATCTTGGTCACACCTTTGGCCATGCCATTGAGGCTGAACTCGGTTACGACGGTCGTATCCTTCATGGGGAAGCCGTTTCCATCGGGTTGCATCTGGCGATGGCTCTTTCTGTAAAGCTTGGCCACGCGCCAGAAGAAGATCTCGCTCGCCTCGACAGTCACCTTCGCTCCCTTGAGATGCCCACCAGTTTTGACTGGTTTAGAGAATCGTTCTCAGCACAAACACTTCTCGACCACATGACTCGGGACAAGAAGATGCAGAATGGACGCATTTCTTTTGTTCTGCTTCACGGTATTGGAAAGGCTTTTACAAGTCGTGACGTTCCGATGGAAAGTGTGCGTAACTTGCTGATAAATGAAGGCTGCCAGCCATGAGGACTGTTACAGTCCTTTATGAAAGAGCCTAACTTTCTGTTTTTTCACTGCATTTGATTTTCACAAATCCAGCGGATGCTCTGGCATCCGCAGAAACGTTCAGCTATGGCAACAGGGACGCGAGGCGTAGATCGTAAACCGGGCGGAATGGAATGTGACTTTTTTGTCACTCCCTCCACCCCGAGTGGATCTGGGATGCTCTGTCTGGCTTTGTCCGAGGGAACTACCCGATCTATATGCGCTTATGCATCGCGCTGGGTCCGTTGGTCGAAGCAGTTCTGCCAATGGCTCGAAACGTTAGTCACTAAGAGGACGAAAACATGCGTCTCCGCACGGCACTCCTTGCCATGACGTCGATGGTCGCCGCACCGTCGCTCGCCATGGCCAGCACGGTCACTGGCCCGTACGTCAACATTGGCGGTGGTTACAACCTGGTCCAGAACCAGCACGCCAGCTTCTCGCCAACCACGCAGGCTGATGGCTCCACCAGCAATGCTGGCAGCAGCTCCCAGTTCCGTCACAAGGACGGCTTCACGGGCTTCGGCGCTTTCGGCTGGGGCTTCGGCAACGGTCTGCGCGTTGAAGTTGAGGGCGTATACAACTACTCCCAGATCAACCACCGCAACAAGACGGCTGCTACGGGCTCCACGAAGGGTTCCGATCAGGCATATGGCGGCTTCGTCAACGTCCTGTATGACATCGATCTGGCCCACTTCGGCCTGAACGTTCCTGTCACGCCGTTCGTTGGTGTTGGCGCTGGCTACCTGTGGCAGCACTACAACCCGATCACGACGAACTACTCCAACGGTGCGGTTAACCGCGTCGGTGGTACGCAGGGCAGCTTCGCGTATCAGGGTATCGTCGGTGCAGCTTACGACATTCCGGGCGTTCCGGGCCTTGCTGTCACGACCGAATACCGCTTCATCGGTCAGCAGTTTGCTGATGGCGCTTACCGTTCCACCTCTTGGAACCGTAACGGCAGCGGCCTGCACAAGGGCAACGTGAACTTCGATCCGCGCTTCTCGCACCAGTTCATCCTGGGTCTGCGTTATGCGTTCGACACGGCTCCGCCACCGCCGCCGCCGGCTCCGGTTGTTGTTCCGCCAGCTCCGACCCCAGCTCGCACGTACCTCGTGTTCTTCGACTGGGATAAGTCTGACCTGACGGGCCGCGCTCGTGAGATCGTTGCTCAGGCAGCTCAGGCTTCCACGCACGTCCAGACGACGCGCATCGAAGTCAACGGCTACACCGACAACTCCGCAGCCCACCCGGGCCCGCGTGGTGAGCGTTACAACATGGGTCTGTCCCTCCGTCGCGCCCAGAGCGTGAAGGCTGAACTGATCCGTGACGGCGTTCCGGCAGCTGCTGTCGACATCCACGGCTATGGCGAAAGCAAGCCGCTGGTTCCGACAGGCCCGAACACCCGCGAGCCGCAGAACCGTCGCGTCGAAATCATCCTGAAGTAATTCAGTTTGATAAGGCGCCGGGGCCCTCGGGCTCCGGGTTTTCTGAAAAAGGCGTCCTTCGGGACGCCTTTTTTGGTTTCAGGGCATTTGCAGCTCCTCCCACTTCACGTTAGAGCAGCCCTCCCCTGTCACGGAGACGCCTCTTTGCGACGCAGCCGTATCTTTTATCCCCGCTCCCGTCCCGAAATTATCGACCAGTTCCTGCGCTTTGGCGTTGTCGGCGCGCTTGGTTTCTTCGTGGACTGGGCGAGCGTTGATATTCTCCGCCCCGAGATCGGACTCGTCGCAGCCACAATCAGCGCCTATTTTACTGCGGCTACCTTCAACTGGGTTCTGAACCGGCTCTGGACGTTCCGTTCCACTGGAGCAGACAACCAGCATCTAATCCTGCAATGGTTGCGTTTTCTGCTCGCGAATGCCTTCGGTTTTCTTCTCAACCGGGGCGCCGTTTTCATGTTGTACGCCGTAGTGCCCTTGACGGTCACATACCCTGTCATCGCCCTGGCAATCGGTGCAGGCTGCGGCATGCTTGCAAATTTCAATCTTTCCAGACGACTGGTTTTTCGCGCCAAGATTCCTGAGACCCCTCTGGAACTCGTGCAGATGGCCGTAGAAATTCCTGCAGCAGGCCTGACTTCCCCTGAACCTGAACCACAAATACCGTTGCCTCAAGAAAATTCAGAAGTCTTTCAGCAGAAAGCTCCCTGACCCGTACATTTCCAAGCGGCTCACAATGGTCTAGGAGTAAGGCTAGTTTTCCCCGCCTTCTCCGGAACCTGACGCTTCAGCTCATGACCAGCACAAACGACATCCGCTCAGCCTTCCTCGACTATTTCGGGTCGAACGGCCATCGCATTGTTCCCTCGGCTTCCCTCGTGCCGCAGAACGATCCAACGCTGCTGTTTACGAACGCTGGCATGGTGCCGTTCAAGAACGTCTTTACGGGCCAGGAAACACGCCCCTACAACCGTGCGACCACGGCTCAGAAAGTCGTACGCGCAGGCGGCAAGCACAACGACCTCGATAACGTCGGCTATACAGCCCGTCATCACACATTCTTCGAAATGATGGGCAATTTCAGCTTTGGAGATTACTTCAAGGCTGATGCCATTGATTTCGCATGGACGCTGCTGACTCGCGATTTCGGCCTTCCGAAAGAGAAACTCCTCGCTACGGTTTACGCCGACGATGAAGAAGCTGCCGATCTCTGGAAAAAAGTGGCCGGCCTGAGCGATGATCGCATCATCCGCATCGCCACATCCGACAACTTCTGGCGTATGGGCGACACGGGACCATGTGGTCCATGTTCAGAAATCTTCTATGATCACGGTGAGAGCGTCTTCGGTGGCCCTCCGGGCAGCCCGGATGAAGATGGTGATCGCTTTGTCGAGATCTGGAACCTCGTGTTCATGCAGTTCCTCGATCAGGCCGATGGCTCCCGCGACAATCTGCCACGCCCATCGATCGATACAGGCATGGGTCTGGAACGCTTTGCCGCCATCATGCAGGGCAAGCGCGACAACTACGACACTGACACGATGCGTGCGCTCATCGAGTCCTCCGCCGATATCATGAACCAGGACGCAGACGGCCCGTTCAAGTCCAGCCATCGCGTTGTTGCGGATCACCTGCGCTCCACGGCGTTCCTGATTGCTGACGGCGTTCTGCCATCCAAGGAAGGTCGCGGCTACGTCCTGCGCCGCATCATGCGTCGCGCCATGCGCCACCTGCACATCATGGGCGCCAAGGATCCGGTGTTCTACCGTCTGCTCCCTGCCCTGATCCAGCAGATGGGTGCAGCCTATCCGGAACTCGTGCAGCATCAGGCTCTCATCACTGAAACCATGAAGGGCGAAGAAGAACGCTTCACAGCCCTACTGGAACGCGGCCTGACCCTTCTGTCCGATGAAGTCAGCCGCCTCGGCGACAAGCAGGCCCTTCCCGGCGATGTCGCCTTCAAACTTTATGACACGTTTGGCTTCCCGCTGGATCTGACGCAGGACGCCCTGCGTGAGCAGGGGCGCACTGTTGATGAAGCAGGCTTTGAAAGCGCCATGACCGAACAGCGCCAGCGTGCCCGTGCTGCCTGGGTCGGCTCCGGTGATACTGCTGCCGAAACCGTATGGTTCGATGCGCGTGACAAGCATGGCGCAAGTGAGTTCCTCGGATATGTTTCTGAAAAGGCTGATGCCGAAGTTCAGGGCATTTTCCGTGTCAATGACGAGTTGGCCGAAGCCCCCACGGGTGACGACACCATCGCCATCCTGCTGAACCAGACACCGTTCTACGGTGAAAGTGGCGGTCAGGTTGGCGATCACGGTACGCTCACGGCTGATGGCGTAAGGGTCGAAATCACGGATACCCAGAAGCGCAATGGCGATCTGATCGTTCATTACGGCAAAGTCGTTGAAGGCACACTGAAGCCCGGCATGGCCGTTCATGCCGAGATCGACCATGAGCGCCGCACCGCTATTCGTGGCCATCACTCGGCCACCCATCTGCTGCATGAAGCTCTGCGTCGCCAGATCGGCACGCATGTCACGCAGAAGGGCAGCCTGAATGCACCGGAACGTCTGCGCTTCGACATCAGCCAGCCCCGCCCACTGACGGACGAAGAGCTTCTGGCTGTCGAAGCCGAAGTGAATGCCCGCATTCGCGAAAACGCACCTGTAGAAACGCGCCTGATGACGCAGGAACAGGCTGTGGCAGAAGGCGCTATGGCGCTTTTCGGTGAGAAATATGGCGACGAAGTTCGCGTGGTTTCCATGGGCAAGGGTGAAGAAGGCCGCCCGGCCTACTCCATCGAGCTTTGCGGCGGCACTCATGTTGGACGCGTTGGTGAAATCGGTCCGTTCCGCATCGTCTCTGAAAGTGGTGTTTCTGCTGGCGTTCGTCGTATCGAAGCCGTCTGCGGTGTTGCCGCCGAGACGTTGGCTCTGGAGACCGAAAGCCGTCTCAAGCAGATCGCCGAACTACTGAAGGTTCCGGTGTCTGACACCATCGCTCGCGTTACCGCCCTGCTGGAAGAACGGAAGTCTCTGAACAGCCAGATTTCCGATCTTCAGCGCAAGCTGGCAACGGGTGAAGGCACCAGTGCCACAGAAACCGTTAATGGGATTACTCTCTCTGCCCGCAATCTTGGCGATGTCAGCCCCAAGGAACTCAAAGGCCTTGCAGACAGCATTTCCAAGCAGATCGGCTCCGGTGTTGTAGCACTCATTTCCGAAGCCGATGGTCGTGGCAGCATTGTCATTTCCGTGACAGCCGATCTGAAAGATCGCCTGGATGCCGTAACACTGGTGCGTGCAGCGTCGGAAGTCATGGGCGGTAAAGGCGGCGGTGGACGGCCAGATATGGCTCAGGCTGGCGGTCCAAATGCAAATGCTGAAGAAGTCTTTGCAATGCTGCGCGAGCGTCTGGCTACGTCGTAAAGCGTAACGACAAGGTATGTCAGGGCAGTAACAAATGATGAAGCCGTTCTTTTACTGCTTTACCTGTCCTGACAAAGCCTCCTAACTGCTCATTAGTTTATAGAAAGGAGAACACCATGGCCTGTGGTCGTGATACTCTGGCGAAACTGCTGAGCGGTGTCCGTACATTCGAGACGGACGTCTATCCGGAGAGTGCGGAGCTGTTTGAAAGTCTGGCCACCAGCCAGTCCCCCTCCACACTGTTCATTACCTGCGCCGACAGCCGGATCAGCCCGAGCCTCGTTACCCAGACCGAACCGGGCGAGCTTTTCATCGTCCGTAACGTCGGCAACATCGTTCCGGCCTACGGCGAAATGCTTGGTGGCGTGTCTTCCGCCATTGAGTACGCTGT
Organism: Gluconobacter sp. ESL1110; assembly: GCF_058107395.1. Taxonomy (NCBI): domain Bacteria; kingdom Pseudomonadati; phylum Pseudomonadota; class Alphaproteobacteria; order Acetobacterales; family Acetobacteraceae; genus Gluconobacter; species Gluconobacter sp. ESL1110. The sequence goes on from NZ_JBYLUK010000011.1 coordinate 232,011, forward strand.
TGCGGCTCTCAAGGTGAAGAATGTCGTTGTGTGCGGTCATTCCAACTGCGGCGCCATGAACGCCCTGCTGGACCTGAACGCCCCGAAACTGGATGGCCTCCCCACCGTCCGGAGCTGGCTGCGCAACGCTGAAGCCGCCCGCGCCGCCATGGGTGACCTGAAGGCGGAAGATGCCGGCCCGGCCGATATCCGCCAGCTTGCAGAATACAACGTCCTGCTTCAGCTTGCTCATCTTCGCACGCATCCTGCTGTTGTCCGCGCCCTGTCGCAGGGTGAACTGACGCTGCAAGGCTGGTTCTACGACATCCCGAATGGTGAAATTCTCGTTCTCGACGAGAAAACACGCACCACACGGTCCGTCGAAAGTGTCCTCACCGAGATGGGCGCAACTGAGAAAGAAGCCGTCTGAGGTTTTTTTCTCTACTTCTCCTCGCCGCACTGATGTGTGGCGAGGCTATTCCAGCTCAGGCCAGAGATATCAAACTCTCAACCTGGAATCTGGACTGGCTCTCCCTGAAACAGACGGGAGACCCTGCTCTTCCCGATGATGTCCATGGCCGCCAGCCAAATGACTTCATCCGGCTGCATCACTACGCAACCCACCTGAACGCCGATATCATCGCTTTTCAGGAAGTGGACGGCCCGGAATCCGCTGCACGGGTCTTCGATCCACAAACCTATCAGATCATTCTTTCCCAAGCGCCCGTTATCCAGCGCGTCGGCCTCGCCGTGAAACGACCGCTTAATGTGACGGTCAACGAAGAGCTGTCTGCTCTGGATGTGACCGGCCCAAAGGCATCCCATCATCTAAGAACAGGCCTGGACGTCACAGTCTCTGACGGGACAAGCCATTTCCGCATTCTGGTCGTTCATCTGAAAACCGGGTGCTGGGATCAGCCTCTCACTCAACGCAAACATTCCTGCCCGACGCTGTATCAACAGTTCCAGATTCTTGAAGACTGGATTGCCGAACGTCAGGATGAAGGCGAACCCTACGCTGTTCTCGGAGATTTCAATCGCCGGCTGACGCTCCATGATCCCCTCATACAGCAAATCGAGCATGATGCCCCGGTCCTGCTCGCAACAGCCGGAAAAGCCAGCCCTTGCTGGGGCGGCGAATACTTCATCGACCACATCATGCTCGGTAATGAAGCACGCTCCTGGCTCATCCCGGACAGCCTGCGGGTCATGACGTACCGGAACGACACCCTGCCAGATGGCCTCTCGGATCACTGTCCTGTTTCCGTGCGGCTTCATCTTCCCTGAGCTGAGACGTATTTGCCTCTCCAGACTTTTGCCGCATGAAGGATTGTACAGTTTTCAACCCAGCCAAGGTCCGTCATGTCACACCCTGCTTCCTGGCCCATTATATCCCTTCAGCCAGATGTGCATGTTCTGGCCGACCGCCCTCTTCCGGCCCTTACAGACGCACAGGAAGCAGCCGTTTCGCGTATCTGGGACGAGGCATTGAAATCTTATCCCACGCTTTATAACGGCCGTGTTTTCTGTGCAGACGACATTACACCCTCCCATATTCACGGCCACTGGTCTGAATATCGTCGTGTCCTTGCACAAATGAAGCAGCCCGGCATTTACGGAGACACAGTACTCAAACCACTGGCTGTCGTGGGGCTGATGTTTGCGCAGGATGGCGTCGTGATCGGCCGACGCGCGGAGACTTCCATCTACCTGCCCGGCTACTGGCAAGGCGCGCCAGCAGGCAACGTGGAAAGCCGCGCACAGGAAAACATCGTAAACCTAGCGACCCAGCTTCTTGCGGAATGTGAGGAAGAGCTGGGCCTGACGCCTGCAGAATGTCGTGTCGGGCCATGCCTGCTTGCCTGCGAACATCCCTCCACGCACATCGTCGACATCGGGATGCGCATTGACGTAGCCCTGAGTTTTTCCGACCTTCAGAAGCGATGCCGCGAGCAGGGAAATGCCGAATATGGCGCATTGCACCTGATCCGCCCTGACCACACACCCGAAGGCCCTGTCGTCCCCACACTGGCCGCCCTGCTGGAACTTTCCTGATGCCGTACTTTACTCTTGATGCGTCCAGCCTTCAGCACTGGCTCACAAACCACACTGACCTTGCCTCCCGCCTCGGCGGCTCTCCCGCAGACTGGACCATCCGCGAAGTCAGTGACGGCAATCTGAATACCGTTTTCCTTGTGGAGGGTTCGGGCGGCTCTCTGTGCTGCAAACAGGCCCTCCCCCATGTCCGCGTTGCACCGGACTGGCCCATGCCTTTGGAGCGCGCCCTGTACGAAGCCCGCTATATGCGGGCAACTGCGGATGCCGTCCGCCCAGCCGCACCCGAATTGTATTTCTACGATGACGAGATGTTCCTTCTCGTTATGGAATGCCTGACCCCACATGAGGTTCTGCGCACCGCCCTGATCCGCGATGAAGCACAGCCGGGATTTTCCGCCATTATCGGCCAGTACGTGGCCCGCAGCGTTCACGCTACAAGCTGGATCAGCCAACCCTTTGAACACGGCTCGAAACTACTGGCCGACTTCGCTGGCAACACCGCGCTCACCCGCATCACGGTCGATCTGATCCTGACCGATCCGTTCCGCCCCTGCTCGCGCAACCCTTCCCCCGAAACAGGCCTCCTTCCCGACGTGGAAGCCCTACAGGCGGACAAGCTACTCCACCGCGCCGTCGGCAGCCTTCAGGAGCGCTTCCTGACCGCACGACAGGCGCTTCTGCATGGAGACCTGCATACAGGGTCCATCATGCTGCATAAGGACGATGTCCGGGTCATTGATGGTGAATTCGCCACGATGGGACCAATCGGGTTTGATTGCGGCCTTTATCTGGGCAATCTGGCACTCCATGCCTGCGCCGCCCCACACAAAAACGCTCTGATTACGTCTGAAATCACAGCCTTCTGGAACAGCTTCACGACAGAACTCCGCACCCTTCTGAAAACAGGTGGCGGCGACGTCTGGGCGCTCTCCGATGAAACGCAACGCAGAGACCTGCTGGACAATTTTCTGCTCGACGTTTTGCGGGACACAGCCGGCTTCTGCGGTCTTGAAATAATCCGGCGCACAATTGGTTTCGCCCAGGTCGCGGATTATACGCTCTGCGCCACACCAGAAAGCCGCACGGCAGCACGCCGAAAAGCCCTTCAGACAGGGCGCGCACTTATTCTAAAAGCACCGTCTCTCCACACTCTGGAAGACCTGCTGAGCGTACTGATACTTCAGTAAGAACTGCCGGAAAGCCGTAAACAGCAGACATAAAAAAAGCCTCGCTCCCGAATACAGGAGCGAGGCTTGAAAGATCAGACCGAAGCCAGACCAATCTGTTTGATGTCGTGGAACGCCAGATCGGGGTTCATCTCGATGGTGCGGCGCATCATGAAGGACGAACTGGCGAGGAAGACCGGATCTCCATCCAGATCATCCGCCATGGATGAGCGGTTCGTCATCATGAACATCTCGATCTTTTCACGATCCCCGGTAATCCAGCGGGCCAGTGTAAATGGCGTGCTTTCAAAACCGATGGACACGCCATATTCCCCCTTCAAGCGTGACTGAAGAACGTCAAGCTGAAGTGTTCCCACAACACCCACGATCGGCGGCAGACCATCCTGCGGGCGGAAAAGCTGCACGACACCCTCTTCCGCCAGTTCTACCAGAGCCTGACGCAGCTTCTTGGCCTTCATGGCATCATCAAGACGGACACGACGCAGGATTTCCGGAGCAAAGTGCGGGACACCCGTGAAGCGCAGTTCCTCGTTCTCGCTCAGCGTATCACCAATACGGAGTGTGCCATGGTTTGGAATCCCCACCACATCTCCGCCAAAAGCTTCCTCAGCCAACTGGCGATCACGTGCAAAGAAGAACTGTGGCGTATGCAGAGCAAACTGCTTGCCGGTCCGCACATGCTTGAGACGCATCCCGCGCGTCAGACGTCCCGAACATACACGGGCGAAAGCCATGCGGTCCCGATGATTCGGGTCCATGTTCGCTTGGATCTTGAAGATCAGAGCCGTGACCTGCTCTTCATCCGCCTTGACCTCACGGCTTTCCGTCGGCTGGGCGCGTGGCGCAGGACCGTAAGCGACCAGTGCATCCAGAAGATCGGTCACACCGATTTCCTTCATGGCCGACCCGAAGAACACGGGAGACAGATGCCCCGCGTCAAAAGACTCACGATCGAACTCGGGAAGCGCGGCCTCCACCAGTTCCAGATCTTCCCGAAGCTGCACCATCCGCGGATCAGCTTCGTCCACCGGATCCTTGGTATGCACTTCACGGGTGCGGATATCGAACGTGCCAATAAACGTCGCAGCACGCCCGATCGGCCATGTCGCAGGCGAGACATCCAGCGCCAGAGAATTGGAAATTTCATCCAGAAGGGCGAAGCAGTCCTGCGCCTCACGGTCCATCTTGTTGATGAACGTAATGATCGGAATATCGCGCAGACGGCAGATCTCGAACAGCTTGCGCGTCCGGTCCTCGATGCCCTTTGCCGCATCAATCACCATGACGGCACAGTCCACAGCCGTCAGGGTACGATAGGTATCTTCAGAGAAGTCTTCATGGCCCGGAGTATCAAGCAGGTTGAAGACGCAGTTGCCGTATTCGAACGTCATGACGGAGGTCACAACGGAAATGCCACGGTCCCGCTCAATGCCCATCCAGTCAGATTTGGTCCGGCGGCGCTCACCCTTGGCACGCACGTTCCCAGCAAGCTGGATGGCACCACCTGCGCGCAGGATACGTTCCGTCAGGGTCGTCTTACCGGCGTCTGGATGGGAAATGATGGCAAACGTACGCCGACGAGCGATCTCGCGGGTAATTTCAGCGCTCAGCGCCTCTGACATGATGCCTCCGGCAACGTAGAAAAAATCCGGGACTGGAGCTTTCGCGACGTCCAGACAGGCACATAGCCTGTTAGCAAATACAGAGGACAGCCCTCATGGAAGCCTTACCCATCGGGAGGCGCAATGTGCAGAAGACCGCTTTTGCCGTCAAGCATTCCCTCGCTTAACGGGCCTTTTCCGCGAACTTTCGCTTCTACAAAGGAGATATCAGTTCACAGTATTCCCATGTGGCGCAATCCCCGTCATCCCCATCGGGCTAGCTTGAGCATACGCTTCCCCAAACTGCCCGATCGCACTCCCGGAAACGGGATCATGCACCGCAGGGACCCCGCCCACGCCCACACGATCTGAACCATTTCCGGAAAATTGACGCCGCAGAAACTGAAACACCTTATCACTGGCCGTCCAGGTCAGAGCGGGTGGCACAATCATTCGAGGTTGAGGCGCTTCTATATACGCGCCCGGCATGAGTTGCCGTGATGTTACATCATAGCGCCCTGAAGCTGGAGGCACGGCAAAAGACGGAGGCACAAAGGTGTTGATCCCCTTTGCTTCAGAAGCGTGCATCGTGCAGCCAAATACTGCCAGCCAGAAACTTTTCAGCATCCATGACCGCATCTGTCCGCCCCTGAAGCTCTACTTATTACCTACCATCTGAAACCCAAATTATGGCCAGTCACACTTCGAACAACACCCGTCACTGTGTCTACGGCCTTTCCCGCCGCAGTTCGCTCCATAACAGGAGGCCTGATCGGACACCTTTGGGATGAAACAATCACGGTTCCATCTCTGTAGTGAACAAGATGTAAATGGGGCGGTGGCGGGGGATGATAATGTGTATCGGGAGCTACGAAGGTGTTGATCCCGCGAGCATTAGCTGACGCGCAGGCCGCAGCACAGATAAGAACCACACCCAGCCCAAAGCGCATCTTTCGCCGCCGCTCTTTGATATAAAATATAAAGCATCATTCAGAGATGAATTGATACAATCAAAGAGTTAGAACATAAAACCCTGCACGGTTCTTCGCATTTTTTTGCAAGCACAAACAAAAAACGCCGGATGGGAAACCCATCCGACGTTTTCTGATCGCGTTCTGATCCGGGCCCGAAAGCCCGGGACCTGAATTAGCGGGAGTAGAACTCGACAACCAGGTTCGGTTCCATCTGCACCGGATACGGCACATCGGAGAGAACCGGCGTACGCAGGAACGTACCCTTCATCTGGCGGTGATCGACTTCAACGTATTCCGGCGTGTCGCGCTCGCCCGTCTGCACGGAGTCGAGAACGATGGCGAGGTGCTTGGACTTCTCGCGCACTTCGATGACGTCGCCTTCCTTCACGAGGTAGGACGGGATGTTCACCTTCTTGCCGTTGACCGTAACATGGCCATGACTGACGAACTGACGTGCTGCGAACGGCGTGATCGCAAACTTCAGACGGTACACAACGGCGTCCAGACGACGCTCCAGCAGACCGATCAGGTTCTCGGAGGTATCACCCTTACGACGGACGGCTTCGTCGTAGTACTTGCGGAACTGCTTCTCGCTGATGTTGCCGTAGTAGCCCTTGAGCTTCTGCTTGGCCATCAGCTGGATGGAGAAGTCAGAAGGCTTCTGCTTACGACGCTGACCATGCTGACCCGGACCGTATTCACGACGGTTCACAGGGGACTTTGCACGGCCCCAAAGGTTTACGCCGAGACGGCGATTGATCTTGTACTTGCTCTCAAGACGCTTTGACATGGGTTAACCCCTGTTCATACATCAGGCTCGCCCCATGCTGCATGACGAGCCGTTTTGTTGCGCCGGTAGGCCCTTCCCCGAATTGGAAAGGACGGGCGCGCACCCAAAAACCGGAGCCTGCGGGGTACAGAAACCCACAATAATGGCCCGGCCGGTACGTCCTCGTTTCCGGCAGTGGACCCGCGCCTAACAGGTCTCATGCTCTTCTGTCAATCAAAGGCCGATTCTGGCCCCTGTTATTTTCTCGCAGCAGATGCTTATAAAGCGCGCAACCCCTCCCGGGGGGTTTGCGCTAACGGTCTGGTCCTCCCCTCTGATCGGGGAGCCATGCCTTTTTGAGTTTGCCCATGAAAATCTATCGCTTCAATCCCAAGGCTGGTCGTATTGCCGAAGGGTCCTTCGAAGGACTGATCCAGTCCCTTGATGCACCAGCGCCGCCCAAGCCGGGTGAAAGCGCCATCAAGCGTGCCTTCAAGAAGTTCGGCCTCGCACAGATGCACATGTCGCATCTCGTAATTGATGACCGCACAATCTATCTGCGCGGCAAGGCGGAAACCGCAAAGGCGCGTGACCAGATGATCCTTACGGCAGGCAACGTCGCTGGCGTGGCCGCTGTCGAGGCCGAAATTCAGGTCCCCCCCGGAACCCCCGATCCAAAGTTCCTGGAAATCAAGACCAGCCAGAACCTCGATGAGGTGGCTGAAAAGCTGCCGGAAGATATTTCGGGCGATGAGCTTCTTGATGCAAATCAACCGCTTGTCACAAGCAAGGATGACATTTATCCGGGACAGACAATCCGTCTGCCAACGGAGAATTGAACTGACCAGCCAGAACACTTCCCCGTGAACGTGTCCGGCTAGCATTTCAGGGTCCGGATGGTGGACAGATTTCCCCCTCTTCCGGACCTTTTCCATATGGAATTAATCGAACCAGTCGATGTCGAGCGGGTGCGTCCACCTCACGGCGTCGAACCAGCCATGTTCGCCCTCATGCTGGCAACATTTACAATCGGGACTGGCGAATTCGCCATGATGGGCCTACTGCCCGAGCTCTCCCACTCCTTGGGAATTTCCATTTCCCGCGCCAGCTCCGTCATCTCAGCTTATGCGCTCGGCGTCGTGGTTGGAGCACCTCTCATTGCGGTTGCAGGTGCGAAGCTCCCTCGCCGTACACTTCTGCTTGCCATGCTCGTACTTTTCCTCGTGGGAAATACCGGCACGATCCTGATGCCGAACCTGCTCGACATTGAAGTCATGCGCTTCATCACCGGGCTTCCACACGGGGCCTTTTTCGGTGTTTCAGCACTCGTCGGCGCATCCATAGTCGAACGTGCAAGACGTGGCCGCACGGTTGGACGTGTTCTGTCCGGCATCATGTTCTCTACCGTCGTAGGTTCCCCCCTCTCCACTTACGCCGCCAATCACCTCGGATGGCGCGCCGCTTACGCTGCAATTTCGCTCCTCGGACTGCTGTGTTTTCTGGCGATCTGGTACTTCGCCCCACGTGACAAACCCCATCCGAATGCCAATGCCCTGGCCGAACTCGGGGCCTTCAAACGCCCTCAGGTTCTGCTGACGCTCCTGACAAGCGCCATCGGCTTCGGCGGTCTGTTCGCGATCTACACCTTTCTCACCACGGCCCTGTCAGACGTCACACATTTGCCAGACTGGGCTGTCGCGCTCTACCAGATCGTGTGGGGCCTCGGCATGCTCGCAGGCAATGCATTCGGAGGCGCCATGGCGGACCGAAACATCAACCGAACGATCCTGGCCTCCTTCGCCGCAAGCTGTGTGTTCATGCTGGGTTTCTGGCTCCTGCTGCCCTTGCCGGTCGCCATGCTTCCCATCACGTTCCTGATCCCGGCCACACTGATCGGCATTTCTCCGGCCATCCAGAGCCATCTTATGGAAGTCGCGGGAGATGCACAGACACTGGCCGCGTCCTTGAACAACTCGGCTTTCAACATCGCCAACGCCGCAGGCACATGGCTGGGCGCTTTCCTGGTCAGTTCAGGGCTTGGACTTGCTTCTATTGGCTGGGGATCTGCCCTGCTTTCCGCAGGTGGCTTCTTCGTCTACCTGATTACGATGGCACAGGCTCGACTCTCCGCATCACGCTGAAAAGCCGGAAACCAAGAGCGACAGAACTGACTGTCAGGGCTGTCGCCATGCCAATCCACAGGCCTTCCGCCCCCCAGTGCTGCTGGAAGGCCAACCACCCACCAAAAACAAGCCCGATCAGGCCGTAATTTGAAACGGCAATCACCATCGGCCAGACCGTGTCGCCACAGCCTCTCAAAGCGCCACTGAAGACAACCTGAAGCCCGTCCACAATCTGGTAAATCCCGGCAATCTTCATCAGGGTAATAACAAGCGCCGCCGTTGCCGGATCAGGAGCATGCCCCGTGAAATACAGACTGACGATCTTTTCTGGCCAGATCAGCAGCAGCGCAGAAGACAGCACGGACCAGACCAGCACAATCCAGATCCCGGTCCAGGCCGCACGGCGGCTCTGATCCATCCGTCCCGCCCCACGCCAGTACGCCACACGAACATTCGTTGACTGACCAATGGCCAGACACACCATGAACAGAAGCGCACTGACATTCACCGCAACCTGATGGGCTGCGAGGCTCTGCGTGCCGAGCTCTCCCGCACGAAGACTGGTGATCTGGAACATGAGAATTTCAGCAGCGGCCCCCAGCATCATTGGCAGGCCGAGCTTCAAAAGCTCTTTCATGACAGGCCAGTGTACGGCGGCTGGCTTCATGACAGCCCGTACACGTGGATGCATCAGGCACAGACCCGTCAGGGCAAAACTGATTGCCCAGCCCGTCAGCGTCGTGGCCGTCGCGGACCCAAACAGCCCCATGGCTGGCAAACCAAACCAGCCATGGATCAGCGCCGCATTGGTGATGCCATTGCAGATCGCCATGGCCGGCATGATCCACAACAGAAGCGTCTCCGCCCCAAGCGAAGGCAGCGCCACACGCAGAACACCAATGACAGCAAGATCAGGCAGCAGTGAATACAGCAGGATGCGGATGAAGTGACTTCCCTGCGTCACCACATCGCTCGGCTCAGACAGCCACGCAAACAGCGGCTGGACGTTCCAGAGCAGCAAAGCGCAGGGAACGAAAATCAGAAGCGCCAGAAGAAACGTCGCGCTCATCACGCTCCGGCCATCATGAGCCTCACGCCCATGATCTTCCGCACCTCGTCCATGCGACAGAAGCACGCCCGCGCCACCAAGAATGGTCTGACACGTCACCATAGTGGTAAAGAAGAAGGTATTGACCAGACCGCCAACAGCCACTTCCGCAACGCCCAGACCGCCCAGCAGAATGGTGTCCGTCACGCCCATCGACATTTCGGAGAGCTGTGACAGGGCCAGGGGCAGAGCGACCCTCAGAAGGGCAAGAGCATGTCCGCGGGGAGAAGTAGGATCTTTGAAGGTGCTACGCATAAGTCTCCCTATCGCAGGCCAGATCATACGCACAAGGGTAACAAACCCTGTTGCACCAAACCGGCGGCTGGCGCATTGATCGCCTCTATGGCCGATCCCGTCCCTCACGTGCTCCGTCTGCACGATACCCACGCGCGCGAAAAGCGACAGTTCACACCACTCGATCCGCAGAACGTCCGGGTCTATTTCTGTGGTCCCACCGTCTATGACCGCGCCCATCTGGGCAATCTGCGCGCCATGATGTGCGCGGATATCCTCGTGCGGCTGCTGCGCGTCCTGTATCCGCAGGTCACCTATGCACGCAACGTCACGGATGTGGACGACAAGATCACCGCGCGCGCCAAAGAGAACGGCGAAGATATTTCTGCCCTGACCGCCCGAACGACCGAAGCCTTTCATGAAGATTTGGCGTCACTGGGGATTCTGCCGCCGGATATCGAACCACGCGCCACACATCATATTCCTGAAATGCTGGATATGATCGGCCGCCTGATCGAGAACGGTCATGCCTACGAGGCCGAAGGGCACGTCCTGTTCGCCGTCCGGAACTTCCCGTCTTATGGCGAACTCTCCGGCCGCTCGCTGGATGACATGATCGCTGGCGCCCGCGTCGAGGTTGCGCCCTACAAGCGTGATCCGGGCGATTTCGTACTCTGGAAGCCGTCCACACCGGACCAGCCCGGGTGGGACAGCCCCTATGGCCGCGGTCGCCCCGGCTGGCACATCGAATGCTCCGCCATGTCACACCGGTATCTGGGTGAGAGCTTCGATATCCATGGCGGCGGCGATGACCTGCTGTTCCCGCATCATGAAAACGAGCGTGCGCAGTCTCTGTGCTGCTATCCGGGCAGCAAGTTTGCCACGCACTGGCTCCATAACGGCATGCTGCTCTCCAATGGAGAGAAAATGTCCAAGTCTCTGGGCAATTTCTTCACCATCCGGGAAGTCTTGGAAAAGTCTCCGGCGGAACCCCTGCGCTTCCTGTATCTAGGCGCGCACTACCGTTCGACGCTGGATTTCACGTGGGACAAGCTGGAAGAAGCACGCCGTATTCTGGATCGCCTCTATCGCGCCCTTGAGCGTGGAGACGCGCAGCAGGGTGCAGACGTTCCGGCAACGGTGCTGGATGCCCTGTGCGACGATCTGAACACACCGCTCGCCATCGCAGCCCTGCACCCGCTTGCAGACGCCGCCATGCAGGGCGATCAGGAAGCCGCATCCGGTCTTCTGGCTGCTGGAAAGCAGCTTGGTCTGTTTCAGGTTTCCCCGGCTGAGTGGTTCCGCTCAGGCGTTGACGCGTCCGCCATCGAAGCCCTGATCGAGGAACGTCTGGCAGCCCGCAAGGCCCGCGACTTTGCCCGTGCGGACGAAATCCGGAACCAGCTTGCCGCAGACGGCATCACGCTGGAAGACGGCCCCGGTGGCACAACATGGCGGAAGGCATAATCCCATGACCGGACGTGATGGTGGTGCCGATCTGGAACCGATCGGCGAATTTGATCCCGTTGTCATTCTCGTGCGCCCGCAGTTGGCCGAAAATATCGGCACGACTGCCCGCGCCATGGCGAATGGCGGTCTGTTCCATCTGCGTATTGTCGCACCGCGGGACGGCTGGCCGCAGGAGCGCGCCTGGCCAGCGTCTTCCGGTGCCCATCGCATCCTCGACAACGCGCAGGTTTTCGAAACGGTCGATGACGCCGTGGCCGACCTGCATCGTGTTTTTGCAACCTGCCCCCGCCCCCGCCATGTCGTGAAGCCTGTCATGACAGCGCGCGGCGCTGCGGCGGAACTCCGCGTGGCTTCCACGCGGGGCCTGCGCACCGGTATCCTGTTCGGGCCGGAACGCGCTGGCCTCGACGTCGAAGACATGGCGCGCGCCGATACGCTGGTGCGTTACCCGCTCAATCCGAAGTTCATGTCTCTTAACCTCGCACAGGCCGTGCTCGTCATGGCTTATGAGTGGTATCTGACCGAAGACATGACGCCCCCACGTGACCTCATGACCAATGAGACGCATGTGGCCACCAAGGGCGAGCTGGAAAACTTCATGTCCCATCTGCTGCGGGAACTTGATGACTGTGGCTTCCTGCGTAATGAGCAGAAGAAGCCGGGCATGATCCGCAATCTGCGGCATTTCTTCACACGCGGCGAAGTTACTGAGCAGGAACTTCGCACGCTCCATGGCGTGGTCAGCGAACTGGTCAGCGCCAGAAAGGCAAGACGGTAAGACCATGATCCACTGGCGACACAGGCAACGGATGCATCCACGGCCTGAGGCGCTGGTGGTCGAAACGGCCAACCGCATCCGGGCCCATGTTCTGGAAGAAAACGGCCGGGGCGACATTATTCGCACCGGTCTGAAAGAGGGCTCCTTCGGAGACCTCTACCACCACCTGATGACCATGACATGGGGGACATTCTTCTGGGCGTCCCTCCTTTTGTATCTAGTCATCAATATCGGTTTTGCCGCTCTTTATTACATCATCCCCAACAGCGTCAGCGGCGTCCCGCATGGGGATTTCCTCGATGACGTGTTCTTCAGCGTCCAGACGATTTCAACCGTCGGATACGGTACGATGGCGCCAGTCGGACGGCTGACCAACACCATTGTGTCTTTCGAAGTGCTCGCCGGGATGATGCTCAACGCGCTTGCCACCGGGCTGGTGTTCGCACGTTTTTCCCGGCCCCGCGCCCGCATCCTGTTCAGCCATGTCGCCGTCGTGTCCTACGATGATCTGATCCCGACACTCACCATCCGCATCGCCAATCGTCGTCGCACGCTGATCCTGTCCGCTAATGTTGAAATGACCCTGACGCGCCTGATGCCGGACGACCATGGCCGACTGGTGCGCCGTTTCGACAGACTCACGCTGATCCAGTCGCATGTGCCCATCTTCCGGATCAGCCTGAACGCCACACACATGATTGATGAGACCAGCCCGCTTTATGGCCTGTCCGCAGACACGCTCATTGACCAGAATGCAGAGATCATCATCACGATGGATGGGACAGACGAAATCTCCTCCCAGACACTCTTCGCACGACATGCCTACGAGATCGGCCATGTGAAACACGGATACCGTTTCTCGGACATGATCCATCACCGCCCGGACGGCAGGGTCGAGGTCGACTTCACCCGGTTCCACACAACCGAACACGGGGACCACGAACCGATTGATCCGTCCACAGCGCATGAAAGGCACCATCACCATGTCTGACACTCAGCACAGCTTTGGAAAAAATGGCCTGACGGCAACGGTTTCCGCTCATGGCGCCGAGTTGACCTCCCTCCGCACGGCTTCTGGCCAGGACCTCCTCTGGAATGCTGGCCCCGCATGGGAACGCCATTCTCCGGTCCTGTTTCCGATCGTCGGCAAACCTCCTGAAAACACCACCTTCAACGGACAGCCCGTAACGCTGAAACAGCACGGCTTCGCCCGTGACATGACCTTCCGCTGGCTGGAGCGCACGGAAAGCGGCTGTGTTCTGGAACTGGAAGACACTCCTGAAACACAGACGCTGTTTCCCGCTGCATTCCGCCTGCATCTCATCTACCGGATGGAGGAAACCGGCCTGCATGTCGGCTATGTTCTGACCAATCCTTCTGAAGACACCACCCTTCATGCCTCGCTTGGCGTGCATCCGGCGTTCATGTGGCCACTCAAGCCTGACGCCGAACGCGCCGGACATCGACTGACTTTCGAGAAGGCCGAAACCGCTCAGATCCGGCGCATCAGTCCGGACGGTCTGCTACCAGAGGGCGTCCCTTCCCCAATTACGGATCGTATTCTTCCGCTGACAGACACCCTGTTCAAAGCTGATGCCATCATCATGCTGGATGCCCACAGCAAGGCCGTCGATTTCACAGGCCCGGACGGCAGCGGCCTCCGCGTCCGCTGGGACGGGTTCAAGGATCTTGGCATCTGGACCAAGCCGGGCGCAGATTTCCTGTGCATCGAACCTTGGTACGGCTACGCCACACCCGTTGGCTTCACCGGAGATTTTTCAGAAAAGCCGGGTCTGCTTCATCTCCAGCCCGGCGAAAGCTGGGAAGCTTTCTGGAGCGTCGAGCCAATCTAAAGCTCGATATTGGGAATGCCCCCAATCAAAGGGCATTCCCACCCTAAATCACGCACCAATAGCATCCTGAAGACGAGACACTGTCCGCGCATGGCCCATCAGGCCCAGCAAAACATGCAGTTCCGGCCCGTTGTCCTCCCCCGTCAGCGCCAGACGGAGCGGCATGAACAGGGCTTTACCCTTTCGGCCTGACTTGTCCTTCAGAGCTGTCGTCCAGTCCTTCCAGGTGTCTTCACCCCAAGGCTCAGCGGGAAGAGTCTCGAGCGCCTGTTGCAGGAACTCACGGTCTTCCGGCTGTGATGGCGGGACAATCGTGCCCTGCGTCACATCCCACCAATGCGGGATTTCTGCCGTCAGATCGACATTGCCACGCACTGCATTCCAGAACTCTTCCGTCGCCTCGGCTGGAAGATGAGCCTTGGCGACCGAGAACGGCAGGCTGTGCAGAGCCTTGCGGTTCAGAGCAAGCAGTTGGCGCATATCGAACCGCGCGGCAGACTTGGAGACATGGGAGATTTCGTAGGCCGCAATGGCCTCTTCCATCGTCATGACTTCCGGATCATCAGACGTACCGACGCGCGCCAGATACGCCACGATGGACATCGGCTCGATCCCATCCTGACGCAACGATTTCAGGCCCAGCGCATCGAAACGCTTGGACAGCTTTCCACCATCAGAATCCAGCAGGAGCGGCAGATGCGCAAAGGTGAAGCGATCCGACTTTGCACCCAGAGCTTCAGCAATGTCGATCTGGACACCCGTATTCGTCAGGTGATCTTCGCCACGGACGATATGCGTGATGCCCATTTCCAGATCATCAACAACTGAGGCGAGCGTATAGAGGATCGTGCCATCTGCGCGGATCAAGACTGGATCGGAGATTGCCGTCAGCTTGACGGAGCAATCGTCCATGACGAGATCCTGCCACTTGCGACTCCCATCCGTCAGCTTGAAGCGCCAGTGCGGCGTCTTGCCATTGGCTTCCGCACGCGCCCGCTGGTCAGGCGTCAGCTTCAGCATGGCGCGATCATAGATCGGGGCCTTGCCAGCCCGAATGCGCATCTCGCGCTTCGCATTCAGCTCGTATTCCGTCTCGAAGCACGGATACAGCCGACCAGAGGCTTTCAGCTTGTCGATCGCCGCTGCATACCGCTCCATCCGCGAGGACTGACGGGCCTCTTCATCCCAGTCCAGGCCAAGCCACGCAAGATCCTTGCGGATGGCCTCCTCATACTCAGGCTTGCTCCGTGCGACGTCCGTATCGTCGATCCGCAGCAGGAACTTGCCGCCATGACGACGGGCAAACAGGAAGTTGGCCACAGCCTGACGGGCATTGCCAACATGAAGATAGCCCGTAGGCGAAGGGGCGAAGCGCAGTTTCATGCCGCCTTAATGCCGCATGATTGCGCGTGATACCAGATGCTTGAAATCCCTTCCCCATAACAGGCTCCTGGCCCCGCAAAAGACTGCCAGAACTTCAAATAAAACCAGAGCCTCACCATGATATAACGTAGCAAACGGGCCCAATACTTCGGATTTCATCGCACACGAAAAAGAAACGTTTTTTCGTTCAGTCCGATCTGTTGTAAAGATCTCAGGAACAGACCCTCACGACTGGCCCTTTCTTCTACCGTCAGAGTGATGATCCGATTTTTGATTTCAGAGGACTCTTGATGAAAAAACTTCTCATTCCGGCGATTCTGGTCATCGGGCTCATCATCCTGATGGGATCGAACTACAATCGCTTTATGGGTGCAGATCAGCGCGTTCAGGAACAGATGGGCCAGCTTCAGAACGAAGTGCAACGCCAGTCAGACCTGATTCCCAACCTGGTCAACACAGTCAAGGGCTATGCCACACACGAGCATGACACCCTGACCGACTACGCCGCTGCCCGCTCCGGTGAAACACCGCTGAATCGTATTGATCCCCGTTCGGTCAGTGACGAAACTCTTCAGAAAAAAATCCTGGATGCCCAGACGCGCAACGCTCAGGAGATCAAGGCCATCACCGCCGTTGCCGAGCAGTCCCCGCAGCTTCAGGCCAACCAGAACTTCTCAAGCCTGATGGTGCAGCTTGAAGGCACACAGAACCGCATTACCGTGGCTCGTCAGCGTCTTCAGCAGGCCATTCTGTCCTATAATCAGACGGTCATGCACTTTCCCGGCAACCTTCTGGCCGGCGTGATGGGCTATCATCAGCGTGTCTATTACGAAGCCTCACCGGCTGCCCAGACGCCGCCCGTCGTCGACTTTTCAAAACACTGACCTGATAGAACACCATGCAGACTGTGCTGACCCTGACCCGTTCCCTGCTCACGCGCAGTCTACATCCTGTGTTCTGTGCACTCGCCCTGCTGTGCCTTCCCTTGGCTGGCACAGCAGAAGCAGCCCCGCTCACTCAGCTTGTCACTGACCCGCACAATACCCTGTCAGACGCGGAACGGGACCAACTGGTCGACAAACTCACAACCCTCCGCGAAACGCTCCCGAACCACCCGCATATCCTGATCGATCTTCCCGGCCATGTTGAGGACATCGACCAGTATGCCAATGAGACTTTCCATGCTTCGGGCATCGGCCAAAAGGGGCAGGACAACGGTCTGCTGATCGTTCTGGATATTCCAGATACACAGTCCCGCATTGAAGTCGGGTATGGCTTTGAAGGCGATCTGACAGATCTTCAGACACACACCATTCTCGTTGCGGCGCGACCCGACCTGAAAGCCGGGCACTATGCCGCCGCACTGAACGGCATGGTCGATACGATCGGCGAAACCCTGCGCAAGAGCGATACCACAGTGCAGGAAACCGCAGCACCTGACGAAGCCATCACGTTTTCCAACACAGACATGCTTCTTGGCGTGGGTGGACTGCTACTGTTGCTTGTCGGAACCGTCTTCACGATGCGGGCGCAACGCCGAGCGAGCCGAGGCGAGCCTCTGTCCGGACTGGATCGCTTTCTTATCAGTGTTCCATGGGATGTTTTTTTGAACCTCCTTATCAACATTCTCTCCGCCGCCGCCCGCAATAACTCTCGCGGAAGCGGCACCTCCGGGAACAGGAACAGCTACAGATCCGGTGGCGGAGATTCCGGCGGTGGCGGCTCGAAGGACAAGTGGTAACAGTCATTCCAGCATAGGATCTTGCCCGTCAGAACCTTGCCTTAATCCGTTTCCCTCCTATGGTGATCTCAGAACGCTTCAACACTTTGTAAAGAAGATCTGAGAGCCTTGCAGAATCCTCAACCTGTCGCAGCAACACTGACCAGTGCCTCTGTTTTCCTTGTCGCGACACTGGATGAAACTCTTTCCGACGGCACGCAGATCCGCGAGTTGCTCGGAGACATGTCCTCTCTGGTTCGCGGCGTCGGCTTTCGTATTCCCGATGGGCGCCTCTCCTGCGTAACGGGCATTGGCGCAGACGCATGGACGCGGCTTTTCGGCGCTCCCATGCCCAAGGATCTTCACCCGTTCGAAGCTATCAGTGGCGTTCATGACGCCCCCTCCACGCCCGGTGACATGCTGTTTCATATCCGTGCTGCGCGCATGGATCTGTGCTTTGAAATGGCCGCCACAATCGCGTCCAGATTAGAGGGTGCAGGCAAGATCATCGATGAAGTTCATGGCTTCAAATATTTCGATGAACGTGACCTGCTAGGCTTTGTGGACGGAACGGAAAACCCGTCCGGTCAGGCGGCGCTAGACTGCACACTGATTGGCGACGAAGATCCGGATTTTGCGGGTGGTAGCTACGTCATCATCCAGAAATACCTGCATGACCTGAAGAAATGGAATGCTATTCCGACGGAAGTGCAGGAACATATCATTGGTCGAAAGAAGCTTTCGGACATTGAACTCCGTGAAGCCGACAAGCCCAGCTACGCTCATAATGTTCTGACCAACATCGAAGAAAACGGCGAGCAGCTTCAGATCGTGCGGGACAACATGCCGTTCGGTGAAGTCGGCAAAGGTGAATACGGCACGTATTTCATCGGGTACGCCAAATCCCCGTCCCGTATCGAACAGATGCTCCGCAACATGTTCATCGGAAAGCCGGTCGGTAATTACGATCGCATTCTGGACGTCAGCCGCGCCGTTACTGGCAATCTCTTCTTCATTCCCACGGCGGACTTTCTGGATAACGCTCCGGACATGCCTGCCCCTACGGCTGAACAGTCCCCTGCTCCCGCGCAAGCCGCCACAGCTTCAAAACTATCCGGCTCACTAGGTATCGGTTCGTTGAAAAAGGATCACTGACATGAACAATCTCCACCGTCATCTCGCCCCGATTTCAACAGCCGCATGGGCGCAGATCGAGGATGAAGCCTCCCGCACGCTGCGCCGTCATCTGGCGGGTCGCCGCATCGTGGACACATCCGAGCCCAAGGGCGAAAAGTTCTCGGCCGTTGAAACGGGACGCATCATCGCCATCGACGCTCCAAACGACGGGGTCAGTGCGTCCCTGCGTCAGGTTCTTCCCGTTGTCGAACTGCGCGTCCCTTTCACGCTTTCGCGGGCTGAAATCGATGCTGTGGACAGAGGATCAGAAGATTCCGACTGGCAGCCCGTCAAAGACGCAGCCCAGAAAATCGCCTTCGCCGAAGACCGCGCCATTTTCAACGGCTACGCCCCGGCTGGCATCAAGGGTATCCGCAAAGCAACATCCAACACGCCTCTCACACTTCCAGCAAGTATTCAGGACTATTCCCACGTCATCGCTGATGCTCTGAACGAGTTGCGTCTGGCTGGCGTCAACGGACCCTATTCCATCGTTCTCGGTGCCAAAGCCTATCAGGCTGTCAGCGGTGGCGATGATGATGGGTATCCGGTCCGCAGGCATCTTGAGAGCATGATCGACGGCAAGATCATCTGGGCACCTGCCATTGAAGGCGCATTTGTTGTCACAACACGTGGCGGTGATCTGGCACTCGATATCGGGCAGGATTTCTCGATTGGCTATCTGGGTCATACTGCCGAGACGGTTGAACTTTACATTCAGGAAAGCTTCATTTTCCGCGTTCTGACCAGTGAAGCCACGGTTGCCATCAACCCGGCCTGAGCGGTCCGAAAACTACCTGCTACAAAAAAGGCCTCTCCGGATTGGAGAGGCCTTTTTCATACGAAGTCCGGAAAGCTTTACCGCCCGATATCCCGCAGGCGGTAGCCATTGTTAAGACGACTTTCGATCGTCTCCAGAGAAACACCCTTCGTTTCAGGGACAAACAGCAGCGTCACGATGATGAACAGGGCGTTCAGACCGGCATAGAGCCAGAAGGTGTTTGAAGAGCCGAGCGTGCTCAACAGGCCAAGGAATGTCGCACCGACGATAATGTTCGTTCCCCAGTTGGTCACGGTTGAGCAGGTAATCCCGAAATCACGACCCTGAAGAGGCTGCACTTCGGCGCACAGGATCCAGATCAGTGGGCCAGCAGAGAAGGCAAAGCCCGCGATGAAGCAAAGAAGAACCGAAATGGCGAGGTAATGCGTCAGGGAGCTTGCATGATCGCCCATTCCCATCAGCATGGCCAGAATACCTAGTCCGGCAGCCATAATGGCAAATCCGGCGATCAGCATCGGGCGGCGGCCCCAACGGTCAGCAAAAGCAATGGCAATGAAAGTCGCAAGGCAGTTCACCAGACCAACCGTTGCCGTTCCCCACATCTGTCCATCCTGGCCGAACCCGACTTCTGCGAAAATTCGTGGGGCATAGTACATGACCACGTTGATGCCCGTGAATTGCTGCACGACCTGCAGGCCAATCCCCAGCATGACAGACCGGCGGAAGTTCGGGTTTTCAAGGAACATGGCCAGACCGCGCTGCTTGGCCTGCGAGTTCAACTGGTCCCGAATATTCTGGATTTCCGCATGAGCATGCTGATGCGTATGGCGCAGCGTGCTGAGCGTTTTCAAGGCTTCCTCATCCCGACCGCGCAGCATGAGCCAGCGTGGGCTGTCCGGCAGGAACAGGGAGCCGATCAGGAACAGCGCTCCCGGAACACCGACAATGCCCAGCATCCAGCGCCATGAGCCGCTGTAAGACAGGACGGCATTGGATACGAAGGCCAGGAGAATGCCGGTGGTGATCATAAGCTGATACATTGAAATCAGACTGCCGCGACGGCTCTCATCCGCGATTTCGGAAATGTAGAGCGGAGCGACAAAACTGGCGATACCGATTGCCAGGCCAAGAATGGCGCGTCCGATGATCAGAATGGCCACCGAGTGCGCAACAGCGCAGAGGATCGCCCCGATGACGAACATGGCCGCGCTGTAGGTCAGGGACTTGCGACGCCCCAATGCATAGGACATGCGGCCTGCGAGCAGGGCGCCAACCGTCGCGCCAACCATCATGGACGACACAATCCAGGACAGTTCGAAATCGGACGCCTGAAACTCGGTCTTGATGAAGCCCAGAGCACCGGAAATCACACCGATATCCAAGCCGAACATCAGTCCCGCAATGGCCGCCAACGCGACAGCCAGCATCATACGTCCGACCATGGGAGGACGTACCGCAACGGGTTGAGCGTGAAATGTTGCATCACTCATGGAAAGGAACTCCGGCACCCGCGCAGGACATGCCGCTGAAAGGAAGGAATTACCCCTTCGTCATACGACGACTGGTTCATTCGCCCCCTATATAACATTAAATTAGTTACATCATCATAATTTTATGTGATTTGTGAGATTTTCATAACTGGAAATCAGTGTGCCCACCATAACGCATCACAGACATCCCATTTTCCGAACATCGGGGAAAAAGAAAAACGCAACTTTCGGGCAAGACAGGCAGTTATGTCTGAACTGAAACATTCAGAAGAAGGACATGCCAGCATGACCAACAACCGCAAATCCACGTTCGCCCGCCTGATGCTCGTTTCTGCTCTGCTGACGGGAACGGCTGTTTCCCTGTCCGCCTGCAACACGACGCGTGGCGCGGGTCAGGACGTTAGCGCCGTGGGTCATGCAACGTCCAACGCAGCAACGAGCGCCCAGCAGGGCATCGCGAATGCGACTGGTGCATCCACGCACTGAAGACGTCCTTCAGGATTGTCGAAAAAACCCGCCTCTCTGCAGAGAGGCGGGTTTTTTTATGCGTTATACGAATTCCATGGTCCGAACATCGATCATACCAAGATCCGTGATCTTGAGATGAGGAATGACCGGCAAAGGCAAGAAAGCCAGTTGCAAGAACGGCTCCTCCAAAGACACCCCCATTTCCTTTGAGGCCTTGCGCAGAACAATCAGATCGTCCCGAACCTGCTCGAACGGCGCATCACTCATCAGACCCGCGACAGGCAGTCGCAGTTCAGCCAGAACCTGACCATCACGCACCGCGATAAAACCTCCCCCCGTTTCTTCCAGCCGGTTTACGGCAACCGCCATATCGGCATCATTGGTGCCCACAACACAAATATTGTGACTGTCATGTCCGACAGACGACGCCAGCGCGCCGTGTCTGAGGCCAAACCCCTTCACGAAGCCTCGCCCGATATTGTCGTTATGTCCGTGACGCGCAACGACGCAGACTTTTGTAACATCCGCTTTCAGATCAGGCAGCACCTGCCCCCCCACTTCCGGCAGAGTAAGACGCAGATACTCTGTAATGATTTGCCCCGGAATAATTCCCATCACTGGGCGATCCACGCCAGATCCATGAATTTCCATATCCGCAGCCGTCACAGCTCCCGGAAGCTTTACGCTGCCAAGCCCAACAGACGGTATAATGTCACGTTGGGCGAACAGGCCGTCGCTGACCAACCGCCCCGCAGAGATCACATCTGAAACCAGACATTTCTCCAGATCATCCAACAGCACGATATCCGCCCGCTTGCCTGGCGCGATCTGCCCGCGATCCCGCAGACCAAATGCATTGGCAGCAGACAGCGACGCAGCACGATAGGCGGCCAGAGGCTCAACACCCAGTTCGATTGCCCGGCGGATCAGGAAATCCAGATGGCCTTCATGCGCGATTTCGAGTGGGTTCCGGTCGTCTGTGCAGAACGCGAAGAACGGAGATGTCGCCACATTAAGGAGGGGAACCAGAGCTTCCAGATCCTTGCAGACCGACCCTTCACGGATCAGAACTGTCATGCCTTTCCGGACTTTTTCCAAAGCTTCCGCAGCAGTCGTCGCTTCATGATCCGTGGAAATGCCTGCCGCAAGATATCCGTTCAGAGCCTTGCCGCGCATCAACGGTGCATGACCATCAATATGACCACCAGCAAAAGCCGCCAGCTTGTCCAGACATCCCTGATCACCATTCAGAACACCCGGGATGTTCATGAACTCCGCAAGCCCGACGACCTTTGGATGATCGCGATAGGCTACGAGGTCGTCTGCATTCAGCGTTGCACCAGATGTTTCCATCGGGGTTGCAGGAACACAGCTCGACAGATTGACCCGCAGGTCTATCACTGTCCGTTCTGCGGCTGCCAGAAAGTAGTCAAAAGCGGCACGACCCAGCACATTCGCCATTTCGTGCGGATCACAGATGGCTGTCGTTACACCATGGGGAAGCACACAGCGGTCAAACTCAAACGGTGTGACGAGCGATGATTCAACATGCAGATGCGTGTCGATAAAACCGGGGACAGCAATGCGCCCGTTGCCCTCAATCGTGATGCAGCCCTCATAATCTCCGTAAGTGCCAACAATCCGGTCTCCGCAGAGTGCGATGTCCGTCGGTACAAGCTCGCCCGTTACAAAATCGAACAGGCGGACATTCCGGATCACCAGATCGGCTGGTTCACGCCCCTGTCCCTGAGCGACCCGGCGCTGGATTGCGTTCTGCATTTTCTAAATCTCCGAACGTCAGCAGTGACCATTTATAGCGCCTGAAGCCGCCCGCACCAAAAAAATGATACCAAGTCAAATAATAAGAGGGCGCCGCCCTTGCCGACGCCATCATACACCCTTTCTTTGCGACCAGTTTCCTCAGAACCGGGTTCCAGAACATTCTCTCTTCAGGCGCGACTGCCTGACAAACAGACAAACCCGTGGCAATCAGGCAGTCATGAGCCGTTTCCTTACGTCCCCTTTCGTTGCCATCATCGGCGCAGGTCCTGCCGGACTGTTCGCTGCCGAATACCTTTCAGCCCACGGATGCCAGGTTGAAGTTTTCGAACAGATGCCGAGCGTCGGGCGGAAATTGCTTATGGCGGGTAGAAGCGGCCTGAATCTGACCCATTCCGAACCCCTGGATCACTTTCTGGCGCGCTATGGCGCGGCACAGGGCTGGCTGTCTCCTGCGATACACGCTTTCCCGCCGAATCAATTGCACGAATGGGCAGAAGGGTTAGGGCAGCCTTGTTTCAGCGGCAGTTCAGGGCGCGTCTTTCCCAAAAGCATGAAAGCCTCCCCGCTCCTGCGCGCATGGCTGGCACGTCTCGCAAAACAGGGCGTCATCCTCAGGACCCGCCATCGCTTTACGGGTTGGGAGGGCAAACACATCTGTTTTGAAACTACAGAAGGCTCTGTCACTGTCAGCCCAGACGCCATTATTCTGGCCATGGGTGGTGCAAGCTGGTCCCGTTTGGGATCAGACGGAAAATGGGCTGACCTGTTTGCCGCCGAAACAGCTCCCTTCGCCCCCGCCAACTGCGGATTTACGCCCGACTGGTCAGAGGACTTTTTGAGCAGACACGAAGGCAACATTCTTCATTCCGTCGGCCTGTCCTTCGAGAACCAGAAAAGCCGTGGAGACCTGACAATCACTGCGCGTGGCCTCGAAGGATCTGCTCTTTACGCGCTCTCCGCACGCTTGCGGGAAGCGATTGCCAGAGACGGCAGCGTAACCATTCTGCTGGACCTGCGCCCTACCCTTTCGGAAGACGCGGTCCTGAAACGATTGCAGGCCCAGCGCCCACGGGAAAGCCTCTCCAACCGTCTGCGAAAGGCATTCGCGCTGGATAGCACAGCACGCGAACTCCTGCGCAATGCAACACCCAAAGACGCCACGCCGCATCAACTGACACAGATCCTCAAGGCACTTCCAATCACCCTGACGGGAACAGACACTCTGGATCGCGCCATCTCTACAGCGGGCGGATTACGGCAGGATGCGCTGGACGAGCATTTTATGATCCGCTCCAGACCTGGCGTTTTCGCTGCCGGAGAAATGCTGAACTGGGAGGCTCCGACCGGGGGCTATCTCCTGCAGGGATGTTTTTCCACCGGTCTTGCTGCCGCAAAGGGCGTCCTTGGGTGGCTAGAATCGTCAGTTTCGGGTATCCGCTGACGCTATGACATCCATCGTTCTCGGACAGGGCCGCGACGGCTCAGACACCTGCATTGATTTGCCGGAACTGCTGGCTACGCGCCTGCTGGTTCAGGGCAACTCCGGCTCGGGCAAATCCCATCTTCTGCGCCGACTGCTGGAACAGACCGCAACACTCGTCCAGCAGATTATGATCGACCCGGAAGGCGACTTCGTCACTCTGGCGGAGCGCTATGGCCATCTGGTGATCGACGTTGAAGATCAGTCTGAAGCCAGCCTTCGTGCCGCTGGAGAACGTGTCAGAGCCCACCGTGCATCGGTTGTCCTCAATCTGGAGCAGGTGGAAGCCGAGATGCAGCTTCGTGCGGCCGGAGCGTTCCTCAACGGTATGTTCGAGGCGCCGCGTGCGCACTGGTATCCGGCCCTCGTTGTCGTAGATGAAGCCCAGCTTTTTGCACCTGTCGCCGGGGGGGACACCTCCGATGAGGCTCGCCGTCTCTCGCTGGGGGCCATGACAAACCTCATGTGCCGTGGCCGTAAACGCGGTCTGGCAGGCGTCATCGCTACCCAGCGTCTCGCCAAGCTGGCCAAGAACGTGGCGGCCGAAGCCTCGAACTTCCTGATGGGCCGGACCTTCCTGGATATCGACATGGCCCGCGCCGCCGATCTTCTGGGCATGGAACGCCGTGCCGCAGAGTCTTTCCGTGATCTAGCACGAGGACAGTTCATGGCGCTTGGCCCGGCGCTATCGCGTCGGCCAAAACTTCTGACCATCGGGCCTGTAGAAACAGCAAGCCACAATACCGGGCCAGTGCTTGTTCCTCTGGAACCCGTGATGGCCGAAGATCTGCGGGACATTATTCTCGAACCCGTTCATGAGTTCTCGCCCCGCCCTCGCCGGGAAACACGACCACCTCCGCCAGACCTGCTCGCACAGCTTGATGCCTATGGAGCAACCCGCGAGGCAGAGGAGCCTGTTGCTACGGCAGACATTACGGAAGTCGATATTACCCAACTCTGGGACATGGTTGCTGGCGTCGCATCTGAAGACGGCGCGGACTACAAGCCGCTTGCCACATTATATCAGGACTTCCAGTTGCGCGCCCGTATTCAGGGCCTGTCACGCAACATTCTGGATCTCGGACGCTTCCAGCGTATCCTCGCCACCATCCGCGCAGGTCTGGATCAGGAAAGAGCAGAAAGCGAAGACTGGCAGAAAGCCGAAGCTATTGCGGCAACGCTTCCTGAAGATGTTCAGGGCGTCTTCCTGTTGTTGGCCCGCACCGCGCTCGATTCGGAAACCTGCCCGGACGATGATGCTTTGGCCCGTGCCTATGGCACCCATTCTCTGGGTCGTGCCCGCCGCCAACTGGCTTATCTTGAAGAAAGAGAAGTCATAGTATTGCAAGAGACCCCGTTTGGACGTCGCGTCGCAATCGTGGGCCTAGGCTGGCAAACGGCGTCATAAAACTGTCACGCCACCTTCACATGAGGTTCACACACATCTCGAAGTATTGCGCTTAGCTTCCGCCCGTTTCGATTCTGGCTCGTTACGGGAAAATTTCCATGCTTTCAAAGTCCAAGCGCAACAAAGGGTTGCTCTTTCTGTTCTGCTCGCCGCTGGCTGTGTGCATGGCACTGCCGTCCGCTCATGCCGCTGATGCGGCCAAAACAGGCCGGAAGCATGCAGCATCCCATAAAGCCGCAGACGTAGCGGGCGGTTCCGAACAGCTTGTCATCACCGCCAAGCGCACCCGTTCCGAGCAGACACTGGGACGCGTTCAGATGCAGCGCATCCTGCCAGGTATTAACCCCATCAAGGCCCTCCAGATCCTGCCAGGTGTTGTGTTCAACAACGCTGACCCATGGGGCAACAACGAGCAGAACTCTTCCCTTTACGTGCATGGTTTTGCCAAGGAACAGCTTGGTTACACGCTGGATGGTATCCCCCTCGGCGATCAGGCTTACGGCAACTACAACGGCCTGTCTCCGCAGCGCGCCTCCATTAGCGAAAACATCGGATCGGCCTCTATCGCCACAGGTGCTGGTGGTCTTGGCACAGCCTCGACGTCGAACCTCGGCGGCACCATGGAATTCACGACGCAGGACCCGCTTCACAAGCGTGGCGCCCAGATCGAACAGGTTTTCGGAAGCTGGTCCACATTCCGCACATTCGCCCGTCTCGATACGGGTGAGTTTGGCAACGGCAACTCAGCTTACGTTTCCTTCGCTCGCCAGGACGCCCGCGCATGGGACTTTGCCGGCCATCAGGGCGGCTATCAGGTCAACGCCAAGTTCGTTCATCACGGCGCGCACGATCATTTCTCTGCATTCTTCGACTGGTCCCAGAAGGTTGAGCCGAACGAAGACAGCGTGACCCTGCCGCAGGGTTACGGCACATATGTGCGTCCGTTCACATATCCCAACTTCAATTACGCAAAATCCTATATCAACTCGGCAGCGTACAAGAATGCGGGCCTGAACTATCGTAACTACTACTCCGCTGCCCAGCGCGAAGATTTTCTCGCCTATGCCAAATGGACGCATGATTTCAGTGCAAACCTGCACTGGGACAACTCGATCTATTATCATCATGATCTGGGTGAAGGCGTCGTCGCAGGTCCGATCACCGCAGCGGGCCTGCCGACGCTATTCGCAGCCTATTTCCCTGGTCAGGATCTCAGCTCTGTTTTCGGTGGCTCTGGCTACGCAACCCGTACAACGGAATACTGGGACAATCGTGGCGGCCTGATCTCCACGCTGCGCTACCATCTCGGCAAGCATTCCATCGAAGTGGGCGGATGGTATGAGCGCAACAACAACACGCAGGCCCGTCGCTGGTATCCGCTGGACGCCAACAACCCAACCACGCCTTATGAGCGTCAGCAGAACGCCCTGATCGACCAGTACACGAACAATTTCTACACCAATACGTTCGTGACGCATCTTCAGGACAACTGGCAGATTTCCAAGAACTTCTCGCTGGCTGCCGGCTTCAAGTCCGAACTGGTCTACACAAACGGCACCCTGCCTGTTGCTGCAAAAGCCGGCTCCCTGTCTCCGTCCTATGCCGTCACTGCTCCGGGTGGCACGATTGCAGCCGAGCGCCCGTTCCTGCCGTCCTTCGGTGCCGTGTGGAACATTACGCCGAACGAGCAGTGGTTCGCCAACATTCAGGAGAACATGCGCTCCTTCCAGGACGCAGGTTACGGCAACGCCACCCCATGGGGCGCCACCAGTCAGGCTGCTTTCGAGGACTTCAAAAAGAACGGCAAGCCGGAAACCTCATGGACTTACGAAACCGGTCTGCGTGAACACCGCCAGATTCATCTTGGCCCGCTAACGTCCATCGAAGGCCAGGTTTCCTACTACCACGTTCACTTCTCGAACCGTCTGCTGGCCGTCGCCACCACACAGACCCTGTCCTCCATCATTGGTTCCGCCACCACACTGGCAAACGTCGGCTCCGTCACGACCGATGGTATGGACTTCTCCTTCACATCCCACTTCGGCGACCATTTCTCGCTCTACAACGGCCTATCCTACAACAAGTCCACCTATAACGACGACTACAAGACCGGCACGACGACAATCCGCACGGCTGGCAAGAACGTGGTCGGCATGCCGGCATGGTCCGAGAAGTTCGTGTTCAGCACCAACTGGGGCAACGCTTACGGCCAGTTCATCGGCGTCGTGACCGGCAAGCGCTACGCGACCTACACGAACGACATGTACGCTGCTCCTTTCGCGCAGTTTGACATGAACGCTGGCTACACATTCCATGGCATTCCACACATTGCAGCTCTGCGTGTTCAGGGTAACATCACGAACCTGACCAACACACGTGCCTGGTCTACCATCAACGCGACCCAGACCTCCGGTCAGTTCAGTGCCTTCCCGGTTGCACCCCGCAGCTTCTTCCTGACACTGAACGCCACGCTGTAAGGACTGCTCCATGCTGACGCGCCGCCGCACTCTGGGGCTGCTTTCCGCAGCCCTCCCTGCCCTTCACCTGAGCCGCTCCGCAAAAGCGGCTCCTTCCCTGGCTCCAAAGCCACTGGTGTTTGCCCATCGCGGCGCGTCCGCCCTTCGTCCTGAACACACCCTTGGCGCCTATGCCAAGGCCATGCTGGACGGCGCCGATTTCATCGAACCCGATCTGGTCATGACTAAGGACGGCCATCTGGTCGTCCGCCATGAAAGCAACATTGCCGATACGACGGATGTGTCAGACCATCCGGAATTTGCCGATCGGAAAAAGACCGTCACCATCGACGGCCAGAAGCAGACCGGCTGGTTCACCACGGATTTCACTCTCGCAGAACTCAAGACCCTGCGTGCCCGTGAACGTCTGGCAACGCTACGTGTCCATAACACCCGCTACAACGACCGCTTCGAAATCCCGACCTTTGAGGAAGTCATTGAGATTGTCGCTGCACAGGCTGCGGCTACCGGCAAGACCTTCGGGTTGATCCCGGAACTCAAGCACTCGACCCATTTTCACAGCCTAGGTCATGATCCTGAAGCGATCTTTCTGAAGACCATTGCTGCGCACGAATACACCCGTCAGGCACCGCTCGAAATCCAGTCTTTTGAGACGGCCAATCTCGCCCGTATCCGCGATCAGGCCCTCGCGATCAATCCTCAGACCCGCCTGATGCTTCTGATGGGTGAGCGCAAACAAACCCCGCCCGATCTCGCCGCAGCAGGCAAAACGATCACTTTTGGTGATCTGATGACGCCGGATGGACTGAAAGACGTGCGCCGTTACGCAGACGTCATCGGCCCTTCCAACACGGATCTGATCCCGCGCGACGCCAAGGGTGCATGGCTCGAACCGAGCACGCTCGTTGATGACGCTCACCGGGCGGGACTGCTCGTTCATTCCTATACGGCTCGTCCAGAAAACTATTTTCTTCCAGCCCAACTTCGCAGTGACGCGGGCCCGGCAGCCCGTAATCCAGCCGGTATGATTGCAGAAGTCCGCCGGTATCTGGACCTGGGCATCGACGGCTTCTTCACAGACGATCCGGCACTAGGCCGTCAACTTGTTGATATGACCTTTTAACCCACTCTTTTCCGCGCCCTGAACAAGCGGTGTCTGATCAGCCCCTCACCAACCGGCGGATCAGACACCGCTTTTTTTATTCTGACCCAGATCCTGTCGACAAAGACGGATGACGTTTCAATTTTGTCGGTTTATGTCTTTTTGTATGAAATTATTTCATTTTAAGCCTTTGAATGGTGCAATCCTTTCCAGCCGTACAGCCATAAGGCTGGCAGGACGAGTTTCCGCAGTATCGGCCCTTATCACTGCAATAGTGCTTGGAATAACGCCCGCCCGTGCCGCATCTATAGATGCCTTTACACCAGATATGATTGAACAGGTGCCAGGTGCCCCCCCGACTCTTCACGTCGAAGACAATTACGGAATTTTCGAAGCACTGGCTCACGGGGATGAAACCCGCCTCCAGTTTATCCAGACTGAACTGGCACATCTGATCCAAAGAGAGCCAACATTCTCCCATAAGACCATGCTGGGCTTCTGCCTGAGTGCCATTGCCCGCCTGCACGGGGACTATGACACCAGCAATCTGATTCTGAAGACCATGGCCAGCAAACTGGGACCGATTGGTGACCCTGAGAAAACCGTTAATCCGCTCGATTTCATGATTGAGCAGACTCTGAGCGGAAACCTGCTTTTGCAGGGCCACATCCGCGCATGGGCACTTTCACAGGAACAGATCGAACGTCAGTATTTCAAGCCTCTCCGTGCATATTACCATATGCCCAGCCTTGAGTTCAGCAATGCACAACCCATGACACTCAGCGTCTCTGCTGAGAGCATTCCAAACCAGGTTGTACGGTTGCCATTTCTGGATACGGTCAATTTCAATACAGCCCGTTCCAGTTTCACTCAGCAGGGTGTCAAAGCAGCGTCTACAAATATCACCCTAGATGGAGAGACTGTTCCGGCGCTGATTGGCACCGGTACACTGACAGGTCTTCTCCCGGAAAAATTTGCTCGTGCACATAAACTACGGATCATCGGTCACTCCGATGCCATATCGGACGGGTCAGGCCGCCGATACTCCGGAAACTTCGTTGTTGTGCCTTCACTCGTCATTGGCAAAACCGTTTTCCTGAACCAGCTTTTCGCTATCTCCCGAGACAACGAAATCGTTATCGGCCTGCAACAACTAAGCCAGCTTCGACACGTCACCATAACGCGCGCCGCCATGACCTATGGCCTGCATGCGCCATTCCAGTGCACGGCCGATCTTGTGACGGCCTCCATAAGAGCAGGATATGCAAGCCAATGGCTTCTCCCTCTTCAGCGGGGAACACTGTCTGAATGGGCCATGGTCGATACTGGGGATAACAACGAAACGGTTCTGCATATCCGGACATCACATTTGCCCACTGACGCGTCCAATGCAGTCAACCATGAGTTTTACGACAGCGCTGCCGGGCGTCAGTCCGGCCAGATGGTGACAGTTCCGACGACCTTTTCGATAGGTTCTGTCTCCATTGTCGATCAGGCCCGATACACTCTTGGCTCCACAGGGAGCATTCCTCCTGCCCTCACTTACGGCCTGCTCAAATACGGATCGCTTCAATTCGATTGGCCAGGACACAAGGCCTGTTTCAATTAAAACATGTCTGGAATGATGAAAGCCTCCCATGATCGGCTTTCTTTCCGCTACTTCTCCAGAAACAGTTTCTCTGAAGGAAGCAGCATGGCTTATCGAATTCTTGCTTTTTTCGTCCTGATCCTTGCCTGTCCAACCGTTGCATCAGCAGCCTGCACGAGAGATGCCCTTCCCATGTTGCTCCCCGTTCAGCGCATGGACGAGCGCCTGCAGGATCTGGCTCACAAAACGGGATGTTTTATTCAGGTAGATCTCGCCTCTCTTGAGAGACTGAAGGCGCCAGCTCTATCAGGCACCCTGACAGCCAGACAGGCGTTACGGCAGTCGCTCAAGGGAAGTCGCCTGAAGTCTCGGTTTGTGAAGGATCATTGGCAAATTACATCAACACGCAGGTTGGACGATCACACCATTCATGATTCTTTCGTCCAACCCTGGTAGCTTCAGTCTCTAGCTGAGTTTAAAATGCTCGATGATTGCCTTGTTGAAGGCAGGGAGGTCATCCGGGCAACGGGAGAATACATAGGGTCCGTCTGTCACGACTTCCGTGTCCACCCAGTGCGCGCCAGCATTCTGAAAATCGGTTTTGATCGCCGGCCATGACGTCACGGTTCGACCGCGCAGTTCATTAACTTCAATCAGCGTCTGCGCGCCATGGCAGATCGCAGCAATCGGCTTATTGGCTTTTACGAACTCCTTCACAAACGCCACAACATCTTTGTTCATGCGCAGGGCATCCGGAGACGCCAGGCCGCCCGGAAGTAGAAGGGCATCGAAATCCGAAGCCCTCGCATCTGCAACGGCCAGATCTGCATGGATTTTGTTCGACGGATAAATAT
Organism: Gluconobacter sp. ESL1110; assembly: GCF_058107395.1. Classification (NCBI taxonomy): domain Bacteria; kingdom Pseudomonadati; phylum Pseudomonadota; class Alphaproteobacteria; order Acetobacterales; family Acetobacteraceae; genus Gluconobacter; species Gluconobacter sp. ESL1110. Next base: position 263,854 of record NZ_JBYLUK010000011.1, read on the forward strand.
CCTTATTCACAGCCTGAAAGTCACCCGCTTTCAAGGAAATGACCGTGACGGTCGCACCTGCTTTTTCCAAAGCTTCCTTCGGGGATGTCAGTTCGATTTCTTCTAGGCCATCCGTGGCCAGCGCAGCAACTTTAACCATGTTTCCGGTCCTTTTATGAAAAAAGGCAGCCCCATCCGGGACTGCCTCCAGAAAAATCAGGCGTTGAGATAAACCGTCTTGGTCTGCACATAGGCTTCCAGACCGTGCTGTCCATCTTCACCACCAAGGCCACTTTCCTTGTAGCCATGGTGGAAGCCCTGCGGCGCTTCACCGCCCGGACGGTTCACATAGACCTCACCGAACTCCAGTTCGCGGGTCATGCGCAGAATGCGGCCCAGATCTTTCGTGAAAAGATAGGCCGACAGCCCGTAACGGCAATCATTGGCCCAGGCGAGCGACTGATCGAAGTCCTTCACCTTGATGAGAGACATGACCGGGCCGAAGACCTCGTTATGGACGATATCCATATCCTGCGAGACATTCGTCAGCAGTGTCGGTGCATAGAAATAGCCTTTGTCGTACACGCCACCCGTCAGACGCTTGCCGCCGGTTTCCAGCTTTGCACCCTGCCTGACGGCCTTTTCCACCATTTCATGAACTTTCTTCAGTTCATCTTCGCTGACCTTTGGCCCCATATCCGTTTCCGGATCTGTCGGTAGCCCGACCTTCAGGTCAGCGATCTTCTGACGAACCTTCTGAACAAACTCGTCATAGACCGCTTCATGAATGTAAGTCCGCTCATTGCAGGTGCAGACCTGCCCCGTGTTCATGAAACGGGACTGCACGGCGGCCTCGGCCGCTTTTTCCAGATCAGCATCTTCCATGACGAGGAAAGGCGCCTTACCGCCCAGTTCCAGTCGGACTTCCTTCAGCGTCTCCGCCGCCGCTGCCATGATCTTCTTACCCGCAGGCGTAGAACCCGTCATGGTAATGAGCTTGACGTCCGGATGTGCCACTAGTGGAACACCAACTTCCGGCCCGTCGCCCGTGACAATATTCACCACGCCCTTGGGAATTTTCGCTTCCTCAACCAGCTTCGCCAAATGGAGCGATGCGAGAGGTGTCAACTCGTGGGGCTTCACGACGATCGTGTTGCCAGCGGCGATGGCAGGACCAATCTTGCGCGCACAAAGCGCCAGCGGGAAATTCCATGCCGTGATGGCACCAATGACGCCCAAGGGAACACGGTCAATCAGGATCTTCTCATCCGGCGTGCTGCCGGGAATGATTTCGCCCTGAAGCCGCAACGTATTTTCGGCGGCAAACCTTAAAAGCCCGATCGCAAAATCAACCTCAACACGAGCCTCCTTGAGCGGCTTGCCCATTTCAGACGTGATGATTTCAGCCAGCTTCTCTTTGTCCCGCTTCACGAGATCCTTGAGAACATGGACGTAGTCCGCACGCTCGGTCGCGGTTTTACGGCTCCATGCAGGGAATGCGGCCTTGGCTGCTGCTACCGCCCGGTCGAGGTCTGCTTCTCCACCCCGAGCAGCCTGTCCTACCGTTTCTTTGGTTGCAGGGTTCTCGACGGAAATCCATTCACCGGTTTCCGGTGCAACCCATTCATTATTGATAAAAAGATCGTATTTCGGTGCCATTGACTGCTCCTGTATTCAGGGCGACGCGTCTTGCGCTGTATTGTATCAGACGCATGAGACCGCCACCGGTTCAGTCGATGACCGAAGACTGACAAAGAGCGTTGATTATTAAAAGTGATGATAAATCAGCTTATCATTCACTTTATGTGAGCTTCAGACCAAAGCTTGCAGACTCTTCACAAACATCTGACCAAGCGGTCCCAGACCAGGCTCCCGCCAGACGGCATAAATGTCGCTGCCTTGCATATCGTCTGGATACAGCACGTTGACTTGCTCACACCGCTTTGCCTGCAACGTTGAAAGGACACTTTGAGGAATGCAGGAAATCCCTAATCCAGCTTCCACACAGGCCAGAATGACATCATAGGATTCGATGGTATGAATAAGCCCTCCACCAACGCCCCCCTGCTCCAGCCATGCCTCGAAATACCGCCGGTACAGACAGTCCGTATTGAAAAGGAAAACTGCCTGACCAGACCGTAAAATGTCCTGATTTTTTGGCAAAACAATCGCCAGACGCTCGCGAAAAGCAAAAGCACTGCTCATCATCGGATGTTCGATCGGCCCATCTGTCAAAGCCAGATCGATGTCCCCATCCATCAGCATCCGTTCAAGCGTATCCGTTGGACGGATCAGCATCCTGATTTCCACACCCGGCGCTGACACCAGAAACCGGGGAACGCGGTCCGGCAGATAGGTCTTCAGCGCCACATCCAGCGCCCCGACGGTCAAAACACCCTTGGGCGACCCCTCGGAAAACAGATCCGTCAAGCCTCGAGCCTGATCCACAACTGCCTTCGCTCGCTGATGAAACAATCGTCCTTCCGGCGTCAGAAACAATCGGTTCTTTTCGCGGGTAAACAGGTCCTGCCCCAGCAGCTGTTCCAGTTCCCGCAGCCGCGCTGTTACGTTGGACGCCACACAGTTCAGCATGCGTGAGGCTGCCACCACCGTCCCCGTTTCAACGACCGCGCAGAACATTTCAAGCTGGGCAAGACGCAACGGATTCATGGGTGGTTTTTCCTCAGCGTCGGACTCTTATCCCCAGATTCATGGAACATCTCCGGGGACGTCCCTGTGGATCATTTATGAAGAACTGGGGACCACTTTGGAAAGGGCAGCTTTCCTGCGGAGTCGCACGATGAGCGTATCGAGAGCGGAAAGAAACCGGCTTCGATCCGCTTTTCCGAAAGAGGGATTGTAGGTGTTCACGGTGCCGGTTTCGCGCAGATCATGCATCAGATCCCGCATGGCCGAGACCATTCCAGCCGAGCGTTCATCAATCTCTTCGCCATTGGGTCGAAGCACTGCCGCGCTCTTGTCCAGACACCGGACGGCAAGCGGCACATCATTGGTCACGATGATATCGAACGCCATCGCCTGTTCCGCAATCCAGTCATCCGCAACGTCGGGACCTTCCGGCACCACAACGCGTTCGATCAAAGGAGACTGTGGAATATTGATCCAGCGATTGGCAACAACCAGCGTCTGGAGGCCATAACGGCCTGCCACACGGTAGATTTCATCTTTTACAGGGCAGGCATCTGCGTCAACCAGTAGCCGCATGAACTTCCTTCTGGTTTTCTTCGTCCCGAAACTGGCGGATTAACCGTTCAAGAATAACATCCGGATGGTCTTCACCGCAAACATGAATGACCGGTTCATCATCTCCCGGCTCTTCCAGCGTCGCCAGTTGGCTTGGCAGGAGGCTGGGCGGCATGAAATGCCCGGTGCGATGCGCCATACGATCTTCAAGCGTGTCCGGCTTCACGCGAACATGCACGAACTCCACCGGCAAGCCACGACGCAACTGTTCCCGATACACGCGCTTCAGTGCAGAACAAGTCAGCACGGCACCATGCCCCAGTGCAACTTCGTGCTTTAGCCATTCATGACAGACTTCAAGCCACGGCTTGCGATCTTCGTCCGTCAGCGGCTGCCCGGCACTCATCTTGTCGACATTGCTCTGGGGATGAAGGGAATCCCCCTCTTGAAAATGCCAGCCGAGACGGGTGGCAAGGCCGGTGGCAATCGTTGTCTTGCCCGTCCCCGAAACCCCCATAACAACCAGAAACCGCGGCCTGACTCCCATGGCTCCAACAGACTGAACAGTCCCTATGGTTCCCATCGCTCCACTCCCTGTTCTGTCGCAACCAGAACTTCAGACGCCATGTTCAGGAACATGCCGTGTTCCACCACGCCTACGATCGCGTCTATCTGGCGCGCCAGTTCTTCCGGGTCCTCGATCGGACCGAACGTGCAATCCAGAATCATGTTGCCGTTGTCACTGACAAACAGGTTTCCGTCACGGTCGGTCCGCGGCTTAACGCCCTTGGCACCGCAGGCTGACAACCGTTCTGCCGTGCATTCCCAACCGAAAGAAATCACTTCCACGGGAACCGGAGCACGCTCGCCAAGGTGATCGACCGGCTTGCTGCCATCCACGATGACGACGAATTTCTTCGCGGCCTGTGCAACAATCTTTTCCCGCAGAAGTGCTCCGCCAAGGCCTTTGATCAGGTGCAACGGCCCACGCTGGACTTCATCTGCCCCATCAATGGCAATGTCGAGCCGACAATGAGCCGCAAAATCCGTTAGTGAAATACCGGCTTTCTTCGCCTTGCGGGCACTGTCTTCGGACGTTGGAATCCCCACAATGTGAAGACCTTCCGTGATCCGCTCACCCAGTCGCTCGATCATGTAAGTCGCAGTGCTGCCCGTTCCGAGGCCGACAACCATCCCGCTTTTGACCATATCTGCTGCTTGCCGAGCTGCGGTACGCTTATGGATTTCCATATCCGAACTCATGCCGCGTCTCCCGTTGCGGCACGGTCAGCCAGAATGACAATACGACCTTCACTGGTCACATTCGCGGACGGGAGGCTCTTATCCCCGTCCCGCAGACGCTTCAACATCTCAACCTTGGAGGCCCCAGTCACAAGGAAAACCACCAGAGCGCTGGAAGCGATCGCCGGATATGTCAGTGTAATGCGTTCATGCGGTGCAGTCTTCGGAGCCGCCGTTCCCACCCATGCCGTCTTTTCCTGCAGCACAGGCTCACCTGGAAACAGCGAGGCGGTATGACCATCTGTTCCCAGACCCAGCATCACGAGATCAAAAAGCGGACGAGCCGGATCAAGTCTGGTCGCGCCATAGGCCGTCTCAAGCGTCTTCTGGTAGGCCTTCGCATCGGTTTCGACAGTTGAACCTGTCGGCATTGGATGAACATTGCCTGCCGGAACCGGCACGCGGCTGATCAGCACAGACTGCCCAACTGCATGATTGCTGTCAGGGTGCCCCTCGGGAACATGCCGCTCATCTCCGTAGAAAATCTCGACGCGCTCCCAGGGAATACGCTTTGCAAGTTCCGGTTCGGCCAGGAGTTCAAACAGGCGCTTGGGCGTTGATCCACCAGACAGGGCAACACGGAATTTTCCGTCCGTCTTGGCGAGAATACCTTCTACCAGAAGATCCGCCATTCGAAGGGCGACTGCTTCTGAATCAGGCAGTGTTTCCAGCGTTGCTGTACGGATATCGCTCGTCATGTGTTGCGGACCCTTGGCAGAATGTAACGCTCGACAGCTTTGGCCCAGCCATCGCGTTCATTGGTGTCTGTAAAAACCTGGGCAGCGGCTCTTACGTCTTCTTCAGCCTGCCCCATCGCAATACCCAACCCTGCGACGGCAAACATCGGCAGGTCGTTATGGGCATCACCCAGACAGGCCACTTCATGGGGCTCCACGCCATGGGCGCGGGCCAGTTCACGCACGGCTTCGCCCTTGTTGGCTAGCGCAGGCGTAATGTCGAGCAGCATTTCTGAGGAACGCCGCACACTTGCCTCACCCCGGAGCATGGCCGCCAGTTCAGTTTCGACACGCTGAAGCAGATCGTAGTCGTTGCTAACGCCCATGACTTTGCCGATCCCGTCGAATTCATGACGCAGATCCGGCACCTGATGTGGCGTCAAACCGGTAATGCGGCGTTCATGCTCCACAAACGGTGTCGCGACGTCACTGACCATCCAGTAGGACTGCCGCAAAAGCCAGGTCTCGATCCCATGGACATGCAGCATGTCATGCACCACGGAGAGAACATCGCGGGAAAGGACACGGCTGACCGTTGGTGTTCCATCCGGCGCAAAAATAATGCCACCGTTGAAACCAGCGTTTTGACCGCTCAAGCCGAGTTGTGAAATGTATTTTGTCATCGCAGCCGGTGGCCGCGCACTTGCCAGACAGAGCGGAATACCGCGCTTCTGAAGCTCCTTTACCATCGCCATCGTAGAGGGAGCGATTGTCTTTTCCGGTGTCAGGAGCGTTCCATCCATATCGGAAACAACCATCCGGATCGTATCCGGCATTGGGGGAAGTTCCGCGTGAATGGTATCGAGATCAATGGACATGCAAGCCCCTGTCGGTCGGCCATATTGAATGGGGGAATGAGCATACTGCGCTCACTCCCCCTTGCCCATCCGTCAGAAGGGCTTATTTCGGCTCGACGTGACCGCCAAAGCCGAAACGCTGCGCCGAGAGGATCTTCTCAGCGAAGTTGTTGCCCGACCGCGAACGGAAACGGGTGAAGAGAGCCGCCGTCATGACAGGCGCCGGCACGTCTTCCTCAATAGCTGCTTCGATCGTCCAGCGACCTTCACCAGAGTCAGCCACTTCACCGGAGAACTCGGAAAGTTCACCCGACTTAGCGAGGGCTTCTGCCGTCAGATCCAGCAGCCAGGACGACACGACACTGCCGCGACGCCAGACTTCGGCAATATCCGCCATGTTCAGATCGAAGCGATCGCCTTCGGCCAGAACAGGAGAGTTTTTGCTCTTCATGATATCAAAGCCTTCCGCGAAGGCCTGCATCATACCGTATTCGATGCCGTTGTGAATCATCTTCACAAAATGACCTGAACCGGACGGACCACAGTGCAGATAGCCCTGCTCAGCCCGCGGATCGAGACCCGGAGCATCACGGTTCGGCGTAACGGGAACATCGCCCTTGCCTGGAGCCAGAGCAGCCAGAATTGGATCGATATAATCCGCAGCCTCCTTAGGCCCGCCATACATCATGCAGTACCCGCGTTCGAGGCCCCACACGCCGCCGGACGTCCCGACATCAACGTAGGAAATACCCTTTGCAGACAGTTCTTCTGCACGTCGGACGTCATCCTTGTAGTAGCTGTTGCCACCGTCGATGATGACGTCACCCTTGCCCAGTAGCGTGCCAAGCTGTTGCACGCAGGCTTCGGTAATCTTGCCAGCAGGCAGCATGACCCAGACGACACGATGCGTGTCCCCTTCGAGGCCCTTCACAAGGGCCTCGACACTGTCCACACCCGTAGCGCGTCCACCTTCGGCACGCTGCACGATGGAGTCCGTAACGGACGCCGTGCGGTCATGCACAACAACATCATGTCCATGACGGGTCAGGCGGACGGCAATATTGCCGCCCATACGACCCAGACCAATGATACCGATACGCATGCCTTATGCTCCTGCAATCGCTTTATGAATGGCCGCAGCAAGGGTCTTCAGGCCCTCTTCCAGCGATCCATCGATATGCACCCGCAGGGCACGACGCCCACGGGCTGAAAGAACCTCAAAATCACCGCGAGCCTGTGCCGCCTTGACGACACCAAAGCTGAAGCCATGTCCCGGAACCGGAACATCAGCCGCGTCCTTCGCAGTCACCTGAAGGAAAACACCACTGTCCGGTCCACCCTTGTAGGCCTGCCCCGTCGAGTGAAGGAACCGGGGACCAAACTCGGCTGCCGTAGCAACCTTGAGTGCGTTCCGCAGATCCATACGGACGTCCTGCGCCCAATCACGTGTCTCCCGGTTACGCTCGATGTAAGCCAGAAGGCCCACATAGTCGCCCGGTCCAACACGCTCAAAGTGCTTCTTCAGAATGGAGACCGTATCGCCTGCCCCAAGAGCCGCAGCATTCTTCTCATCCGCGTAGAAGGAGAAGTTTCCATCAACGGCAAACGGTGCCTCAGCCGGGAGCGAGCCGGTTTCAGCATAGGCCGTGGTCAGCTTGCGGGTTTCCACCTTGCTGAACTCGACATCCGGCTGATCGAACGGATCAATGCCCAGAACCGCACCGGCAACAGCCGTGGCGAATTCAAAGACAAAGAAAGCCTGACCAATCTCATTCTTGTCCGACAGACGGACCGTCACGACCGGAGCTCCCGCTTCGCGCAGTGCACCCAGACGACTGTCAGGCGTGTCACCTTCAAGCAGCAGGTCCACGAAAACACGGTCCTTGCCGTAGACGTCAGGCGTACCGAGTTCTTCCTCGTCGATCGGAACGAGACCCGTGCCCTTCTTGCCGGTACTTTCGGCAATGAGCTGCTCGAGCCATGCCCCGAAGGACGCGATGCCCTTGGAGGCCAGGATCGTCACCTTGTCACGGCCAAAGCACTTGGCCGAATGACCAAGGATCAGACCCAGCGTCACACCCGGATTGACGTGTGCCGGCGCACTTGGACCACAGCTCTCGACCATCAGGTTCGTGATCGTCAGGAACTTACGAACGTCCAGACCGCTGACAGCGGCAGGCACCAGACCGAAGTTGGACAGCACGGAGAACCGGCCACCAATCTTCGGATCACCGTAGAAAATCCGCCAGAAGCCGTTTTCTTCGGCGACTTTCTGCATGTGGGAGTCAGGGTCCGTAATGGCGATGAAGTTATCGCCCGGAGCCTTGCCCAGAGCCTGACCGGCAACCGTCCAGAAATGCGCGAACAGAATGTTCGGCTCCAACGTGCCGCCAGACTTGCTAGCCACGATGAACAGGGTCTTCTTGAGATCGACTGCCTTCTCGTATGTCCGGACCTGCTGAGGGTCCGTGCTGTCGAGAACATGCAGCTTCGGCCATCCTTCCTGCTGCCCGAACGTCTCGGCCAGCACTTCCGGGCCAAGACTCGAACCACCCATACCCAAAAGAAGAATGTCAGTGAACCCACGGCTGCGGACATCACGAGCCAGAAGTTCCAGCTCTTCGATGTGCCACAGACGGTCCTGAACGATGGTCAGCCAGTTCAGCCAACCGGCTTCCGGGCCATTCGTCCAGACAGAGGCGTCCTTCGCCCAAATGCGACGGACCAGACCTTCCTTGCTCCACGCCTTCTCGGATTCCGCAACATCGTCGCGGATATCAGAGGGAAGGTCAGCTGTGACGTGGAGCAACCGTTTTCCCAGCACGGACTCCCGCTTTTCAGCGACCGCACCAAGAAGGGTATCGAAGGATTCAGAGAAGGACGCACAGCCATCCTTCACCAGCTTTGCCGTCACACCGGCCAGATCCAGACCAAGGCGCTCGGCCTCAGCAAGAACGTGACGGGCTTCTTCAACGTTTTCCGTCAGGCTCTCACGAAGCTTGCCGTGATCGCGGAACGCATCGAACGTTGCGGGCGGAATGGTGTTGACCGTCTCCGGACCAATCAGCTCTTCGACGTACAGGACGTCAGAGTAAGCCTTGTCCTTCGTGCCGGTGCTGGCCCAGAGCAGACGCTGCGGGTTGGCACCCTTGGCAGCGAGTGCCTGCCAGCGTGCGCTCTTCTTGACGTCCAGATAATACTGGTAAGCGATCTTGGCGTTTGCGATGGCAACCTTGCCGCGCAGAGCCTTGAGCGCTTCCGCATCCTTGTCGCCAGCAGCGACGCGGCGGTCGATCTCGCCATCGATCTTCGCGTCAATACGGCTGACGAAGAAGGAGGCCACGCTGGAGATGTGGGAAATGTCTTCCCCACGGGCTGCGCGGGCTTCAAGACCGGAAATATACGCTTCCAGAACGGCCTTGTAGGCTTCCAGAGAGAACAGCAGCGTCACGTTGATGTTGATGCCGTCCGCAATCGCTTCGCGGATCGCACCCGTGCCTTCTGCCGTGCCCGGAATCTTGACCATCAGGTTCTTGCGACCGACAGCCTTCCACAGACGGCGGGCTTCCGTGATGGTACCCGCAGCATCAAATGCGAGATACGGAGAAACTTCGAGGCTGACGTATCCGTCCAGGCCTTTGGTCTTTTCAAACACCGGATAGAGAACACCGCAGGCAGCGCGGATGTCATCAATCGCGAGGTGTTCGTAAAGGTCTCCGGCAGAAAGACCTTCCCCTTCGAGAAGCTTGCGGATCTGGGGATCGTATTCCGTCCCCTTACCGATGGCCTTCTCGAAAATGGCCGGGTTGGAGGTCACCCCGCGCAGCCCGTCTTCCTCGACGAGCTTCTTGAGGCTACCATCTTCCGTAAAGCTGCGCTGGATGAAGTCCAGCCAAGGGGACTGGCCATGCTTTTCCAGATCCCGCAGGACACTGCCTACTTTATCTAGGCCGGTATTAGAGATTGTGTCTGCCACAGGCTCTCTCCTTACTTGCTACGGGCAGCCTGACGCTTTGCGGCGTCAAAGACTGCTTCCGGCGTAAACCCGAACTTGGTCAGAAGTGCAGAGGCCGGAGCCGATGCACCAAACGTATTCATGGCGATAATCGCGCCACCAAGACCGACGTAACGGTCCCAGCCAAAGGCTGCTGCCTGCTCGACGGCCACGCGGCCAATCACATCAGGCGGCAGGACAGAGTCGCGGTATTCCTGAGGCTGCTCTTCGAAAAGATCGAAACTTGGGAACGATACCACGCGAGCCTTCACACCTTCTGCCGTAAGCTTTTCATAAGCTTCGACAACCAGCGATACTTCAGAACCCGACGCCATCAGAATCACATCCGGCTTACCGTCACAGGAGGCCAGAACATATGCGCCCTTCGCCAGACCGGAAGCCGCTGCGTACTTGCTACGGTCGATTGTTGGCAGATTCTGGCGGCTCAGAGCCAGAACAGCAGGCTTGTGCGTCAGCGGGATCAGCGTGCGCCAGGCTTCTGCAACCTCGTTGGCGTCAGACGGACGGATCGTCATGATGCCTGGGGTCGCGCGAAGTTGAGCGAGTTGCTCAATCGGCTGGTGGGTTGGACCATCTTCACCGACGCCAATGGAGTCATGCGTGAAGATGTACGTCACCGGCAGTTCCATGATGGCCGACAGACGGATCGGAGCCTTCATGTAATCAGAGAAGATCAGGAAGCCGGAGCCATAAGCCCGGATACCGGACAGAGCGATACCGTTGCAGATGGAACCCATCGCGTGCTCACGCACACCGAAGTGCAGGTTGCGGCCACCATAAGTACCACCCCACTGCGGCGGCTGGAACGATCCACCACCCTTGATGTCCGTCTTCGTGGATGGCGTCAGGTCAGCGGAGCCACCGATCATCCAGGGCAGGTTCTTGGCAACGGCATTCAGCACCTGGCCAGAGCTTGCACGGGAAGCGACGCCCTTTGCATCAGCTTCGAAAACCGGGATGTCCTTGTCCCAGCCTTCTGGCAGACGGTGCTCGAAGATCGCTTCAAGCTCGGCAGCTTCCTTGGGATGCGCTTCCTTGTAAGCCGAGAACAGTTCACGCCACTGGGCATTGGAAGCCGCACCGCGCTTGCCAAGACCTTCTGCGAAGTGCTCCTTCACACCGTCCGGCACATAGAAGTCACCAGCCCCTTCCGGCCAGCCATAAGCGGCCTTCGCGCCCTTGATCTCGTCCGCACCCAGCGGTTCACCATGAGCCGAAGCCGTACCGGCCTTCTTGGGAGCACCATACCCGATGACCGTCTTGAGAACGATCAGGCTCGGACGGTCCGTTACCTTCTTGGCTTCCTGAAGCGCCTTCAGGATGGCATCGACGTCGTTGCCGTCCGTCAGCGTCTGAACGTGCCACTTGTAGGCCTCGAAGCGCTTGCCAACGTCTTCCGTCAGAGCAAGGTCCGTCGAACCTTCAATGGAAATCTGGTTGGAATCGTAAACCCAGGTCAGGTTACCAAGACCAAGATGCCCAGCCGTGGAAGCTGCTTCCGAAGCCACGCCTTCCATCATGTCGCCATCGCCACAGAACACCGTGACATGGTAATCGAACAGCTTGAAGCCGGGACGGTTATACGTCTCAGCCAGCCACTTTTCGGCAATCGCCATACCGACCGAGTTGCCACAGCCCTGACCCAGAGGGCCGGTTGTGGTTTCAACACCAGACGTGAAACGATATTCCGGATGGCCCGGCGTGCGGGAGTTCAACTGACGGAACTGCTTCAGATCCTCGATCGTCAGAGCCGGGCTCTCGACAACCTTGCCGTCCTGAATGTCGCAAACGCCTGTCAGGAACAGCGTCGAGTACAGCAGCATGGACGCATGCCCGACGGACAGGACGAAACGGTCACGGGCTGGCCATAGCGGATCAGCCGGATCGTAGTTCAGATCATGCTGCCACAGCGCATACATTGCAGGAGCGAGAGCCATTGCCGTTCCGGGATGACCGGAATTCGCGCGCTCGACGCCGTCCATGGAAAGTGTGCGGATGGTATTGATACCGAGTTCAGGAAGGGTACTCATCGGTATAGGGTCTCCGGCTTGTGACGAGCGGGGGAAAGATCAATGATGCCCCCGCACCTTCTGCAGCCACGGCATGACGCGATATCACGTCTGACGCAATGCTTGATGGGTAAACCATATTGTGAAACACGCTCTTGTGCTCGACGACAACCCACTACACTTCGACGGAACACGTTATTTCAACCCACCTTCATGGCGCCCGGATAGCACTGCCCCCGCGCGAACACCGGGTCAGCGTTTCCGGAATATCCTGAAATGGCAGCTCAGCCTGCGTCCCCGCTGGCCCGATGCCCTGCCCCCTCAGACACCCCACACCCTGACTGCTCCCGCGCCCGGTGAATGCCTCGCAACCTTCATCGGCCATGCCACCGTTCTGCTTCAGTTCGGACGGCAGGGGCGTGAACCATTACGCATCATCACGGACCCGGTGTTTTCAGAACGCTGTTCCCCCCTCCGCAGTTTCGGCCCCAAACGCGTCCGCCCACCCGGCATTCCTCTGGAAGCCCTTCCACCCATCGACATGATCCTGGTGTCGCACTGCCACTACGATCATATGGATCTGCCAACCCTACGGGTTCTGGCGGCAAAGAACGACGCAGTGTGCATTTCCCTGTCAGGCAATCGTAGACATCTGGAAAAGGCCGGACTTCCCCGCATCGTCGAACTCGACTGGTGGGAAGGCACACAGGCTGAAGGTGCGCGAATCACGGCAACCCCAGCCCTGCATGGGAGCGCCCGCACACCGTTCGACCAGAACATGGCGCTTTGGGGCGGCTTTATGATCGAAGCCGAAGGTAAAAATGCCTTCTTCGCTGGCGATACTGCCTGGGGCAGACATTTCGACGCCATCCATCGGCGCTGGAACACCATCGACCTCGCCATCCTCCCCATTGGCGCTTACGAACCGCGCAATTTCATGCGCCGTGTTCATATGAACCCGGAAGAAGCCATGATGGCATTCGACACCCTCACGCCGGATCAGGCCATCGCTATCCATTTCGGAACCTTTCAGCTCACGGATGAGGCCATTCTGGAACCTGCTGCCCGGCTGGAAATCGCTTCCCAAGATCACCCAAGACGCTTCAAAGCGCTGGAAAATGGCGAGACCCTTACCCTTCCGTCATCAAGCCGCTAACCTAGGGCCACATTGTCCCCTCTGGTGGAAACCGTCATGAACGCACAGACCGTCAACTTCACCCCCGAACAGATTACCGCCCTGTTCATTGACGCCGCCCGTGAGGGTGACACAGACCTGCTGACCCAGTTCCTTGATGCGGGAATGGCCATCGACACGCCTGACAGCCGCGGTTACACGGCCCTCATCGTGTCCACCTATAACGGACATATGGAAGCGGCCCGACTGCTGCTTCAGCGAAATGCCAACACGGAAGCCACCGACCTGAAAGGCGCGACGGCCCTTTCAGGCGTTGCTTTCAAGGGGCTGACGGATATCGCCAAAATTCTGATCGATCACGGAGCGCAGGTCGATCATGCCAATTTCTCAGGCCGTACCCCGCTCATGTTTGCCATCATGTTCGGCAGGGAAGACATGGCGCGCCTTCTTCTCAACGCGGGCGCCAACCCCGATCATCGCGATGTGGACGGCGTCTCTGCGCGTGATCTGGCCGAACGCCAAAACCTGACAGGTCTTTTCACTGAAAGAACAGGCGCATGAGCCGTTTCTGGAACCGTCGCGTCCACGATCTTGATCCCTACGTTCCCGGCGAACAGCCGAAACTTACGAATCTGCTCAAACTCAACACCAACGAGTCCCCCTATGGACCCAGCCCGAAAGTGCTGGAGGCGATCCGCGCCTCAGCGACAGACACGCTGCGCCTGTATCCGGACCCTACGGCAACCGCCCTGCGCGAAAGCATTGCCGAACGTTTTGATGTATCGCCAGAGTGTGTTTTCGTCGGCAACGGCTCGGACGAAGTGCTGGCTCACGCCTTCCGTGCCCTGTTCCACGACGACGCGCCTCTCTATTTCTCAGACGTCACATACGGGTTCTACCCCGTCTATTGCGGCCTGTTCGAACAGCCTTTCAAACAGTTCCCGCTAAATGACGACTATGAGATCAACATTGACGCCTATGACGGTCCATGTGGCGGCGTGGTTGTTGCGAACCCCAATGCCAATACGGGTCTGGCCCTCACGCTCGAGCAGATCGAAACACTGGCTCTTCGCCATCCGGACCGAACCGTCATCATCGACGAGGCCTATGTTGACTTCGGCGCCGAGTCGGCCATCCCCCTCACAAAGCGCCATGACAACCTTCTGGTGGTGCAAACGCTGTCCAAATCCTACGCACTGGCAGGGCTGCGGGTTGGCTTTGCCATTGGCTCCCCGGAACTGATCGAAGGACTGATCCGGGTTAAGGACAGCTTCAACTCATACCCCCTGTCCCGCCCGGCGCAGGAAGGTGCAATCGCCGCCATCAGGGATACGGACTGGCTGGCGGACATTACACGCAGGGTCATGGCCAGCCGCGCAACCCTAGTTCCGGAACTCGAAAATCTCGGCTTCCAAGTCCTGCCATCCTGTGCCAACTTCGTTCTCATGCGTCATCCGGCGCATCCGGCCGGTTCGGTCGCCTCCGCCCTGCGCGAGCGCTCGATCCTGGTGCGGCATCTTTCAACCCCGCGTATCCAGAACTGGCTACGCGTCACGATCGGAACTGACGAGGCCTGCACACGCCTGATTGACGCCCTTCGGGCCATCATTCTGAGCAACCGATCCTGAACCAAGCCTGGGCGGACTGATCCGCCCTCACGATCATGACCTCCCAGAGGCCAACCGGTGCACCCTCGTGCGCCGTTCTGCATTTCTGACAAATGCGGAGGCTTCTGGCATTTCGTGCTGAAAGACCAAGACATGCGCGCATTCCACGGACAAATGTCCGACAACCAGCCTATCCGCCGCAATCAGGCCGAAAAGGAAAAGCAGCTTCGGGACCTCAAGGAGACGCTTGCGTCCATGAAGTCCCATACCTCCCCGGCGCTCAAGGAGAGCGTCCAGCGCCGCATCAAGGAACTGGAAACGGAACTCCGTGCCGCTGCCCGCGAAAAAGCGACCCGTGACGCCAATCGGAGCGAGCAGCCGCAGGATCAGCAGCGCCAGCGCCGTGCGCCGCGCCGGAACACCATCCGCTCCATGTGAGGATGATTGGAGCCGGGCTTGTGTCGATTACTGACCCGCCCGGTTCCACGCCTCGCCCATGCAGCGAAGCCGGATTGGGTGCATGCCATCCGTTTCCGTCAGAACATAAAACGCCGAATAGTTTCCACTGGGACGTCCCGGACGGGACTTGAGAAAATTGAAAACACTTCGATCAGCCGTCATCCGTGTCTGATCTCCAGCCAAAGGCTGATTCCAGAGGTCGAGAACCTCCGGCACCCGGGTTCGATCAATCATCAGACAGTTCGGATCAACAAACCCCCCATACGCCTCACGAAACAGACCGCCACCCAACCCAATGGATTCCCATTGGTCTTCACAGACGGCTTTCAGCGTTCGGGGGTGAACGAACCATCTCCCGGACCATGCCCAGTCCTGCCCTTCAATCGCATCAAGCAGTGAGTGAAGATGGTCAGGAGCCCACCAGTTATCATCGTCCAGATAGGCAATACGGGGTGCATTGGAGAGTTGGCTCAGCACACTGCGCAAGACGCCGCCGTCCCACGCCTTCCCGAACCCACCATGCCGTTCGGATGTAGAATACCCCGGCCATAAAACCTGCACGGACCACCCGTCCGGTCTACCCTGACAGACCTGCTCCAGCATGCCCTGCGCCCCGCCTGGAGGAGCAACATCCACCCCAATCAGGATCTGAACACGCAGATGCCCCATCTGGGCAAATACTGAGTCCAACGCATGTTTCAAGGTGGGTCTCAGCAAACTGGGAATGACCACCGCGACATCAAAAGGACGCTGATCGGGCTGACCATCGTCAGCAAAAATGTGAAGTCCAGGACGCATGTCTCAAGATTACGAGACGTCAGGCCATCCGTCCACGGCGCGGCCCTCGCTTGGAAGCGGCTCGTCGTGTGGAAGCATGAAAATCAGCCGGTTTCCGACGTATCCATGACAGAAATGGTGCAAGCACCGCCTCCTGACGCAGGGCTTCAGGCTCTTTCAGACGAACGGCCAGTTCCACTTCGCTAAAATGCGCGTGAATAGCATTGTGACAGACCTGATGCAGTCGAACCGTCTCCGCCTGAGCGCCGCCCTTCAGCTTTGGTATGAGATGATGACGTGAAGACCGCGACGTCGACGGAATGGGTCTCCCACACAGCCCACAGCAGACGCCATCATACGCGCCCGGCGGCTCCAACAGTTTTTCAAATGCTCGGTTTCGTCCCATGGGCTTTGAGAGTGGGTCCATAGAGAACGAAGCGCAAGTCTTGGCGCCACTCTTGCACTTCCTCCCTTCAACCCCCACCATGACAGACAGATTTTCCATTGCGAAAGAGCAAGACGTGCCCGTTCCTTCCCCCTTTTCGCACGAACAGCTTCTGGACCGGCTCGGTGAAGTTGCTGTCCGCGTTGGCCTGAATATCAAGCCCGGGCAGCAGCTTCTCATTACGGCCCCACTCGACGCCGTGCCACTGGTCCGCCGCGTCACGGAACACGCCTACAAGGCTGGCGCTTCCCTCGTCACCACATTGTACGCTGACGATGAAGCTACTTTGGCCCGTTACATCCACGCTTCCGACGATGCTTTCGACACGGCTCCCACCTGGCTCGCCAACGGGATCGCTCAGGCGTTCCGGGACGGCGCGGCCCGCATGGCCATCACCGGCGCCAACCCGACCCTTCTCGCCGGACAGGACCCGGAGCGCATTTCCCGGGCCAACCGCGCCAATTCAGCCGCCAATCGTCCGGCCATGGAAATCATCACCCAGTTTGCTGTAAACTGGAACATCATTGCCTGCGCCACCCCCGCCTGGGCTGCTCAGGTATTCCCCGACCTGCCCGCAGATGAGGCGCTGACCGCCCTATGGAACGGCATCTTCAAATCATCCCGCGTTGACGTCCCAGATCCGGTTGCAGACTGGAAGGCCCATAATGCGCGCCTCCATGCCCGCGCCAAATACATGAATGACACGCGGTTTGACGCGCTGCACTTCTCCGGTCCCGGCACAGACCTGACGGTAGGTCTGGCAGACGGCCACGCATGGGCCGGCGGCTCGGAAGAGGCACTGAATGGTGTCGTGTGCAACCCGAACATCCCTACAGAAGAGATTTTCACGACGCCACATCGCTCCCGCGTCAATGGAACGGTGTGCAGCACCAAACCTCTTTTCCATCAGGGCACCCTGATTGACGATATTTCCGTCCGCTTCGAAGACGGCCGCATTGTCGAGGCTCACGCCAGCAAGGGCGAGAACGTTCTGCATCGTATTCTGGACACGGATGAAGGTGCCCGTCGCATTGGAGAAGTAGCCCTCGTGCCGCATTCTTCCCCAATTTCCGCCAGCGGCATTCTCTACAAGAACACCCTGTTTGATGAAAATGCGTCCAGCCATATCGCGCTTGGGCAGGCTTATACCAAGTGCATGGTCGACATTGAGGGCCTGACGCCGGAACAGCTGCTGGAACGCGGCGTTAATGATTCCCTGATCCATATCGACTGGATGATCGGGTCGGACAAGATTGATCTTGATGGCCTCAAGGACGGAACACGCACGCCTCTCATGCGTGCTGGTGAATGGGTGATTTCATGATTTTTCGACGCAGCTTTCTTGCTGTCTTCGCCTTGGCAACGGGGGCTATCACGCCCCTGACCGCCTTGGCTCAGGGCGCTCCAAGCCAGACACAGATCGACGGTCAATCAGGTCAGCAGTCCGCACAGATCCCACCGCAGTTCCGTGCGGACGCGGAACGCGCCATGCGTTATGTATTGCCGGCAGACTTTATGCCCCGCGCGGTTTCTGCAATCAGCGAGCTTCAGGGACGCAACATTCAACCCCCGAATTCGCAGGGTCTTGGACTTCAGGACATGATCGCCCGCGCAAGCCAGGTGCCCGGTTTCCCGGATGTCTTACGGTCACACGGCTTCACGCCTGAAACATTCATTATTGGCATGACAACCTTCGGTATGACGCTGGCCGCCAGCAACGGTCAGGTTCCCGCCGGAATGCCGTCTCCCAACCCGTCCAATGTTGCGCTGTTCAAAGCCCATCCAGATCAGGTCAATGCCCTGATGCAGGCTATGGGAAACCCACCGCACTGATATTTGCGGGCATATCCTTTGCAAGGGTATGCCTTCTTTTCCAGACAGAGCCCTGATAAAACAGCGCCATGTCCGTGATGCTCGATCCCTCCACACTTCCATCCGTCAATATTCTTGGCCTGGCCCAGTCTGGAGCCATTCTACGCGCCGAACGCGAAACCGCGCCCGACGGAATACCAGCGTTCATCACGAAAGAAGGCTGGAACGAGCTGATTGCGGCCCATGCTGACGATCATACGGCGCCTCATACAGTCGTGCTTCCTGCGCTTGAAAAAGCCGTTGCCCGTATTCTGTCCCACGCCGCCGAATCAGCTCAGAGTGAAGGGAAGACTGCTCCTGTCATCAGTCTGGAAAGCGACCTTTTCCAGAGCGATTCCACCCTTATTCTGGCTTTTGTCCGAGATGAAACCCACCCTGTTGCCTGCGCTTTGATAGGTACTGCAGGCCACCTGGTTGATATGCTTCGGGGCGACGGATCAATTTAAAGTTCTCTGCCGTAGCGCCAACTCATCCAGAACGGCCTGTTCTTTACGAAGATGCTGCTGCTGAATTTCGACCTGCTGCTTCTCTTCCAGCTTTTCCACGGCCTTCAGGGCTGCCTGTGCCATCAGAAGAGCTGACCGGATGCAATCCCTGTCCATGGCAGCCTGCCGACATTTTTCCTGAGCATCAGAAATGGCCTGCTGCCCGACAGGGAGCCAACGACTGAATGCTTCCACTGCCCCATCGTCAGCCGCTGGATCAGAAGCCAGCTTTTGCTCCGTCAGAAGGTGCTGGTGCCTCTGTCCCAGAAGCATTTCTGCGGCTGCCTCGCGGGCAACAGCCTCTCCAAAAGCCTTTTCCACATCTGCCAGTTCATGGCGTCTCAGGCGACGAAGAGCCTCAAGCGGCATCTGCCTCATTATCTTTTCTCCGATAGCGGTCAGGCTGCGGAAGCCATGATGGTTCCAAGCTGCTCAAAGGCCTCCAGGCACCTTGAGCGTTCATTTTTTCCCTGAGACAGAAACGCATCCAGTTGAGGCATCAGGCGAATAGCCTCATCCACGTCTTTCTCTGTCCCGGATTTGTAAGCACCCAGCCGGATCATATCGGCCATGCGTTCATAGGTTGCCATGATCGCCCGCGCCTGGCGGGTTAATCGGTTTTCTTCCGCCGAATTACATCCGGGAACAGCTCGGGACAGGGAGCGAAGTACGTCGATTGCCGGATACCGCCCCTGCTCTCCGATCTTCCGATCAAGAATGATATGACCATCGAGAATGCCGCGCACAGCATCAGCAACCGGCTCGTTATGGTCATCCCCCTCCACCAGGACCGTGAACAGAGCCGTAATCATGCCCTGCCCGGGATAGCCCGGCCCCGCCCGCTCCAGCAACTTCGGCAATTCGGCAAAAACAGAAGGTGGGTAACCCCGTGTGGCGGGGGGTTCTCCGGCTGACAAACCGATTTCGCGCAAAGCCATGCAATAACGGGTTACGCTGTCCATCAGAAGCAGAACCGATTTGCCCTGATCACGAAAATACTCGGCGATGGCCATGGCAGAAACAGCTGCATCCCGGCGCATCAAGGGAGGCGTGTCCGATGTCGCAATGACAACGACGCTCCGTGCAAGCCCTTCCGGACCAAGGTCGTCTTCGATGAATTCCCGGACTTCCCGGCCTCGCTCCCCCACGAGTGCAATGACCGCAACATCAAAATCCGCGCCTCGGGCCAACATAGACAGCAGCGTTGATTTACCAACACCAGATCCTGCAAACAGGCCTAACCTTTGCCCGCGCCGGCAGGTTGTAAATGCATCAAGCGCCCTGACCCCCAGATCAATTCTGTCTCCAAGTCTGGCGCGTGTCGCAGCATTTGGAGGCGAACTGAGGACAGGCTGGCGAGTCAGAGCAGGAGTCAGGGGCCCCTTGCCGTCCATCGGTACACCAAGCGGATCAATAACACGCCCCAACCAGCTCTCATTCACGCCAAGAGAGGCACAGGACTGTCGACTTAGAGGAATTCGTGCCTGACAACCGGGGCCAATACCTTCAAGGCTTCCAAACGCCATCACTCTGGCTTGCGCATCATGAAACCCTACAACCTCTGACTGTATGGTGCTTCCAGAACGTGCATGAATTGAGATTCGATCCCCGATTGAAACGAGTCCTTCCAGACCACGGATTGTTACACACAACCCTGTCACGTCCTGAACGGTTCCCACTGCACCGTCAGGTTGCAAATTAGCCATCTTCTCCAAAAGCTTCTCAAGGAAACTTGGAGACGGGTGTTTCTTCTGCTTTTCCGTGGCTTCTGGCATCTTTAGAACGCTAAGCTGAAAGGGTTAAAAAAAGCTGAAGCCGCATCGCCACATGACGGAATAATGAAAAATTTACGATTTTCCGTTTCTATCTATCGACATTCACAACCTTGGGTAGTAACCATTGCTTTACCAATCCTGGAGTTGAAAACATGCGTATCCTTCTTGTTGAGAGTGATCTTCAAGCCGCAGCGACCCTGTCCCAGATCCTGCGGACTGCGGCTTTCACCGTAGATCACACAGCCTCCGGCGAAGAAGCCATCGAGATGCTTCGTCATTACGATTACGATGTGATGGTTCTCGAGCTGCTGCTGAACGACATTGAAGGATATGACGTCATTCGCCGGGTACGCTCATCCCGGATCACGACCCCCATTCTCGTTCTTTCTGCCCTGCTGCGCCCCCAGGCCAAGATCCGTGCATTCTCAATGGGTGCAGATGATTATATGGCCAAGCCCTACGACCCCGGTGAACTCATCGCTCGCCTTCAGGCTGTCATGCGTCGGTCCCGCGGGTTTGCTGAACCCTGTCTGCGAGTTGGAAATCTGGAACTCGATCTGAATGGCAAGAACGTCACCGTCGACGGAACGGCCCTGCATCTTACAGGCAAGGAATATGCCATTCTGGAACTTCTGATCATCCGCAAAGGGTCAGTACTGACGAAAGACGCCTTCCTGAACCACCTCTATGGCGGCATCGACGAGCCGGAAATGAAGATCATTGACGTCTTCATCTGCAAACTTCGCCGCAAACTGCAGAAAGCCGGGGCAGAAAACCTGATCGCAACCGTATGGGGGCGCGGCTACATTCTGCGTGACGAACCAGCGACCGAAACCAGCTCTGCCGTACCGGATCATCATACCCGTACGCCTCAGCCCGTCACAACATTCGCCTGAAAACAGCTTTCAGGATTGGTGCCATTCAGGCCGGATCGTTACCCCATGATCGACCGGCCCGTGCCCCTGCCCCAATCCGGGAGCATGTGACAGCGCCAGTCTGAGATATTGGCTTCCCCGCCGAACGGCAGCGTCCAAATCCATGCCTTGTGCAATCCCAGTCGCAATTGCACTGGCCAGAGTACATCCCGTTCCATGCGTATGGAGGGTTTTTAGCCTCTCGCCACGAAGAACAACTTCGCTTCCATCAGAAAAAACCAGCAAATCCTCAAGGTCATCGCTCCGCAGATGCCCTCCTTTCAGGAGAACGGCCTGCGCACCCTGCTTCTGCAACTGATGCGCTGCAACACGCATTTCCTCCAGATCCGTAATGACCAGTCCGGTCATGACTTCAGCTTCCGGAATATTGGGTGTCACAACCAGAGCGCGAGGAAGCAGGCGGCTCATCACTGCATCCACTGCTTCCGCGTCCAGCAGAACCGAGCCGCTCGTGGACACCATGACAGGATCCAGAACCAGCGGCAGTTCTGAGCGAAGCGACAATTCGTCTGCTACCGCATGAACGATTGCGGCATTGGCCAACATGCCTGTTTTGCAGCAATCCGCTCCCAGATCATCCAGAACAACCTGCATCTGCTGACGAACAAAGGCAGGCGAGACAGCCTCGACCCCGAACACACCTAACGTGTTCTGAGCAGTCAAAGCTGTAATGGCACTCATGCCAAACCCACCCAGCGCCAGGATAGTTTTGAGATCGGCCTGGATTCCGGCTCCCCCGCCCGAATCACTCCCAGCAACGGTCAGAACCCGCCCGATCATCGTTTAATGTCCCGTAATGGCGCGGATCGCATCGCAAACATGATCCACGACTTCTACCACAAGAGTTTCCTCTTCCGCTTCCGCCATGACGCGGATCAAAGGCTCAGTTCCACTCGCGCGCAGAACCAGACGCCCCCGACCGGCAAGGCGTTCTTCGGCCCAGGATTTTGCAGCAGCCAATTCTGGACTACTTAAAGGGCTGACACCCGAATAACGCACATTCTTCAGAAGCTGGGGGAAAGGCTCGAAAACCTTACAGATTTCACTGGCGGGCTTCTTGGTTTCGACCGACACAGCCAGAACCTGCAATGCAGCAATCAGGCCATCGCCTGTCGTGGCATAGTCGGACAGCACCATATGCCCGGACTGCTCACCACCGAGATTTCCACCAATTTCGCGCATCCGCTCAACAACATAGCGGTCACCAACGGCGGTCCGCTGGAGTTCCAGCCCTACTTCTGAAAGTGCCTTCTCCAGGCCCATGTTGGACATGACGGTCGCCACAACAGTCGTGCTGCGGAGGCGATCATGCTGCTTCCAGAATTTGGCAATCAGACCGAGGATCTGGTCTCCATCGACCAGGGTACCGTTCTCATCGGCGATCAGTACGCGGTCGGCATCACCATCCAGGGCAATTCCGAAGTCTGCCTTGTGCTCCTTTACGGCCGTACAAAGCTTCTCTGGATGGGTTGACCCCACACCGTCATTGATGTTCAGGCCGTCTGGAGAACATCCAATCTTGATGACTTCCGCTCCCAGCTCCCACAGAGCCGTCGGCGCTACACGATAAGCCGAGCCATTCGCACAATCGAGAACGATCTTCAGGCCATCCAACCGCAATCCGCGAGGGAAAGAGGCCTTGGCATTCTCAATGTAACGTCCCGCTGCATCATTCAGACGTGAGGCCCGACCGATCTGCTCCGGAGACGCCAGACGCCCTGACAGGTCCTCACCCATCAGCGTCTCGATCTCACCTTCAACGTCATCGGATAGCTTGAAGCCATCCGGCCCGAACAGCTTGATACCGTTGTCTGTGAAAGGGTTATGGGAGGCTGAAATCATGACACCGAGATCAGCCCGGAGGGAACGTGTCAGCATAGCGATGGCAGGTGTCGGCAGCGGACCAACAAGAATGACATCCATGCCCGCAGACAGGAAACCCGCCACAAGCGCACATTCAATCATGTAACCCGACAGACGTGTGTCCTTGCCCAGCACGACACTATGCCGACGGCTTGGATTGCGCATGAAGTACAGCCCGGCTGCCTGTCCGAGTTTCTGGGCAACTTCTACCGTCATCGGCGCGGTATTGGCTGTTCCCCTGATCCCGTCCGTCCCGAACAGTGCCCTCTTGCTGGCCATGGTCATGAAATCCTGCGTGTCTCGATAGATAAGAAAAAGGCGCGACACCGAAGGGAAAGCCCCCTCAATGACGCGCCTGATGGTGCGATTAACGGTCTGATTAGCCTGCCTGCGGGGCCGGATCAAACGCGCCTGGACGCGTTGTTGGCACAGAAGCACGGCGATTATCGGGCAACTGCTCATCATCCGAAGCGCGCTCGATGGCTTCCCCGCGCATAATGCGACCAACATCATCACCAGTCAGCGTCTCATACTCAAGAAGCGCTGCCGTCAGACGATGCAGATCATCAATATGCGTCAGCAGAAGCTCGCGCGCCTGCTGATAAGCCGTGTCGATAAGTACCTTGATCTCCGTGTCGATCTCACGAGCCGTCTGCTCGGACAGGTTCTTGTTCTGCGTCACGGAATGACCCAGGAACACTTCCTGACCGTTATCGCCGTAAGAGATCATACCGAGCTTATCGCTCATTCCCCATTCGGTCACCATCCGGCGTGCCAGATCAGTGGCACTCTTGATGTCACCAGACGCACCGGCACTGACTTCTTCGGGGCCAAAGATGATTTCTTCCGCCACACGACCACCCATGGCGATCACTAAGCGGGCAAGGCACCATTTCCGGCTATAGGAAATATTATCCTTCTCCGGCAACGTCATAACCAGACCCAGAGCACGCCCACGCGGCACAATCGTTGCCTTGTGAATCGGATCGCTACCCGGCGTAAAGATGGCGCAGATGGCGTGACCGGACTCATGATAAGCCGTGGAACGCTTTTCATCCTCGGTCATGACCATGGAGCGGCGTTCCGCCCCCATCATCACCTTGTCCTTGGCTTCCTCGAACTGAGCCATACCAACCGTCCGACGTCCCTGCCGGGCCGACATCAATGCGGCTTCATTCACAAGGTTGGACAGATCCGCACCTGAGAAACCTGGCGTTCCGCGAGCAATGACCTTCGGGTCCACGTCAGAAGACAGCGGCACCTTTTTCATGTGAACACGCAGGATCTTCTCACGCCCCGCCACATCGGGGTTCGGCACCACAACCTGACGGTCAAAGCGACCTGGACGCAGCAGAGCCGGGTCCAGAACGTCCGGGCGGTTTGTCGCGGCAATGAGGATCACGCCCTCGTTGCTTTCAAAACCATCCATCTCAACCAGCATCTGGTTCAGCGTCTGCTCGCGCTCATCATTGCCACCGCCGAGGCCAGCGCCACGATGGCGACCCACCGCGTCGATTTCATCAATGAAGATGATGCACGGTGCAGCCTTCTTGCCCTGCTCGAACATGTCACGCACACGGGATGCACCGACACCCACGAACATCTCCACAAAATCCGAACCGGAAATCGTGAAGAACGGAACATTGGCCTCACCAGCAATCGCGCGGGCCAGAAGCGTCTTACCCGTACCCGGAGGTCCAACGAGCAGAGCGCCTTTGGGGATTTTGCCGCCCAGACGCGTGAACTTCTGCGGGTCTTTGAGGAACTCTACGATTTCCTCAAGTTCAGCCTTGGCTTCGTCGATACCCGCAACATCCTCGAACGTCACACGACCGGTTTTTTCCGTTAGCAGACGGGCCTTGGACTTACCAAAGCCCATGGCACGACCACCACCAGCCTGCATCTGGCGAAACACCATGAAGCAAAGACCAACCAGCAGCAGAACCGGCAGGTAAGCCCCCACATAGCGCAGGATCGGACTTTCGCCGCTATCCATTGGCTTGGCGGTGACTTCCACACCCGCACTCGTCAGACGCGCCGGAAGACCCGGATCAATCGGCGCATACGTCTCGAAAGACGTGCCGTTCGTCAGTGTACCAGAAACATTCTGTTCCTGGATCACGACTGAGCGAACCTGGTGTTCATCCACATCATGGATAAAATCGGAATAAGCGATCTGCTGGGCAGCGTGCTGGCTTCCACCGGGCTGGAAGGCGGTCAGCACTGCCATTCCGACCATGATGATGACCACCCAGATCGCAACGTTACGGCCTAAATTGTTCATCTCGTTCTCTGTCGTCCTTCAGACTGTCTAACCGATGCAGCGTGGCTTCACCGTCTCAAACAGACCGACGTCATAGTCTGCGTTGACTTCATAACATAGGCGGTCCTGCCCGTGTTCCTACCCCATAGGGGAAAGGAAAACGCATTTCAGGGCATTTTGGTGCGCTTTTCATGTCACTGACCCCCTTTCTCCCGTCACAGGCACTCCTCCTGCCCAGACAAAAGGGACTGCCCCAATGCCCTCCAGGACATCAGGCAAACCGATAACCTGTCCATTCCGCCACAGAGCCGGGAGCGTTCTCAAAGCCGAAACAGGCAAACCCACACGTCTGGCATCCAGCTTCAGGGCTCCATCTCCCAAAGTGCCGATCAGTCCGTCAACGGGAAGAGCGTTTGCAGTACAACGCCATCGACCATCCCATATCGCTCCGGCTTTTGCCGCAACCAAGCCTTCGACTGCCCGCTCCTCACGGACGAGCATCACACCGTCTCCGAAACGCCCTGCCGGACGCACCATGACGCCTCCCAGCGTCCCCTGCCCACGCGACACAAGAGCCTGAACCTGCTCCCGAGACGGACGATATCTCCGCCCGGACACCAGGCGGATCAACGCTGCAATCGTGCTGTCCTTTATCCCGTCAGGCCTTAGATGAACCCAGCCTGCCGAATGCCAGACTGCACTTTCCGCCAACACGCGCGCCAGTTTCCTGTCTTCGGAACACCGCAACATCTGTGCCGCGACCTGCCATTCCCGCGCTTGATTCCGCTGAGCCGGTGACAGATCCTGTCGCCAGCGAACACGCTCAAAGCGCCTGTTCTGATTGGAAGGATCTTCAATCCATGCAAGACCGGCCGCACGCAATGTCGTGCGTAGCCGCTCTGGCGCCAGCATGAGGCAAGGTCGGACAATTCTGATCCGCCCCCGAAGAGCCACAGCCCCCATCCCGGCCAACCCGCTCGGACCACTGCCAGCATTCTGGCGCATCCAGACTGTCTCATCCTGATCATGCAGATGGTGGGCAACCAGCAGATCAAGACACCCCGCCTCAACGCAGGCCTCTTCCAAAGCTTCAAAACGCGCATCCCGCGCACGCTCCTGAAGCCGCCCTTCAGGAAAAGGCGCCAGCTTTAAAACATGCGCGTCAATGCCCATCACCTGGAGGCGGCTGGCTGTCAGGCGTGCCTCAGCAGCAGATTCGACGCGTAAAGCATGATCTACAACAAAAGCCACAACATGGTGTCGCCACCGTTTTGCCAACCACGCCAAGGCGAGGGAATCGCCCCCACCGGAAACAGCCAGCCCGACAGGAGCCTCTGCAACGTCGGGCAACCAAGGCCCGACTTTTTCCATAAAGGCGGAAAACTCGTCCGCCCCGACGGGACTGTTCAGATCAGTGACAGGCAGCACGTCCACGGAACGTCGCAGCGGCAGACTTCACTCGAGGAGTTGGAGTTGGAAACTCGTCCTTCAGCTTGTCGAGCGCCTGACAAGCGGAATTTTTGTCGCCCATTGCCAGAAGAGAGGCTGCAACACCCAACAAAGAGTCCTGAGCCTTGGGGGACTTCGGAGCTTTGTTATAGGCATCGTAGTAAGCAACAGCCGACTCACGATACTGCTTCTGCCCAGCAAGAGACTGGGCTAGCAGAAACTGGGAATCCATTTTCCCGGAAGCGCTTTTGGCCGTCTTGATAGCAAAGCGCGCATTCGTTTCAGCGTCGTCGTATTTGCCAGCCTTCAGTGCGGCGTTCCCGAGCTTCAGAGCTTCAAGAGCAGTCTTCGGTGCGGCATCCCCGGTAGCAGGCACGTCAGATTCAGCGGCTTTTGCACTCGGCGCAGCAGATGCTGCGGCCGCGGGTGCCCCGCCCCCGCCGTTCTGAGACGCAAACTGCATGTCTGAAATCTGTTTGGACAGATTAGCCTGCGTTTCCTTCTGCGCGTTGGTCAACTGATCCAGTTCTCCACGCATCTGGCGGTTCTGTTCTTCAAGAGCCGAAACACGCTCCAGAAGCTGAGCCACCATATTCCCGTCTGCACTGTTTCCAGACGATCCTCGTGATGCTGAAGAACTCGGCGCAGGCAAAGGCCCACTGTTCTGGATCTGCGAAACCTGCTGCCGCAAAGAGGCAATTTCATCCTGAAGAGCAATCGCCTCACGGGAAGAAATGCCCCCGCCATCCGATGCGTCCTGCGCCAGAGCCGGCAGGACAGGGCAAAGCACAGAAAACGCCGTTCCGAGCATCAGTGCGCGGAGGGGACGGGACAGGGCCATGCAAGATCTCCTGAAACAGTTCAGCGCCCGGCCAGGGCGCCCTCTCGCAGTCGCCGGCGAGCACGGCAGTAGAGACAGTCATAAAACAGAAACGGCCGGGGGATAAGCTCCCCCGGCCGTTCAAACTGTCAGTCCGTCAGACGGATGACCCGGGTTCAGCGAACCGAGGTGATCGCGTTACGGTTCTGAGCCCATGAGGCTTCGTCATCACCATCAGCGGTCGGACGATCCTTACCGTAGGAGATCGTCGTGATGCGGGAAGCGCTCACGCCCTTGGCGACCAGATAGTCGCGAGCAGCGTTTGCACGACGCTGACCCAGAGCAATGTTGTACTCTTCCGTGCCGCGGTCATCGCAGTTACCAGCAATCTGGATGCTGACCTGCGGATACTTCGCGAGCCATGCAGCCTGCTTGTCCAGCGTAGCGCGAGCTTCTTCGGAGAGCTGGGAAACATTCAGCTCATAGAAGATACGATCGCCAACATTGGCAACCAGATCAGCTTCGCTGCCTGGCGTCGGGCCAGCTTCCTGCGTAGCTGCGCCAGCACCGGTGCTGTTGCCCGTATCGGTTTTGCCATCGGAGCAGGCTGCGAGAACGAGCGCCAGACCAAGCGCACCAAACACCTTGAACTTCATGTGTCTCAACCCTGAGAACGGTTCCGTATCAGGAACCGAAATGCGGCATAACGCCGCGTTGTTCCGGACCCATGCCTTTCATTCGGAACCGCTCAAGAGTCGCATTGCAACTCCCAGCGTGCCCCCTGAAAAACACTGGCCACTAGCGCCCATACTCATGACTTAAATCCGGGGTCAAGCATCCTGTGAGGCACACCCCAGACGCCAGAGAACGATTCTGATTCGAAACCAGAAAACGCAACATAAATGTCACAGCTCTTAAATACGAATGTGGCGGAATTCTGCCAGTTGCTTTGCTGGACATCCTTTAAGCTCTTTATCACCATGCAGATGACGCAAATCAGCCCAGCGCCGAATGCGGGACAGAATTTTCCCATCTTCTGGTGTGGCTTCTTCGATTTACAGAACATGCGATGGAACCATGTTGCCCGTGACAAGCGATCCCGGCTCAATCGACTCCATTTGACGGTCTGTCATCCGTCTTGATCAGGTCTGTAAACCTGCTCTTCATGCCGAGCTTCTGCTCAAGGCATTCGCAAGGGAAAAGCCTCCATGTCAGAAACCTGTCTGACATGGAGGAAGCCTGTTCAGCCGTTCAGCGGAGACCAGGCCGGATCGGACGCGCCAGTCGCCGTCCGGATCGGGCGTTCATTGAAGCCCGTGATGTCGATGGTCCCAATCCCGGAAGAGAAGCCTGCGCCACCCGCGCTGGAAGCACTCTGACGGCAGAAGGCCAGGACACGACCATTCGGACAGAACGTCGGGGACTCAACCGTGAAGCCCTGTGTCAGGATACGTTCGCCCGTTCCGTCCGGATTCATAACCCCCAGCGAGAAGCCACCGTGACCAATGCGGGTGAACGCAATCAGATCCCCACGCGGCGACCAGACCGGCGACCCATACTGGCCCGAACCATAAGAGATCCGGCGTGCCCCGCCACCTGATGCGCTCATGATATAGAGCTGCGGACTACCGCCACGATCGGAGTTGAACACGATCTGGCTGCCATCCGGGCTAAAGCACGGGCTGGTATCAATCGCGCCACCAGAGCTGGTGATCTGATGTTTGCTGCGAGATCCAAGATCGACAACGAAGATGTCTGACCCACCACCACGCGTGGCAGACAGAACAACACGGCTGCCGTCAGGCGAGAAACGCGGCGCGAATGAAATGCCATCGAACTCACCCAGCATCTGCTGCCGACCAGAGCCAAGGTCGAACAGATACACACGCGGGCGGTTGTTCGCGTAAGACATGAACGCGACCTGATCGCGTGCCGGGTTGAAGCGCGGCGTCAGCGTCAGCCACTGGCCACCAGTCAGCATACGGGAGTTGAACCCGTCCTGATCCATCAGCGCCAGACGCGTAATCTGATGACGACGTGGGCCTGTCCGGGCGATGTAAGCGATACGGGTATCGAAATACCCCTTCTCCCCCAGCATCCGCTCATAAATGACGTCAGCAATAATGTGAGCGATACGACGCCAGTTAGACGGAGACGCCGTATAAGCCGTGCCCTGAAGCTGCTCACCAGCCACAACGTTCCACAGCCGCATCTCAACACGAACACTGCCTGAACCGACTGCGCGCCCGGCTACAGCAGCACGGGCACCCTGCGCTTTGAGGGCACTGAAGTCGGGCGTGGAACCCGGAGGTACATCACCGCTCATGACCTTGAAGAGACCCGTGCTCTCCAGATCAGAAGAAATGACGCCAGAGATCTGCTCGCCCATCCCCGCGCCAAAGCTCGGGATCACGATGGGGATCGGCGCCTGACGGGCCTGATCCACGGTAATTTCCGCCTCACCGCCACCAGATGCCGCGGCACCCTGAGCAAAAGCAGACAATGGCGTTGCCAGAAGGCCACCAGCTGCAGCCGTGGCACCAAGAACAGAACGGCGCGACAGCAGCGCGCTGAGAGCATCAGCTTCGGAATCGGAAATGAAGGTCATGATGATTCCTCTAGGGTTACGGCCTGAAGACAAAACGCAGCTGATGCGTCTGGCCTAGCAGGTTGGAAGGAATGGGCAGATGGGCACAGGTCGGGCTCAGCACTGCATCGCGCGCACGCTCCGCCAGCACACGATAGGATGGGTCTGACGCCATCTTCGCTGCTGTGTCTGGAGCATACTTCACAAGACGTGCCTCACCCGTTGCATCCACCGTCACAATCAGATGCGCAACAAAGCTCGCATAGTTCCGCGCTTCCGTGTCTTCCGTGTAGCAACGACGCACGGAACCACCGATCGCTTTCTGATCGGCCATGGACAGGGACTTGGTAATATCCCCGTTGGGAACACCACCGCCATCCGGCGCACCACCCTGCGGCGGATTGGCTTTCGCCTTGGGCGCATGCGTCTGCTTCTGGTCAGACCGGAAGCTGTCCAGCGTTGCCAGCAGGGAATGACTGTCCGCCTGCGTATTCTTGGACGCATTCGGCTGGGTCATATGCGAGAACTTCGGCGTATCCGGAAGCTTGTCAGCCTTCTGCGTCTGCGGGCTCGGCGGGGCTACCATCGTCGACTTGGTCGGCGGAGATGGCTTCGGCGGAGACGCGGGTACAGGCTCTGGCGACGGCTCCGTGATCTTGGGCGGAAGCTTCGTCGGCGGCAGAGGCTGAGGCTTGGTCTCAGGCGCTGGCGGAACCGGCTGCGGCGGTGGTGGAGGCGGAGGTGGTTCTTCTGTCGGCGCCTTCAGAGGAGGCGTCGGGGACGGAGGAGCCTCGTTCTTCACGGGCGCAGGCGCAGGCGCCGGCTTGGGAGCCGGATGGTCAGCCTTGATAGGATGAGTGGGAGGACCAGCCTCCTCGAACTCCATCTGCACCGCCGGAGGTTCCGGCGGCTCAGGAGGTTTCTCGAACGGGATCCGCACCACCAGGTACAGGATCAGTGCCGCATGGACACCAACCGAACCCAGCAGCGCGTTGCGAAAGCGACGCCTGTCCGAACGACGTGGACGCACCACTGGCGAAGTCCTTTACTGGCCGCTCTGAGGCTGCTGAGCGAGCAGCGCCACATGCGTAAAGCCGCCAGACGTGATCTGACCCATGACCTGCATCACGCGGCCATAGTCGATATGCGCATCGGCACGAACGAAGATCCGATGGTTCGGATCATTCTGGGACTGGACCTTGAGCTGGTCCACAAGCTGTTCCGGCGTGATCGGGTCTTCGCCCAGATACAGCGAACCGTCATTGCGCAGCGAAACCGTGATCGGCTTCGTATCCGCATTGACCGGGCTGGCATCCGTTTTGGGCAGATCGACATTGACGCCACTGGTCATCATCGGCGCCGTCACCATAAAAATGATGAGCAGCACCAGCATGACGTCCACCAGCGGTGTGACGTTGATCTCGGATGCCGGACGCCGACGACGGCCCCCTGCGCGCCCTCCTCCTCCAGCGGACATCCCCATGGATCAGGCCTTCCCGCTGGTCGTCTCGTCCGCACGCTCTTCGGACTGGCGGGACAGGATGGCGGCGAATTCGGTTCCGAAAGCCTCCATACGGTCCGCGAATTTGTCTACGGAGTTGCTGAGAACGTTATAGGCAACATAGGCGGGAATAGCCGTCACAAGGCCGATGGCCGTTGCGAACAGAGCTTCGGAAATACCCGGAGCCACGACGGAAAGATTGGTGTTGTGCATGGCAGCGATCGAGCCGAACGCATGCATGATACCCCAGACCGTACCGAATAGACCCACAAACGGGGCTACCGGGCCAATCGTTGCCAGAAAGATCAGGCGACGACCAAGACGGTCATTCTCACGGGAAACGGTAATATTGATGGCACGGTCGATACGGTCCCGCACGCCACCGCGCGCCAGATCAATCCCAACGATCCGTGCTGAACGACGCCATTCGCCCATGGCAGCCCCAAACACGGCGGCCATCGGGTGCGTCGGGCGGGCACCATCGGATTCGTAGAGGTCGTCCAGCGAACCGCCGGACCAGAAACGGTCTTCAAATTCCGTTGCTTCACGATTCACGCGACGCATCAGAATGATTTTTTCCGCGATGATCGCCCACACGCCTGCACTGCACAGGACGAGCCCGATCATGACCAGCTTTACGACGATGGACGCGTGCAGGAACAGGTCCAGAGGCGACAGACCGGCCGCACCGACCGCCCCAAGCGCACTCGAACTTACCTCATGATCCACTGTTCTCTCCTGTCCAGATCCTGTCCCTTACGGGTCAGGTCTCTCCATTGCACTTCGTGAGGAAACAGGAAAGTGGGTCAGACCTCTCCAGCCTCGAGTTTTCGAACAGCATCACACCAGCGAGGCGGAATTTTGGCAGGTTTCATTGTTTCTGCAGAAAGGCACGCCAGTTCCACATCAATGACAACGGCGGTTTCGTTACCCTTTGAGAAATTCCGCACCGTCTGCTGAAGTTTCAGCCGTGTCGGCGTCATGGCCTCCAGCGCAGTCTCGATTTCCATTTCATCATCGAGTCGCAACGGGGAGCGATACCGGATGCTGGCCTGTCGGACGACGAAGGCCAGACCGAAATCATTCAGAAGTTCCGTGACGGACGCATCCGCATCCCGCATGGCCTCGCTGCGTGCACGTTCGGCAAAGCCGAGATAGCGCGCGTGATAGACAATCCCCCCGGCATCCGTGTCTTCATAATAAACCCGGAACCGGATTTTATGCGTTGCCATCAGATCCTCCGCTCATGTGCCCGGCTTCAGGCCGTCGTATCGTCATCGAGCGCAGAAAGGAGATCTACCTGGCTCGCTGGCGGGTTCAGCCCCAGATGGCGCCACCCCGCTTCACCCAGCATGCGACCGCGTGCCGTCCGAAGCACCATGCCTTCCTGGATCAGGTAAGGCTCAATGACATCTTCCAGCGTATCACGAGCTTCCGCCAGACCGGCTGCGAGCGTTTCAACACCCACCGGGCCGCCATGATGGTGTTCCGCAATCCGCAGCAGATAGCGCCGGTCCATCGCATCCAGACCGCGCTCATCAACCTCAAGACGCGACAGCGCCGCATCCGCCGTGGCACGATCAATGATCGGTTTCTTCGCCACCAGTGCAAAATCGCGCACCCGGCGCAGAAGACGCCCGGCAATACGCGGCGTTCCACGGGAACGACGTGCGATTTCTTCCGCACCATCGTCATTTAGATGCACGCCAAGCTTGGTCGCTCCACGGGACACAATGGCCCGCAATTCATCCGGCGTATAAAAAACAAGCCGCAGGGGAATGCCGAAACGATCCCGCAAAGGCGTGGCCAACAGACCGGCACGCGTCGTCGCTGCAACAAGCGTGAACGGCGCAAGATCAATCCGGACAGATCGAGCCGCTGGCCCTTCCCCGATAATCAGATCAAGCTGGAAATCCTCCATCGCGGGATAGAGAATTTCCTCAATCGCAGGCTGAAGACGGTGAATTTCGTCAATGAACAGCACATCGCGTGGCTGAAGATTCGTCAGGATCGCCGCCAGATCCCCTGCCCGCTGAATGACCGGCCCGGACGTTGCCCGGAAACCGACACCCAACTCACGGGACACAATCTGTGCCAGCGTTGTCTTACCCAGACCCGGAGGGCCATGCAGCAGGACATGATCCAGAGCTTCGCCACGAGCCTTCGCGGCCTCGATAAAGATGGCAAGATTTTCGCGGCTGGCTTTCTGCCCCGTAAAATCGGCAAGGCTCTCCGGCCTGAGGCCACTTTCCGCAATGTCTTCCGGCAGACGAGCCGGGTCCGTTTCCCGAAATTCGCTCATCGGGCCAGTTCCTTCAGGCAAAGACGGATAGCCAGATCAAGGCTGGCATTCTCGTTTTCAGCCAGAACACGACTCAGCACCGGCCACGCTTCTGCCCGACGGAAGCCGAGACCCGCCAGCGCCAGAAGTGCATCATTTTCAACGCTTGGTCCGGTCACGATCCCTGGCATCGGGGCAGTAGCCCCGCCACCCGGCATCTTGGCAACCTTGTTGCGCAGTTCACTCAGAATACGGTCTGCAAGGCGCGGGCCGACACCAGCTGCCCGCGTCAAAGCCCCCCGGTCTCCAGCATTGATGGCCAGCAGAATTTCACCCGGCGAGTTGGCCGACAAAATGGCCAAGGCAACCTTGGCGCCCACGCCCTGAACCGTCGTCAGCAGACGGAACCACTCGCGCTCATCAGCGGTCCCAAACCCGTACAGCAGAATCGCATCTTCCCGAACGACTGTTTCAATCAGAAGACGTGCAACTTCCGGTGGATGCGGAACATTTCCCAACGTGCGCGTCGAGGCCGACACCACATAGCCGACGCCATTGACGTCCACGATGCAGCGCTCGCCTTCAATCTGCCCGACAAGACCCGTCAATTGTCCGATCATGCCATTCGCTTCCCAAGAGCCACATGCGCCGCACTGGCTCGATGATGCGCGTGGCAGATCGCCACGGCCAGAGCATCGGAGGCATCTGCTTTATGAATAGCCACGCCGGGTAGCAGACGCTTCACCATCATCGTGACCTGCTCTTTCGTCGCCGCCCCGGTGCCGACCACGGATTTCTTGACCATCATGGCCCCGTATTCCGCGACGGGCAGCCCTTCATATGCAGGTGTTAGAAGCGCCACACCCCGAGCATAACCAAGCTTGAGCGTGGAGGAGCCGTTGCGGTTCACGTAAGTTTCCTCAACCGCAGCTTCGGCGGGAGCATACTCACGGATCAGAGTCTGGAGCTTCCCATGCAGCTCACAGAGCCGCAGGGGAACCGATTCCTGGCCATCCGTTGCGATTACACCGGAAGCCACATGCTTCAGGCGGTTGCCATCCACATCAATAATCCCCCAGCCCATGAAACGCAGGCCGGGGTCTATGCCCATCAGACGGATCAAGCGGCGAGCGCCTGAGCCACGTCATCCGGAAGGTCGAAGTTGGCATAAACAGCCTGAATATCGTCGTTGTCTTCCAGAACGTCGATCAGCTTCAGAACCGTCCGGGCCTTTTCCTCATCCAGCGAAACGCTGTTTTCCGGGCGCCAGTCCAGCTTTGCGGACTGCGGCTCGCCAAAGCGGCTTTCAAGGGCGTCACGAACCGCGAAGAAATTTTCCATCTCGCAGGTGATCTCGTGACCTTCCTCAGTCAGCACAGCATTGTCAGCACCAGCTTCAATGGCGGCTTCGAGCATCTCGTCTTCGGACGCAGCATCGACCGGATAGGTCACGACACCCAGACGCTGGAACATGAAGGACACCGAGTTCGATTCACCCAGTGAGCCGCCATGCTTGGAAAATGCAGCGCGGACTTCACCAGCCGTACGGTTCCGGTTGTCGGTCAGGCCTTCGACAATGATTGCCACGCCAGCCGGGCCGTAGCCCTCATAGCGGACTTCCACATAGTCTTCCCCGCCAGCAGCACCGGAGGCCTTCTTGATGGCGCGCTCGACGTTGTCCTTAGGCATGTTTGCTTCACGCGCTGCCGTAATAGCAGCACGCAGGCGCGGGTTCGATGCCGGATCGGGAAGACCGGACCGCGCAGCAACCGTGATTTCGCGCAGGATCTTGGCAAACTGCTTGGCGCGTTTGGCGTCCTGCGCGCCCTTGCGATGCATGATGTTCTTAAATTGCGAATGACCGGCCATCGGTCGCTCCTTCCTCTACGGGTGTCAGAGGCTCAGGCGAGCCTGCCATGACAGTGTTTGAACTTCTGGCCCGATCCACACGGGCAAAGCGCATTGCGCGGCGTCTCTTCATACCACCGCTGAAGCGTGGCTGCATCTGGCTCTTCTACTGAACCCTGCGCTGCAAACTGCGGCTGAGGCGCGGCAAAGCTCATAACCGGCTGCGAAGCCTGTTCGAGCGCGGGAGCCATCGGAGGAGCCTCGAACGTCTCATGCTGGGCGGATGTATCCACAACCGGATAAGGCGGCGGCTCACTCACAGCCTGAATGCGGCACATGGTCTGCGTCACGCGCATCCGCATGTCATCCAGCATAGCCGTAAACATCTGGAAGGCTTCCTGCTTGTACTCGTTCAGCGGATCACGCTGACCATAAGCACGCAGGCCAATGCCCTGACGAAGCTGGTCCAGTCCATGCAGATGCTCTTTCCACACGGCATCGAACGTCGTGAGCACAACCTGTTTCTCAATCATGCGCATGAGTTCAGGACCCATGTTCGCCGTGCGGGCTGCCTGAGCCTTCTGGGCTTCAGCTTCCACACGCTCGATCACGCCTTCTGCATCCATGCCATCTTCCTTTGCCCATTCGGCAATCGGAAGATCGAGGTTCAGAATATCAGTCACGCTCTTGGAAAGGCCCGCTGTATCCCACGCTTCGGCAAAAGATTTCTCGGGGATATGGGCATGAACCAGATCCTCAATGGTGTGCAAACGCAGCTCCGCGATCACACCAGACAGATCTTCAGACGACATGTATTCCTTGCGCTGGGAATAAACTTCCTTGCGCTGGTCATTCATGACGTCGTCGTATTTCAGCGTGTTCTTACGCATGTCGAAGTTGCGGGCTTCAACGCGCTTCTGAGCCTTCTCGACGGCCTTGTTCAGCCACGGGTGAACAATCGCCTCCCCTTCTTTCAGACCCATCTTCTGCATCATCGCGCCCATACGGTCGCCAGAGAAAATGCGGATCAGGTCGTCTTCAAGTGACAGGAAGAAACGGGAATTACCCGGATCGCCTTGACGTCCCGAACGGCCACGCAGCTGGTTATCAACACGACGGCTCTCATGACGCTCCGTCCCGATGACATACAGACCACCGGATTCATGAACCGCGCCATGGTTGACTTCAACCGTCTTGCGGATTTCTTCGGCAATACGCTCGCGCTCGGCTTCATCCTCGATACCATCCGTATAGGCATGGATGAGCATCTCGATATTGCCACCGAGTTTGATGTCCGTACCGCGACCAGCCATGTTCGTGGCGATCGTGATGGCACCCGGGGCACCAGCCTGCGCAATGATGCTGGCTTCTTTTTCATGATGCCGGGCATTGAGCACGTTATGCTTGATGCCGCGTCCGGTCAGGATGCTGGAAAGGTATTCACTCTTCTCGATGGACGTCGTGCCCACCAGGATCGGCTGTCCCTTCGCACTGACTTCCTGAATCAGATCGGCAACGGCATTGAACTTCTCGCCAGCCGTCAAATAAACTTCATCATCCGTGTCGATCCGCTTCACCTGACGGTTCGTCGGGATTTCCACAACCGTCAGATTGTAGATTTCCGCAAACTCATCAGCCTCGGTCATGGCCGTACCGGTCATACCGGACAGCTTCGGATACAGACGGAAGTAGTTTTGGAACGTGATGGATGCGAGCGTCTGGTTTTCCTGCTGGATCTCGACGTGCTCTTTCGCTTCCAGTGCCTGATGCAGACCATCCGAATAACGACGGCCATCCATCATACGGCCAGTGAATTCATCAATGATGATCACCTTGCCATCACGGACGATGTAATCAACGTCCCGCGTGAACAGCGTATAAGCTCGCAGGGATTGCTGAACGTGATGCACTACAGCCACGTTATGGATGTCGTACAGACCGCCTTCCTGCAGAACCCCGGCTTCATTCAGAAGCTCTTCAATCCGGTGCGAGCCAGCCTCGGTCAGCGTCACGCTGCGCTGCTTCTCGTCCTTGTCGAAGGTCTCGGGTTCCAGCACCAGCTTCGCCACGACCGCGTCAACCGTCCGGTAAAGCTCTGAACTGTCGTCGGCGGGGCCGGAAATGATCAGCGGTGTCCGGGCTTCGTCGATCAGGATGCTGTCCACTTCATCCACGATTGCGTGGTTGAACGGACGCTGCACCATGTCGGCGAGCGAATATTTCATATTGTCGCGCAGATAGTCGAAGCCGAACTCGTTGTTCGTTCCATAGGTAATATCTGAGGCATAGGCTTCACGACGCTCTTCATCCGCCAGATTGGGGATAATCACGCCTGTCGTCAGACCAAGAAAGCTGTAAAGGACCGACATTTCCTCAGCATCACGACGGGCCAGGTAGTCGTTCACCGTCACGACATGCACGCCCTTGCCGGACAGCGCGTTCAGGTAAACGGCCAGCGTGGCGACAAGGGTTTTACCCTCGCCAGTCCGCATTTCAGCAATCCGACCGTCATGCAGAACCATTGCACCGATCAGCTGCACATCGAAATGGCGCTTACCCAGCACACGCTTCGACGCTTCACGGCAGACAGCAAAAGCTTCCGGCAGCATCGCATCCAGAGTTTCGCCTTTGGCGACGCGTTCTTTGAACTCTACCGTCTTATGCTGAAGCTGCTCGTCACTGAGCGCCTGAACTGTGGGCTCCAGAGCGTTGATCTCGGGCACACGGCGCTGATACGCCTTGAGCGAACGATCATTGGCGGAACCGAAGAGGGCGCGTGCGAGGCGTGCGAACATGCTGAACCTTGAGATGCCGAGCACCCGATCAGAAGCTCTTTCCACCAGCGGAAAGACCTCCCAAACCGGGCAATCACGATTTTCACGTCACGTGGAGATAGGACCCGCGTGCCCACGGGTCAATGGAGAGGCACCCGGGAGGTCCACTAAAATGCCCATTTCCGGAGTGTGACGGAATGGTAAGGGGCCGTGCTCTTGCAGGGTTGAGCGCGCTTTGTCATGGTGCTGCCCATTCGTTTTCCTCCTTCTTTATGGTCCGAGGTATTTTCATGCGGCTTTCCCGCTCCACTCTCGCCTGTGCAGCACTTCTGGCTGGCACGTCGGTTTCAGCTCCTCTCGCTTTCGCGGCTCCTGCTGCCCCGGCTGCTGCTCCAGCACCGGCCGCTGCACCTGCTCCGAAGCCAGACATGGTGATCGCGACCGTCAATGGCGAAAAGATTACCCTCGGTGATGTTCAGCAGGCTGCTGGCAACCTGCCGCCGCAGGCCCGTCAGCTTCAGCCGTCCATGCTGATCCCGCTGCTGGTCAACCAGCTCGTCGATCAGAAGGCGATCCAGATCGCTGCTGGCAAGGAAGGTCTGACCAACAAGCCGGAAGTCAAGGCTGCCATGCAGAACGCTGCCAACAGCGCCCTGCAGAATGCCTATCTGGAAGAGAAGGTCGCTCCACTCGTGACCGATGCGGCTCTGCACGACTACTACCAGACGCACTACGCCAACCAGAAGCCTGAGCAGGAAGTTCATGCTCGCCACATCCTCGTGGAGACGGAAGCACAGGCCAAGGACATCATTGCCCAGCTCAACAAGGGTGCTGACTTCGCGAAGCTTGCTGGCCAGTTGTCCAAGGACAAGGGTTCCGCTGGTGCAAACGGTGGCGATCTTGGCTGGTTCAAGAAGGGTGACATGCTGCCGGCTTTCTCTGAGGCCGCGTTCGCCATGAAGCCGAACACGATCTCCCAGACGCCGGTGCACACGCAGTACGGCTACCATGTGATCCAGGTTCTGGGCACGCGGACCGCTCCGATCCCGAGCTTCGACCAGATCCACGATCAGGTTCGTCAGGAACTGATCCGTGACAAGGTTCGCCAGATCGTTCAGCAGGCTGAATCTCAGGTGAAGGTTGTTCACTTCGACGCACAGGGCAAGCCGGTCGCTGATGCCCCGGCTGCAGTTCCAGCCAAGAAGTAAGACCATGGGAAAGCCGATCGCTGTGTCTCCGCTGTCCCGTCCCCTTCCGGACCTTTCAACGGTTGCCGGCGTACGGCTTTCCGCCGTTGCCGCGGGCGTCCGCTATCAGGGCCGAACGGACCTGATGCTGGCGGAATTTGCCCCCGGCACAGTTGTCGCAGGTGTTTACACACGTAACGCCTGCCCTGGCGCCCCCATCCTGTGGTGCCGTCAGGCCCAGACAACCCCCTACGCCCGCGCTCTTCTGGTCAACGCCGGAAACGCCAATGTCTTCACCGGGCGTGCAGGCATTCAGGCCTGCGAAGACTGCGCTGATGCTGTCAGCGCCATGTTCGACTGCCCGCCGCAGGACGTGTTCCTCGCCTCAACAGGCGTTATTGGCGAGAAACTTCCCCAGCAGCGCATTATTGACGCCCTTCCCGCCGCTCAGGCTGGACTGGACGAGAACAACTGGGAACAGGCTGCCCGCGCCATCATGACGACGGACACCTTCCCGAAGGCTGCCCGCCGTGACGTGACCATCAACGGAACACCCGTTCGCCTTCAGGGCATCGCCAAGGGCTCCGGCATGGTCGCCCCAGACATGGCCACGATGCTGGCTTACGTCGCGACCGACGCCAAAATTCCGCAGAACATTCTCCAATCCCTGCTGTCAGCCGGTTGCGCCAAGAGCTTCAACGCCATCACGGTCGATTCGGATACGTCCACATCCGACATGCTGGTGTTGTTCGCTACGGGTCTTGCAGACAACGAACCTGTGACCGGCCCACACGATCCCGCTCTCGCCGAATTTACCGAAGCCCTGAACGACCTGCTTCTGGAGCTTGCCATTCTCGTCGTCCGTGACGGCGAAGGCGCAACGAAGCAGATCCGCGTGGATGTCACAGGGGCTGATTCCGATGTGTCCGCCCACCGCATCGCCCTCTCGATTGCTAACTCGCCTCTGGTCAAAACGGCTATCGCTGGCGAAGACGCAAACTGGGGCCGCGTGGTGATGGCTGTAGGCAAAAGCGGCGAACCAGCAGACCGGGACCGCCTCTCTGTCGCCATGGGCAGCACCTGGATCGCGCGTGAAGGTGGCGTTGTCGAAAACTACGACGAAGCCCCTGTTGTGGCCCACATGAAGGGTCAGGACATCGAAATCACTGTCGATCTCGGACTGGGTGACGGACAGGCCCGCGTGTGGACCTGTGACCTCACGCATGGCTACATCGACATCAACGGGTCCTATCGCAGCTAAAACGCTCAACACGAGAGCGGGAGCAGGGCTTGTGCAGCCCTTCCGCTCCCGTTAGCACAGTGAT
Source organism: Gluconobacter sp. ESL1110 (assembly GCF_058107395.1). Lineage (NCBI taxonomy): Bacteria > Pseudomonadati > Pseudomonadota > Alphaproteobacteria > Acetobacterales > Acetobacteraceae > Gluconobacter > Gluconobacter sp. ESL1110. Next base: position 305,285 of record NZ_JBYLUK010000011.1, read on the forward strand.
CGGCCCAATTGGCGGGCGCCCGGTAAGAGGAAACTGTCCATGTCTGCTGCAACTCGTGTCGTTGTTCTCGGTGGCGGAGTCGGAGGTCTGGAGGCCGCGACGGCCCTTGGTCGCCGCGGCAACATTTCCCTGACACTCGTTGATCGCAGCCCGGTCCATTACTGGAAGCCATCCCTGCATGAATTCGCAGCTGGCACGATGCAGCATGACGGCAACTGCATTCCCTTTACGGAAACTGCCGCAAAATTCGGTTTCAACTTCATTCAGAGCGTTCCCACAGCCGTTGATCGCACAGCCCAAACGGTCACGCTCGAGAACGGCTCGACTCTCCCATACGATTATCTTGTCGTAGCCCTTGGATCGCGCGCCAACGATTTTGGTATTCCCGGAATTGTCGAGCATTGCCGTTTCATCGACAGCCTCAATGACGCGGACACGCTGTATTCCGAGTTCCGCAAGGCGCTTCAGACGGCACGCGCAGCCGGTCAGAAACTGAGCCTCGGTATTGTCGGTGGTGGCGCTACAGGCGTGCAGCTTGCTGCTGAGCTCTGCAAGGCCATTGATGAAGCCCCTGGTTTGGGCGTCTCTGTTCGCAAGAACGGACTGGATGCGGTTCTGATCGAAACCGGCCCGCGTATTCTTCCCGCATTTCCTGAAGCCGTCTCCGAAGCCGCTGCGGCACAACTGGAAAAGCTGGGCATTTCCGTTCGCACGGGAGCGATGGTCGTTGGAGCCGATGAAAACGGCTTTAATCTGAAATCGGGCGAGCAGATTCCTGCAACGCTCCGCATCTGGGCAGCCGGTGTTCGTGCTTCTGATGCAACAACACTGTTCGATGGACTTGAGCGTGGTCGTGCAGGACAGCTTGGCGTGACCCAGACCCTACAGACCACCGAAGACCCCAAGATTTTTGCTATTGGGGACTGTGCCCGCATCGATGCGGCTCCTGTCGCTCCTACAGCACAGGCAGCCCGTCAGCAGGGTCAGTATATCGGTCGTGTACTGCCACAGGTTATTGCCGGACAGACGCCTGCTCCGTTCGTTTACAATGATCGCGGCGCTGTCGTGGCACTTGGTGATTACAATGGCTGGGGTATGCTGGATGCCAACCGCAGCTTTGGCGGTGGCTTGCTCTCCGGTCTTTTTGCCCGTCTGATCCATGAAGGACTGTACCGCCAGCATCAGGCTGGTATCGTAGGCTTGGCAAAAACAGCGTCCACGACGGTTCGGGAACATCTCTCGCCCGTCAAACCAGACCTCGGAGCCTGAACTGCCCGACAGATGTGAGCGTCGGGCATGGCATCACCAAGTGAGCAGACATGACCGACACACCTCTGCCTTCAGCCTTCGACCAGACCGTGCAGCGGGTCGAGACCATTCTTTCTGAAAAAGGTTTCAAGTTCCTGCAAGCGGACACAATGCGTCCGCTGCTTGAACATGAGGGTCTGACGGACTGGGATACGTTTGCCTCAAGCTGGAACGATCTTGGCCTTGATCTCTACATGGCCGATGGCGGTCGATACCGGCGGCGGCGTTATGCGACATTCTCAGTCAACGATGGGTTGATTACCCGCAAGCCTCACCAGCCTCACTATCAGAGTCGGGATCATAACCTGCTGAATGGCGGGATTGAACGCTGGTTTGGCGCCATTGAAGATAGCATTGCCACCCATCCCGCAATGTTGGCGGCCATCCGGACCATCAGCCGACTCGCAGATGCTCTGACACCGCCGGAAGAAAAACCAGAAACCTGGCATACGGAGGTTCATCAGTTCCGCATTGAGGCCAATCCTGACAGCGAAGGCCGACCGACACCAGAAGGTATGCACCGTGACGGCGTTGACTGGGTTCTCGTTCTGATGATCGGACGGCACAATGTCGAGCAGGGCGTCACGACCATTCATGACAACCAGAAAGACCTTCTGGGGTCTTTCACCCTAACCAAACCGCTCGACGCCGCCATTGTGGATGATCATCGCGTTTATCACGGCGTCACGGCTGTCACACCACAAAACCCTGACGAACCAGCCTATCGGGACGTTCTGGTCATCACGCTTCGGCACGAATAACGTTCGAATCTTCCAAAGCTGGGAATCTGTCATGGATCGTCCGGCGTAATTCCGTGTTAAGAATCATATTATGACGATCCAGCAGATTCTTTCCCGCACCCGGCCTCGCCATCTGGCGCTGCTGGCAGTCTCCTCCCTCGCGATTGCCGCCACGGTAAGCGCCGCGACAACGCATCATCGGGCAAAGCACCATACGCAGCATTCTTCTGCTGCGGCAGCGGGTCCAGCCCCCGTCATTCTGTCCGCCCACCCTGGCACACAGCTTGATATCGATGCCCGCAAGCTGAATTCCGATGATTTGGAAGATGCCGCCAAGCATCACGACCACCCGGTTGTGCTGGTCGGCTCTGCGCCCCTGTCGTCTGGCAAAAATGACGAAGCCCTGTTCGTACAGCTTCAGTCCGCCCGTCTCTGCGGCTCTGCAGGCTGCACGACGTCTGTCTATCTGCGCCATAACGATAGCTGGAACACCGTTCTGGATTCAGTGAACGGTGATATTTCCGTTCTCCCGACGCGCCATAAAGGCATGCATGACCTGCTGGTCGGCAAAAATGACAAGTGGATCTGGGACGGCAACGAATATCAGGACACGCTGAGTGCACCACCCATGCCCAAGATGAACGGACCGAACTGACAATTTTTCAGGGAAATCTGGAGCGGGTGAAGGGAATCGAACCCTCGTATGCAGCTTGGGAAGCTGCCGTTCTACCATTGAACTACACCCGCAATGTCGTCGCTTATATCCTCCCCTCCGCCCCTCTGCAATCCATGCCGAGGGGTGTTGACGCAAAACCACTCCTCGTTTCATAGTCTTGCCCGTCAGGCGGCCCTAAAGACCGTTTGGCCCTCGTGATTTGAGCGGCCGGCTTGCGGCGAGGATAAATAATTGCGCTAAAGAGGCCCTGCGGTTTTCCACCTACGGTTTCCCCAGGACTTCCACGGCCCGCCACATGCTTTTCACCTAAGCGGTGAAAACCTTTGGAGGGACTGATCTTATGTCTTCAGAAAACTGGCGCACAGCCACGCGTCTCCTGCACGACGCCCCGAACCGCACTGAATTCGGTGAAACGTCCGAAGCGCTCTTTCTGACATCCGGCTTCGTTTATGACAGCGCCGAACAGGCTGCCGCCACTTTCACGGGCGATGTCGAGCATTTCCAGTATTCGCGTTTCGGCAATCCGACGGTGGACACACTTCAGGAACGCCTTGCGCTTCTGGAAGGTGCAGACGCCTGTATCGCCACGTCTACAGGCATGGGTGCCGTCTCTTCAGCTCTGCTGGCGCATGTCAAAACCGGTGAGCGCGTCGTTGCCTCTCGCGCGATCTTTGGCTCCTGCTACTGGATCGTCACGGTACTTCTGCCGCGCTACGGCATCGAGACCGAACTGGTCGACGGCGACGATTACGACGCCTGGGAAAAGGCACTTTCGCGCCCAACCGCCGCCGTTCTGATCGAAAGCCCGTCCAACCCGATGCTGGATGTTCTCGATATCCAGCGTATTGCGGACCTTGCCCACAAGGCGGGTGCCCTGCTGATGGTGGACAACGTTTTCGCCTCCCCGATCGGTCAGTCCCCGCTCAAGCTGGGAGCAGATGTTGTACTGTATTCCTGTACCAAGCATATTGACGGTCAGGGACGTGTTCTGGGCGGTGCGGTTCTGGGCAACGACACATGGATCAAGGAGACGCTCCAGCCGTTCACCCGCAACACAGGTAACGCCCTGTCTCCGTTTAATGCCTGGGTGCTTCTCAAGGGCCTCGAAACCCTCAAACTTCGGACCGAAGCCATGGCGCGCAATGCGGCTGCCGTTGCCGATGCGCTGGCAGCACTTCCGGGCGTCGTAAACGTCCGTTATCCGGGTCGTACCGACCATCCGCAGCATGACCTTGCCCAAAAGCAGATGAACAATGGTGGCTCTCTGGTTGCCTTTGAAGTCGAGAACGGCAAGGCCGGGGCCTTTGCCTGCCTCAATGCTTTCGGTCTGATTGCAATTTCCAACAACCTTGGTGATGCCCGCAGCCTCGCGACGCATCCGGCCACGACGACCCATATGCGCGTCAGTGAAGAAGAACGGGCACGTCTGGGCATTACGGATGGCGTGATCCGTCTGTCCGTCGGGCTTGAAGACGCAGCCGACCTGATTGCAGACGTCACGGCCGGTGCTGCCGCGGCTCACGCTGCAAAATAAGTTTCCTGACAAAAATGCGGGATGACATTAGAATGGCCGCATGCCTGACAAGTCATCCCACCCTCACCTCCTGTCGGACCCGGAAACGGCGCTGGCCGAAGCCATGGATAATGCGCCCCGTTTCAGCCAGATAACAGACGACGTGACCGTCACGGTCCGGACGTTCTGGCTGGACGACCAATCCCATCCGGAAGACCACCGCTTTGCGTGGGCCTACCATATTTGCATCGAAAATGGCCGGAAGGAGACCTTCCAACTCATTTCCCGCAGTTGGGAAATCGTGGATGGCCTTGGGCGTATTGAACACGTTCATGGCGATGGAGTGGTGGGAGAACAGCCTATCATTCCGGCGAAAGACCAGTTCGACTACACGTCAGGCGCCATGCTCACGACGCCGGGTGGCTTCATGCGGGGCACGTATCATATGCTTGAACCCGTCTCCGGGCAGCGTTTCGACGTGCAGATTCCCACATTCAGCCTCGACAGCCCCCATGGCGAGGGACTTCTGCACTGATGCGGCCTGACGCGCGGGCTTGACGTTCAGCCCCCCACGGCCCATTCCTGCGCCCATGCGTATCGCCGCCCTTCTTCTCGCCGCCGGTCGTGGTCGGCGATTTGCCGCCGCTTCACCCGAGGGTGAAGGTTCCAGCAAGCAGTTCCGGATGCTACGGGGCAAACCCGTCATCCGCCGCGCTGCAGAAGCTCTCCTGCCACATGTGGATGTGCTTCTGCCGGTTGGAGACGACCCCCTGCTGGCTGAGAGCCTTGCCGGGCTGAATGTTCTGTCCCCCGTTTCTGGCGGAGCGGAACGTCACGACAGCGTGCGGAATGGGCTGGAAACACTCGCCAACTTGCCGGAACCACCGGATCTTGTGCTGGTTCATGATGGCGCCCGTCCCTGCGTCCCGGCAGAAGTGGTTCAGAACGTCATTGAGGCGCTGAAGACCCATGCAGGCGTCATTCCCGCCGTTGCGGTCAGCGATACCATCAAAAAAGTCCGGGACGGCATCATTATCGATACGGTCCCGCGCGAAAACCTGTGGCGCGCACAGACGCCGCAGGGCTTCCATTTCCCGACCCTGCTCGATCTGCATCGCACCCAGCGCGATGCCCGCACCGACGATGCCGCCCTGCTGGAGCAGGGCGGCCATCCGGTCGCGATCGTTCAGGGATCGGACAACAATATCAAACTGACAGTTGCGGAGGATCTGATGCGTCTTGAAGGTGTAATCGACGGCAACCTGCTGCCCCGCGTCGGGCTTGGCTACGACGTTCACGCATTCGAGGAAGGCCGCAAGCTGATCCTCTGCGGGATTGAAATTCCGCACACAAAGGGCCTCGCTGGTCATTCGGACGCCGATGTCGGCATCCACACGCTGTGTGATGCTATTTATGGCGCACTGGCTGAGGGTGACATTGGCCGTCACTTCCCGCCGACCGACAACGAGTGGAAGGACATGGATTCGGCCCGCTTCCTGATCCATGCTGGCGAGCGCATCCGCGCCCGTGGTGGCTTCCTCGTGAACGCAGACATTACGCTGATCTGCGAGCGCCCCAAGATCGGCCCGCATGCCCAGGCCATGCAGGAGCGTCTGGCAGAACTGCTTCAGGTCAATGTCAGCCGCATTTCCGTGAAGGCCACGACATCCGAGCGTCTGGGCTTCACGGGCCGTGAAGAAGGAATTGCGGCCACGGCTGCTGTCAGCATCATGGTACCGGACAACGGAGACGCCTGAGCGTCTTCAGCTATTTCTGTTTTTAGAGAGAGCCCGCTTCTCCGTGGAAGTGGGCTTTTTTCATGCCTTCACACTCAGGAGGACATGTCAGGCAAATAAACTGCGAGGCGACGGGCGCCTCAGCCGTGAATAGCGCAGACAACAACAATAATCGGCGTTGCTGCCAGAAGTAGCCATGCTCCCATGGAACACTTCGCTACAAGGCGTGTACCCATGTGGCGCATGGGGCGACTGACGGATACCGACATATCTTCCTCGACTCTGACGTTACAGGACAGATCGGAAATTGCGTCATAACTTCCCTCAGAAGCCAGTCACTAATCATCTCGTTCTGTCACAGCGCCAGATGCGCCCCGAATATGGCAACATCATGCCTCACACGGAAAATTCAGCCCTCTCGCGCAAAACCAAGAAATGTCAGGGCCTCAGCCGTGTCCTGCTCCCGTGTCATCATGACGCGGAACAACTCATCGTCCCGGCCCCAGACTTCAAGCTGGCGGCGCTCATCGGCGTTGGCAACGGAGATGGCATCCTCTTTGCTGATCGTCCCGGAAACAAGGGCCAAAGCAAGAAGAAGGCTTCCAAAACTCTGCGTCAGGACGCCCAGCACTGCCAGTTCGGCCTCATTCTGTTGAGCCAGAAGGCGCTCCAGCCCCGTAATGTAATCACCTGATTGCGTGATCGGCATAAGACCGTCTGTAACAATTGGTCGGATGCCTTCGTTGGCGAGCCATTCCAAAACACGCTCTACGGTCGAGTCGGGCTTCTCTTTGCGATAGCAGAGGCCATCATCGAGTCCATGCCGGAGCAGCGTTTCCCGGGCATCGACCAGATCGGGGCGAATCCGTTCGATCATGGTGCCTGCGATGCGGGTCAGAGGCAGTTGCTCTGGCGTGAATGCCTCATTGTCCGGGATACGACTCCATTCGGCGACCAGCGCCTGCCCCAATGACCGTGAAGGAACAGCCAGTACGGTGCCTTTCGGCAACCGGATTGGACGACCGTCCAGTTCCGGCCCGAACAGGCCGTCCTGCTCCCCGAGTGTCACGCTTTTCCAGAAACGCTTGCGACTGCTCAATGGAGAACTCCCAATGCACGCAGGATGTCGCCTGCCTTGTTATGATGATGAGGCTGTTCGGAAACAGGTGGTCCCGCCTGCCCTTCGCGGGCAGCAGCCAGCGCGGATGTGCAGGGATCCGCGACCGGGCCATCCCCGATCGACAGCTGGAACCGCCCGTTTCCATCCCGATCCTGCTGGGCCTGAGGCTCAGAAATGGTTCCCGTGACGATCACCGGCGTTGAGGCTCCAGCGCCTTCGAAATCAAGGCTTGGAACCAGATGCAGCGTCATCTCCTGCGATCCGAGATGAACTTCGCCATGCCCCTGTGTCGAAAAGCGCCCCGATTGCAGACCAATCGTGTCCAACGTGGCGACATCTTCCGCAAACGTCATGTGCAGCCCCAGACAGCGGAGCGGGCGCGCACCGCTGCCCAGCAGAGAACCTGCGCCTGACCCGGCAATCCGTCCCAGAATCTGGCTGTCCACCTTTCCGTCCACCATGGAAACTCCCAGATGGCCGGTCAGGGACTGACGGAGTGTCTCCAGCGTTTCACCCTGCCCCCTGACATCCCCTGCGACCTGAACCGGTCCCTGAAGCAGCAGAGGCAGCTTCAGGCTGTCCTCCAGCAATCCGACGGGCAGCACCAGAGGTTGGAACGTGAAATGTGCCGTAACCGGCAGCGTCGAGGCATCAAGGTCAACCTGACCGGACAAGGTCAGTCCCTGTCCCTGCCCCGAAATCGGGTCAAGACGCAGATGGCCGTCGGACACTGTCAGGTGGGTCGCAAGATTGGTGTAATCGTGGCTGTAGAAGACGACTCGGTCCAGCGTCAGGTGCAGGTCAAGATCCTGCGCCCGCAAACGCTTGACCCATGCTGGCACCACAGCCTCCGGGCCAGCGGACGCCTCCGGCGCAGCAGGCACGGCAGATTGATCCTGTGTCTGTACAGGATGGGTGGCGACAGTCTTTGCTGCCTCTGTCGGTAACGGGACGGCAGGAGATTGCGGAGACACAGGAACAGATTTTCGGTTCTGCTCTGCCTGGGTCTGGGCAATCCAGAGACCACGGATGGCATCCAGATCAAGCTGCGTGGCATGGAGATGGCCATTCAGCAGGGGCGTTGTATCGTCCCCTGTCAGAAGATGCAGCGTGCCATCCACATCCACTTCGTGGCTTTTGAACGCAAATCCATCCAGCGTTGCTTCGCTCAGGCCCTTGCTGTCCAGCGTCCCCTGAAGAGACACATCATGCAGCACTGCCTTGGGCAGATGCAGGGTCCGGGCACCACCTTGCACGCCAAAATGGCTTGCCTCGGCACCAAGCGTTCCGGAGATCGTAACCCGGGCTTCATCCTGCGCGTTAACCGGCGGCGCCTTTTCAGTCCCACTGACAGCCGCAGTCAGAGATAGCGGAAGCGAGCGCAGTTCAGCCTCAACGGGAACTGTGGTCTGCCCATGATCGCGCCAGGCATGAACCGCCTGTTCCAGCGTTCCGGCCTTCCCCGCCAGACGCCAGCCCATGTCGCGCCAGACCACATCTGCGGCGACTGAAAGCGGCGCTGTGGGTGCGTCAGCATCAAGGCGGAGGTTGCTGACTGTTGCGCCTCGGACAGTCAGCCCTGCGGCATGAAGGTGCATCCGCCCTGGAACAAGGCTCTGGAGCAGAGCCTGCCCCTTATCCGCCCAGTCCGCATCCGTCAGTTCTCCGGCATCGCCCTGAACCGACAATTCGCCTCCCAGACCGCGAACATCCGGCAGATTGGCATGTGGGAACAGGCGATGCGCGTCCTGCAGGTTTGGCCACTCGCCCTGAGCGGTCAATGCCAGACCGCGCAGATGGGGAACGTCATGAATCTGGCCATCCACGTTCAGCCAGTCCCGCTTTGCATCCGTGCCGAGCGTCGACCCAAGACTGAACGTCCATGGCTTTGACGCGGAGCGCAGCAGCGACAGATCACCTACATGGCCCTGAATCGTGAAGGGTGTTGGACCATGGCTTCCTTGCAGATTAATCCATGGGCTGGGACTACGAAGCCCGGCGAGATCCATCGTTCCGATCAGGAAAGATCCGCTCATGCCTTTCAGGTCGTCCCGCCATTGGACGCTACTGTTCGTCAGATGCAGGGCATCCAGCGACAGGTTCCAGTGAACCTGAACGCGCTCTCCAATATGCCTGCGAACAGGAATCGGAGCATTTTCATCGCTACTGTCAGTCTGGACAGTTCGGTTGAGAGACCAGTTGGCCCTCCCGTCCCGATCACGCTCCAGCGAAAGCGTGGCGCCATCAACGACAAAGTCCTGAAAACGGACCTCCCGATGCAGAAGCGCCAGAACCGACAGACCCGCATGAACGGTTCTGGCCTGAAAAACAGGCTTCTGCCCCGGCCGCTGCAGAACAAGGTTCCGGGCTTCAAAGGACGGCCATGGCAGGATCTGGATGGATGATCCTTCAACGGCCATGGACAGGCCCGTCTCTTTCTTCAGGGCGTCAGCCACACGCTGGCGCAGCACATCCTGGTCGATCAGTTCATGTGCGGCAATGCTGGCGCCCACAAAGGCAACGATGACCCCGATGAGCGCGCCAGTGAGTTTCCTCATTATTTTGCAGGCCCTTTGTTTCCCTTGATTCGCTTGGGCGCCGGTGTTTCCCCGGGCACAAACCCAAGCGAACGGAACGTCTCACGCATATGCGGCGGCAACGGGGCCGTGACGATCAGGCGCCCTCCGGCCGGATGCGGAATATCGAGCTGGCGGGCATGGAGATGCAGCCGGTCGATGAACCCTTCCGGATGGGCGGCCTTCCCGCCATAGCGCGGATCACCCACGATGGGCGTGCCAAGGGATTCGCAATGAACGCGAAGCTGATGCGTCCGGCCCGTCAGCGGAGACAGGGCCAGCCAGGAAAACTTCTTTCCAGCCGCATCAATCGTCTCGTATTCGCTCTTGGCCGACACGGCATCTTCTTCCCCACGGGATGCAGCGACCACGAGAGCCGCTCCCCCTGCGCCGATCTTGGCGAGCGGCTGGTCAATGATCCCGGAAGCCTGCGCCGGACGGCCCACAACGATCGCCCAGTACGTTTTGCCGACATCACGCCCACGGAATGCGGCTGCCAGCTTGGCGGCAACGCCCGGCGTGCGGGCAATCAGAAGGATACCGGACGTGTCACGGTCGATACGATGCACAAGACGCGGACGGTCTCCGTCTTCCTTGCGCAGACCGTCGAGCATCATGTCCACATGTTTGGTGATGCCGGGGCCACCCTGCGTGGCGAGACCGGATGGCTTGTCCAGAACCAGCAGGTGATCGTCCTGATAGATCACCATCTTTTCGATTTCGCGCACCAGCATCGGATCTGGCGGGGGAAGCGGTGCGGGCTGGCTGACATCAGGCAATGGCGGAATGCGGACGCTCTGCCCCGGTGCGAGACGGGAGTTGGTCTGCACACGTCCCCCGTCGACGCGGACTTGCCCTGTCCGGCACAGCTTCTGAAGCGCGCCCTGCGTGAGATTGGGGTAGTGACGACGGAACCAGCGGTCGAGGCGCAGATCGGCTTCGTCTTCGGTGACAATACGGTTGGAAACTTTCATGGCTCGCGGGATGCCCTTTTGGCGGCCCGTATGTCCAGAAGTTTTCTGATACGGCCCTCGTAACCCCGGTCTGTCGGCTGATAGAGCGAGACCCGCTCCATGCCCTCCGGGAAATAGTTTTGACCCGAAAAGGCGTCTTCGGAGTCATGATCGTATTCATAGCCCTTGCCGTACCCGATGTCTTTCATCAGGGCCGTCGGGGCGTTGAGAATATGGGACGGCGGCATCAGGCTTCCGGTTTCCCGAGCCAGCTTTCTCGCCGCCTTATAGGCCATGTAAACGGCATTGGACTTCGGGGCCGTCGCCAGATGAACGACGACCTGCGCCAGAGCCAATTCTCCTTCCGGAGAGCCAAGCCGTTCGTAAGTCTGCCATGCCGCAACGGCCATTGGCAGGGCATTCGGGTCCGCCTGTCCCACGTCTTCCGCCGCAAAGCGCGTCAGACGGCGGGCGATATAGCGTGGATCTTCGCCTCCTTCGAGCATACGGGCGAACCAGTACAGCCCCGCATCCGGGTCACTGCCACGTAGGGATTTATGCAGTGCGGAAATGAGATTGTAGTGCTCTTCACGATCCCGGTCGTACAGCACCGCCCGGCGGGACAGAAGCGCTGCCAGATCCTTCGGCGTGAGCGCCTGGTTCGGGTCGAGCACGACGAGTTGTTCCACCATATTCAGAAGATAGCGCCCGTCCCCGTCCGCCATGGCTCGCAGGCTGGCACGCGCTTCACGATCCAATGGCAGGCGATGACCGACTTCTTCTTCCGCCCGGCGCAGAAGGGCTTCCAGGCTGGCGTCGTCCAAGCGGTTCAGCACCAGAACCTGACATCGGGACAGAAGAGCCGCATTCAGGGCGAAAGACGGGTTCTCCGTTGTTGCACCGACAAGCACGACCGTGCCGCGCTCGACATAGGGCAGGAATCCATCCTGCTGAGCGCGGTTGAAACGATGGATTTCATCTACGAACAGCAGAGTGCCGCGACCCGTTGCTTCCTGCCTTTTATCCGCCTCATCAAAGGCCTTCCGTAACTCTGCCACGCCAGAGAAGACAGCAGAAATCTGGGAGTAGAAAAGATTGGCCTTCCCGGCCAGCAGACGCGCAATCGTTGTCTTGCCGCATCCCGGCCCTCCCCAGAGGATCAGGCTGGAGAGCGTGCCTCGTGCGAGCATCCGTGTCAGGGTGCCTTCGGGGCCGAGAAGATGATCCTGCCCCCGCACTTCTTCGAGTATTTTTGGACGCAGACGGTCCGCCAGAGGCTGTGTCCGCGATGGCGCGCGGGCTGGCATTCTGGGAGCTTCGATTGGACGAGACGGCTGGACAGGGCGCGAGGGTTGCGCCTCACGTCGTGGGGACGTTTCCCTGCCGCTGGGGCCGGGCGTCGTCCCGAACAGATCCGTCATGTCCGTCATGGCTGCCTCCTGATACGGGAACGATCATAGAACTCCCGTCCCTATTTCGGAACCACCGCGCCCCGAAGGAAGAGGCTTATTCCATAATCTTCCGCAGAACGCCCGGAAGCAGCATGGACAGCGGATTGACCGTCATCTGAGGCTGACCAACGGTACCCTTGACGTCAAAGGTCGCCGCAAGCAGGCCGCCACCCTTTTCAGGCGCCAGAATATGCCCGACCCCCGGCAGCTTGCCCGGAAGCGCATTCAGGCCGAACAGCGGCACAATGGTGCCGTGCAGATCCACAACAGACGTATCGAGATCAACCGGCCCTTCGACCGTTGCGCCAAGAGCCTGATTGCCGATTGTCCCGTCATGCAGGGTCAGTTTCCGCCCTTCAAGACTGAGTTTCGTTGAGACACGCTTCACCTGGAACCGATCCATATGGCTCTGACTCCAGTGAAGCGGGGACAGATCCGAAATAGCCGTCAGTGTGAACGGGGGCTGGAGGAACTCGAAGGGACCAATATCCAGATGCCCGCGGAATGGCGGAAGGCCGAGACCAAGCCCCGATGAGCCAGCTTTGCCGCGCAGGAAATTTCCATCCAGATGCGCGACGCCGCCACCGATCCGGTCATACAGACCCAGTTCTTTCAGCAGAATACCAAGATTGTCCACATCCAGCACGAATGGCTGCTGCTGCCCGGTATCCGCCAGCACAGCCCGCACACGAGAAGGCGCATCAAGAGCAAACCGGCCTGAAACAAGCGCGCCGTGACGGAGCTCCAGATGGGACACAACACCGCCGACCATACCTTTCGGCCCGAAATAGACACGAGGCGCCCGAACATCGATAGACCAGCCCTGATCAGCATTGTCAGGCGTGCTGGGGCTTCCGGCTTCCCGTGTTGCGGCTTCTCTTGCGTCGTGCACGGCCTTGCGGGTCGCGGGATCAAACAACGGTGCCAGATCCAGCGGGTCCGCATCCAGAGCAATATGCACCGGGTCAGACGGTTGGTCGGGCAGCATGATACGGGCACTTCCGGCGCTCCGGCCCAGCCGGAAGCCTTCAATGACAATACCGTTCAGCTTGCCGTTCTGCGTCACGCCCCGACCGGCAATGTCCAGCGTTTTGCCATGAGCCTGCAAACCGTCCAGGGCCACCATATCGTGGCCCTGCAACGCAATATGCCCTGTTGCAACAGCCGCTTCACCTACCGGTTTGGTCCAGACCGGCACTGTAATTCCCGCCTGCTCCATATCAAGAGACAGGGCAAGGTCAGCGAGAGAGCTGGCATGTTCGATGTAATGCGCGGACAGCGTGGCATGTCCGGTGAAAAGCCCTGCCGGAACCAGATGCGCTTTTACGGCAGACAGCGGATCGAGGAACGCTTTTGCCTGAATGTCCTGTAAAACCCGTTCCGGAGCGCCTTTCCGGAAATTCTCATTCACAACGACATGAACGGGAATCCCCCTCAGACGCCCATCTCCAGTAAGAGCCAGTCCACTTTCGGTTGCGGAAAGCGTGCCAGACGCCTCATCAACGGCATGCCCCATCAACACGTTCCCCAGATGCACACTGGCAAAGGACGCCTTGGCCTGGACGTGCATGTCCTGATCCTGAACATGCGCTGTCAGCGGCAATGTCAGCCGCGCAGACGCATCGACAGATCCGGAGGGGTCCGTAAATGGTAACGGGTGCCTGGAGAGCAGGTGCAATCTCGGGTGTGACAGAATATCTCTGAACGCTGGCAGGGAGCCTTTCAGATGGGCTCTGATATCCCCCGTCGTCGGGCCTTTTTCGTAAAGATTTCCCAGCCGGACTTCCCCATCCGCAACCTGGATCGGCCCGCTTTCGGTCGCTTGTGTTCCATGCTGGAAACGCACAACCAGGGTATCGAATCCGTCAAATCCCAGCGTAGCGTCCAGCCCCGTCGCTGGAGCAATCGGACGGAGCCAATGAACTGTCAGACCATCGCCCAGCAGTTGCCCGTCCATACTGGTGGGCAGGACATGCTTGAAGCCGTTATTCGAATGAATATGCGTGCGAACCTGAAGATCATGCCCGCGACCGTGCGTAATATTGGCGACGATCCATTTCCGGCCACCTTTAATCAGACCGGTAGGCCAGACATTTCCAAGAGTGGCAAAATCAAAACCATCCAGGGCAGCCGTAGCATCACCGTCCAGCACCTGTGGATGTTTGAGGTCATCCACTGTCAGAGCTGCCGTCGCCTGGAGATGCGCCAGTGCTCCATGAGTATCGGCAAGCATCAGCTTCAGGGTTGGGACAGCAAAAGAGGCGGGTCCCTGTGTCCCCGGCGATGTCATGTGAAGATTGATCTGAGCCTCACCACCACGCAGATCAATCGGCTCATCATTGCCCTGCCGGACATGTCCATTTCCAAGCACCAGGTGCAGCGCAAGACTGGATGGAAGCTCGCCCATCCCATGGGGCACCACCTGCATGTCAGCAGCAAGAGTGAGCGGAACGTCCCAGTTCGCCAACCCTTTGCTGAAAACGCTCAATCCCTCTGGACGGAAAGCCGTGGATGTCAGGTGCCATTCGCCCATCCGGGGGGATGTTTGGCCGCCTTTCGCCGTCAGAACCGTCTGGAACGATCCCACGCGCACGGAACTGGTCCACCAGCCGTTCCAGAGATAATCTTTAGATGAACGGGTGACTTTCAGGCGCTGGCCGTGCGCTTCAATCGGTCCCAGCAGCAGGGACTGACCATCCGGCAAACCTAAAAGCGTTATCGACACATTCCGCAGATCAACTGCGGCCAGACGGTCCATCTGGGTCGGAACACCCCTTCCGCCATGTTTTTGAGATGGCAGATCAAGGTCAATGTCCCCATTGGCTTGTCGGCGCAGCACGAGGGAAACATCCTGAAGCCGCAGCCGACGCGGGGCAATAATACCGTGAAGCAAAGGCGCAAGCGCCAGGACGGTATCGGCTTCTCCGGCTGTTTCAGCAATCGTGCCATCCAGGCGCGTCACCGTGAGACCGCGCGCCTCCAGCATCAGCCCTGCAGAGATCCCACCAGAACTTGGCTGCCACTGAACACGAAGTCTGGACCATGCCAGACGTCCCGCAGGGTGACCGGGCTTCTTGCCTGCCACCACGGGAATTGGCTCGATCAGGCGGGAAATGGGGGTAACGTCTACGGGGCCGTGCGCCAGCTTCCACAACAGCAGGGTCCCAGCCGCTCCGGCAACTGCGACAGGAGCGGTCAGCACAAGGCAGACCCAACGTGCAACGCTCAGGTGTCGCGGAAGGCAGAACGGTCCAGGTGAATAAGGATCAGGCAGGGCCATGTCTGTATGCCGGCGGACGTCCGGCGTTCTCCCTGTCTGTGGAAAGGATGGCGGAAGGGCCGCTCAGGCCCCGCTGGTCATATCCCGGAAAGCCTCAGCCACCAGCGCGGTATGATCGGCAGGTTTCACTTTGCGCCAGATATGGCGGATGACACCGTTCCCATCCACAAGAAAGGAACTGCGCTCCATGCCCATATAGGTCCGCCCGTACATGGATTTCTCAACCCATGTTCCATAAGCCTCGGCGACAGCATGGTCCTCATCGGAGGCAAGCGGAAATGTGAGAACATATTTTTTGGCGAAACGGTCGATTTTCGCAACCGGGTCCGGGCTGACGCCAATGATTGTCAGCCCCTCGCTGTCGAAGGACGACAGGTTTTCCTGAAGGGAACAGGCCTGCGTTGTGCAGCCGGGCGTATCTGCCTTCGGGTAGAAATATAGCAGATACGGTTTGCCCTTCAGCGTTTTGCTGCTGACGGCACCGCCCCCCGAAACGGGAAGCGAAAACGCTGGAGCACGGTCACCCGGCTGAAGAGCATGATCTGTCATAGGCACCATGATTGCCTGACACCCTTCGCCCGATCAAGGCGGACGAAGGGCAATAATGCCTCAGTATTGCGGATAAACCACAACTGGTGGCGGCGGTGGAGCATAAATAACGGGCGGGGGCGGCGCATAAACGACACGCGGCGGCGGAGCATAGACAACCGGCGGCGGTGGCGGACCATAGGACTGACCCAGCATCGCCCCACCAACAGCGCCGATTGCAAGGCCGCCAAGAATTCCACCAATCACGGCACCGCTGTTTCCGTGATGACCACCGTGATGCCAGCCCGGTCCAGGACCATAATAGCCACGTCCTGGGCCACCATATCCGGGACCGCCATAACCACCATGCCAATGGGCTTCAGCAGTGGGAACAACGGCATTCGGGGCAACTACTGCCGTGCCGATCAGCAGGGGTGCAGCCAGAAGAACTGCACGGGTGATGCGACGCATGGCAAATCTCCTCATTACGTCAGACGGGGCAGACCCGAAGAATGGTTCCACCCGTCCTGTGAGAAGAAATCTGCCATAGGAAAATGGCAGGAAAAGGCAACAATCATGGCAGATTTTTCTCAAATCATGACGGCCATGGCGGGTATTTTTCAGTGTTTGGGATCAATCCGGTGATAGCCTTCAGGAGGATCAAACAGATCATCCGCCTGCCCCGCCCGACTGACAGAAGCTGCCTGCACAACAAGCCGTCCGCCTTGGGTTGCGCCCAATAACAGACCATCCGTCGTATAGCAGAAATCCGTGGGGAGTTTGTTCGTATCGACGCTTTCCCAGATCATGCAGGCCTCGCCCGCAATTGTGGCAGGACCAACCTGTTTCCACGTTCCGGGAGCAGGCGTACCAGGAGCGGAAAACGAATCGCCGGGCGCTTCAGTCACGGTCGCGCTTTTTGCCGTCGTATCCAGCACCATCAGCCGATGGGTCCGGTAATCCGTCAGCATGACCGTTGCCGCCCCTTCGGGGTCCACACGTTGTCGCCAGAACTTTGCGCTCCAACGCATCCGCTGATGAAGATGCTGCCCGTTCGGGCCCACTATGACATAATCAATATCCGCATCATGCATTGGTGTGACGTAAGGCGCTGTATCCGCGGCATACGTCGTCTGAGCGCCAAGAAGCAGCCCTGCCAGTACAGCGAGCCCCCGAAAACCGCACCGCATCAGTTCTGGCCACCATTGGATGGGCCACTTGGAGGCTGATCAGGGGTCGAGACCGTTCCATCGCCTGCCGAATCATTGGAGACAGACGGCTGACTTGCGTCTTCAGGAGACACTGGTGGAACAACGGGAGCCGACGTCTCGGCAGGTGTGCCCTGTGCGGCAATATGGCCGGGCGCCTGCACAGCCGAATCGCCTGCCGCACCACCTTCAGGAACAGGGGCAGGCGTAGGGGACGTGGACTGGCTGCCACCAGCGGAAGAATGATGGGGGGACGTACGAGGCGTGATTTCTTGGAACCCCGCCGGTGGCTCGAATGTCGATGTCGGCAGATCTCCGTAAGCGACGTTCGTGGCCTGAATGGAGCCTTCTGCTCCATCCGCATCCACACCGTTCTCGGACAGGATCACGCCATCCTCCGTCACGCAGGCACTGGCCTTGCCGTGGGCCGTCTGGATATCCCATCGTCCACACGGGACGCCGGCAATCGTGGCCTGCCCTGCCTTGGTGTATTTCATTCCGAGATCCAGCATGAACGGATTATGCAATCCGTGCTGGGGCCGGATATGGGCATAGAGCTTCCGCTCCAGCATGACGAGCGTCACAACCTGCTTGGGGCGATCAAGAATCGTAATGCCGCGCCCATCTGCGGAATCAATGCGCAGCAGATCTCCCGAACCGGAAAAATAGACCTTCACATCCCCGCCAGCCCCCTGCATCCCCGGAGCGGACAGATGATATGTGACAGTGACATCCCGCGCCGGAGACAGTCTCGGATGGTCATCGGCGTAGGCTGCTGTGCCGCTGCCTGCACAAAAAAGCAGACTTGCGAGAAAAGCAGACCGATGCCGCCGAAAGAGTGAAATCATCAGGACTCTCCTGGATGTGGGCGTAAAGACGCGATGTCATCGCGCAGGGCGTGCAGACTGAAATCGTCAGGCCAGACGGCGCGGACAGTCAAAGCCTGGTTGAGCAGAACCAGATAGTCCGCAGCAGGAATACCAATACCGCCCAATGTTGTCAGATGAGGTGTCGTGTACTGCGTATCCAGAAGGCGATAGCCTCCCTGACGCAATCCTGCAACGAGATGGACCAGCGCAATCTTGGAAACATCCCGTTGACGGGAGAACATGCTTTCCCCGAAAAATACGCCCCCCAGCGCCACACCGTACAACCCGCCGACAAGCCTCTCGCCGTCCCAGACCTCAATGGAATGAGCATGGTTTCGCTGATGCAGGACGCCATAGAGCGCGCAGATGCGAGGACTGATCCAGGTCTCTTCCCGGCCAGGCGCCGGTTCGGCACAGGCCAGCATGACGTCTCCAAAAGCCCGGTCTGCCGTGACCTGAAACTTGCCGGACCGGATGGTTCGCATCAGCTTGCGCGGCACAACCATGCCATCCAGTGGAAGAATTCCGCGTTCCTCCGGAAAGTACCAGTTCAGTTCATCACTATCCCGGTCAGGAGCCATCGGGAAAATACCGGACGCATAGGCATCAAGCAGGCTTTCCGGTGTGACATCAGACATGCCGTCGGTGCTCTCGATCCTGCATAAGGGAAATATTGGCCTCTCTGTCTGTCGGCATGATACACAGATCCTCGACCTTCATGGAGAGCCGTCTTGCCACTCGCCTTTGTCTACATGATCTTTCTCATACCGCTGGCGCTCCTGCGCCTGCTGCTTCCTGAAGCACATGGCCTGCTGATGGCGCTTATCAAAATCTGCCTTGCAGGAATTGTCTTCTGGGGACTTCTGGACTTCTGGCGCCTGCGTCCCAGCAAGGGCTAGGCCTTAAATCAGACCCAGAAGAACCAGGAACAATCCGACCATTGATCCACCCCAGATGAGACTGCGCACGGCTCCCCAGCCAAACGCATAGGCTGGGACGTAGAGCAGACGCCCGAAGAAATAGAGCCCTGCACCCCAGACAACCAGAGCGCCATCCTTTCCGGCAACATGGGCCAGAAGAACTGCCCCAATGAAAATCGGGAGTGTTTCCTGAAGGTTGGCCTGCGCGCGGCGCATCCGGGCAGCGAGGCCGGTATAATGTGGTGTCTCACCATCCCGGTTTCCGGTGGCCCACTGAACGCCGTCCTGACGCCGACAGGCGGCCGAGGTGAGAAACAGGTGCGCAACGGCCAGAACGAGCGTCCAGCCCAGCCAGACAAGACTCATCGACATACTGTTTCTCCGGTTTCAGCCTCCTGCAAACTCAGGAGAAGGACTCAGACGTTGCTCCGGATCGCAGATCCATGGCTGCTTCATGAACGGCTCGACCATGCGTCCGTTCCAGGCGACGGATCGTAAAATGTGCCCGGGCAAGCGCACGGTAATGGGCAAGGAACGCCGAATTGAGCGACGCACCACAGAGCGCACCGGCAACCGGCACCATCTGAAGGGCAAACTTCCGCGACAGGCCGATGCCATAATGAGACGCCACTTCGGAAATCAGCATCACGACCGGGCGTCCTCGTAACAGAGCGCGGGCCGAGAAGAATCCGAGTTCGCCATCCTCGTCTTCCTGACGGGCCGGAAAGGTCTTGAGCGCGAAGACTTCCAGACAGGCCCGGCGCGTCTCTTCATCACGCAGGTCCTCGCCCTCCTCGCGGGCAATGCGGCCAATCTCACGCATGATGGTCAACGTCGTGAACCCGACATCCGGGGCCAGCCCGAACACTCCGCCGAAACCACCGACAGCGCCCGAGATGGCTACAGCCGCCTGTCCGGCATTCTCCCGCCACATATCGCGCTTGAGCGGAACGTCGTTTTTAATCCCGACGATCGCAACATTGAACGCCTGTTCAATGGCGACTTCCGCGGTCTTCTGCATTTTTTCCTGAAGACCCGGTGCAAGACCAAGTCCCTTCATCCCGAGTCGCGCAGCCTGTCCGACAGCACCACCCATCAGATCAGCCAGACGGACGAGGACGCCGCGCCCCTGCTCGACGCGTGCCAGCACGGACTGAAGCTGGGCCAGGGACTCCCCGTCCAGCGCCAGTGATGCAAATTCGCTGGTCGGAAGCTGCGAGCCATTCTCTACGGTCATGACGATCAAAACTCCTGTTCGTAAGACCCGAAACCGTTTACCCGATAGCAGGTTTCATATCGCATCACGAAAGCCCCCTGCTTGACGGGTGCCACGGCCGGGTGTGGAGAAGGACATATGATGAAAACATTTTCCCGCTGGATCCTGTCTGCCCCACTGGCGGTCAGTCTCCTCGCGACAGTCGCCACGCCGGCGCTGTCCGCTCCACATCATGCCCATCGTAGCCACAGTACGGCCGATCTGCCACAGATCCCCCCCTCGACGGCCCATCAGTTGAATAATCAGCCTGACAAGGTTCTGACGCCCGCACAGCAGGTTGCCCTTCCGGACGGCGGTGCACCGCCCCCGCCCCATGGCTACACGACAGTCGAGGACTCGGAAGAGAGACTCGCGAATTACAGCGGGGAAGTGAGAACTCATCTGCCGGTCGGGATGCCGGGCACCAATGCTGAACAGAAAACCAACGGCGCAAACAATTTGCCGTCCCATTTCAGCATTTTCGGGATGCCGGTGAAGTTCAATGCTCCCGTTACAGCCCCTTATCATAGCGAAGACCTGCCGCTGACCTATGCCGGACATCCGTCCAACGGGCAGACGAATATTCTGGTCAACGGCGACGCCTCAGATATTCACTGAGGTCAGCGCCCTTTTACCCAGTCTCCGATTTTCGTCAGGTAGCGGAACTCCGGTTCCGTGACCGGCGCAACGGAGAGGCGGGGCTGCTTCAGCAACGCCATGTTCTCCAATTCAGGATCAGCCTTGATCTGCGCGAGCGTAATGGGCTTTGCAAAAGCGCCATTTGCTTTCACATCCACGCAGACCCAGCGCGGATCCTCCGCCGTCGTGTCCGGATACGCTTCCTTCACGACTTCTACGACACCGACAATCTGCTTTTCACTCACGGAATGGTAGAAAAGCGCCAGATCACCGATCTTCATGGCGGCCAGATTGTTGCGGGCCTGATAGTTGCGAACGCCTGTCCAGGGTTCCACCCCGTTGTGAACCTGTTCGCTCCATGAAAAGGCTTCGGGTTCGGATTTTATCAGCCAGTACGCCACGTCATTCTCCTGCGAAAAGTTCCCCTTTCGCGCTCATTTCCGTGAAACGTGATAACAGTCATAGGAACAATGGGACAATGCACCTCTTCCGATTGTGAGGGGTTCGGACTATTTCATGTAGAAATATTTCGCGGAGTTTGAGAGTTCCCGTGCGCCCTACGCCTAATCTGCTCCATCGTTATGCCAATCCGGGGCAGTTCCTGCGTCTGGCCCGTGCGCTTCAGCCATGGCTGTCCACCGGCGCGATCATCTTCCTGACGGTCGGGATCGTGTGGGGTCTGTTCTTCGCCCCTGCGGACTGGCAACAGGGCGAGACGGTCCGGATCATGTATGTGCATGTTCCCATGGCCTGGCTAGCCTCGTCCTGCTACCTCGGCCTGGCCATCTGCGGCCTGCTGTCGCTGGTCTGGCGCCATCCCCTGGCCGATCTGGCCGCTATCGAGATTGGCCCGGTCGGAGCCTGCGCTGCTGCACTGTGTCTCATTACCGGCTCCCTCTGGGGTCAGCCGATGTGGGGCACATGGTGGGTCTGGGATGCCCGCCTGACCTCCGTTCTGGTGCTGTTTTTCCTGTATCTGGGCCATATCGCCCTGATCCGCGCTTTCGATGAGCCTGCCCGTGGACAACGTGCCGCTGCCATTCTGGCGCTCGCCGGGGCGATTGACCTGCCCATCATCAAATTCAGCGTGCAATGGTGGAATACCCTGCACCAGCCGGACAGCATCACGCTGACAGGGGCTCCCACCATGTCCATGACGATGCTCTGGCCCCTCCTCATCACGACCATCGGCTTCACGCTTGGTGTTGCCGCAGTCATTTTCGCCCGGCTGAGTGCCGCAATCCACGAGAGCCGGACCCGCCAGCTTATGGCCCGGTCCCGGCTCAACCGTTCGGACAGGTCCGCAGCATGATGCACCTTCCCAATCACTGGCCCTATATTGCCGCCGCTTATGGTCTGACCATTGGCTGTTCGCTGGTTCTCGGCATCGGAGCGGCCCTGCGTCTGCGTCGTGCCAAAACCCGGCTGGCCGCTGTCGAAAGCCAGCTCCGCCACCGTGAAAGCTCCGCATCATGACCCGCAAGACACGCCGTCTCTGGATTGTCATCGCCTGCCTCGCCTGCATCAGTTCTGCTGCGGCTCTTACGCTGCGGGCATTCTCATCCAACATCGTGTTCTTCATGGCCCCTTCGCAGGTCAAAGCGAACCCACCATCTCCGGACCGGACCATCCGTCTGGGCGGCATGGTGATGGCAGGCTCCCTGCATCGCATTACGGAAAATGGGGCTCCGGTGAACTCCTTTAACGTCACCGATGGCCAGGCTGCCGTGGAAGTGCATTACACGGGCATTCTTCCGGACCTGTTCCGCGAAGGTCAGAGCGTCGTTGCTCTTGGAACCGTCCAGAAAGACGGTGGCTTCACAGCCAGCGAAGTTCTCGCCAAGCATGATGAAACCTACATGCCCAAGGAAGTGGCCGAAGAACTGAAACGCACGGGCAAATGGGACCCGCGCTTCGGCAAGGCTCCTGACGCTGCCAGTTGGGACACCATGACCGCCAAGAAAGCCGGAGGCTGAACACCATAATGTTCGGACCAGAACAGGGCCATTTCGCCCTGGCCCTCGCCTGTGTTCTCGCACTCATCCAGTTTGTTGTTCCCCTTTGGGGCGCTCACAAGCGCAATGCCCGCCTCGTGGCGCTGGCTCCGTTTCTGGCGGTGTCACAGCTTCTCGCTCTGGCGATCTCATTCTTCAGCCTGATCATGTGCGCCGTGCATGATGACTTCTCGGTTCAGAACGTCGCCGCAAACTCCGCTGCGTCCAAGCCATTGCTTTATAAAATCACGGGCGTCTGGGGAAATCACGAAGGGTCAGTTCTGCTCTGGACCCTGATCCTCGGCGTCTGCGGCGCGGCCGTCGCCGCATTCGGGCGAAATCTTCCGGATATCCTGCGTGGGCGCGTTCTTGCGGTCCTCGGCGGTGTTTCAGCCGGTTTCCAGCTTTTCTGCCTTCTGACGTCCAATCCGTTCGACCGCGTTTTTCCGGCTCCAATGGATGGTCAGGGCATGAACCCCCTGCTTCAGGACCCCGGCCTCGCATTCCATCCCCCCATTCTCTACACCGGCTATGTCGGCTTTGCCGTCCCATTCGCATTTGCCGTCGCAGCTCTTCTTGAAGGGCGTGTCGATGCCGCATGGGGTCGCTGGGTGCGCCCATGGGCCGTCGCAGCCTGGTGCTTCCTGACCTGCGGTATCGCGCTGGGCTCCTGGTGGTCTTATTATGTGCTGGGCTGGGGCGGTTACTGGTTCTGGGATCCGGTTGAAAACGCGTCTCTTATCCCATGGCTAACGGGCACCGCACTCGTGCACTCCGCCATCGTGGTGGAGAAGCGCGAGGGTCTGAAGATCTGGACCGTTCTGCTGGCGATTGCGACGTTCTCGTTCTCGCTCTCCGGCACCTTCCTCGTCCGTTCAGGCATCCTGAACTCCGTTCATGCCTTCGCGAATGATCCGGCCCGTGGTGTGTTCATTCTCGGCCTTCTGGCGTTGGTTATCGGCGGCTCGCTGGCCCTGTTCGCCTGGCGTGCACCGTCCCTGACATCAGGCGGCCTGTTCTCACCCGTGTCCCGTGAAGGCTCGCTGGTGCTGAACAACATTCTGCTGTGTTCCATCTGCGCCGTTGTTGTGACGGGCACGATGTACCCGCCCTTCATGCAGCTTCTGGCAGGCCGTACCATTTCTGTCGGCAAGCCGTTTTTTGATGCCGCCACCATCCCCCTGACGATCCCGCTCCTTCTGGCCATGGGCGTCGGCACGGCTCTGCCCTGGAAGCGCGCCCAACTGGCGCGCACGTTCTCGCACCTGTTCGTGGCGGCCATTATTGCTGCTGTCGGACTCGTGCTGTGTTTCTGGAAATTCTCTGGTGCACTCCCGATCGCCTGTGGTGCATTGGCCATCTGGGTCATGGCAGCGTCCGTCACGGATATCCTGCGCCGCGTCGGACTAGGTCATTCCAGCATGGGCGAGATGCTCGCCCGCGCCCGGAACCTCCCGCGCTCCAGTTGGGGTGCGGCTCTGGCTCATATTGGTGCGGGCATTACCGTTCTGGGTCTGTGCGGCATGTCCGGTGCCCAGCATGCGATTGTGGAAATCCATGTTGGTGAGACCCGGAGCCTTGCGGGAGATGACTGGACGCTTCTAAACGTGCACGATTATGCAGGCCCGAATTATCGCGCCATGCAGGCCGATATCGCCATCCGTCACAACGGCAAGCTGATTACGACGCTGCATCCGGAAAAACGCGATTTTACCACGCAGAACCAGACCACAACGGAAGTCGCCATTCATACGAACTTCATTACGGACCTCTATGGTGTGGTGGGCGACCGACACGGAACGGGCGCGGATGCGACCTATGTGCTACGTCTGCACCGTAACCCGCTGGCTCCATGGATGTGGCTTGGCGGGCTGGTCATGGCGATTGGTGGGGCCTTCTCCCTATCAGACCGTCGCCTGCGGGTCGGCGCTCCGAAAAGGGCGGCCACACGGAACATGGCCCAGGCCTGAGGAGAGACACGCATGAACTCAACACGACGGGGCTTGTTGACGGCCCTTCCGATTGTGGGTGCCGGCGTTCTGGGTGTCGGCTTCTGGAAAATGCTTCAAGGTATGGAAAGTGGCGGCTTTGACCCTCGGGCTGTGAAAAACCCGAATGTCGGACGCCCCATTCCGCAGTTTGCCATGCCGGGTCTTCCTGGTCTGGGAGACGGCTTTACGGACAAGGAACTTAGGGCGGAGACACGCCCGGTTCTGGTCAATTTCTTTGCGTCCTGGTGCATTCCGTGTGTTCAGGAAATGCCCGGCCTCCGCTCCATTTCACGGAACATGCCCATCTGGGGCATCGCTTATGAAGACAAGCCAGAAAATGCGAGTGCCTTCGTTCAGCGCGACGGAACGCCTTATGCCCGCGTTGCCTCGGACCGGCATGGCCGCGTTGCCATCGACTGGGGTGTGACAGGCGTTCCAGAGAGTTTTCTCGTCGCGCCGGGGGGCCGAATCCTCTGGCATGGAAGCGCCGCGCTCGATCCGCAGATTTATGAAGCGGAAATCCGCCCGCGACTGGCAGGCCTGTGATGAAACGTCTTTCTGCGCTGCTTCTGGCCACAACACTTGTTGGGGGTGGCATTGCCTTTGCCGTCGATGATCCGGCGGAAATGCTTCCCAATCCCGTACAGGAAAAGCGGGCCGAAGCGATTGGCGCTCATCTCCGTTGTCTTGTCTGCCAGAACGAAAGCATTGAAGACAGCAGCGCGCCTTTGGCTCGTGATCTTCGGAAAGTGGTGCGAGAGCAGGTCGCGTCCGGCAAGTCGGATCAGCAGATTATGGACTGGATGACGGAGCGCTACGGCGAGTTCATCCGGCTGGCCCCTCAGTTTTCATGGTCAACCGCCCTGCTCTGGCTGATGCCGGCACTGGCGCTGGTGGCCGGTCTTGTTATTGCGTGGCGTGCGACGAGACGCCGCATCGTCACGCCTGCGCCGCTCACGGATGAAGAGCGCGCGCGTCTGGATGCCCTGTCGGGCCGGGAGTAAGTCTTGTTCTGGTTGGGAATCCTGATTGTTGCAGGCGTTGCCCTGTTACCGGCCCTCTATGGCCTGCGCCGTCTCCGCCGTCGGGTGGATGCGCGTGACTCTGCCCTCACACTCTATCGTGGTCAGCTTGCGGAACTCGACCGGGACCGGGACCTTGGTCTCGTCAGTGGCGATGAATATGGCGCCGCGCGGATTGAAATCCAGCGCAGACTGCTCGCCGCCGATGAGTCATCTGCCGCCCCGGACCTGAATGAGGGAGCCTCCCGCTCCAAGCGGTTCCTGCCCGTACTGGCTGTTGGTTTCGGCATACCACTCGCTGCATTCTGCCTTTATATCGTGAACGGCCATCCTTCCCTGCCCCCGCAGCCTCTGAGTGCGCGGCAGGTCAAGCCGGATGCGAAGGCCATGGCAATGATCCAGAAGCTTCAGGCGCAGGTTTCCACGATTCCGAAGGATAATCCGACCTACGAGACCGGTCATGTCCTGCTCGGTCAGATCGAGGCACGCGCTGGTCTGACTTCTGAAGCGATTGCCGACTGGAAGGTCGCGCTGGATACTCATTTCACGCCAGAGCTTGCAATCCAGCTCGCAGAACTCCAGACCCAGAAGGACGGACACATTTCTGCGAACAGCCTTGATCTGTATCGCCGTGCCCTGGCGGCGGCCCCGGCTGATGCGCAATGGCGCATGGCTGTGGAAGCACGGATCGCCGTGGGTGAACATGAGGAGAATAACGGCCAATGATGGAACCAGCGTCCAGCGCCGTCACAATCTGCCCGGTCTGCCGGGAAAAGATCCGCTCGACTGCGGAGCGTTGCCCGAACTGCGGGGCCGAGCGGCATTTCGGCCCACGCCTGATTGAGTCTGGCATCTGCGCCTTTGCGGGCATGGTGATTCTGGCAGCCATTTCCAGACTGCTGATCCCCATGTCTTTGTGGACGATCATTTTTGCCGTCGCAGGCCTCTGCGCGGGGTTCCTGTTTTCGCACAACCGCTTCGGCGGTGATCGCTGGCTGGGCCAATAAGAACCTGACCTGCGCGTTTCAGGCGAGCAGGTCATGACTTTTCATACGCACCATCCCTGAACATTCCCGGTTCGATCCAAACCGGTTTTCCCGTTTCTTCTCTTGAGGTAGGGTCCGCGCAGGCATGAACCCCCGTCCTGCAGGAAAGCGCCAGACCGCATGAGCCGTATTGAAACCGATGGCATGGGCCAGATCGAGGTTGCTGATGATGTTCTTTGGGGCGCTCAGACGCAGCGCTCCCTGAAATATTTCAGCATCGGACGCGAGCTGATGCCGCGCGAAATGATCGAAGCCTATGCGATCATGAAGCGGGCCTGCGCCACAGCCAATGCGGCCAGTGGACGACTTTCGCAGGATCGGGCGGCCCTGATCCACACGGTCTGTGATGAAATCATGAGCGGCCAGCATGACCGCATGTTCCCGCTCCATGTGTGGATGACGGGCTCTGGCACGCAGTTCAACATGAACGTCAATGAAGTCATTGCGAACCGAGCCAGCCAGCTGACGGGAAATGCACTTGGCAGCAAAACACCGCTGCATCCGAACGATCATGTGAACATGGCGCAGTCCACCAACTGCAACTTCCCGACCGCCATGCATGTCGCGGCGGCGCTGGGCGTTGAGCGCCGCCTGATTCCGGCTTTGACCAAACTGCGGGATGCCATCGCTGCCAAAGCTGAAGAATGGAAGGATCTGGTCAAGGTTGGCCGGACCCATCTTCAGGATGCCGTTCCCATCACACTGGGTCAGGAATGGCACGGTTACGCCGGGATGCTGACAGACAATATTGCGCGGCTTGAGGCTGCCCGGGATGGTCTTTTCCCGCTCGCTCTGGGCGGCACGGCATTGGGCACCGGCGTCAATACCGATCCCGGATTCGATACCCGCGCCTGCACCGAGATCGCACGCCTCACTGGTCTTGGCTTTACGGCTGGCGAGAACAAATTCGCCTTGCAGGGTGCGCATGATGCGTTGGTGCATCTGTCTGGCTGTCTGCGGACAACCGCTGGCAGCCTGTTCAAGATCGCCAATGACATCCGCCTGCTCGCCTGTGGGCCACGCGCGGGCTTTGGTGAACTGCTCTTGCCTGAAAATGAGCCAGGCTCTTCCATCATGCCGGGCAAGATCAACCCGACGCAGGCGGAAGCACTCTCCATGTTGGCGCTTCAGGTGATGAGCAATGATGTTGCCGTTGGCCTTGGCGGGGCGTCCGGCATGATCGACATGAATGTGTACAAGCCATTGATGATCCACAACATCATGCAGGGCATTACACTTCTCCATGATGGCTCCGAGAACTTCCGTCAGCATCTTGTGGAGGGCACCCGAGCCAATGAAGCCCGCATCAAGCAGGCCCTGGATCAATCCCTTGTTCTGGTGACAGCCCTGTCCCCCGCCATCGGTTATGACAAAGCCGCGCAGGTGGCGCATCATGCGATGGAGAAGGATCTCAGTCCGAAGGACGCCGCACTGGAACTCGGGTTCATGACGGCGGAAGACTATGATCGTGTTGCTGATCCGCGCCTGATGCTATCTCCCAACATCAAACCAACCCGCTCCTGACCTGCTGATCTGATCCTGCATGACGAAAACTTCATGCAGGATCGGTAGCCGTAACGAAACGGGACTGGTAGCGACAGTCTGATCCTGTAATCCTTCTTTCGGAGATGACAGACAGATGATGTCCCGTCGTGCGCTGCTGCTCGCCCTGTCCCTTCTTTCCCCCGTATCCGCCCTGCCTGCCATGGCAGACGATGCCGCCAAGACGCCCACGCCCAAAACGGACGCAGCCAAGACCACGGATAACTTTACCGGTGAAGCCGCCCTGCTCCCGACTGATTCCGTGACGAAACACCATCTGAATGGCATCGCCTACACAGCCCATGCTGGCACACTGACGCTGCGCGGCCCGGACGGAAAACCCACCGCCCGCATGTTCTATGTGGCTTACACCAAAGACGGTGCGACGGATGCCAAGCGCCCGGTCTCCTACTTCTTCAACGGTGGCCCTGGTGCTGCAACGGCCTATCTGAATCTGGGCGCTGCGGGACCGGTTGCCCTGACGATGCCCACCAAGGACGCAACGGACGGCACCCATGCGACGCTGGGCGATAATCCGGATAGCTGGCTTCCGTTCACGGACATGGTGTTCTTTGACGCCGTCGGCACGGGCTATTCCCGCCCGCTCGACACGGCGAAGGCTGGCGACCAGTTCTATGGCGTGAAGCAGGATGCCAGCACGTTTGCGAAGGCGATCCAGCTCTGGACCGCCAAGAACAGCCGTCAGGCCTCCCCTCATTATCTGGTGGGTGAAAGCTATGGCGGTATCCGGTCCATTCAGGTCGCCAATGCCCTTCAGATGGAACAGGGTATTCTGCTGAATGGTGTGGTCATGCTGTCTCCAGCGATCGAAATGCCTTTGCTGGATACAGACGAAAACCCGCTGTCCGCTGCCCTCATGATCCCCAGCCTTATTGCGGCGCATGAAAGCCCGAATGTCACACCGCAGTCTGCGGATGCGGCTTACGAATGGGCCATGGGTACTTATCTGAGCAAGGTCGCGGGCAAGCTGCCAAGTGGTGATGAGGGCAAGGCGTTCTACGCGGAAATATCCCGCCGCACCGGTCTGCCGGAAGACGTCGTGACCCGCCAGCATGGTGTTCCGGCGATCGGCTCGCATGACGTCATGTCCCGCGATGGCAAGCTGCATGGTCTTTACGACTACACCCAGACGATTGCCGACCCCTCCGCTGATGGGCTGGACGAGAGCCCCGATCCGACGCTGTTCGGCTTTGGCCGCGCTTACGGTAATGCGTTCTCGGGTTATGCAGCCAATGATCTTGGGTTCCAGACGCCGCTGACCTACGATCTGCTGTCCTTCAAGGTGAACAGCAGTTGGAAGTGGAGTGAAGGCGGTCCTGCACCGGTTCATCAGATTCCGGTTCTGAACCGTCTTCTGGCGCTCGATCCGGGGCTGCGGGTGTTCGTCGCCAACGGTTATTATGACCTCGCCTGCCCGTTCGGAACGGCCCGTTGGATGAAGGATCATCTGACGGTGGGTGCAGATCGCGTGTCCCTGCATCTCTATCAGGGCGGACACATGCTCTACACGCGCCCGGCAAGCCGTCATGCACTGTCTCTGGATGTTGCATCCTGGATGCAGCAGGACGCTCTTCAACACTGAGTTAAATTGACAAGCGGCAGGGGAAAACCCTAAGGTTCACGATATATTCCTTCCAGTTTTCTCAGCCTGGAAGCAGGATCGTGACATGTCTTTTCTTCTGCCGATCCTCATGGGTGGGCTGCCCGTCAGGGCGATTGTTGCATCACCGCTGAGAGGACTGTTCAGACTTTGACTTCGTCTTCAAAAACTTCTCAGTTGGGGCAGCCTCTCTCGGAAGCATTGCTAACGGCCTGCGACCGTGAACCGATTCATCGTCCGGACGCCATCCAGTCTTATGGACTTCTCCTGATTGCAGATGCCAGTACCCTGACTGTTCTGGGAGGGGCAGGCGATCTTGAAGGACGTCTGTCGGCAGAGTGGCTGGGCCGCTCTTTGCCAGAACTCCTGGGTTTGCCGCCTGAAGGCTTTCAGGATTTCACACCCGCATCCTTCAGCGATGCCCGGATTTCAGGACTGCAGGGGGAGACATTCAGTCTTCTGATCCATCCTACGGATGGAAAACTTCTGGTAGAGCTTGAACCCATTCAGGAAGCCCGCCTCCTGACATGGGAAATCTTTGGCCGTATTGATGCCACTGCCGACCGCTTCGAGCGGTGTCCGGATGTTGCGGAAGTCTGCCGCCAGGGCGCCAAGGTCTTTAGAAAACTGACCGGCTTTGACCGGGTCATGGTCTATCGTTTTCAGGAAGATGGTTCCGGATGTGTCGTCGGGGAGCATCGCAACGAGATTTTCCCATCGCTACTGAACCATCACTTTCCAGCAAGTGATATTCCCCGTCAGGCGCGGGCGCTCTATCTGCGCAACCGTATCCGCGTCATCCCGAATGTCCATTACGAGGCAGCCGTCATCCGACCTGCTGAAGCCGGTCTTTCAGGGATTGATCTGAGCGATGTGCAGCTTCGGAGCATTTCGCCCGTTCACCTGCAATACATGGCCAATATGGGCGTGGCAGCGTCAGCCTCCATCTCGCTTGTTGTAGATGGCGTGCTGTGGGGCATGATCACCTGTCACAACGCAACGCCCCGGATCCTTTCCGAAGACATTCGGGCCGCCTGCCGCACACTGGCTGGCGTCATGTCCCGGCAGTTACGCAACAAGGAAGAACTGGTCACCTACCAGGAACGCCTGCGCCTCCGGAACGCGACGGAATTTGCCACCTCACATTTTGATGCCGCTGCATCCGTTGAGACCAATCTGCGCCACTTTGCATCCGAGCTTCGAAGTCTGTTCCCCTGCGATGGCTTTGCGGTCATTGGAACGCAGGATGTAACAGCATGTGGAGTGACACCCGCCAAGGCTGACCTGCTCGCCATCCGCGACTGGCTCAGACTGGGCAGCAATGGAGGGATTTTCTGCAGTTCTTCCTTGGGCAAAGACTATCCTCCGGCAGAAAACTGGCCAACTCTTTCGGCTGGCATTATCGCCATTGCTCTGCCTTTCCGCTCTCCCCTGACGTTAATCTGGAGCCGCGTGGAAATTGTTCAGGTCATTGAGTGGGCAGGGAATCCTCATAAAGGCACACCAGACCAGGACGGCATTCTGCACCCTCGCAAGTCCTTTGACTCATGGCAGCAGACTGTCTGTGGCCAGTCCCAACGCTGGAATACCGAACAAAAACAGGCGGCACGCCGTCTGCGCAGGATCCTGATTGCCGATTACCAGACCCATCAGCTTCGTGAACTGAACGCCACGTTGACCGCAACGGTGCAAGAGCGGGAAAGCCTCTTACAACAGAAGGATTTCCTGATCCGCGAGGTCAACCACCGCGTACAGAATTCGCTTCAGATGGTCGCATCCTTTCTGAAGCTACAGGCCCGTACCTCGACGAACGAGGAAACCACCCAGGCTCTGTCTGAAGCCCAGCACCGGATTGCCGCCATCGGCTTGGTTCACAGGCGTCTGTATCGGGGCGATCATGTCGGTGTGGTTGATCTAAGCCGCTATCTTGAAGAACTGATACAGGAACTCTGCTCCTCCCTAGGCGCAGCATGGGAAAGGCATCTGCGCATTTTTCTTGTTCCTGTCACACTGTCGGCTGATCGCGCGATCAATGTTGGCCTTGTGCTGACGGAACTGGTCATTAACGCCAGCAAATATGCTTATCGTGGCGACGCAGGCCCGCTGCACATCACCCTTTCGGAAACAGGCGATCGGCTGATCCTGACAGTGTCCGATCAGGGGTGTCACGACATTGATATGAATGGAAACGGCTTTGGTACGCGTATGATGAAAGCCGTTGTCAGCAGCCTGTCCGGCACTCTGACCTACACGCTTCTTCATCCGGGCCTGGAAGCTGTCATGTCCGTACCACTTGATACACATTCAACCGGGAGTCATAGCGAAACCCCGGACGAACTGTATTCGTGAGACGCAACATCCCATGAACAGGAAGATCAACGATGCGGATTAATGGAATTGCGCTCTTCCTGTCATGAGGCCGGACCCAACCACGCTGCTCGCATACAGCACGGTTCTTTTCCTTATCTTTGGCCTTTATTTCACTGCGGCTGAACTGGCCCATGGCAAAACCAGAAAAGCATTCTGGTATTCCAGCCCTTTTCTGGCAGCGTCAGTTTCAGGATTTTTCTTTACCAGTCCCTTTCTCATCCCCGGCCTGTGGGGCCTCCGTATTGGCGCAGTTTTCATGACATTAGCGTATGGTCTCGGCTGGCAGGCCATACGCACCATGCTGGGTCGTCGGACGTGCCTGAAAGCAGTCTTGATTGTTTGTCTCGTGTCTTTGGCCATTTCCGCCAGCGCTGCATCAAGCGGAACCCGACACGTTGTCAGTTCAATTGTCCGCATGCTTTTCATCACAGGGTTTCATTTTCAGGCAGCCCGGGATCTTCTTTGCTCTACGGAAAAGCAGACATCAGCCGAACGGCTCTTATGCAGAATCATTGCCTTTTACACGCTCGTTTACGGCGCACTTACCCTTTCAACACCTTTTCTTCCCGAGCCCCTCGGTAGCCAGCCTTCAACGGTCTGGGCCATTATCCTGTATAATTTTCTGGTCATCATTGAGGGTATTGTCATCGCTCTGGCAATGATTGCCATTCCCAGGGAACGATTAGCCGCAGAGCACCATCTTCTGACACTTCAGGACCCACTGACACACGCAGGCAACCGCCGGGCCATGGACGTGTGGATGGAGCAGAACACAGACTCTTCTCATCCCTGTGTGCTGTTTCTCATGGACATTGACCATTTCAAAGCCATTAACGACCACCATGGCCATGCGGCAGGGGATCAGGTCATTATTGCAGCCGTCAGGGCCAGTCAGAAGGTTTTACCCCAGGAGGCCAAGTTTTTCCGTATTGGCGGAGAGGAGTTCGCTGCTCTCTTTCCCTTCACCAGCATCTCCCATGCCTTGGAGCTTGCTCACCACCTGAAGAAAACTTTCACACAGGATGTCAAAAACATTGGAGAGAGGGGTATTGAAGCCACGCTGAGTATTGGCGCAGATATTCGATATTCGTCAAAAACGCTTTGGTCAGATGTCTGGCAGAAAGCAGATGCCGCACTCTACGCTGCGAAGGGGACTGGCCGAGATGCCGTTGTTCTGAGAGCGAACGATACAATCACGTCACCGCCCTTTGCAGTGGAAACAAAAAAAGCGTCGCCCCATAACAGGTAGACGCTTTTTTTAATGTACCCGGAGGCAGGCTTGGTCAGGAGACCAGATTGCCTTCCTTGTCCACCAACTGAATGGGGTAATCGCCTGTAAAGCAGGCATCGCAATAACGCCCTGCCCCTTCAGCACGGCTTTCATGCCCCAACGCACGGTACAACCCGTCAAAACTGATGAAAGCGAGGCTGTCGACACCGATGGCGGCCGCCATTTCTTCCATTGTGTGAGTTGCCGCCATCAGCTTGCTCTCTTCCGGTGTATCAATCCCGTAGAAGCAGGCATGACGTGTCGGCGGGGACGTAATGCGCATATGCACTTCGGTCGCCCCTGCCGCACGGACCATATCCACGATCTTGCGGGACGTGGTGCCACGAACGATCGAATCATCCACCAGAATAACGCGACGACCAGCCAGAACAGGGCGATTGGCGGAGTGCTTCATCTTCACCCCGAGATTACGGATCTGATCCGTCGGCTCGATGAAGGTTCGACCTACATAATGATTGCGGATAATGCCCAGTTCGAATGGAATACCGCTCTCAGCCGCATATCCAATCGCGGAAGGCACCCCGGAGTCCGGCACCGGAACCACAACATCTGCTTCAACCGCAGTCTCACGCGCTAGCTCTGCCCCGATGCGCTTACGCGCCTCGTAAACAGGCTGTCCCTCAAGCACGGAATCCGGACGAGCAAAGTAGATGTATTCGAAGACGCAGAAGCGCCCACCCTGATCCCCGAAAGGCCTTAGGGACCGCAGCCCATCAGAATTGATGACCACGATTTCACCCGGCTCGATGTCGCGGACGTAATCTGCTCCAATAATATCGAGGGCACAGGTCTCACTGGACAGAACCCAGCCGCCATTCCCGCCCTCATGACCAGGAATACGCCCCAGGACCAGCGGACGCACACCCAACGGGTCACGCATACCAATCAGGCCATCATCCGGCGTCAGCGTGATGAGGGAGTAAGCCCCCTTCACCTGCTTGACGGCATCGATGAAGCGATCGAGCACGGTGGAATAGAGGGAAATGGCGATCAGATGGATGAAGACTTCCGTATCCGTCAGGGAATGGAAGATACAACCCCGCTTGACCAGTGCCTGCTTCAGCGTAGCGGAATTGGTCAGGTTGCCGTTATGGGCAACTGCCAGACCGCCGAATTCATAGTCCGCATAGAGCGGCTGCACGTTCCGCACATGCGTTCCGCCTGTTGTCGCATAGCGGTTGTGCCCGATAGCGACGCTACCCGGAAGGGTCGCCATAACACGGCTGTCACCAAACACATCCCCAACAAGACCAAGGCCTTTATGCTGATGAAACCGTTCGCCATCGAAACTGACGATACCGGCAGCTTCCTGCCCACGGTGCTGAAGAGCATGGAGGCCGAGAGCCGTTAGGGCAGACGCATCAGGAACGCCCCAGACGCCGAAAACGCCACATTCCTCGTAAGGACGGTTAAGAGTATCGGAGGCAGTCATGCAGTTCGGCCTTTCCGGACTGGGTTCACAACGACGCGTCATGGCCGCTTGCGGGCGGAGATGCAAGATGTGGTTGCAAGGAATGTGGCAGATAACCTGCCAGCCGTGCGGCTCCGGCCACAATATAAGGCCCGGAAACGCTTCCCTGCATCAGGTAAGAGGTCCATGAGCCAAAAAAAGACCCTGCCAGTAGATAAAGTGCAATCAGCATCACATATCCGCGCAGAATGCCGAAAATAGCGCCCAGTATGCGGTCTACGCCCCCAAAAAGAGTGCCCCTCACCGCAGCACCTACCCGACCTGCCACTGTCGTCAGCAGGAGAAGAATGACAATAAACAGAACAGCCGCGCTTACGCTTTCGGCCAGCCAGCTTTCATGCAGGTAGGGGGAAATCCATGGTACCAGAGCAGCATGGAAACGATAGGTCAGAACAACAGCAGACGCCCATGCCACCAGCCCTGAGAGTTCCGTGGTGAAACCACGCGTTAGCCCCCAGAGAGCCGACAGGCCGATGATAACCAGAACACCGATGTCCAGCCGGCTCAGATCATCTGGAGAAACATGAGACAGGTCTGGGAACGCAGGCATCACTCAAAACAGTTTATCAGGGCAGTTTGGTAGAACGGTACTGACCGCCTTTGCGCGGACGGATGCCTTTAGCACGAAGTTCATCTGCAAGGCGGATTCTTTCTCCGATTTCTGCCCAGACCTGCTCACTGTTCAGGCCCCGCGCCTTCCAGATCTTTTCCAACACGAGAAGGAAGGATGCGCTTTCACGAACAAAACCGTGACGATCGTTGATCATGACATGCATGACGCAGTTGGCCGTTGAAGTTCCGAGCCGGTTTGCAAGTTTCGTGACCTTGCGGGTCTTTCGGAACGGGACGAGGTCTTCCTTGAACGGCATCGCAACATGATGAGGGGGATGGCCCGCAGACGCAAGGCCATCCCCCAAATCATTTCGGCTATCGGGTTATTCCGAGACCGTTTCTACTTCCTTTTCGGGAACATAAAGCTTGGCGCCATGCTCCTGAAACACTTCGCTCATCTGCGCCATGCCGTCCTGACGTTCCGCTTCGCGGCGAATATCATGACTGATCTTCATGGAGCAGAACTTCGGACCGCACATGGAACAGAAATGTGCGGTCTTATGCGCTTCCTTGGGTAAGGTCTCATCATGGAAACTCCGTGCCGTGTCCGGATCAAGCGCCAGATTAAACTGGTCTTCCCACCGGAACTCGAACCGTGCCCGTGACAACGCATCGTCCCGCAACTGTGCTGCGGGATGCCCTTTCGCCAGATCGGCAGCGTGCGCCGCAATACGGTACGTAATCACGCCCGTTTTGACATCAGAACGGTCTGGGAGGCCCAGATGCTCCTTTGGTGTGACGTAACAGAGCATCGCTGTGCCGAACCAGCCGATCATCGCCGCACCAATACCGGACGTGATGTGATCGTAGCCCGGCGCAATATCGGTCGTTAGCGGGCCAAGCGTATAGAACGGCGCTTCCCCACATTCCCGAAGCTGCTTGGTCATATTGACCTTGATCTTGTGCATCGGCACATGACCTGGCCCTTCGATCATGACCTGACAGCCTTTGTTCCAAGCGATCTTCGTCAGTTCACCCAGCGTTTCCAGCTCGGCAAACTGTGCAGCATCATTGGCGTCGGCGATTGATCCCGGACGCAGACCATCCCCCAATGAGAAGGTGATGTCATAGCGGCGCATGATGTCGCAGATGTCTTCGAAGTGCTCGTACAGGAAGCTCTCACGATGATGGGCCAGACACCAGGACGCCATGATGGAGCCACCACGCGAGACAATGCCCGTCGTACGCTTTGCTGTTAGCGGAATATGCTGAAGGCGGACACCGGCATGGATCGTGAAGTAATCGACGCCCTGTTCAGCCTGCTCGATCAGCGTATCCCGGAAGATTTCCCAGGTCAGCTTCTCGGGAACGCCATTCACCTTCTCCAGCGCCTGATAAAGCGGTACCGTCCCGATCGGGACCGGGGAGTTCCGCATGATCCAGTCACGGATGTTATGAATATTCCGCCCCGTGGACAGATCCATCACCGTGTCCGCACCCCAGCGGATGGACCAGACCAGCTTCTCGACTTCCTCCGCAGCAGAGGACGTCACCGCCGAATTTCCGATATTGGCATTCACTTTCACAAGGAAATTTCGGCCAATAATGACTGGTTCAAGTTCCGGGTGATTGATGTTCGCCGGAATCACGGCCCGTCCGCGTGCGACTTCTTCCCGTACAAATTCCGGCGTGATGAACGCCGGGATTTCCGCACCGAAATCCTCGCCATCCGCCCGGCGCTCTTCAGCCCCGGCCACCATTTCGGCACGGCAGACGTTTTCGCGGTGGGCAATGTAGATCATCTCTTCTGTGACGATCCCGGCCCGTGCGTATTCATACTGTGTGACGTACTGAGCACCATCGCCGGAATAGACGTCATGAGGCGCCGGACACGCTGGAACAGCTTGGGTCTCGCTGGCAAAGCCATTATCTTCCGGCTTGACGGCCCGAGCCTCGACGTTTTGGAAGCCACGCTTTGCCAGCCATGCCGCACGCGGCGTCGAAAGACCCTTCTCCACATCGATGCTGACGGACGTATCCGTATATGGGCCCGATGTATCATAGACGCGTACAGGTTCTTCATTCGCAGACGGATGCAGCGCGATCTCGCGATATGGCACCAGAATGTCCGGACGCCCCGGCGCCTCGGACCACTTCTTACACGAGCCCTGGATCGGACCTGTCGTCACGTGGCCGACAGCCGGCCCTTTGTTCAGATTATTTGGAATATCACCCATGGTCGCCCCCTTTTTCGCAGCGGGGGCAACAGCATGGCGTACCGGCAGCGCCGGTTGTGCTGTGTGTCATCACCATTCCCTCCGCCGGTTCTAACCGGATCAGGTTTCCCGAACGCAGGATGCGCCCGGCAGGGTCGTCACACCGCAGACTTCTCAGTCCTTCAGTGACCTCTCAGCTTCTTGTGGCGAAGCTCCCCCTGGTGAGGGCAACACTCATCGCATTGGTGTCATGCTGTCAATGCGTTTCCCCGTGAGGATCACTTTTCGCGATCCGCAGAAGTGTGCCGTTGTGATCTTCAGACACCAGCAGACTGCCATCTGCCATTTCCGCTACGGATACGGGAGCCTCCACAGGGGAGAGTGACGTACGTCCCTCCCAGCCCCAGACCAGCGGTTCGGGCACACCTACAGGCTCCCCACTTGGGCTGATTTTCAGGGTCATGATCCGATGACCGGTCTTCCGATACCCATGATATGGCAGCACAAGTTGCCCTTGCAGGTCTGAAAGCGCGTCGCCCTGATAAGCCAGCAACCCAAGTGGAGCGGCATGAGCCGGAAGCAGCAAGGCAGGCTTTTCCATGCCTGCACAGGCATAATGCGGGTATTCCGGGCTGGGCTGATTGTCATCAAAGCAATAGGGCCAGCCATAATTCGCCCCCGGACGGATCACGTCATAGGTGTCGTGAGGCAATGCCGTATCAGACAAGGTAGGATCGGCTTTGTTGATGGCGTCCCGTGCGTTAACAGCCGCAACCAGCGTTCCATTCGGCAGCACTGCCAGGCCCATGCTATTGCGTAGACCCGTCGCGACCAGTTTTGTGTCTTTCCAGACGACTGGATTTGGTCCCGGACGAACGCTCATAATACTTGCACGCGGCGGATTTTGTGCTGTTTCAGGGCAGGCTTTCTGCGCGTCAGGCGCATCGCCGTCCGGCGTTTCACAATGATCGGTTGCCGATCCGATATTGATGTAAAGC
This sequence comes from Gluconobacter sp. ESL1110, assembly GCF_058107395.1. Classification (NCBI taxonomy): domain Bacteria; kingdom Pseudomonadati; phylum Pseudomonadota; class Alphaproteobacteria; order Acetobacterales; family Acetobacteraceae; genus Gluconobacter; species Gluconobacter sp. ESL1110. Next base: position 344,171 of record NZ_JBYLUK010000011.1, read on the forward strand.
TGCCCGTCTGGCGCAAAGGCCAGCGCTGTCAGAGGATGCCTCCCCGTTTCAGGGAGGCCTGTGACAACATTCCGCATTTGGGGCTTCGCCCCGGACAGGTCCACACGAACAACCTTTCCTGCAATGCCCATATAGAGGGCACCATCCGTCCCAGAGACCAACGCGCTAGGCTCATCGAGCCCTGACAGCAGAACCTCCGGAGGGGCATGGCCGTCCTGCTTTAGTCGCAGCAACCTGCCTTGGCCTTTTCGCCAACCGCCCATATCCAGAACGAACACATCATGGCCGATAGCTGCCACCCCGCGCGCAAACCCCAGATGACTGGCCACCAGCCCCACACAAAGACCGGGCCGCGTCTTCAGAAAGACCTTCGGAAAGCCATCACAACTGTCCTGCGTCTGATACTCCCGCGCAGACGCAGTTCCCAAAGGAACGAGGATAGCAAGAAGGGCGGCAACTCTAAGCACGGACACCATGGGAAAGATCCTTTTCAAAGCTCTGACCGACTGACTTCATCTCTACGGCACAAAGCTGATATGACGTTTTGGAACCAAGGAGATGCTCTTTTGAAGCTGTATGTGTTCTATCTGGGCGGAAGCGCCCCCGGTGCGAATATCGAAGTCCATGACGTTCAGTTCGCCATCGCTGAAAAACTGGAAGATGCATACCCATCCCTTGGTGAACGCTGGTTCGGCATCCGGAACTCCCTGCATGTCGACGCTTATGGTGAAGTGTCCTGGGCGGACGGCTATGCCGTAACACTCAGCGCAACCAAGCCCACCTCAGACAAAACCCTCTATTTCATCAATATGGGCGGTTATGCGCCGGGTGAACTGAAGGAAGAACACGCCTTCACCTTTCTGGTTGCCAGTTCCGAAGCGGAAGCAAAGGCCAAAGCCAATACCTGTCTTCTGGTTGGATACGACCATCAGCATCGGGACAATTTCATGGAAGTCGATGACTGCCTTCCTCTGGAACAGATCGATGGTCTCTACATCACCCTGACCCCACAGGTAGACGGCCAGCCCGTCACGGCCCTCTGGCAGGGCTACAAACGCATCTGATCCCTGATGACTGGAAACTTTCTCATGACCGAACCCGCCTCAGTCCTCCTGTTCTCTTACGGCACACTCCAGCAGGAAGATGTCCAGCTTTCTTCATTCGGCCGCTTATTGGACGGAGAAGAGGACGCCATGACTGGCCACACGACTGCCATGGTGGAAATCACGGACCCTGACGTCCTGCGTGCAAGTAGAAAGCGCTTCCACCCTGTGGTGATTCCCAGCAAGAACCCATCGGATGAGGTTGCGGGGAAAGTCTTCCGCATTACGGAAGCAGAACTGCGGGCCGCGGATGCCTATGAAGTGTCAGACTACAAACGGGTCGAAGTCACATTGCGCTCTGGCCGGACAGCCTGGGTTTACGTTCAGGCCTGACCCCATGCACAAAAAAAAAGGCAGCCCGATGTGGCTGCCTTTTTTCTTTTAGGTTGAATCGCCCGCTTACGCAGCGACAGAGCGTTTAAGCTGACGCTCACGCCACAGCGTGGAGACGGCTTCAACCAGCTCATCAATCGCTTCATTGGTATGAAGCGGCGTCGGCGTCAGACGCAGACGCTCCGTTCCGCGCGGTACGGTCGGGAAGTTGATCGGCTGGATGTAGTGACCAAACCGGTTCAGCAACTCGTCTGACAGGTCACGACAAAGTTCGGCCTCGCCCACCATAATCGGCACGATATGGCTCGGATTACCAACATGCGGGATGCCAGCCTTGTCGAGCGCCGCACGCAGATAGGCCACGGCGCGCTGCTGCCCCTCACGCTCGGCACTGCTGCGCTTGAGATACCGCACACTCGCCAGCGCACCAGCCGCAATCATTGGCGGCAGAGCCGTGGAGAAAATGAAGCCTGAGCCGAAGGAACGCACAAAATCGCAGAGTGGCGCGGAGGCAGCAATATAGCCACCCACAACGCCATACCCCTTGCCAAGCGTCCCTTCGATGACCGTCAGACGATGGGACAGGCCCAGCTTTTCAGCCACGCCCGCACCGTGATCGCCATACATGCCCACGGCATGGACCTCATCGAGATAGGTCATGGCGCCATACTTATCGGCCAGATCACAGAAGGCCTCGATCGGAGCAATGTCGCCATCCATGGAATAGACGGACTCGAACGCGATGATCTTCGGAACATCCGCCGGGAGCTCCTTCAGACGACGCTCCAGATCTTCAACATCGTTGTGACGAAAAATCTGCTTTTCAGCACGGGAATGGCGGATGCCTTCAATCATGGAGGCGTGATTCAGTTCGTCCGACAGAACCACACAGTTCCGCAAACGCCCTGCAATCGTTCCCAGCGTAACCCAGTTGGAGAGGTAGCCCGAGTTGAAGAGCAGCGCACTTTCCTTGCCGTGCAGGGACGCCAGCTCTTTTTCCAGTTCCACATGATAGTGGTTTGTGCCGGAAATGTTGCGCGTTCCGCCTGCGCCTGCGCCCGTCTCATCAAGGGCATCATGCATCGCTTTGAGAACTTCCGGGTGCTGTCCCATGCCGAGATAATCGTTGGAACACCACACTGTGACGTCACGACCGAGCCCATGATGGTAGGCTTTCGGAAAATTGCCGGACCGGCGCTCGAGTTCCGCAAAGTAACGGTAGCTGCCATCAGCACGCAGACCGTCCAAAGCGGACTGGAACATCGCATCATAATTCATCGCGTTTTCTCCTGCGCGGCACTGTAATCCTGTGACATCTTTCCGCCAAGTGCCCGCTCCAGATAGGCCAGCAGAACACGCAGTCTGGCTGGCATCTGCAGGCGTGTCGCACCACACCCAACGACCATGAACCAGACCGACAGGATATTCCCCTGCCATCCTGGCAAAACCTCGACCAGCCGACCTGCCTCAAGGTCTTTCCGCAACATGAAATCTGGCAAAAGCGCCAGTCCTGTGCCGTTTCTCAGTGCCGGAAGCAGCATATCACCATTATTGACAGTCATTCTGCCGCGCAGTCGAACGGATGCCTGTTTCCCATCATGATGAGTCAGTCTCAACAGATCCGGCAGGTCGGTATTCGCGTACAGCAGACCAGATTTGCCAGAGAGATCTTCCGGAGTCTCCAGAGGGCCAAGACTCGCTTTCAGGTCGAGTGAACACACGAACCTCACCATGGATCGACACAGGAGATGCGCCCCACCGCTGGACGCGGGCGGCAATTCACCCGGCGTAATTCGAACTGCTGCTTCAAACCGTCCGCCGAGCAGATCTACGGTCCGGTCATCCAGATCAATTTCCATCGAAATATCCGGATATTTTTCCAGAAAGGCAGGCAGAACCGGCCCCAGAATATCCAGCCCGAACCCCATTGGAACTGCCAGCCGGATTGTTCCACGCGGGCTGACTGATCCTTCCCGCAGTTCGGCCTCCAGCCACTCCCCATCCGAAAGCATTCGCCTTGCCCGCTCCAGACAGGCGACACCTGCTGCCGTCAGGGAGAGATGGCGTGCGCTCCGTTGAAAGAGCGTTGTTTTCAGACGATGCTCCAGCCGGGCAATGACTTTGGAGACTGTTGGGGCCGATAGTCCCAGTGATCGTGCGGCGGACGCAAACGAACCGCTTTCCGCAACTCGCGCAAAAACAGCCCAGCCTTCAAGATCAGGCAGCATCAGAAGCCTTTTTATGACGTTTCTGGAAACTTTACATTTCCATCAGTTCCATTTTCTTTACCTTGTCCGAGCCCCATGTTGGAAGTCAGAATAAACCAACAGGAGCACATCATGCTCGACATCAGACCTTTTTCTTCGCTTGGACATGCCAACCATGGCTGGCTGGATGCCCGGCACCACTTCTCATTCGCTGGCTACATGGATCGTCACCGCATGCACTGGGGGCGCCTGCGTGTGTGGAACGACGACCGGATCGAGGGTGGCACCGGCTTTGGTGCCCATCCTCACAAGGACATGGAAATCATCACCTATGTCCGCACGGGCGCTATTTCCCACGAAGACAGCCTGGGAAACAAAGGGCGCACAGAAGCTGGCGATGTTCAGGTCATGTCCGCAGGCAGCGGGATCACCCATGCGGAGTTCAACAAGGAAACCGAGGACACCACGCTGTTCCAGATCTGGATCATTCCCAATGAACCAGGAGGAACGCCAGGCTGGGGAACAAGACCCTTCCCGAAAGACGCGCGTAACGGACGGTTCGTCACGCTCGCATCCGGTTTCGAATATGACGATGCGCTACCGATCCGGGCCGAAGCCCGCGTCCTTGGTGCTACTCTGAAAGCAGGCGAGACAGTGACGTTCGAGACGCGACGGGAGAATTTCTCCTATCTCGTACCCGCAACCGGCAGTCTGGAGATTGACGGTCAGAGTGTCGCAACACGGGATGGCGCAGCCCTGACCGACGTGGAACGCATTGTTATTACGGCCAAAGAAGATGCTGAAATTGTTCTGGTCGAAAGCGGCCCTCTGGACTGACGCAAAAAGGGAGGAAACATCACGCGAAGGTGTTTCCGCCCTGTGAGACTGAACCAGACTTCATGCGTTGTCAGTGCAGGGCCAAGTCCCTCCGGATGCGGCCAGTCCCTCCCTTGTTGAGGAGTACAGGTCATGACCACCACCGTTAAAACCAAAGGCGAAAAAGAAACCTCCCTGTTCGTTCGCTTCGGCGACTGGCTCAGCAATGCCAGTATGGACAGGTCAGGCCTAACGGAAGTCACCATCCGCTTGATGCGTGATGACTGTCATCTTGCAACGCGCGTCAGTGAAATCCACAACACTGAAGCCAATCCCCTCACACCGCAGGAAGTTGAAGTCCTGATGGGCGAGAAGCACCTGAAGTACATTGCTGACCAGACCGGACAGTCGCTTGAAGCCATTGAGGATGCCCTGACGGAGGTCCTGCCCATGCTGGGCAATCTCCTCCGAGTCGATCCTGAACGTCTGTTTCAGTATCAGTGTAAAATCTGACGCAAGTGCATGTCGTGTCAGCAGGGTGAGACATCCTGCTGACACTGTCCGTCATAACCCCTCTGCCGTCCGACTCATCCGGCGGCGGCGTGTACGCCCTTCTGTTCCTGCAAAACGCTCTGCAATCTGCGCCGTCGTTTCTGCGGGTAGAAGAGCCAGGCCAGAGGCCTCTACACAACCGTTTTTCTGCACGAAATCCAGTTGTGCTGGTGTATCGACGCCTGTAGCGCGAACATGCAGGTCAAGGGTTCTCACTGCGTCAAGCGCAGCCCGGAAGAATGCCACAGCTCCCTCGTCCAGTTCCGGTACATCTCCCTTCAGAGACCATGAGAGCGTGGACGCTGACAGAACAGACGTATCGAACTGCACCCCATCCAAAAGGCCACTGATGGCCCGGTCTCGCAGGAGTGTCAGGCTGGAAGGGGCAATCCCGAAGCCATTGGTAAAGATCTGCACCCCTCGGTCCCGAAGTGACGCAAGCGTACAGCATACTTCTCGCTCGCTCTGGGCAATACCGCTTTCCTGAAAAACCAGATCCAGACGGGAAACAGGGAAACCGGTCTGGTCCAGAACGTCATTCAACCGCTTGTTGAAAGCAACATCCGGCGCCTGATCGTCTTCAAGAGAGACCATCAGTCGCATGTCGTCGGGCCATGTCGCTGCCTGGGCACAAGCGGTCTGAAGGAGTTCAAGGTCGAACTCCCGCTGCTGCTGATCCAGTGACTTTCGACGACTGCGACGCACTGTCCTTCGGGGAATAGCCAGCCATAACTGGCTCATGTCCACCTGTGCGCCAATCAATTTTTCCATCCCCCCACGCGCACTGGCAAGTCTGGGAAGCCACCTTAACGGAGGCAGCGCACTTTTTTGACGGGCCCGGCGACTGCGCAAGGTCGTAGCAAACATTCCTGCACTTGGCGGAGGGACAGCCCCTACAGGGCTACCGCTTTGCAGTCTGGTCCTTCCGGTTTCTTTTGCCCCCTCCAGAGCACGAGGCGCTGCCGTCCCGTAACTGACCTCCTGTCCCATGTCATCCAATTCGGACATCTCCTGTTCTATCCAGACAGGAAAATGACGCCAGACCCCTAATTTTCCCTTAACAGCCTGCGTTTTCTCCTCACTTTGCCGTGTGATTTCAGTGAATCCTGCTGGAACTGTAGGGGCTCATTCTTCGTTCGCGCAATCAGGACGAATCTGCTACCGATTTATCCCTGCGGATTTTCCGTGCCACTTCCATTAAGCGTGCAGGTTCAATCTGCCTGTCAGGACATTGTTGATGACGGACGCCTCTTCCCGCTCCGCCCCGAACACGTCTTCCCGCAGTTCTCTCAAGGCCCTCCTCCCCTATTGGCAAGTCACGTTCGCCTCTTTTCTGGGATGGTTTCTGGACGCCTTCGATCAGACATCGCTGATGTTCACACTGCCAGACATCGCCCATGAATTCGGATGCACCATCAGCGCTCTGGGCATGATTCTGACGGCCCAATCCATTGGCCGTGCGATTGGCAATACAAGCTGGGGCTGGCTGGCGGATCGCTACGGGCGCCGTCTGGCGTTCATGCTGGGTGTCGTCTGGTTTGGTGTATTTTCCGCCATGACGGGCCTGTCTCATGGATTGCTAATGCTTGGCATTGTGCAATTCCTGTTTGGGATCGGCTTTGGTGGCGAATGGACAGCCTCCGCAGCCCTTCTGATGGAAAGCGTTCCAGCATGGACGCGACCCATGGCGTCCGCGCTCATGATGTCCGGCTATGAAGTCGGTTATTTTGCTGCTGCCGGAGCACAGGCGTTGATCCTGCCGCATTATGGCTGGCGGATGCTGTTTTTCATCGGATTGGCCCCGGCCCTTCTGGCGATCTTCATTCGGCTCGGCGTGAAAGAAAGTCCGGTCTGGCTTCGCAATCGTGCGGAGCGGGCAGCGGGGCAGGCCCGAACACCAACGCAGCCTGTACCAAAGGTTCGGTTCCGTCTGGATGGCGCGGCCATTCAGGCCATTGCCTTCATGGGCTTTCTGGAGTTCCAGAAAGCGGCCATTTATACATTTTATCCCACCATCCTTCGCGGGTCGCATCATCTGACACCGCAGGACGTTTTCATCCCGATCACACTTTACTGCATCGGATCTTTCAGCGGGAAAATCCTTTGTGGATGGTTGGCTGAGCGCTTCGGTGATTTGAAGGTCATGCTTGGTGCGATCGCCATTGTTGTACTGACAATCTGGCCGTTCCTGAGTGCTCCGTCATGGAATATGCTGCTGACGGCTGCTTTCATCATGGGTGCTGCTGCTTCCGGGATTTTCGCACTTGTTCCCCATTATCTGGCCAAGTGCTTCCCGTCCGAAACACGCAGCTTCGGGATGGGCCTGGGTTATGCTCTTGGCTCCATCGGGCAGGGTATCGCTGGATGGATTATTCCGGGCATCGGACGGACGCCCGTTACCCTACCTCTGACGGCTGAAGCATTTGTGGTGGGATCAAGTGCCGTAACGGCGGGTATCGCCCTGCTTCAACCGAAGCATCTGCCGGGCGAGACCATGGAAGGTGACGAGGAAGCAGCGTCTTAAAGAGACGCTGCAAGCCACTCCGCTGTGCGGATGCCATCAATTCCGGCGGATAGTATACCGCCAGCATAACCCGCGCCCTCGCCGGCCGGGAACAGACCCCGCAGGGTCGGGCTTTGTCCGTCCCTGTCTCGCTGAAGACGGATGGGAGACGACGTGCGGGTTTCAACACCTGTCATGACCGCATCTTCCATCGAGAAGCCCTTCAGCTTGCGCTCGAAACGCGGCAGAGCCTCACGGATGGCTTCGCAGACGAAATCTGGCAGACACAGCGTCAGATCGGTTGGGGTCACGCCCGGCTGATAGGACGGCACCACATCGCCCAGCGTGGTGGAGGGTCGTCCCGCCAGAAAGTCACCAACCCGCTGAGCAGGAGCGCGATAATCGCTGCCACCTGCCACAAACGCTGCCTTTTCCCATTTCCGCTGAAATGCGACGCCGCCCAGAACATCATCCGGGAAGTCCTTTTCAGGCGTGACTTCCACGACAATGCCGCTGTTCGCATTCCGCTCAGCGCGGGAATACTGGCTCATGCCATTGGTCACGACCTGTCCAGTTTCAGACGTTGCCGCAACAACCTGCCCACCGGGACACATGCAGAACGAATAAACCGAACGCCCGTTGGAGGCGTGATGCACCAGCTTGTAATCCGCGGCACCAAGGATCTCATTCCCCGCATCGGAACCAAAACGGGCGGTATCAATGACGGACTGTGGATGCTCAATCCTCACACCGATCGAGAACGGCTTCGCATCCATTGCAACATCAACCTGGCGCAGCATTTCGAACGTATCGCGTGCTGAGTGTCCAACCGCGAGAATGACGCGCTCGGCTGAGAGAATTTCTCCCGTTGAAAGGTGAAGCCCGCGCAGACGACGCTCCGTGCCCTCGCCTTCCATGTCAAAACCCTCAACACGGGTTTCGAAGCGGTACTCCCCGCCCAGACGCTCGATTTCTTCACGAATGAACATGACCATCGAGACGAGACGGAACGTGCCGATATGGGGCTTGGACACGTAGAGGATTTCTTCCGGCGCACCGGCCCGAACGAACTCCTCGATAACGCGACGTCCAAGATTCCGTGGATCGGACACACCGGAATAGAGCTTGCCGTCCGAGAACGTTCCTGCCCCACCTTCACCGAACTGCACGTTGCTTTCGGGCGTCAGAACCGATTTGCGCCACAGGGCAAACGTGTCCACCGTCCGGGAACGGACATCCTTTCCGCGCTCGATGATGATTGGCTTGAGGCCGGCTTGCGCCAGTGTCAGGGCCGCCATGATTCCGCATGGTCCAGCCCCAACGACGACAGGGCGCGGCGTCCCTTCTGGCAGGGTCGCTTTGGGAAGATGATAGGTCGTGTCCGGCGTGGGACGGACATGCTGATCGCCCTCATGAGCCGTCAGAACAGCCGCTTCATCCGCAACGTCACAATCGATGCTGTACACCAGAACGATATGGCCGCGCTTGCGGGCGTCATAGCCGCGGCGGGCGATCTTGAAATCTTTAAGAGCGTCAGACGGAATGTTCAGACGCGTCAGGACTGCCTCCCGGAGCGCACCTTCCGGGTGCTCCAGCGGCAGGCGCAGTTCTGTCAGGCGGATCATGCGTCGTGCTTTTCTTTATTCTGGGCGGTTTCTGGCTGCGGGTCAGCGTGATGCGTATCCGGCGAGCCTTCCATGATGCGATCCATGACGGCCATCAGAACACCGGAAACAACAAAGGCCAGATGAATCCCGACGCTCCATTCCAGAGCACGCGTGGATGTCTCATCCACACGAATGAAATCAGCCAGAACATGGATGGCAGACATGGCAACGATGGACGCCATGAGCTTGATCTTGATGTCCCCGAACGTCACATGCCCGATCCAGGACGGGTAGTCCTCATGCTGGCGGATATCGAGACGGGAGACGAAGTTTTCGTACCCTGAGAACATGACGATCAGCAGCAGATTGGCCAGCAGGACCAGATCGATCAGATCCAGCACCCCAACAAACACGTCATCAAAATCCAGGCCTGTGGCTTTCAGGACCAGCCCAATGAGTTGCTGGAAGAACTTGAACGCCACCAGAAGCAAGCCGATCGTCAGACCGAAATACAACGGTGCCGCAATCCAGCGCGTCGCGAAAAACGCACGCTCCATGACGTGTTCCGTGCGTCTGGAAGACAGAGGTTTGTTGCCGGGCTGCTGGCCCTGCGGAGAAGAAGGAGTCGTCATGCTCCCTCTCTACGATTTTGCGCCCCGGTCCGCCAATGCCTCTTTGCTGCGAGGACTCTTTTTAACAGGAAGGCCAGAAGCTTAGTGCTATGGTCCAGACCTTGGCCCCGGCGCCGCTGAGGACGAAGATATCTGCTCGCGCCGCGCTACAGACCACCACACCGTAAAGGCAGACAGCGCCAGCCCTAAAGCCGAAGACACAAGCATGCCCAATGCAGCCCCCATAGCCCCCAGATCCGGCATCAGCAATCCCAGCCCTGCCATCAACGCAAGCGTTCTGACCACCCGAACCTGAAATGCACGACCCGCATGCCCCGTCGCGATCAGCGCCGGCTCAAAGCTCACACCAATCAGATCCAGAGACGCGGCGATACCCAGCACTAGCAGCATAGGGTAGGCGTCCAGATAACTCTGCCCGGCCACCAAACGCAGAACCGGCCTGCCCAGCGTTCCGAGCACAAGCGCAATCGTAACGCCTGCCCCCAAGGCCAGCCGCGTCGTCCGGTGCAGCAGCATTCGCACATTATCCCGGTCCTGACCGGCATGCGCGCGCGCGAGTTCTGGCAGAACAGCGCGGGAAAACATCTCGGATACCCGGGCCAGGGCCTGACTGAGCTGATAGGCCAGCCGATATTGGCCCGCATCGACTGCACCCGTTGCTATGCCGACCACCAGCACAACCAGATTATTACACCCCGTACCCATGACCGAACCCAGATTCACCATCCATGTAAATCGCCAGATACCAGGGTTTTCAGCAGGTGCACGCCAGCCTTGACGCAGATCAGCAAGAGCCAGGGACCGGGGAGCAACCCGTACGACACAGATCCAGTAAGCCAGCGCCGTCACGATATCCGCCACCGCCCAGGCCAGAAGAAAGCCCGTCACCGTGGCTCCACGAGCCACCACCACCAGTGCCCCTATGAAGCGCACCACAGGTGTTACCGCATCCGCCATTGCTCCCACACCAAAACGATCATGCAGACGCAGAAGGCCAACGGCCGTAGAGCGCACAGACAACAGCAGGACGAAACAGAAGGCCAGCGCCGCATGAGATAATCCGCTTGACCAACCCAGCAGAGGGGCAAGCAGCGTCACACCGCCCCATGCGATCAGACAGCCTGCGATGGCTTCGGTAATGTCGAGGCCGATACAGAAACCCGCCAGTCTGGCCAGCGCTCCTTCATTGCCGGCGGAGACGTGATGTACGCCATAACGGATGACGATCTGCCAAGTCTGAAAACTGACAACAGCGGCGATTGTCTGCGCAGTTCCGAAGACCAGCGTGAACTGACCAAAACCTTCGGCACCGAGGGTTCGGACGGCGAGTCCCAAGTAAATAAGACTAAGCACCGCACCAAGACCCTTGCCCGCCAAAAGCCATGCGACATTCGCTAGCGCGCGCCTCAGTAATCCTTTGTTATGTAACAGGGCAGTCAAGGATGCTGTTTTTCATTACAGAAGAAAATTATAGCTGCTGACATTATGAAAATTGCATTCCTATACATTGCCGAAGCCTACCAGTGCTATCACGGGGCGACAATCGCTTTGGAACTGGCGACCCGTCATGGTATAGATATTACGAATTATTACAACGATCCGGAAACGCCCCACCACCTTGAGCGTGTGCGTCTGGCCGCGGGGGCTCCTGCAGCGCCCTGTCTCCCACTACATCGATCCAAATTCACGACCCTGATGCAGTCGATCCGGTCTTTGGGCATGTTCAAAAATCTGGTCCTGCGTGACAATGTGGCGGAACTGAATCATTATGACGCAATTGTCACGGTCGAGGATACTGTGGCGTCTGCCCGATCGCTGGGAATTACGCACCCCCGCCTGATCTACGGCCCCCATGGCTGCGGTGATCGCGCGCGCGGTTTCACAGACGAAGTGCGGGCTTTCGATTACGTTTTGCTTCCAGGCGAAAAATCCGCACGACGGATGCTGAAAAGCGGCCTGATCCAGCCAGACAATCACACAGTCATCGGGTCTGTGAAGCTCGAAACCTGCGCGATGCTACATCGTGCGGATGGCCCTCTTTTCAGCATTCCTCGACCAACAGTCCTCTACAACGCGCATAAAGCGCGTGGTCTGTCATCATGGGGGCGATTCATTGAACCAATGCTTGAACTGTTTGGAAGACAATCCACATTCAATCTGATCGTGGCGCCGCACACCAAGATGTTCCGTCGCCGCAGTCATGCGGTACGCAAGCGGTGGAATACACGCACCACGCCCGGTATTCTAATTGATACCGGCTCGGATCGCTGCGTTGATATGACTTATACTTCCGCCGCCGACATTTATGTCGGGGACGTCAGCAGTCAGGTCTATGAATTCCTTATCACGCCCCGCCCCTGCGTCTTCTTGAACGCTCACGGAATCGACTGGCGCAACAATCCCGACTTCGCCCACTGGCACCTTGGAGACGTGGTGGATGATCCGAAGGATCTGATGGCCATCATCCACGCCGCCCCCGCACGCCACGCCATCTATCGCGATCGACAGGTGGAGATGGCGAGCCGTTCTCTGGGAAATCGTTCACCAGGCGCTGCACGACGGGGCGCGGATGCGATTCTTGATTTCATCCGGTCATGAAAATCCGCCGCGAGTAACATCTCCCATTCGGGGAGAAAGCAGCCTTTCGCGGCGGACAACCTGGTCGGGTAAAAATCAGATTTCGATCTTCGTGCCCAGAACCTTCAGGAACTGGCCAATCCAAGCCGGGTGCGCTGGCCAAGCAGGGGCTGTCACCAGCTTGCCGTCCGTCACAGCACCATCAATCGCAATCGCCTGATAGTCTGCACCTGCCAGGATCATTTCAGCACGACAGGCCGGATAAGCAGAAACCTTGCGACCGGAAATGACATTGGCCGCGGCGAGAAGCTGCGGGCCGTGACAGACAGCGGCAATTGGCTTGTCAGCCGTCACGAAAGCCCGGATCAGATCCAGCACGCTCTCATCAGTGCCGAGTTGTTCAGGCGCACGACCGCCCGGAATGACCAGCGCATCGTAATCCTCCGCTCTCGTGCCCGCATAGGTGGCGTTGAGCGTAAAGTTGTGACCGCGCTTTTCGGTATAGGTCTGATGGCCTTCGAAATCGTGGATGGCCGTCGCCACCTGCTCTCCAGCCTTCTTGCCCGGCGACACCACGTCCACCTTGTGTCCAACCATCAGCAGCATTTGAAAGGGCACCATGATTTCGTAATCTTCAACGAAATCGCCTGCGAGCATTAGAATACGTTTACTGGCCATGAGATCATCCTGGCGATTAGGGGTCAAAAGACAGCGTCCCTCTTACCGTATGCTGAAGGACTATAGGTAATTAGATAACGACACACAGTCCTGCCACCCACTTGCCGGAGAGGCAAAGCTGCCTCAGAACTGTTAGTGATATTGCCTGTCAGGGACCGCGTTCATCCATGAAGACTGCCGCCGCGATCGAGGTTCGGGACCTCCGCAAGACGTATCAGGTCCGCGATGGCGGAAGCTGGCGTGGAAAGACGCGTGAAATCACGGCGCTGGACGGCATTTCCTTCACGGTTCCGGCTGGTGAAATTGCCGGGTTTATCGGTCCGAACGGGGCAGGAAAATCTACGGCCATCAAGATCCTGTCCGGTATTCTGCGCCCGACATCCGGCACGGTACGCGTGGGGAATCTGGTTCCGTGGGAGAACCGGATTGCCCATGTCGCTCGCATTGGCGTCGTGTTCGGTCAGCGGACGCAGTTGTGGTGGGATCTGTCGGTTGCGGAAGGACTGGCACTTCTGCGCGATATTTACAGCGTGGAGCCGGAGCGGTTTAGGCGAAACCGGGACCGTCTGGCGGAGGCACTGGACCTGAATGGAATCATGGATCAGTCCGTCCGGCAGTTGTCACTGGGGCAGCGGATGCGAGCTGAGATCGCTGCGGCTCTGATCCATGATCCGGATGTGGTCATTCTCGATGAGCCGACGATTGGGCTGGATGCACCGTCCAAACTGGCAGTCCGTGCTTTTGTGCGGGACTTGCGGCGAGAACGGGGCACGACGGTTCTGCTCACCACCCATGACATGCACGACATTGAAGCCTTGGCAGACCGGGTTATCGTCATTGGGCATGGCCGTATTCTGGCAGACAGCCCGTTTGAGGCGCTTCAAGCGACAACACTGTCCGAGCGTATTCTGGAAGCGGATTTCACGGGCCCTCCGCCGGAACTGTTTCTGCCAGACGGCGCAGTGGAAACCGAGCGCGGAACACGCAGCGTGACCATCACGTTTGATCCGCAACTCCTCCCCGCTCCGGCTCTTGTTGCGCACCTCTCCACATTCCCGGATCTGGGAGATCTGCGGATCGGCCGCCCGGCGATTGAGGAGATCATCACACGCTTCTACGCGGATCATGCCTCGTGACGATCCGCCCGTATGTGACGTCTTTCGTCCTGCAATGGAAAATTGGGCTGCGGTATCGCCTCGCCGTTCTGGCGGGGCTTGTGGCGCAGATGTGGTTCGGGGCGATCTCGCTGATGGCCTATGCCGCCGTGTATCACCATGCACCGGACGTGAATGCGCCGATGACGCTGCGTCAGGCCATGACCTACACCTGGATTCAGCAGTCTTTTTTCACGCTGCTCCCGCTTGGCTGCCTCCCCGCGATTGGCGAAGCCGCAAAAAGTGGGGCCATTGTCTATGATCTGCTTCGCCCGGTGGATCTGTGGAACTGGTGGCTCTCTGCTTCCCTTGCCCGTCTGTTGGGTAATGCGATTCCCCGCGCCGTTCTTCTGGCTGTCGTCGCCGGCCCTTTGGCCGCACTCGTTGGCCTGAACGGGTGGAGCCTCGCCCCGCCTGCGTCTTTTGAGGCTGCCCTTCTGGCGCTGGTATCTTTTATTCTGGGGGCCTTCATTTCAGCCAGCATCGTGATGTGGTGGAACATCATCGCTGCTCGCACCCTGTCGCCCCTTGGCACCTATGCCGTGGGAACCCCTCTGGCTGTCCTGATGTCCGGCATGTTGCTGCCACTTCCGCTCTATCCGGACTGGGCCCGCGAACTGCTCCTCCTCCAGCCCTTCGCGGGTATTTCGGATATTCCGATCCGGCTTTACATGGGTATGCCCATTCCGGGGGGCGTTGTGGCCGCTCTGGGAATCCAGTGTTTCTGGCTGCTGGCCCTGACCATGATCGGGCGTTTCTGGATGAATCGCACCGTGTCGAGGATGGAGGTTCAGGGCGCATGAATGCCTTTACGCTCTATCGCCGGATGGCTGGTGCCTCGATCAAGGCACAGCTTCGCTATCCCGGAACCTTTGCTCTTCAGCTTGTCGGCAATTTCGTCACGACGCTGCTGAGTTTCTTCGGCATCTGGAGCCTGTTCCACCGTTTTGGCAGTATTGCGGGCTGGGATATTGGAGCGGTCGCCGTTCTTTATGGGCTGGTGAACGTCTCTTTTTCAGTGGCCGAAACGCTTGGTCGTGGCTTTGATGTGTTCGGCAGCGAATACGTCAAGACCGGCTCATTTGACCGGCTTTTGCTTCGCCCACGCTCAACGCTGGTTCTTCTACTCGGGCATGAACTGCGCCTCAGGCCGATCGGTCGCTTTCTGCAAGGAGCGTTCGTGTTGGGGGCAGGTTTCTGGCTCTCGCCTCATGTGTCGTGGAATACAGTCTGGCTTCTGCCCTGGGCCGTGGCAGGCGGAGCTGTGATGTTTCTCGGTATCCTGATCGGGCAGGCCGCGCTGTGTTTCATCACAGTAGAAGGGCTGGAGGTTGTAAACGTGCTGACCTATGGCGGCGTGGAAGCCGGACAGTACCCGATTACCATGTTCGCCCGCTGGCTGCGGCGTTTCCTGACATGGGCCCTTCCGCTCTCTGCCGTTTGCTACTACCCGGCCCTCGCGATGCTGAACCATCCCGACCCGCTGGGGATGCCGCTCTGGTTCGGTCTGCTGTCCCCCGCTATGGGCTTCGTTTTTCTTGCCCTCATGCTGCTGTGGTGGCGGCGGGGGGTCGCGGGATATGTGTCCAGCGGGAGTTGAGACTATTTGGCGGGATAGCCCCATTTGTTGATACGCGGATTGGTATCGAAACACATCATGATCAGCAGGGGGATTGTTCCGATGACTGTAAGGTACAGCAGCGTCCACCAGCCTGAACGATTGATGTCATGCAACCGTCTGACAGACACGCTGAGATCCACGACAAACAGATAAAGCCACGCGAGGGAAATCGCGATCTCCAGCAGGCCGACACTAATCCCGCTGCTGTGCCTCAAGTCACCGGAAATCAGGGAAAACAAGCCGGAACAGACAATTCCGAAGATCCTGAAGTACCAATATTCCTTCCGGCGGGAGCGCCCCTGAAAATCCGTTACCCGACGGAAACAAGCCTGAATGGCCTCTTTGAAAGACATATCCGCTGCGGGTGCGAATTGCCCTGCGCGAACATCCAGAAACACGTTATTGGCCATTGTCCCCCAAGGCTCGAAATCAACGCGCTGCCCCTTCTCAGGCGCCAGAGTGTCCCGCCAGTTTATTTTCGAAAATGAGTACCGAACGTCCTGATCATTCAGGATCACACCTTCACCTGTCAGATTATCAAAACCGAGGACGGTACCCTTCATGAACACTCTCCGTGCAAGTCCCCTCTGCGGACATGCAGGGTGTGACATTCCATGTGTTACGGAACGACACATTCGTGTCCAGTCATGATGATCCGAGACAGCCGCCGCCCTGCCCGACAGAAGGTCACTCAACGCCTCTCGCACCGTTGCCAGATCATTGCTTGGGTTGAAGCATGGACATGCAGTATGATCTTCGGATCAGCCACAGACCTGCCCGGACATGACCACAGAATCCCATCACGCCTGTTCGCATGACCATGCAGATCATGCCCACGATCACTCGCACGGGCACGAGCACACACATGAGCATAGCCATGACGGACACGACCATGATCATGGATCCTGTGATGGACATAACCACGGCTTCGGGTTCGGGCATCAGCATGTTCATGCCCCCGCAAGCTTCGGCCGGGCATTCGCCATCGGGATCGCCCTGAACACGGTTTACGTCATTGCCGAAGCGCTATGGGGTGTCTGGGCGCATTCCCTGTCTCTGCTGGCAGACGCCGGACACAACCTGTCCGATATTCTGGGTCTGGGAGCAGCCTGGCTCGCGGAAAGTCTGGCCCGACGTGCACCGACGACCCGCTTTACCTATGGCCTCCGCCGATCAACCATTCTGGCCGCCTTGGCAAACGCCACGATCCTGCTTCTGGTGACAGGCGGGATCATCTGGGAATCTGTTGTCAGGCTTTTTGTTCACGGGCCGGTTGAAGGCATGACCGTCAGTTGGGTGGCGCTTGTAGGAATTGCGGTCAATGCCGTTACGGCGCTTCTTTTCATGAAGGGCGCCTCCAATGATCTCAATATCCGCGGGGCCTTCCTCCATATGGCTTCGGATGCCATGATGTCCTTCGCCGTGGTTATTGCGGGGCTGCTGATTGTCTGGACGGGCTTCCAGATCATTGACCCGATCGTCAGTCTGGTCGTTTCCGCGTCCATCATCATGGCAACGTGGTCTCTGCTCAAAGGCGCAGTCTCCCTGTCTCTGGATGGTGTGCCAGCAGGCATTACGCCCGAAGAGGTTCAAAATGCCCTGCTTGCTGTTCCGGGTGTCTGTGGGCTGCATCATCTGCACATCTGGCCCATGAGCACCACGGAGACGGCCCTGACCGTGCATCTTCTGCGTGAAGAGGCCGCATCCCAGACCTCTGAACAGATCATCACACAGGCAAGCGTGATTTTGCGGGAGAAGTTTGGTATCTCCCATCCCACGTTCCAGATCGAGAGCCCTCCAGTGTCCTGCGATCTTCAACAGGCCTGCTGTTAAGGACCTTCATGCCTTCGACCCGTATCAAGATTGCCCGCGCTTCCATCGGGGTGAGCGTGGTGGTTCTGGCCATCAAATACGCAGCATTCTGGGTTTCCGGTTCCGAGGCCCTGCTGTCAGATGCCATTGAAACGATCCTGAACGTCATTGCTGCTGCAGGAACACTCTGGGCTCTGTCCATCGCAGCACTCCCCGCAGACGACAATCACCCTTACGGCCACGGCAAGGCAGAATATCTGTCTGCTGTCATTGAGGGTGTTCTGGTTGTTCTGACCGCACTCGGCATCATGGTTATTGCCGTACACGACTGGATGCACCCCACGCCGGTTCATGCGCCATTTCAGGGTGTTGCGCTGAACGCACTGGCCGGAATCGTTAATCTGGTCTGGGCGCGCATTCTCATTGGTTTTGGCCGGAAAAATTCCTCTCAGGCCCTCCTGGCGGCGGGTGAGCATGTCCAGTCCGATGTTTGGGCAACGGTCGCTCTTGTTATTGGTGTGTCGCTGATTCCGCTGGTGAAGTGGGACCGTCTGGATGCTGTACTGTCAGCGCTGGTGGCTCTGAACGTGCTTCGTGCCGGTTTCTCGATGATGAGCATTTCAATGTCCGGCCTGATGGATGAAACGCCGGGCGCTGACACGGTTGAGACCGTCAAAAGCATTATCTCCGTCAGCGGAACAGGAGCGCTGGAAGCGCATGACCTACGGATGCGCAAGGTTGGCGTCCTGCATTTCGTGGAATTTCACCTCGTGGTCCCCAGCGAAATGAGTGTTCATGACGCCCATGAAATCTGCGACAGCATTGAAGCGGCCCTGCGTGAAGAACTCGGACGCGCTTCCATTCACATTCACGTCGAACCCGCAGACAAAGCCAAACATTCCGGCGTTCTGGTGCTGTCCTGAGCGTCGGAGCTTTCTGATATGATCAGCCTTTTTGACCTCTTCCGTATCGGGCTCGGCCCGTCCTCGTCCCATACGGTTGGTCCCATGCGAGCCGGACTGGCCTTTGTGCAGAACCTGCTCGCAGATACGCCCGTGTCCCGCATTCAGGTCACACTGTATGGCTCCCTTGCCTGGACAGGTGTTGGTCATGCAACAGATACCGCCGTACTTCTGGGTCTCGAAGGCTGGTTGCCAGACGACATTGCACCGGATCACGCACGCCACGTCATTGAAACGATCCAGTCCACCAAGCGCCTGACCGTGAATGGACACACAATCCCTTTCGACCCGGCATCAGATGTCGTGTTCGATTATGAAACCGTTCCCCCGGTTCATCCGAACACTCTGCAATTCGAAGCTTTCGATGATACGGACACCGTTATCTCCTGCGAGCGATATTGCTCCATCGGTGGTGGCTTTATTGTGCCGGAAGATACCTCTCCGGCTACGAAAGTTATTCCTCCCGTCAGCGTCCCCTATGATGTGACCTCCGGGCGCAAACTGCTGGAAGACTGTCGAGGGACGGGGCTGGGCATTGCCGGTCTTATCCGGGCCAATGAAGCAACGTTGCGGGCCGATCAGGACGTCACAGCCTATATTGATCGTATTCTCGATACGATGATGGACTGCATTGACCGTGGGCTGAAGGAAGATGGCGTCCTTCCCGGCAAACTCCATGTCAAACGTCGCGCTCCGGCCCTTTTCCGAAAGCTGGAAAATGGTGTTCGCTGGAACCAGCGTGCACCGCACGAGATCATGGACTGGGTTAGTCTTTTCGCCATTGCCGTGAATGAAGAAAATGCGGCCGGCGGCCGTGTCGTAACAGCGCCCACCAATGGTGCATCCGGCGTCATCCCTGCGGTTCTGCGCTATTATCGAGATTTCTGCCCCGGAGCCTCTCGCGAGGGAATGCGGGAGTTTCTTCTCACGGCCACTGCCATCGGTGCCCTGTTCAAGCGCAATGCCTCCATTTCCGGTGCGGAAGTCGGATGTCAGGGCGAAGTGGGCGTTGCGTGTTCCATGGCGGCGGCTGGACTTGCAGCGGCATTAGGCGCCACTCCGGACCAAGTAGAAAATGCAGCAGAGATCGGCATGGAACATCATCTGGGCATGACCTGTGATCCCGTCGGGGGTTTGGTGCAGATTCCGTGTATCGAACGAAATGCTTTTGGCGCGATCAAGGCCATCAACGCGGCGTCTCTTGCGATGCGGGGGGATGGGGTACACCATGTTTCTCTGGATCAGGTCATCCGGACGATGCGGGAGACTGGTGCTGACATGAACCACCGTTACAAGGAAACATCTCTGGGTGGTCTGGCTGTCAGTTTTCCCGAATGTTGAGCCCGGTTTTTCAGTTATTTCACTGATTTTACACTTGATCGGTTCAGACTGCTTGACCCGACGCGAAGAAGACTGGCAGGACCGGGACTGTAACGCGCGGGTCTGAACCGGGCGTATCTTCCCTTGCCCGACACTCCTTCCCGGACGTCTTCCATTGGCCGATACTTCGCCCCAAGTTCCCGACTCCGCACCCAAGCAAATACCCGCAGGGCATTTGTCCTCAAAGCACGCCCTCCGCCGCAAAGACCGCATTCATCATCTGCGCCGGTCTGCACGCGCCACGACGACACAGTGGCGCCGCACAGCCATCTACTGGATCGGTGCGGTTCTCGTCGGCGTCATTGCTGTTCTGTTTGCGCATATGGGTGATGCCGCAGCCGATCTGCGATCCAGAATTATCGCCTGGCACCCATGGGCCATGCTGCTCATTGCTCCTGCTGGTCTGGCCTTCATCACGTGGATGACCCGTACGATCTTCAAAGGTGCACAAGGGTCAGGCATTCCGCAAACAATTGCGACCCTCCACATCGACAATTACACGGTTGTAGACCGTGTTCTGTCTCTCAAGATTTCAGTCGGCAAGATCCTGCTCACCTGCCTGGGGCTGATCTGCGGGGCGTCGATTGGCCGTGAAGGCCCAAGCGTGCAGGTTGGGGCGTCCGTCATGCACGGTTTCTCCCGTCTGCTCGGACAGTCCAATATCGCAGCCAAGCGCAGTATGATCCTTGCGGGAGGCGCGGCCGGTATGGCTGCCGCGTTCAATACGCCTCTGGCAGGGATCGTCTTCGCCATTGAAGAACTGTCTCACTCCTTCGAACAGCGTACGTCCGGCCGCACACTCACGGTTGTTGTGGTTTCCGGTGTCACAGCCATCGCCCTGCTGGGCAATTACACCTATTTCGGCCATGCTGATGTGGATATTCCCGTTGGCACGGCCTGGATTGCCGTACTGACCTGCGGCATCCTTGGGGGGCTGGCCGGCGGCACCTTTGCGGCGCTTGTTATTAAAGCCTCCCGCGGCCTCCCCGGCCCTGTCGGACGCTTTGCCGGACAACGGCCGATTGCGTTTGCCGCTGCCTGCGGACTGGTTCTTGCGATTATCGGCCTGATTTCAAAAGGGACCACTTACGGCACCGGCTACGCACAGGCCCGCGCCATTTTCGCAGGGACGGAGCATTATCCGGCATCCTTCTTCCTGCTGAAATATCTGGCGATGCTGGTCTCTTACTGCTCCGGCATTCCGGGCGGGATGTTTGCGCCTTCGCTGGCCATTGGTGCCGCCATCGGGGGCTGGATCGAGCAGTTTCTGCCTCACACAACACCGGGCGCTGTCGTGCTTCTTGGCACGGTCGCCTATTTCTGTGGGGTGGCGCAGTCCCCGCTGACGGCAACAATTATTGTCATGGAAATGTGTGACAACCAGCAGGTGACGCTGGCGCTTCTAGCCACATCATTCCTGGCCTTTGGCGTCTCGCGAATGGTGTGCCCCCGCCCACTTTATACCGCGCTGGCGGATCGCTTTATGGAAGCCAATGAGCGCGCCAGTCGTCCACCGCCTCAACCTGATATTCAGTCCACCCCTGTTCAGGACGCTAAAAAAGCGCCCTGAATCAAGCCTGTTTCAGCGTTCCGACAAAATGGAATGAGCGGCAGCCTCAACTTCAATGGCGCACTCGGCTGCATCGGGAGCAGGCGTTGCTCCCTTCATGGCTCTTAGCTCTTTCCGCGCCGCAATAAGATCATCCTGAAGTTCCGGTGCATCAAGCAGCGTATCCATCTCGGACGAGGCATTCAGGAAACCGGCCTGCACGTCAGATTTCCAGTGAGCCCCGCAGACAATCCGGCTTTCTCCAAAGACACGTCCGCGCTGCAGGATCATAGTGGCATGTTCCGGCAGCAGGTGAGCCAGCAGAAGAGCCATGCCGTATCCAGCCGTTGTGTGACCGGACGGATAGGAGGAATGAAGCCCTAACCCTTCCGGAGACGTACAGATCGGCAGGTTGGTTCCAACGAAGGGTCGTGTCCGATGCCAGTAATGCTTGGCCTCGGAGGTCCGATGCACAATCGGGTTTTCCATCTGCTTCAGGACTGCCGCGAGATGAGGCGCCTTGGACAAATCCAGCGTATATCCAACCGCACAGGAGAAATCCTTTACCAGATGCGGCACTTCCAGATCCGCATCCCGCTGGGCCAGCGCCCATCTCGGCGTATCTTTCAGACTGCGTGTTTCATGAAAGACCCGATCATCATCTGCCTGTGCTGCGCTGCCTGAAACAGGAGGCGCAGGAAGAACCAACCGCGCATCAGGAATAGCTGTTTCCGGGATCGGCTGATGCACAGGCGCCGTGCAGGCTGCGAGAAGCGTCGTACACATCAGAACTGTAACTGGCAGGCGAGCAGCGATATTCATGCGGTTCAGGACCTCACAAGGTTGAAAAGACAGTTCGTCTTCATAATGTTCTCTGTGGACGGTCGGAAAGTGTTTCTTTGTGACCGCCGCATGACGTGTCTGCTCAAGGCTGTGGCGGAACCCTGCTACTGTGTCATGATGAACTGACATTACGCCTTTCAGGAAAGCCTTATGTCCTCTACAGCGCCCCGCGTCTCAATCCGCTACTGTACACAGTGCAACTGGCTCCTACGATCCGGGTGGATGGCACAGGAACTGCTGTCCACCTTCGGGCAGGCTCTCGGAGAAGTGGCGCTTCTTCCCGATACGGGGGGACGCTTCGAAATTCACGTCGATGATGTGCTGATCTGGGAGCGCAAGCGTGATGGCGGGTTTCCGGGGCCAAAAGAGCTTAAGCAGCGCGTACGGGACGTGATCGCTCCAGAGCAGGATCTGGGTCACACGGATCGTTGATCATGCGCCCCTGTCATAATGATTCCGTAGAAATACCGTCAGATCATTGGCTGGCCAGCTATACGGAATCTGCTTCAGCATGTCGCCGATGAAGCCCCGGTGATAGGTCGCATGATTGATGACGTGGAGAATGATTTCCTCCCGGGTCATGATCCCGGTCTGCCCGTCAATAAACGCAAAGGCAATCTGCTCCTTTAGATCCTCCATGCTCCAGCCAGCACATGCTTTTATATACCACTGATGGAGTGCCTGTGTCGCATGCCACCACTCTTCTCTTCAAGATCCAGTATCTGGTCGGCCTGCCGTGAACGATAACCATGTTCCGTCCCCTGAAGATGGTGATGGAACATGTCGTCCACGACATACACATGCCCCAGCGTCTGCAAGATCGTACCGAACGTTGTCTGGCGAGGCTTCACAATTTCCTCATAGGAAAGCTGAAGAAGGGCCTCATATGTCAGCCTGTCGGCCCACGCCCGATACTCAAGAAACATGCCAGTTGTTCGCAGATGATCCGGAAAAGACTGCCCAGACATAAAGTTACCTTATGACATTTCTAACCTGACTATGAGATAATTTCGGACAAGCAACAACACTCTGCCATCCACCGGAAAGGCAAAACACTTCCCGATGCATATCCTATCTAAATATCAGAACGCATTGAGCGTCTTTATGATATATCCGAGAACGCTCTATCCATGAAAGTATCTCGCAGGTCCTTCTTCAAGCCTGCGGAGATCCCATTATGACCGCAACCTGCGCCAGCCTGCCCTCGGCCTCCGTCGATCTTCCGCGGAACTGCACGTTCGAACCCGCAGACTGGCAGATCCTTGCCAGATCCTGGTATCCGGTTGCGCTGTCCCGCGATCTGGGGGACAGCCCGATGGGCGTGACTCTGCTGGATGCACTGCTGGTCGTCTATCGCGCGGATGGGGATATCGTCATTGCGGACGATCTCTGCCCGCATCGGGGTGTTCCCCTGAGTATGGGGAATGGCAATGGCAAGACGATTGCCTGCGCTTATCACGGTTTCCGGTTTGGGCAGGATGGAAGATGTGTGCGTGTTCCGGCCCATCCCGACAGCAAAATTCCGCCGAAACTGCACCTGCGAACCTATCCGGTCGTCGAACGCTTCGGTCTGATCTGGACGTGTCTGCGCCCGACCGGGGAAACCAACCTGCCGCCCATGCCGCACTGGGATGATCCGGCGTTCCAGCAGATCACATGCCCCTGGATCGACATCAAGGGCTTTGCAGGTCGCCAGGTCGAGGGTTTCATTGACGTTGCGCATTTCGCCTTCGTCCATACCGAGACGTTTGCCGACCCCGAGAACCCGGTCGTTCCGTCCTATTCGCCGAGGCTGACTGAAACGGGTTTCGAGGCCGAATACCGCAGCAACGTCTCCAATTTCCCACATGGGCTTCTGGGCGTTGAAGAGTTTGCAGACTTCGAATGGCTGCGGCATTTCAGGGTTTTCCTGCCGTTTACCGCAACGCTGGAAATCCACTTTCCGAACGACGGCAGGCTCGTCATCATGAATGCTGCCTCCCCGGTTTCTGCCCGCGTGACGCGGATGTTCGCACCGATCTGTCGGAACTTCGATACGACCGGATCGGTGGAGGATGTTTACGAGTTCAACCGGCGCGTTTTTGAAGAAGATCGCCAGATTGTCGAAGCGCAGAAGCCGGAAAACCTGCCGCTCGATCCCAATCTTGAAGCTCATGTCATGGCGGATCGGAGTTCCATTGCCTACCGTCGCGGTCTGCGCGGCATGGGCCTGAGCCACTTCTTCACGGCCTGAATAAAAAAGAGGCGTCCCGGTTCAGGGACGCCCCCTTTTATGGTTCTGCATAACGAACGTACCGATCAGCTATTTTGCGGACAGGTCCACAACGCCAACTGTTCCGTCTTCCGTACCGAAAATGATTGCGCCCCCCTGCGGTGTGAAGCTGATACCCGTCACTTTTCCACGAGCACTTTTCTGCCCTGAGCAAAGAGGAAGGACGCGCTGATCCCCGCCGCCGATTTCGGCAAGCAGGACGGTGCCATCTTCATAGCCACCGGCAATGATGTCTTCCTTGGGGTTCGGGCAGACCGCACTGACGAACAGACCTGGCAGACGCGCCAGTTCGGACGGGGCCTTGCCCATCGGACCGCCACCGAAGAACGGCCACAGCACAATGGCATCCGCACCCGCCGTCGCCAGCCAGCGACCATTGCGTGTGAACGCCATGGACCGCACCTGCTTCGGATAACCGCTCATGCGCATGTTGTGCCCATCGGCCAGACGCCAGCCGTGCAGATCGTTTTCCTGCATGGACGTCACAAGCGCCTCACCGCCAGGATGGATGGCAATCCCAATATGGCTGCCCTTCCATTCGAAGGGGCGCACTGTGTCAATCTTCGCCTGCACGAACCAGACCGACGCACCGTTGTAGTGCGAGGCTGCAACCCGCTTGCCCTTGGCGTCGAACACGATACCCGTCACGGATGACGGGTGATCCAGCGTCTTGAGCATCGTCTTGCCTTCAGCCGCCCGGACTTCCAGTTCACGCCCTGCCGAGAACGCAAGATGCGTGGTGGATGTCGCGATGCAATTAACCCAGCGTCGCCCCTCCCGCAGAACCTCAGTCCGACCATCAGCGTATGTCCGGACCAGCTTGCCGTCTTCCCCACCCGTCAGAAACGCATCAGGCAGGCAGTCCTGTGACAGGCAGAGTGCACCGTCATGAACCTGTAGAACGGTCCATGATCCCAGCGTGGTCATCTGATCGCGCGGGATGAGAATGATCTCGCCATCCGCAGTCGCTGCCGCGAATGTTTTGCCGTCACGCGACGATGCGACACCAATGATCGGGCTTTCGAAACGGCGCTCGGCGCCGCGATCTTCAATGATTTCCCGTGTCATTCCGCGATGCAGCTTTCAAAGCCGCGACGCAGCTGCGGGCGGTTCAGGTTGCGGCCAATGAAGACCAGACGAGAATCCCGGCTTTCACCGTCACGGAACGGGCCGATGAAATCCCCATCTGCCATCATGTGCACGGCCTGAAACGCAAAGCGCTGTTCTTCACCCTTGAAGTTCAGGATGCCCTTGGAGCGCAGAATATCGCCGCCCTGTTCCTGAAGGAGCGCACCAATCCAGGCCTGGAAACGACGCTGGTCAATCTGCTCCTTCACCGAGAGGGAGATGCTGACGATCCCCTCTTCGTGGGAATGGTGATCGTTCTCCAGAAAGTCCGGCATTGTGGAAAGCGCACGCTGAAGATCAAAGCCACCACGGTCCAGAATATCCGTCAGCTTGACGCCACCGTGCTGAGCTTCATGGATCTCCGCAACAGCATTGATCTGACGGATGCGGGCAATGATTTCCTTACGGCGCTCTTCATCCGCAAGATCGATCTTGTTCAGAACAATCACATCCGCAAACGCGATCTGGCTGACAGCCTCGGGGCTTTCGTCCAGTGTCTGCATGACGTTGAAGGCATCCACAACCGTGACGACGGCATCCAGACGGGCCTTTTCGCGGATGTTCTCATCTACGAAAAAAGTCTGCGCGACAGGTGCCGGATCGGCAAGACCAGTCGTCTCGACGATGATCCCGTCAAAACGCCCGCGACGACGCAGCAAACCACCAAGGATGCGGATCAGATCACCGCGTACGGTGCAGCAGATGCAGCCGTTGTTCATTTCGAACACTTCCTCGTCGGCATCCACTACGAGGTCATTGTCCACACCCAGCTCGCCAAATTCATTGACCACCACGGCGTATTTGCGGCCGTGTTCGGCGGTCAGGATATGGTTGAGCAGGGTGGTTTTTCCGGCTCCGAGAAAGCCTGTCAGAACGGTAACGGGAACGGGAACGGTTCCGGTGCGTGCCGGGTCACTGGTGCTGGACATGAAGGGCCTCCGTAATCTGAGTTACGATATAGGCTTCTGCGAGCGGTCTTGAAAGCCATCGCGGAACGCCAGTCCAAGCCCCAGCAACAGAAAGCCCCATCCACCCAAAGGCAGGTTCAGGAAATCGGAGGCCGAAGCAATAGGCCATTCCTGGATGAATACGGCGGCGAACAGGCCAATGGCAATTGCTGAACCCTGCTGCCCCGGCCAGAGGGCCTTGAGCCAGCAAGCAATCATAATAATGAACAGAATCAGGCCGGGAATGCCCGCATTCACCAGAGCCTGAAGGTAATGATTGTGCGGATGCTGGACGCACAGATCCGTCCATCCACCCGGCGGATGCTCCATGGAAAGCCATGGCACCCCATAAAACGTGGAGGGGTTCGCACAATGATGACGATAGGCGTCGTAACCCTGTCCCAGCAGCGGATGCTCCTGTGCCATGACAACAGCATGGGTGTAGATTTCGCCGTAGGGGGACTGGCTGAAATGCGTCAGTTGCTGGCGAGCCAGCACAACAAGATGGGAGAAACTGCCCGGTGAGACCACGCTGGCGGCAAAGACCAGAAGCGGCATCAGCGCAGCGGCCACGAGTGCGGCTGGACGCATCGGACGATAGAGCAGCGCACAGATCCCGATCCCGAACAGGGACAGCGCGAAAGGCATTCTTTGCCCCGCCAGTACCATGATCGCCACGGCCAGAACCGTTGCAGCGCAAAGGCCCAGCGTTCGCGACAGACGCGTCTTCCAGCCTTCGATCAGTGTGCAACCAAGCATGAGCATGGGGAGGATCAGGCGAGAAAGGGGAGCGGCAGCACGCGGGTGCGTGTAAGGGCCGGTCAGGGTTCCGTCATGGAAGCGAGGCACACCGAACAGATTGTACCCGATCGTTGCCTGCAACAGCATCTGGACGGCAATATAGAGCCCGCATCCGCAGGTGGCCCAGAGCGTTCGTTGACGCCAGACAGCGTCACGCAGAACCCAGCATCCCAGAGCAGCCGCGGCCACGGGAAAGCGGATCGCTGCAAGAGACTGTCCCAAAGCACCATGTCCCGGTGAAACCCAAAGCGTGCAGAGCACCTGCCAAGCCCACCAGCAGAATGTGGCGACAATCCACGGTTCCCGCGCCCATCCCCACTGCCTGTTTCGGGCGGAATAAATCAACAGAAGAACCGCCAGACAGTCCATATCCGCTTCCGCCAGCCCCCGAAGATGCGTGAGGGTCAGGGGCAGGATGACGGCAAGCCACTGGCCGAGGCGTGTAAGGGTCAAGGAAGACTGGCGCATAGACAATCTGGATGACGGGTTTCGACTTTCCATGCAACCACCCCGGCGGGTATGCGCTTTTTTGAAATAGTCCATTTCCTACGGAGACAGACATTGTCCACCGACACCATTCTCATTCCAGGCATTGATACGCCAATCTCTCGCGTTGCCCTTGGCACCTGGGCCATCGGCGGCTGGATGTGGGGCGGTCCTGACGATGAAAACGGCGTCCGCACCATTCACGCTGCTCTCGATGACGGTATCAACCTGATTGATACTGCTCCGGTTTACGGCTTCGGACATTCCGAAGAAGTTGTAGGCCGCGCGCTGGCTGAGAAGCCACACAAAGCATTCGTCGCCACAAAACTGGGCCTGAACTGGACGGATGACAAGCCGGAAGACCGGAAGGTTTTCCGTGACTCCCGCCCGGCCCGGATCCGGCAGGAAGTCGAGGACTCCCTGCGCCGCCTGCGCGTTGAGACAATCGACCTTGAGCAGATCCACTGGCCAGATGCCAAGACGCCGGTTGATGAAAGCGCACGCGAGCTTCAGAAGCTGCACCAGGAAGGCAAGATCCGCGCGCTTGGCGTCAGTAATTTCTCACCGGAACAAATGGATATTTTCCGCGAAGTCGCACCGCTGGCCACGATTCAGCCGCCGCTGAACCTGTTTGAGCGGACCTGTGAAAAGGACATTCTGCCGTACGCTAAAAAGAACGATGCCGTTGTTCTGGCGTATGGCGCACTCTGTCGCGGGCTTTTGTCCGGCAAGATGAGCAAGGACACGACGTTCCCGAAGGATGACCTGCGTTCGGGCGATCCGAAGTTCCAGAAGCCGAAGTTCGAGAGCTATCTGGCCGCCGTCGAGGACTTCAAGAAGCTGGCTGCCAAGCGGGACAAGTCCGTTCTCGCCTTTGCCGTTCGGTGGGTGCTGGATCAGGGACCGGTCATTGCCCTCTGGGGCGCTCGCAAGCCGGAGCAGGTCTCAGGCGTGCGAGATGTGTTTGGCTGGTCTCTGACGGATGAAGAAAAGAAGGCCGTGGACGACATTCTGGCGCATCATGTACCAGAAGCCATCGACCCGACCTTTATGGGACCGCCGAACCGCGACTGAAACTAACGGCCTGTTGGCGCAGTTCCAGAAGCTGCGCCCTTGCCTGTTCCAAACCAAACATAGCTGCTCTTTCGCGGCCTTTCTGACCCAGTTCGGATCGGAGGGCCGCCTGATCCATCAGGCGGCAGAGAGCATCCTCCAGCGCACCCGCCTCATCAGGAGGCGCCAGAAGCGCAGCATCTCCTACAACATCAGGCAACGCACCGACGGGTGAGGCAATGACAGCCGCCCCGCAAGCCATGGCCTCCAGAGCAGTCATGCCAAATGGCTCCGGCCACCGACTGGGCACGACCACAATCGAAGCCTCAGCCATGGCCTGCAAAATACAGTCATGAGGCTGATAGCCCGCCATGCGCACTCCGGCCTGTTCAGCCTTGGGGCGCAGATGGGTCAGAAAAGGTGTTTCCGGGGAATCCGGGCCAAATCTGTCTGCTCCCATGAGGGTTGCAGTCCATTCGGAATACCGGGAACTGATCGTTGTCCAGGCTCTGACAAATGCATCCACGCCTTTGTCAGCCACGACACGCCCGACGAAAAGAACCGTCTTCTGGCGTGGACGCGCCTCAGGAACCTCTGCAAGATCCATGCAGTTTGGCTGGATGGCAACGGACAGGGGACCACACCCTTCCAAGAAGCGCTCTGCCACCCAGCGTGACACTCCACAAACCAGCATCCTGTCTGCAAGATGTCGTCGCTGGGCCGGGGTTTTCGCTCCCCGCATTGAACATGGATCATTATGCAAAATCAGCCGAACACGCGCGAATCGGGACAGAAAAAGTGCGAGATCCGGGCGGTTATGGACCTCAATCAGGTCTGGTTTGAACCCTCGCGCCACAGACAGGCAGGCAATGCCATATTTCAGGCGCCGGGAAAGCGGCCAGCCAGATAGTCCAAGGGGAACAAAGTGTCCGCCAGACAAAGCCTGTCCGCTGATCGCCTTCCCGGTAATCCGATCTTCCGGTTGGGCCATCCGGCTGACAAGCAATGCAATCGCACCAGCATGCCCCTCCGCATAAGATTCGCGCGGTGGGAGAACCGTCAATACACGCAATGACACTGCTTCTTGCCTTTCCCAACCCACCTTCCAGCGCTTAGCCCGGAGACGGGACAGGCTTAACAGGCCTCACAAGGGAAGCAAAAGTCTACCGGTCAAGAAGAATGCTGAAGTCTCTGCTCTTCTTCGATGCGCTGACGACGGACAACTTTGCGGGTCTCGCGGAGAATGCGATATTTCTCCAGCGCGGACATATCCTTCCGACCGGACTTTCGGCAGTCGGACGGCCGCCCGGCGGCCGTGCCCGAAGCAGATTTCCCGGCGTTCACAAAAGCGGTCATTGTCTTTCCCTACGGCTTAGAAAGAGAATCCAGACATATTAAGTAACACAAGAAAGACCACTGCTATCGGAATAAGTCCGACCAGACAACCGCTAAACGTACGATACGAACAGGGGGTTCCTTCTCCTCACGCTGCGGGTCTTGAGTTCCAGGTCTCTATCGCGCACATGCCATAAATACTTTCGACATTGCCCCGCGCCCCGCATGCCGGCGCATTTCTCAGGAGCACTCCATGAAGATCAACGGCACGGCCTATCGCAGTCTCTGGCGCCCTTCTGACGACGCCAAAAGCATTCGCATTTTCGATCAGACGCGCTTTCCGTGGGAAGTGGAAATTCTTGAACTGCGCGATATGGGCGCAGTCGCCCACGCAATTCGCAGCATGCAGGTTCGTGGTGCGCCTCTGATTGGCGCTGTTGCAGCCTATGGACTGGTTTTCGCTCTGCAGGATGACGCTTCTGATGCGGCCTTGGAGAAGGCGGCGGCTGATCTGATCGAAACGCGTCCAACAGCCATCAATCTCCGCTGGGCCATTGAGCGCATGGTGACGCATCTTCGCGCCCTGCCAGCAGAACGCCGCGTTGATGCCGGGTATGTGGAAGCTGATGCGATCTGCGATGAAGACGTTCAGGTCAATGAGGCTATCGGCCGTCACGGGTTGGAACTCATCCGGGAGATTTGGGAGCGCAAGGGCCGTCAGGGTCGGGTGAACCTGCTGACGCATTGCAATGCCGGCTGGATTGCAACCGTGGACTGGGGCACCGCACTTGCCCCGATCTACATGGCGCATGACGAGGGCATCCCGGTGCATGTCTGGGTGGACGAGACCCGCCCTCGCAATCAAGGCAGCCTGCTGACGGCCTGGGAACTCGGCAGCCATGGCGTGGCGCATACGGTCATCGTAGACAATGCTGGCGGCCATTACATGCAGGCTGGCGATGTTGATATGGTCATTGTCGGCACGGACCGCGTGACGGCGCAGGGCGACGTTGCCAACAAGATCGGCACCTATCTCAAGGCGTTGGCCGCCAAAGACAACAATGTTCCGTTCTGGGTGGCGCTACCATCCTCGACAATCGACTGGCGCGTTCGCGATGGCGTGAAGGAAATCCCGATCGAAGAGCGGAGCCAGAACGAGGTTCTGTTCATGACAGGCCTGACAGAAAGCGGTGATCCGGGACGTGTCCGCATCGCACCAGAAAACAGCCCGGCGGCCAATCCGGCTTTTGACGTAACACCAGCCCGTCTGGTGACCGGACTCATCACCGAGCGTGGCCGGTGTGATGCTTCCGAAGAAGGGCTGAAAAGTCTGTTCCCGGAAAGCTGAGGACGATGAACTGTAGCCATTCCAGTTCTTCGGGACGAGTGGCTACAGTTTTCTCAGGCGTACACTCCTCAGGCCCATATTGTTAGATGCGGCAGTGTGGGCCTTAAACTGGCCTTAGTAATAAGAACTGCCTTTGCGCGGGGGGCTCAACAACATGTTTGCCGGTCTTCCACCCTGCACGTCCGGATGATTTTCCGGCATCTGATGTGCATCATATCGGCCAAACTGCTCGCTTGTGAAAGTCTGGCACCCTGTCAGTCCAACCAAAAGACATACCATCAACAAGCCAGACGCGATTTTATAAATCATCTGAACCTCATTCTTTACTGTATGCCGCACAAAAACCGAATTCTGTTATTTCAGGCCATTTCAAGAAAACTGAAGCACTACTGGAGCACCATCGCAAGTCATTGGTTCTCCCCCGTATCTGCGCCGCCCAGAACACAGTGACGTTCTCAGCGCCTCAAACCTGTCCCCCTGCTCGAAGAGCGTTGCCCTTGACGCTCCATCGCACTTGCCGTTCAAGATGAGGCTTCATCGAGCCCGCATGAGGATGATTGTGTCAGACTCGCATATCTTCTGGCGAACAGCCGCTACGGCCGCACTGTTCGCACTGACTGGCTGCGCCAGCCAGACCAGTGTCCGCCCGTATCCGGCCCAGACGCCCAACGCTCAGTATGCGAACGGCACAACCGGAACTCTTGGCTACAACAGCCATGTTCCAGATTTCGCCAGTCGGAATTTCGAGCCGTTCAACCGTCAGGATGTCGCAGCCATTGCCCTGCGGGAATGGCGGATGTTTGGCTCTCCGGTTTCGGATGATGATCCGGAAGATCGTCCGGAACCGACTGATCCGGCCCTCAAGCCAGAACGTATTCCCGGCCTGTGGCAACGTATTGGCGAATACTGGTGGATCGGCCAGGACCCTTACGAAACGGAAGTCGCCTGGACGGGTAAAACCGATGCCAACGGTACGCGATTCGATGCGGCTCACGATGGGCATTACGCGTGGTCAGCCGCGTTCATTTCGTACGTCATGCGGGTTGCAGGCGCCAATGATCGCTTCCCGTACTCTCCCAATCACGCCACTTACATCAACGCAGCAGCCAGCGGGCAGTCCAGCGGTGTGAGCGCACATGATCCGGGGAGCTATACCCCCAAATTGGGCGACCTGATTTGCGTCGGACGTGGGCGGAGCAAATCCGTAACGTTCTCTATGCTACCAACGTCCTATGGCTTCCCAGCGCATTGCGGCATTGTCACCGCCGTCAACCAGACTGCCCAACCGTTCGGACATGAGCTGAGCATCGTGGGCGGCAACGTGGACGATACGGTGTCCCTCACCCACGTTCCGACCGATACAAATGGCCGGATCGCGGATGCATCAGGCCACAGCTATGACAGCCGCTACCCGTGGTGTGCGGTTCTTGAAGTCCACTACGATGCGGATCAGGAACCTGACAGCGGTCTGTGAGTGAACGGCAGTCCCTCGGCGCGCCAGCCTGTGCCGGGGCCATGCTTGTCTTCAAAGCCATCAACAATGTTTGTCACATCCGCATAACCGGCATGTTCTGCCAGAAGTGCGGCATTGTGCGAGCGCATCCCTGAACGACACAGGAACAGCACACGGCTGTTCTGATCCGGGACTGCTTCCAGCAGACCTTCCAGAAAAATCTGCTCCAAACCGGGCTGCCAGGTCAGGCACACAACAGGCCGTGGCAGAGCTGAAGAATCGGGCAAACCGATTTCCGCCCATTCCACTGGCGTTCGGACATCCACAAGGACGCTGTCGGCCTCATTTACAAGCACATCCCATGCCTGCTTTGCTGTCAGTACCTTCATGGCCTTCCTCATCCTTATAAAACGCGGTCTAATTCCGTCAGCACAGGAGAAAACGTATGACTGACATCACCGACGCACACCAGTCCGTTTCAAAAGGCTGGCAGGCTCCGTCTGCTGGCATGACGGCCGCCATCGGTGGCACGCCGCTGATCCGCCTGAAACGTGCCTCGGAAGAAACCGGCTGCGAGATTTATGGCAAGGCTGAGTTCATGAATCCGGGCGGCTCTGTGAAAGATCGCGCGGCCCTTGCCATTATCGAAGATGCGTTCCGCACAGGTGCGCTCAAGCCAGACGGCACGGTTGTTGAAGGAACGGCCGGGAATACCGGCATTGGCCTGACGCTGGTGGCACAGGCCATGGGCTGCAAAGCGATCATTGTCGTGCCTGAAACACAGAGCCGTGAGAAGCTCGATTTCCTGCGTATGATTGGTGCCGACCTGCGCCTCGTTCCCGCCAAACCCTTCCGTGATCCGGGCAACTATGTCCATGTTTCGCGGCGACTTGCTGAAGAAACCGGTGGTTTCTGGGCTAACCAGTTTGACAATACCGCCAACCGCGAGGGTCATCGCACAACAACAGCAGTGGAAATCTGGAACCAGACGGGCGGGAAGATTGATGCCTTCACCTGCGCCTGCGGGACCGGCGGCACATTGGCTGGTATCGGAATTGGTCTGCGCGAACAGGCTGCAACAGCCGGAAAGACGGCTCCGAAAATCATTCTGGCTGATCCGGAAGGATCTGCGCTGTATGGCTGGGTGAAATCCAACGATCTAACGATCAGCGGTGGTTCCATCACAGAAGGAATCGGTCAGGGCCGCGTGACTGCGAATCTTGAGGGCTGCGCGCCGGACGATGCTGAACGCATTCCAGACCCGGAAGCTCTGGAGCAGATCTTTGCTCTCACGGCTGAAGAAGGGCTCTCCGTAGGTGGCTCCTCAGGCATCAATGTTGCAGCGGCCATTCGCACTGCAAGGAAGCTTGGCCCCGGACATACGATTGTTACAATTCTGTGCGACGGTGGCGCCAGGTACCAGTCAAAACTGTTCAACCCTGAATTCCTTCGCGCCAAGAACCTGCCTGTTCCATTCTGGCTGGCCTGAGCACGAAAGTGGCGCGGGGGACCTGAACCGCGCCACAAGCCTACGGAAGGTAATACGATCATGGGTACGGAAACCCTGCCCCATCTTCTGGTTGTAGATGACGACCGCGAAATCCGGGAACTGCTGAGCAAGTTCCTTGAACGCAACCATTTCCGCGTTACTGCGGCACGCGACGGCCGTGAAGCCCGCAAGGCATGGGCCAATGGCCATTACCAGCTCGTCGTGCTGGATCTGATGCTTCCGGGCGAGAGCGGCCTTGAAGTTGCGCGCTGGCTGCGGTCTCAGGATAATGTTCCTATTATCATGCTGACGGCCATGAGCGATGAAACGGATCGTATCATCGGGCTGGAATTCGGCGCAGATGATTATGTCGCCAAACCATTCAACCCGCGGGAATTGCTCGCCCGCATCCGTGCAGTTCTGCGCCGTACGGTTGACGCTTCCGAAAAACGGCAAGCCACGGATACCCGCAAGATCATATTCGCCGGATGGTGCCTCGACCCGGTCAGACGCCGCCTGCTCAACCCGGATGGTGCAGAAATTTCCCTAACGGGAGGCGAGTATGATTTGCTGATGGCCCTTCTGGACCGTGCAAACAGGGTTCTGACCCGCGACATGCTGCTTGAACTGCTCCGTGGCCGTCAGGCTGGTCCTTTTGACCGCGCCATCGACGTCGCCATCAGCCGCCTGCGTCGCAAGCTTGAAGACGATGGTCGCAATGCTCAGGTCATCAAAACCGTCCGTGGCGGCGGTTATGTTCTGGCCGCAGAAGTCGAACGCATCTGACCATGAAGTTCCTGCCAGGCTCTCTTGTTGCCCGAACCAGCCTTGTCCTGATCGTAGGACTTGCCGTTATTGAGCTGGCAGGATTGGGTATCCATGCGCTTGACCGTCTCGATATGGCCGAGCGCAGTGAGATGCATGATTACCAGATGCAGGCCTTCTCCATTTACCGCACCATTGCAGAAGCAAAGCCTGAAGATCGTCAGGCTGTCATTGACGATCTGCATATTCCCTCAAACACAACGGTCCTGTTGCGCTCCGGCCCAGATCAGGAAATTCACAGCCACAAGATCCCGCTCCCTTTTTTCCCTCCTCCAAAACCGGCTTTTTCAGACCATTTCCAACCCGGCCCTCACGATGTCTCCCCTCATGCAGGTCCTTTTGAGCCGCCTAACCCGATGCAGGAAGGGCCAGACGGCCACTCACCGGCAGACATGGAGCCTTTTCCAGATCCGGGACATCCGCCATTTACACACCCTGACGGTCCAGACGGATGGCACTTGCCCAATGCGGAAGAACACCGTCATTTCCAGAATACTTCCCCGGGTGGGCGCTGGCCGTTCCTTCCTGTTTCCCTTTACCCCCGGGAAATCTGGAGCGGACAGGAACTGCGAACACATTCAACGTCCCTGCTATTACCAGATACACAGTCCTGGGTCGTGGTGCGCTATGCCATGCCATTGCCCAACCCATTCGAAGCGCCCACATTCATCATAGCCTTTCTGGTGATGTCTCTTTGCGGTGGCGCCCTGATCGTCTGGGCTACACGAAGACTGATTTTACCCGTTACAACCCTGGCGGACGCTGCCGAAGCCCTTGGTCGTGACGTCAACAGTTCGACCGTTCTGCCAGAAAACGGGCCTTCCGAAATTCGTCGGGCGGCCATTGCCTTCAATACCATGTCCATGCGGATCAGACGCTTCGTCTCTGACCGCACCCTGATGCTGACAGCCATCGGACATGATCTGCGGACACCCATCACACGCTTGAAACTGCGAGCAGAATTCATTGACGATGATGAGCTTCGCACCAAGATGCTCGCGGATCTTGATGAGATGGAATCCATGGTGGCGGCAACTCTGGCATTCGGCCGTGACAGCGCATCAAACGAACAGGTTGTTTCCCTCGACCTCCGCGCCCTTCTTCAGACGATCATGGACGAAGCAGCAGAAGCCTACCCGGATCATGCCGATGCTCTGGTGTATGAATCGCCCAGTGTCCCCGTCCGGGTCATGGCGCGATCTGTGGCGCTGAAACGTGCATTGAACAATCTGATTCTCAATGCCGTGAAATATGGCAACAGCGCCCACGTCACTCTGCTCCCGCCTCCTCAGAAGAAAGAAAAGGACAGGTACGCGCGCATAATCGTGGAAGACAACGGTCCCGGCCTGCCCGACGAAGAGCTGGATCGTGTCTTCGAGCCTTTCGTCAGGATCGAAACCAGCCGCAATCGGGAAACAGGCGGAACGGGACTGGGCCTGTCCATTGCCCGGACAATCCTTCGGGCTCAGGGCGGCGATGTGCGTCTTATGAACCGTCCCGAAGGGGGACTGCGCGCCATCATCACACTGGAAGCCTGATTACACAGCCCATCACAAATCCGAAAACTGGTCTTTTTTAACCAGCCTGCCGGTTACAATCTGCGTCAGTTATCTTTCTATGTCAGAGACAGTCTCGGAATAAGGATAATCGATCATGAGCGAACAAGGCTTCCGGAGCATTCTTACAGGTTCGTTTTCCACCCCCTGCGCCGACAATCCTACCGTGGCGATGGTGGAAGCAGGCTACCACCATGCCGGTCTTGATGCCCGATACATCAACTGTGACGTCAAAGCCTCCGGTCTTGCGGATGCCGTCAAAGGCGCCAAGGCCATGGAGTGGGTGGGTTTCAACTGCTCCCTGCCCCACAAGGTCGCCGTTCTCGATCATCTGGATGATATTGCGGAGTCCGCCCGGCTGATCGGCGCGGTCAACTGCGTGGCCATTCGGGAAGGAAAGCTGATTGGCCATAACACTGATGGCAAAGGCTTTCTGGCATCCCTGAAAACGGTAACCTCTCCTGCCGGCAAAAGGGTTGTGATCCTTGGAGCGGGCGGAGCAGCCCGCGCAATTGCGGTAGAACTTGCTCTGGCAGGGGCGGCGCATATCACGATCGTCAACCGGGATGCCTCAAAAGCAGAAACCATCGCAGCACTGATCAACGACAAAACCGAAGCGACCGGCGAAGCTCAGGCCTGGTCCGGGAAATTTTCCCTTCCCACTGGAACGGACATTCTCATCAACGCAACGTCTATCGGTCTGGGTGATCCCAATGCGGCCCCTCCCGTTGAAATGGGCAGTTTGACAAAAGAGACCGTCGTTGCGGACGTCATTCCCAACCCGCCTCAGACCCGCTTCCTGAAAGATGCCAAATCCCTCGGCTGTACGACGCTGGATGGACTAGGAATGCTCGTCAATCAGGGAGTCATCGGTGTGGAAATCTGGCTGGGCCGCACACTCGACAGCGCTGTCATGGCTCAGACGCTGGAAAATATCTTTGGAACAGAAAACAAGTAAGCTGTTTCGCCTCTGCCCGACCGATGGGCAGGGGCATATCGTGTAACTGAGACGATTTTTGCGCGGCAACGCAACCAGACCGTCAAGGCAGGACAGGTAGGTCCAATGCCCCCCATCATAGATCCTAAGCAGAAAACAGTTCCGTAAAACTGAGGCACGTCATGCTGCTGAACGGACGTATGGTCGATGACCCGTACTTGCCTCAGACTGATCCCCGCAAGGAAGAAAATCAGTTCGAAACCAGATTGACAATCTTACCTTTGAGTCGTTCCACCATGCCTGTGATGTCCAACGCAGCCGGTCGTTTCTTGAAGAGCATTGCCAAACAGCATCATGGATTTCCCATACTCTCCTTATGGGATAGCTCAACCATCCCCGATCAGGGTCGCATCCATCAAAGTCTCTTCGAGAGCCTCAATCTGCCGTATTGCTTCGGAAAACGATCCTTTTTCCTGCGCCCTACACAGAAACACCGCATCATGAATACAAAGCGATTTAATGGTACAGCTTTAATGCTTACACAGATCTAGAACAACGCCCTATCAGGAATTGTATTTCCCTCAGGAGAAATCATTTCTATTGTTCGTTCATAATGATCATTATCAGCATATTTTTCTGAAGATTTACTTACAGAACACCCTCCCAAAGAAAGAGAAAATCCCATCATCACAAAGGAAAGGAGAATATATTCTTTCCGGATCTTCATCGTTTTTTCCTTATTCTTATTTCTCCAAACGATAGTCCTTAAAAAAATTATTAAAATTAGAAATTTTGGAATAGTCATAAAACTTTCATAAAAATAATTTATGAAGACCCCGCTCTCAAACACCGGATGATTCTGAATGACCAGAGGGTATTTTTACCTACGATCCGGCCATGCGTTCCCTCATCCTCCGCTGTCAATGATGACGCCGAACTTTGAAAAAACCATGATACAGAGTTGGGCTGAGCATCCGCTGCAATGGGAAAGACATGCTGTGTCAGACAGTGGAGTCTGAGCACGTCTTTCGACAATCCGAATCAAAAAACCCCGCCTGAGCAATCAGGCGGGGTCTGGCATCAAACCTTGATCAAACGGGCCGCGAAAAACCCGTCCATCCCGCCTCGGTCCCACCAGAGACCTGGATGTGTACGGAAGAAACCTTCAGGAGTACGAGCGATGGACATTTCTGCCAGCTCAGCGTCCGTAAAAGGTTCATGTCTCCAGCCGCCACGTTCCAGGGCTGCGCGAATGCGATCCGGGCCTTCCTCATCCTGAAGAGAACAGACAGCATACATCAGCATGCCACCTGGCTTGAGCATCTCACGCGCGGAATCAATGAAGGCATCCTGTCCTTGCGCCAGTGCGGTGACGTCGCGGGGCCGCTTAATCCACAGCACATCCGGATGACGGCGAAATGTCCCGGTGGCTGAGCACGGTGCGTCAAGCAAAACGGCATCCACGGGAGCTTTCGGACGCCAGGTCAGGCCGTCTGCCACGATCGTTTCAGCCTCTACACGCATCCGCGCAATATTCTCGCGCAACCGTACAGCGCGTGCTTCTTCCTTCTCGATGGCAATCACCTGAGCTCCAGCCGTTGCCAACTGCGCCGTCTTACCGCCGGGGGCCGCACACAGATCAATGATGGTCTTGCCAGAGACACTCCCCATCAACTTCACAGGCATTGCGGCGGCAACGTCCTGTGCCCAGAACTGGCCTTCCTCGAAACCTTCCATTGTAGCGATGCGCGTTCCAGCCGGATAACGCACTGTCCCCGTTGGAAGCACATCCCCGCCCTCCGGGGCCGTTGCGCCGGGTCGCAGGCTCAGATCCAGCGGGGCCTCACGATGAAGGCCACGGGAAATGGAACGCGCGCGTTGTCCCCATGCTCCCCACATCCAGGGCTGGACGTCCAGACGAGCCTCATCCAGCCCTTCCATCAGATCCCGTCCTTCACGAGCCACGCGACGCAGGACCGCATTGGCCAGCCCCGCGAACGGCGCCAATCCACGACGACGCAGAAGATCCACAATCGTACCAACAGCCGCATGGGGCGGCGTTTCCAGATGCAGAAGCTGTGCGACACCTAACAGAAGTGCACAACGCACAGGCTCAGGCGGCTCCCGACGCAGCATGGGCTGCAGAATTTCGGTCATACTGCCAAGGTAGCGGAGCGTCGTCGCTGCCAGACGATGCGCGGAAGCACGATCCCGCAGATCCATCGGTCCCGCGCGATCCAGCGTCGTTTCCAGCATCCGGCGATGCTCGACCACACCGCAGACGATATCAAAGGCCAGGTCGCGCGTCGGGTCAGGCGCAGGGCGGCGCTCCTGTCCCTGTTTCGGACGGTGTCCTCCCTGACGGGAAGCAGACGGGTTCTTCGGACGGCCGGAGCCGCGGGGGGGCGTATTCTGTGTCATTTTCAGGCGTCGATCTCTCGCATGCTGCCGAAATCGCATCTTGCGGCTTCTGACGCAATGGAGTCTTCTGCCGCCATGTCCGATCAGATTGCAGAAAATCTCTCCCTTATCCGCAGTCGCATCCTTCATGCGTG
Organism: Gluconobacter sp. ESL1110; assembly: GCF_058107395.1. Taxonomy (NCBI): domain Bacteria; kingdom Pseudomonadati; phylum Pseudomonadota; class Alphaproteobacteria; order Acetobacterales; family Acetobacteraceae; genus Gluconobacter; species Gluconobacter sp. ESL1110. The sequence goes on from NZ_JBYLUK010000011.1 coordinate 384,685, forward strand.
CGAAAATTCGGGGCGTTCAGCCTCGGATGTTGGCCTCGTCGCCGTCAGTAAGTTTCATCCGAAAGAGGCCGTTGAAGCAGCCCTAAACGCCGGTCAGCGTGTTTTCGGGGAGAACCGTGTTCAGGAAGCCGCCTCAAAGTTTCCGGATCTTCGCACAACATGGCCGGACCTACGCCTTCACATTATCGGTGGCCTCCAGACCAACAAGGCTGTTGACGCCTGCCGCATTGCCGATGTGATCGAGACTCTGGATCGGCCGGCTCTGGCTGACGCTCTTGAAAAAGCTGCAGACAAGCTTGGTCGGCTGCCGGAGCTTCTCGTTCAGGTCAACACCGGCAATGAACCTCAGAAGTCAGGCGTCCCACGTGACGAAGCCGACGCCTTTATCAAAACCTGCAGGACAAGGTTCGGCGCCAAGGTACGGGGCCTGATGTGCATTCCTCCGGAAGACGAGGATCCATCTGTGCATTTCCGTTTTCTGACGGGTCTGGCCAAGCGTCATGGATTACCGGTTATTTCCATGGGCATGTCTGCCGATTTCGAAGCGGCCATCGCCGAAGGAGCCACGCTTGTTCGGGTTGGAAGTGCCATTTTCGGCTCCCGTCCCATGACAGGATCCTAACGCACAGCTTGCATCCCTGTAAGAAATCCTGTCTTGAGGGAAAAGACCGTGCTCCGACACGTCCGTGTGAGGTGTTGGGAGTGCTGGTTTCCTGCGATGCCCGTAAATGGAACCACCGATGCCAGAACACGACGGCGATAACGCTCCCCCTCCTCGTCCCGGTGTCGGGGTACCAGTGGAGAGCGGCGAAGTCCTGCAAACCATCGATCAGGCCCGCAAGGATGGAAACACCGCCGAACTTGGGGATTCTGAAGGCAGCAGTCACAAGAAGCCGGTAGGCTTTGGTGCACTTCTTGCCGTTCTGGGTGTCGTGTATGGCGATATCGGAACAAGCCCGCTCTATGCGCTTCAGTCTTCGGTCAATATCGTCGGCTCCGCCAAACATCCGGCCGCCGCATGGGAGATTATGGGGCTGGCCAGCCTGACGTTCTGGGCGCTCATGCTGATCGTGACATTCAAATATGTCCTGCTCATCATGCGCGCCGATCATGATGGCGAGGGCGGTATCATTGCCCTGATGTCCCTGGCCCAACGCGTCTGCAAATCACAGAGATTCCGATGGCTGTTCGGCCTCGTCGGCATCGCGGGCACCTGCCTGTTCTTTGGTGACAGCATCATTACGCCTGCCGTGTCCGTTCTTTCTGCCGTCGAGGGCATTGAAATCGCGGTTCCATCCGCCAGCCATGTCATCATCCCGATCGCCATGATTGTTCTTGTGGCGCTGTTTGCGGCACAAGCCATGGGAACGGGGAAGATCGGCAAGGCTTTTGGTCCGATCATGGTTGTCTGGTTTGCGGTTCTGGCCATTCTCGGTGTACGGGGCATTGTTCTATACCCCCATATCCTGCTGGCCCTCTCCCCGACCTTCGCGCTCGAATTCATCGTTCTGCACGGCTATCTGTCCTTCATCGCACTCGGTTCGGTCGTTCTGTCCGTAACGGGTGCGGAGGCACTTTATGCGGATATGGGGCATTTCGGCCGCGCGCCAATCCGCAAGGCGTGGCTGTTTTTCGTACTGCCGTCCCTGACATTGAACTACTTTGGTCAGGCCGCCCTGCTGATCCACGATCCAGCCACACTCGCCAATCCGTTCTATCATCTTGGCCCACACTGGGCGCAGATCCCGCTTCTAATCCTTGCCACCTTCGCAACCGTTATTGCGTCTCAGGCAGGGATCTCGGGCAGCTTCTCGCTTTGCCGTCAGCTCATCCAGCTTGGTTATCTGCCCCGGACCCGCATTGTGCATACGAATGCGGATGAGGAAGCGCAGATTTATCTGCCATCCCTGAACTGGATTCTGGCCTTCGGGGCGCTAGTGCTGGTGCTGTCCTTCCGCTCCTCTGCCGCACTGGCTGCGGCTTACGGCATCGCTGTGACCGGCACCTTCCTGTGCACCTGCGTCCTGGCCATGGTGGTCTTCCGCCGCACCTTCAAATGGAGCGCTGTGGCCGTTGGAGCCGTGTTCGGTCTGTTCTTCGTTGTGGATGCGGTCTTCTTCTCCGCCAACGTGCTAAAGATCCCCGATGGTGGCTGGGTCCCACTCGCAATCGGCATCATCAGCACCATCGTCATGACAACATGGAAGCGCGGCCGTGGCCTGATTGCCGCCAAGCAGCAGGCAGATTCCATGCCGATGGCCTCGTTTCTGGCTCGCCTGCCGCAGTCCCGCACCATCCGCGTTCCGGGCCTCGCCGTCTTCCTGACGGCCAACCCGGATGTGGTCCCGAACTCGCTGCTGCATAACCTGAAGCACAACAAGGTTCTGCATGAGCACGTCATGTTCGTAACCGTGCAAAACCTTGATCAGCCGGAAGCCGAGCGCGGACACCGCACGATCGTTCAGGAACTGGCGCCGAACATCAATCGCGTGATCGTCCGCTACGGCTTCATGGAAATGCCAAACCTGCCGCGTGCCCTGATGGAACTGAAGGCGCTTGGTGTCGCGTTCGATGCCATTCAGGCCTCCTATTTTACATCCCATGAGCTTGTGGTTCGCTCCCGCGTTCCCAAGATGCAGCTCTGGCGGATGTGGCTGTTTCTGCTCCTCCTGCGTAATGCTGCCTCGACCACGGAATTCTTCCGCATCCCGCCTGATCGCGTGGTGGAGTTCGGCGTCCGGATTGCAATTTGACCGAACCTCTTTCCCTATACATTCACTGGCCGTTCTGTCTGGCGAAGTGCCCTTACTGCGACTTCAACTCCCATGTCCGGGATGAAATCCCGCAGAAGCGCTTCGCCGCAGCCCTGCGTCGGGAACTGGCACATGACGCGGCCCGTCTGGGCCGTCGGCCCCTCCGCTCGATCTTCTTCGGCGGTGGCACACCGTCCCTGATGGCTCCGGAAACAGTCGCAGCCCTTATCGAAGACGCACATACGCTCTTCGACGCCGAGCCTGATCTGGAAATTACACTGGAAGCCAATCCGACAAGCGTGGAAGCCGGGAAATTCTCTGCCTTCCGTCAGGCAGGCGTGAACCGTGTGTCTCTCGGGGTGCAAAGCCTACGGGACGACGCACTCAAAATGCTAGGCCGGGAACATTCGGCCGGACAGGCCATTCAGGCACTTGAAACTGCCCGCTCCCTGTTTCCGCGCATTTCTTTCGATCTGATTTACGCCCGACCGGGCCAGAGCGATTCTGACTGGGAGAACGAACTCTCCACGGCATTGGATCTCGTGGCCGATCATCTGTCGCTCTATCAGCTTACAATCGAACCCGGTACGAAGTTTGAAGCCCTGCATCGCAGAGGCGAACTCACCCTGCCGGATGCCGACGATGCTGCACGCCTCTATGACCTCACCAGCGAGACGGCGGCCCGACATGGCCTCCTGCCCTATGAAGTCTCCAACTACGCCCGACCGGGTGCAGAAAGCCGCCATAATCTGACCTACTGGCGTTACGCGGATTACATCGGCATTGGCCCCGGAGCGCATGGGCGCCTCACACTGGACGACGGATTATACGCTACCCGACGCCATCGCGCGCCCGAACCATGGGCAGAGCGCGTTGAGCAAACAGGATCTGGCAGCACTGACGAAACGGCCCTGTCCCCTGAAGAAAAAGGACGGGAAGCTCTCCTGATGGGGTTACGCCTCTCCGAAGGGATCCACGAAACCCGCTTTGCCCATCGTACGGGCCGGACACTGGAAGACTGCGTAGATCCGTTCATGCTCGAAGCCTGCCTGGAAGAGAATTATCTCATTCGGGAGGGGGGTATTCTGAAAGCAACGGCCGAAGGCAGACTTCGTCTTGAAGCATTGCTGGCAAGATTGGTCACTTGAGGGCATGATCGGGCGTTAATTAACAGGACGAGACCATGCGCCGATCCATTCTCTCTGCCCTCTTTGCTGCCTGCGCCCTGACCGGCATTGCTTCCGCTGCCCCTGGGGCTCTTGGATACTACATTCAGGATAACGACTATCTCGGCCCAGGTGGATCAGACATCCAGTCCGTCATTCCGCTGCTGAACCGCGACAACGTCAATCTTCTGGCCCTGACCGTCACGGTTGGCGATGACTGGGAAAACGCGGAATCGGCCCATCTGCGTCGTTTCCTCGAAATCGCCAAGCAGACCCAGATCCCTGTAGCCGATGGCGCAACGCTGCCGCTCGTCAACACGGTGGCTGCAACGCGACTGCGTGAAAAGCAGTACGGTACCATCCCCTGGAAGGGCGCCTGGGGCGGCCTCGGCTCTATCGACAAGACGCCCGCGACCCAGCCTGCTCTCGGCAAAATGCCGGACGGGACGCCGCACATGGCCGTCGATCCGCTTCCTGCCGCCATGGTTCTGATCAAGGCCGTTCACGACCATCCCCATCAGGTAACGATCATTGCCGCAGGCCCGCTAACGAATCTCGCACTTGCCATCCGCCTGGACCCGACCTTTGCAGCAACTGCCAAGCAGCTTGTTTTCATGGGGGGATTGCTGGATTCCAGCATGATGTCCGTCACGGGCAATGCTGACTTCGCTTCTGACTTTAACATGATTGCAGATCCCGAAGCCGCACACATCACACTGACGGCTCCGTGGGCATCCATCACCTGTGTCGGCAATGTCTCGAACGATATCATGATGACGCATGAACTGATGAGCCGCATCGCGGAGAAGAAGACGCCGGTTACGGAATATCTTCAGAAGTTCTACGCACCCCTGCCGTTGTGGGATGAGCTGACATCCGCCATCGCCGTCGAGCCAGATCTGGTGACGAAGTCCGTCGATGCCTATATGGATATCAACACGGCTCCGGGCATGGATTACGGCCACGCCCATGTCTGGCCGGATGCAACAGCACCTAAAGGAATGGGCCTGCAGAAGGTGAAGCTCGTTCAGTCCGTAGACACGAAGCGCTTCATCAATGAGTTCGTCGCCCAGGCACAGAACGCCATGGGGACCCACTAAGACCTAAAGAAAGGCAACCGACATGCTGAACATCATCAAGCTGGCCGTCGGTTGCCCGACCATTGAGGTTCTGCGGGAACGCATGAAGCATCCGCGGGTGAACGGTCATGGCGCCGTCCCCACGCGCACGATGCCCAAACGGGCCGCCGAGGTTCTGGACGGCGGCTCCCTGTATCGCGTTATGGACGGCATGATCCTCTGCCGTCAGCCTATCATTGGGCTGGAGGCCTGCCGGCGCCCGGATGGCACTGAAGGCACGCTCATCGTCGTGTCAGACGACATCATACCCGTACAGCCGCGTACGATGCGTCCCTTTCAGGGCTGGCGCTATCTGGACCCGAAGGATGCGCCTCCGGATCTCGGACAATCTGCTGGTGGCGACGGCATCGCTGATCTCCCTCCGCATCTACGTCGGGAACTGGCAGAGCTGGCTCTGATCTGATCCAGCCTTTTAAAAGGGCCGATCTGGAACAAGATAACGGAACGTGCGTTGAATGCTCACGTCATGCCTGCTCCGCAGGCGCCCTCCTGTTCTGCAAGGAGACCATCCGTTGTCGTTGTTTCAGATGCACACACGCAAAATCCGGCGATCCATCGCCCTCCTTCTAGGGACAGGCCTATCCCTTGCCGTCGCGCCCCAGCTTCACGCTGCAGACGTATCGGCGCCTGTGCCCAATGCTCCCGCAAAAGAGCAAATTCTTCCCGGCAAGATCGTTTACGCCCAACTGACCACGCCGGACCTCGACAAGGCCAAAGCCTTCTACGGCTCCCTGCTGGGTTGGAAGTTCAAGGACGTCACAGTCTCAAAAGGCCGATACACACAGGCGATCGTCAACGGACGACCTGTTGCCGGACTGGTCGAACGCCCGAATATGGTCGCGCATGGTGACCCGCTCTGGCTGCCATTCATCTCTGTGCAGGATGTCAGAGCCGCAGCAAATGCCGCAAAGGTCTGGGGCGGCCACATCCTGTTTAAACCGCAGAACGTGATAGGCCGAGGCGATGAGAGCGTTATTTCAGACCCACAGGGCGGTCTGTTTGCAGCCCTGCGCTCCGCCACAGGCGATACCCCCGATGACACGGTGCCCCCGCAACAGGGCGAATGGGTCTGGAATGCGCTGCTAACCAGCAAACCTTATGAAGCGGCTGGCTTTTATCAGAAACTGTTCGGGTATCAGGTTGAAGCGGCGCCGGACGCAAAACGGGGAAGCGCCTATCTTCTGGAATCCCAATCCATTACACGCGCCACAATTAACCCGCTGCCTCCCCGCTTGCCAGATGGCGCACATGCACGCTGGATGAACTTCATTCAGGTCGACAGTGTCGGGGCCACAGCTCAGAAGGCGGCTGAACTCGGCGGGAAGGTTCTGGTTCAGCCTCATCCTGACCGGCAGGACACCATCATTGCCATTCTTGCAGACCCTTCCGGGGCGGCGTTTGGCGTAATGGAATGGCATGACACCACCGCCACAGGAGATGCGAAATGATCACTCACCTGTCACGCACTCTGGCACTGGTCGGTGCTTTCTCCCTCGTTCCCTTTCTTTCAGGCTGTGTCGGGTATGACGGATATGGAGGCGGCGGTTACGGCGGCAGCTACTACAACACGGGCTGGGGCGGCGGAGGCTGGGGCGGCTGGGGCCCGGGCTACGCTGTCGGACCTTATCCAGGCCGAGGAGGCCGTTGGCAAGGAGGCCGCATAGATCGTGGCGGTCATATGGGCGGGCACCCTGGAGGGGGACCTGGGGGTGGGTTCTCAGGGGGCGGTCGTCCGGGCAGAGGCCCAGGTGGAGGCTCTCACGGCGGTCCCGGTCACGGTGGCGGCGGTCACGGGCCTGGTGGCGGAGGTGACCGTGGTGGCGGCCCAGGCGGTGGACGTTAAGCCACTCGCCGAACACCACGACCCTATGGCTTCGGAAGCGTTTCTGAGAGAGCGGGTACTGTGCGATCCACTCTCTCAAGGGCCGCAATCTCCGATCTGATTTTTCCGCTTTCGAGTTCCTCTGCAATGTCGGCAAGCGGCTCTCCGGCGGAAAGAGCCTCTGCCTTAGCCTGCCAGAACATAGCAGTCTCAGGATCAGGCACGCACAGACCTGCCGCCATATCAAAGCGCAGAAGCGTTACCTCACCGCTCAGGCGCCGCAACGACCGCAAAAGCTTGTGCGTGTGTTCGCTTTCCTGCCCGACGCTCGATAAACCACCCAAAATTGGTAAAGAACCACGCGCAAATTCAGCTCGCGTCGTGTCTACTCCGGCCTGGCGTTGGGCTCTGTCTGTGGTGAGAGTGTCATCACCATTTAGTACGGCAGCAAGATATCGCAGATTGCCAACAATCGCAGAACGCAGCAGGCCATTCATATCCTGTGTGACACCTTGCGGACAAACCGCAAAAGCACAGCCGAGACCTATCAGGCTGCCCACCGTATTATCGAGAATACGTAACCACGCGATGCCATGAGACGGCATCGTCATTTCCGTCACAATAATAAAATGCGCACTCAGAAACATGACGAGCAACGTGTAATTCACGGCTCGCATCGCAATCGCGCCAATCACGAACACCGCGAGCGCCACGGCCATTTCCGGCAGGCCCGGCAGGAATGGCGAAACCGCCAGAACCAGAACGCCACCACCAATTGTGCCCAGAACCCGTTCCAGAGCTCTTACGAGGGTGGTCTGACCGGAAGGCTGGATCACCAGAAGAAACGCAACGAGTGCCCAGAACCCGTAGCTGAGACTTAGCCATTGCGTCGCCAGATATGTTCCCAGAAGCCCGACAACCATCCGCAATGCATGACGCCAGATCACGGGCGTCAGACGGGCCACATGCCGTGGAGCTTCGGCGTCAAACGGCATCCGGGCTTTTTCTGCCAGCCCGTCCGCAAGATTACCCAATGTGTGTGCACTGGTTGCGACAAGCTCGCTAATCGTACCGGAACGAACGCGAATACTGCCAGCAAGCGCCAGCGCCTCCTGAGACAACGCTTCAAGATCAGGAACAGGCGCAAGGGCGGCCTCACTCGCATGCTGGCAGAGAGCAGAAAACGCAGCCAGCGTTCCGCGGGCCTCAAAGTCCAATCCGCGTGTTTCCACAAGATGTTCGACGGCCAACATGGCCGTAAACAGACGTTCCGCACCGGCCAGAGACGCAATCAATCGGGCACGCATACTGTAGCTGGCATGGCCCGCGTCAATCTGGAGCGCGACACCCCTCGCCCGCTCAATCGCCGTTCGGATTGTCTGCCGGTGTACGGTTTCCTGCAATCGGCCTGCAGCCAGTTCCCCAGCCATCACCGAGAGCAGCCTGTAACACCCTCCCACAGCACGACGTGCAGGAGCGTAGGGATGTTGTGGCCAGAGAAACAGGCATAGGAAAATGGCCCATACGCCTCCACCACCAAAGGCGTAACTGATGGTCAGCGCATCCGGTAGCGTATGGGCCGGGAAGCCAATACCAGCCAGCATGACACAGCCCAGAAGGGCACAGAGCAACGCCATGCTCGGGACAAGCGCCCGCGCCAGCCCCACGAATAATCCTGTCACGATCAGCCAGGGCAGAACGCCCCAGAAAGGCGATGTGGCAATCAGGGAAGCAATACCGCCCAGCACGGCACCCGCAACAGTGAAAATACCCAGAATACGGAACTGCTCGCGCGCCGTGCCACCGGGTTCAATCAGGCAGCACCAGAACGCTGCAAACGCAGCCCAGGCAAAAACAGCCTGATGAAAATAAAGAGCAGGAAGAAGGGCAACAACGGTTGCAAGGGCCGCCCGGACACCCTCAGCCGGAGCAAGCTGCTCGGGGCTGAGAGGAACCGAATGACGGGCCAAAAACTGGGACAGGAAAGTCAGGTGACGGGTGCGGTTCAATGAAGCCTGTCGCGTCAGTAGATCACGCACCGTCATCTTATCGTCCTGTTAAAATACGCTCCACGAGCTGGCCCACTGTAGGAACAAATCCGTTTGCATAAAAGGGATCGGTTCCGAAACGCCACGCGTTCGTGCCACCAAACATCAGGTTGTGGTCAACCACATCATCCGCATGTTCATCATTCGGAGCATGGGCAATGGTCTGAAGCGTTTTCTGGATGCAGAAGGAACGCGGGTCAGCTTTCTGTCCATTGGTATAAGGCTCTCGCTGCATCCAGTTGGAGAACTTACAGGCGGACAGACAGCCCATGCAGTTCGTCTGGTCCGCCAGAATTTCGCGAGCACTGTCTGGCGTCACAAACACCAGTGTATCATCCGGTGTACGAAGCGCTTCCGTGTAGCCCTGGGCTTCCCAACCAGCGATATGCTGACGATCTGTGGAAGAAACAAACACTTCACGTTTGCGCGCGCCCACACCGTAAGAGGCATCCAGTTCTGCAGTTGCTTCCGGGCTATAGGCGACCTGTCGCTCGGAACGACCGCGCAGATCCTGCATGAAGCTGTTGTTCACGGCGGAAGAATAGAAACCCGTTGGGGAGAAGCGGTTGAGATACACATCTCCCTTCTTCAACGTCAGAAGACGGCGCTTCCACGCATCGGGGATCGGGCTTTCCTTCGTGAGCAGCGGACGCGTTCCAAACTGAAACGCAATCGGCCCGAGATCCGGGTTCCCGATCCAGTGCTGCCAGTCTTCAAGTGCCCAGACACCACCCGCCATGATGATTGGGGTCTCATCCAGACCATACTGACGCATAACCCGACGCAGTTCGAGGACGCGCGGGAACGGGTCTTCCGGGTTCAGCGGATTTTCCGTGTTGGATAGACCGTTATGGCCACCAGCCCGCCACGGATCTTCGTAGACTACGCCCCCCAGCAGTTCTGGAGCCTTGCTGTAAGCCCGACGCCAGAGCGCGTTAAACGCACGACCGGAAGACACGATGGGATAATACGGAATACCGTGCTTGACCGCGATTTCCGACAGGCGATACGGCATGCCCGCACCGCAGGTTAGACCGTTGATCAGACCCGGGGCACCCTCAAGGATACCCTCGATAATCTCTTCTGCGCCGCCCATTTCCCAAAGGATATTGGCGTGGAGACGACCTTTGCCGCCAGCAATCTCATGAGCGATCTTCGCCTGCGCGATACCACCATCAATCGCATAGCGGATCAGTTCGCGCTGCCGCTCACGGCGAGTGCGACCATGATAGATCTGGGGAACAGGACGCCCCTGTTCGTCATAGCTGTCAGCGTTGACGGCGGAAATAGTTCCAATTCCGCCGGCAGCAGCCCAATGACCTGCCGAGGTACCGGTGGAGACAGAAACACCTTTGCCTCCCTCAACCAGCGGCAGAACATCCTGACCACCAAAACGAAGGGTGTCGATCAACTTCATGGGGACTCGATGTCTCCGATACTCACATAAAAAAGGCGGGGCCTTGCGAGCCCCGCCCGAGGACTCACTCGGCGTCGCGACGGGGCGGACGGCCAGGCTTGGCCCCCACGCTCTCCGTAATATCGGCACCGGTTTCCTGATCGACAACCCGCATGGACAGCTTGACCTTGCCGCGATCGTCGAAGCCGATGACCTTGACCTTCACGGCATCGCCCTGCTGGACGACGTCGGACGTCTTGGCAACGCGACCCTGCGTCAGCTCGGAGATGTGAACCAGACCATCACGAGGACCCAGGAAGTTCACGAACGCACCGAAGTCCGCCGTCTTCACAACCTTACCGTCATAGATGCGACCGATTTCCGGCTCTGCGACGATGCCTTCAATACGGGCAATCGCCTTCTGGGCCTGCTCGTCATTGGAGGCAGCGATCGTGATTGTGCCGTCATCACCAATGTCCACCTTGGCGCCGGAATACTCGACGATCTCGCGGATAACCTTACCGCCGGAACCGATCACATCGCGGATCTTTTCCTTCGGCACGGACATCGTGGTGATCTTCGGGGCATTGCCGGACACGCCTTCACGGCCTTCCGTCAGAGCCTTCGACATTTCGCCAAGGATGTGGATACGGCCGCCACGAGCCTGTTCCAGAGCGATCTGCATGATTTCCGGCGTGATGGACGTGATCTTGATGTCCATCTGAAGGGCCGTGATGCCCTGCTCCGTACCGGCGACCTTGAAGTCCATGTCACCCAGATGATCTTCATCACCCAGGATGTCGGACAGAACCGCAAAGCCACGATCTTCCTTGATCAGGCCCATGGCAATGCCAGCGACCGGACGCGGCAGCGGCACACCGGCATCCATCAGCGCCAGAGACGAACCGCAGACGGTCGCCATGGAGGAGGAACCGTTGCTTTCCGTAATCTCGGAAACCACGCGCATCGTGTACGGGAACTGCTCCTTGGACGGCAGCAGCGGATGCAGAGCGCGCCATGCCAGTTTGCCGTGACCAATTTCACGACGACCCGGGGAGCCCATACGACCACACTCACCGACCGAGTACGGAGGGAAGTTGTAGTGCAGCAGGAAGTTGGAGCGGTATTCGCCTTCAAGCGCGTCAATGACTTGCTCGTCCTGGCCTGTGCCAAGCGTCGCGACAACCAGAGCCTGCGTTTCACCACGGGTGAAGAGCGAGGAACCATGCGCACGCGGCAGGATACCGACTTCTGCAAGGATCGGGCGAACCGTCTTAAGATCGCGACCGTCAATACGGATGCCCGTCTTGAGGATAGAGCCGCGAACGACCTGTGCCTCAAGCTCCTTGAGCATCGGCTTGGCCAGTTCAACGTCAAAGCCTTCTTCCGCCAGAATCTGGTTGATCCGGTCCTTGGCCTCGCCAACCTTCTTGTAGCGGGCCTGCTTGACGCGCTCCTTGTAGGCTTCGGCCATCAGCTTGTTGCCGACCTTCTCGACGCGCTTGCGAAGGGCGATTTCTTCCTTCGACAGCGTCGGCAGATCCCACGGAGCCTTGGCGGCGTGTTCAGCCAGAGCAATGATGGCTTCGATCACAGGCTGGAAAGAGGTGTGACCAAGCGTCACGGCTTCCAGCATGGTCTCTTCCGAAAGCTCGCTGGCTTCGGATTCAACCATCAGCACGCCTTCGGACGTACCGGCAACAACGAGATCCAGGGTGCTGTCCTTGACTTCGGACAGCGTCGGATTCACGACGAGCTTGCCATCAATGCGACCGATACGGGCCGCACCAACCGGACCAAAGAATGGAATGCCGGAAAGCGTCAAGGCAGCAGAGCAGCCGATGAGGGAAACAATCGCCGGATCGTTTTCCATGTCGTGGCTCAGAACCGTTGCCGTGACCTGAACTTCGTTACGGAAGTTCTCCGGGAACAGCGGACGGAGCGGACGGTCGATCAGACGTGCATTCAGCACTTCTGCTTCAGACGGACGGCCTTCGCGCTTAAAGAACCCACCCGGGATCTTGCCAGCTGCATAAGCCTTTTCCTGATAATTGACCGTCATCGGGAAGAAGTCCTGTCCCGGCTTGACGCTCTTGGCGCCCACAGCCGTACACAGAACAACCGTGTCACCATAGGTGACCATGACAGCTCCGTCAGCCTGACGGGCAATCTTACCGGTTTCGAGGATCAGCGGGCGTCCGGCCCACTCGATTTCCTTACGGAAATAATCGAACATATCGTTCTCCTAAACTAGGAACGAGCCATCATCTGGACAGTCCGGCAGGTGACGGAGCAGCGTTTCGGACGGCATGGCGGTGGCAACGGGAGAATACCCGCAACGACACCATGTGGCCTGAAACGCCGGTCGCGCACCCCACCTGCGGAACATCCGATGGCAGGGATGTCCGGGGGCAAGCCCCCGGACGACGTATCAGCGACGCAGGCCGAGACGCTCGATCAAACCCTGATAGCGGGCCTCATCCTTGCGCTTCAGATAGTCCAGCATGCTGCGACGCTGACCGACCATCATCAGAAGACCACGACGGGAGTGGAAATCCTTTTTGTGGGTCTTCAGGTGCTCGGTCAGGTTGACAATGCGCTCGGTCAGGATCGCGACCTGAACTTCCGGGGAGCCCGTGTCGGTCTCGTTCTGGCGGTATTCAGCGATCAGAGCCGTGCGGCGTTCTGCAGTAATCGACATCGTGTTCTCCAAAAAACTCGTGGTTTTCCAGCATCCGTGCTGCCCTGAGCCGTCCATCGCGGATCTGACACAGGCCAATCACGTGCTCTCCGATCATCGCACGCCACAGTTGGTCTCCCTCCTGTGACACGGCCGGCAGAGGATACGTCAGATCAGCGGGGTCAAGAGACTGCCCCCAGATCAGTATCCTTCCCTCCGCTTCGGTAACGGCCAGCGCCGGGATGTCGACCAGCGCGGTCGCTACATCCAGCAGAGGAGCCGGAAGAGCATCGGCCTTGTCCACAGTTTGAGCCGATTTGTCCAGTGCTATCTGATCTATCGTCATGGCATGGGACAAATCGAAAGGTCCGCATTTCGTCCTGCGAAGGACTGAAATATGCCCGACCGTTCCACACGCCAGAGCAATGTCGCGGGCCAGCGAGCGCATATAAACACCCTTGCCAGATTGGACTTCAAAGAGTGCCGTGTCCGCATCAGGACGCGACACCAGAGTTATCGAATCGATACGTGCAGGGCGTGGAGGAAGCTCAGGCGGACGGCCGGAACGCGCCAGATCATAAGCGCGCTGACCACCAACACGCAGCGCTGAAAAGACAGGAGGAACCTGCATGACGTCACCGGTCAAAGATGGCAGGCAGGCGCGGAGTTCTTCATCCGTCGGACGATAGGATGAGGTTGCCAAAACCTCACCTTCCAGATCATCAGTCGTGCGGCTTTCACCCATCGTCAGCGTGAACTGGTAACGCTTTGTCGCATCCATGATGTAGGGGATGGTGCGTGTAGCCTTGCCGAAAGCGATGGGCAAGATACCAGAAGCCAGAGGGTCAAGCGTACCAGCATGGCCAGCTTTCTGAGCGTCAAATGCCCAACGCAGCTTGTTGACCATATCTGTTGAGGTCGGACCAAGTGGCTTGTCGAGAATCAGCCAACCGTCAATCTCGCGTCCACGTTTTCTCGCCACTGTCCCAGCACCCTTTGTCCATGATCGGGCGCTGATAGACCAGTCAGACGGGTAAATGCAAAAAACTCCTCCTGACGAATGTCAGAAGGAGTTTTTCAAATCAGTCTTCCAGATCGCGCTTCACTTCCGGAGACCGGAAAAGCTGATCCAGTTCCATCGCATTGTCCAAAGCCGTATCTGGCTGGAAATGGATTTCGGGAACAGTCCTGAGCCGAAGCATCTTGGACAGACCCGTGCGAAGGAAAGGAGCAACCCGCTTCAGCGCCGGAAGAACCTCTTCCACATCGCTGCGCCCCAGACGGGTTACAAAAGCCGTCGCATGACGAAAATCCGGAGAAATCCGAACTTCCGTCACAGTCACATGAACATCCAGCAGTTCCGGATCACGGAACTCCGTACGGGCAAAGATTTCCGCCAGAGCACGACGGACTTCCTCAGCCACCCGAAGCTGCCGGGTGCTTGGTCCGTGAGCAGAGACGCCCGCCGGACCTTTCAGGTCATTTCTGGAACGTGAGCTCAAGCCGGGATCACTTCCATCTCATAGCACTCGACGACATCGCCTTCGCGCAGATCATTGTAACCTGCGAAGGACAAGCCGCACTCATAGCCACGAGCCACTTCCTTGACGTCGTCCTTGAAGCGCTTGAGCTGGCTGAGTTCACCCTGATGGATGACCACGTTCTCACGCAGCAGACGCACGCCACAGCCACGCTTGACGAGGCCTTCGGTGACATAGCAACCGGCAACCTTGCCAGTCTTCGTGATGTTGAAGACCTGACGGATTTCCGCATAGCCCAGGAACTTCTCGCGATGCTTGGGCGCAACCTTGCCCTTCACCAGCTGCTCTACGTCGTCCGCCACCTGATAGATGATGGAGTAATAGCGGATGTCCACACCTTCACGCTGCGCCAGTTCACGAGCCTGCGTTGTCGCACGAACGTTGAACGCCACGATGATGGCATCGGAAGCCTTGGCCAGCTGAATGTCGCTTTCCGTGATCTGGCCGACAGAGGCGTTCAGAACGCGGATCGCAACTTCTTCATGGGCAAGTTTCTGGACTGTCGTCGCAATGGCTTCAGCGGAACCCTGCACGTCAGCCTTGATGAGAAGGGCAACTTCCTTCTGATCACCAGCCTGAATACGTGCCAGCATCTGGTCAAGCGTTCCACGAGCGGCAACCTGCGTTGCAGCCTGTTTGTCCTTGATCACGCGCTGACGGAATTCGCTGATCTCACGGGCACGGGCGTCGTTTTCAACAACAACGAACGGCTCGCCAGCACCAGGAACACCCGTCACGCCGAGGATTTCAACCGGCATGGAAGGACCAGCATCCTTAAGCTGACGTCCACGATCGTCGAGAACCGCACGGACACGTCCCCATTCCGCACCTGCGACAACAATGTCACCACGGCGAAGGGTACCCTTCTGAACCAGAACAGAAGCAACTGGGCCACGTCCACGATCCAGACGGCTTTCGATTACCGTACCTTCAGCCACACGATCCGGGTTAGCCTTCAGGTCAAGCATTTCTGCCTGCAGAAGAATGGCTTCTTCCAGCTTGTCCAGACCAGTGCGCTTGAGAGCAGACACTTCAATGTCCTGCGTGTCACCACCCATGGCTTCCACGACGATTTCGTGGCTGAGCAGCTCCTGACGGACACGATCCGGATTTGCACCTGGCTTGTCGATCTTGTTGATCGCCACAATGATCGGAGCATTCGCAGCCTTGGCATGCTTGATGGCTTCAATCGTCTGCGGCATGACGCCGTCATCCGCAGCAACCACCAGAACAACCACGTCCGTCACGGATGCACCGCGAGCACGCATGGAGGTAAATGCCTCATGACCCGGGGTATCAATGAAGGTGATCTTCTTACCGGAAGGCGCCGTGACCTGATACGCACCAATATGCTGCGTAATACCACCGGCCTCTCCACCCGCCACATCAGCAGCGCGCAGGGCATCCAGCAGGGACGTCTTACCATGATCGACATGGCCCATCACGGTCACAACCGGAGCACGCGGCTTCAGGTCTTCCGGACGGTCCTCGACACCTTCAATACCGATTTCAACATCGCTCTCGGCAACGCGCTTCACGCGGTGGCCGAATTCCTCGACAACCAGTTCTGCCGTATCACCGTCAATGCTCTGCGTTGCCGTCGCCATGACGCCCATCTTCATGAGCGACTTGATGACTTCACCCTGACGGGACGCCATACGGTTCGCCAGTTCGGCAACCGTGATGGTCTCCGGCACGATCACGTCACGAACGACGCGAACCTGATCCGAACGCAGACGCTCCAGTTCGGCCTGACGACGCTCGCGATCACGCTGACGACGGACCGAAGCCAGTGAACGGGTCTTACCGTCGTCACCTTCAATCGCTGCACGCACGTCAATACGTCCGCTACGACGATCGCTACCACCGCCAGCGCCCTTGCGGGGTGACGGCTGTGCAGAACGACGCTGCGCCGCGCCACCCGGTGCGCCACCACCGCCACCACTACGGCGGGCAGGGGCACGACGTTCCTCATCACCGCCTACATTGGCAGCAGCCGAGCGCAAGTGAAGGGTTTCCCCACCACGCGGCTGAGCCGGTGTAGAGGCAGGAGCCGGACGAGCCGTCTGAATGGGGCGCTCCGGCATGATGGCACGTTCTGCCAGCGGACGAAGACGCTGAACCGGCGCGGCCAGCTGAACACCGCCAGTTGAATGGCTGCGCGGATCAAGAGGAGCAGAGCGCGCGGCTTCTTCGGCTTCACGTTCTGCCTGACGTGCGGCACGTTGGGCTTCCTGCTCAGCATGGATGCGCGCTTCTTCGGCGGTACGGACAGCCTGAAGGTCACGTTCTTTGCGAGCGGCCTCTTCAGCAGCCTGAGCCTCGACAGCCAGGCGCTGTTCTTCCTCGGCACGGCGAGCTGCTTCTGCAGCCGACATGATCTGGATTTTTTCTTCTTCGCGACGCGCAGCTTCCTCGGCTGCAGCTTTCCGCTGCGCCTCGAGAACGCGCTGGCGGGTCGCAAGCTCGGCAGCCGTCAGGGCGCGACCGCCGGCACCAGCACCACGTCCACCACGCGCACCACCTGCCGGGCCACCAGGACCAGAAGTTGCACGCTTGGGCTTGCGCACCTCAACCTGCACGACCTTGGATCGGCCATGGCTGAAGCTCTGCCGTACGGAGCCGGCATCCACTGTACGACCAACATCCTTGCGGCCTGCGGGGCGTAGGGACAGGCGGCCGCTCTTGTTCTGTTCGCCGCCCTGTGATGGGGTCTGTGTTCCGTCCTGGTTGCGCTCGTTGCCGTCGCTCATAGTTCCGCCTGTTCCTTACTGACCCCTGCGGGGTCTGGGAGTGGACGTCCTGCCACTCCCGAAAATCTCTCATGTTCGGCGATCAGGCGCTGTGCCAGCGCACCCGGCGCCATCACCGCATAGACCGCCCGGTCCCGGCCGAACGCCGAAGCCAAGACGCGATCGGGAACTGTCACCACCGGCAGAGAACGCCGGCCCGACACCAGTCTGGAGAACTCGTCCGGACTTGCACTTTCCGAACGGATCACCACCCCTGCCCTACCGGAAGTGAGCCACTCCCGGCATTTCTGAAACCCGCAGACAACCTGCCCCGCTCTTCGGGACAGACTGACGGCATCCAGCATCCGCTGTGTCAGACCGGCTTCGACGAGATCCGCCAAACTGTCCGGTACAGACACCTGAGCCTTCGCAGCACGTGCGAAAGCCTGACGGGTGCGGGGGCTATCTAACACATCCCGGCTAGCACTCAACCACATTCCCCGACCCGGCAGCTTTGCCGCCAGATCAGGCACAACCCGGTTATCCGGGCTGACTACGAAACGGATCATGCTCTCAGGCGGCTTCTGCTCTCGAGTCACGAGGCAGCGCCGCTCTGAACTGCGGCGCCCTAGAGCACCACGAACGGGACCATTATCAGTATCAGAAATATCAGACGTCGGTCGACTCCCCGTCCTGCTTGTCGGCTTCAGCCGATTCGTCACCTTCGAACCAGTGTGCTCGAGCAGCCATGATGACTTCATTTGCAGCATCTTCATCCATGGCATCGGCGCCAAGAATGTCCACAAGTTCGTCACCAGCCAGATCGGCCAGATCGTCGAGCGTCTTCACACCCTTCTCACCCAGCGTTACCAGCATCTGGTTCGTGAAGACTCCGAGGTCAACAACATCGTCCGTCACGCCAAGCGCCTTGCGCTTGTCGTCCAGCTCCTGTTCCTTGCCAGCCAGATACTCGTTTGCACGGAGCATCAGCTCTTCGGCAACGCTCTCGTCGAAGCCTTCAATATCATGAAGCTCGCCCGGGTCCGTATAGGCCAGTTCCTCAATGGAATGGAAGCCTTCTGTCACCAACAGACTTGCAATCACGTCATCCACGTCAAGGGAGTCCACAAAGAGACCTGTCCGCTTGCGGAACTCTTCCTGACGGCGCTCCGATTCCTCGGCTTCTGTCAGAATATCGATGTCCCAACGCGTCAACTGGCTAGCCAGACGCACGTTCTGACCGCGACGACCGATAGCGAGCGAAAGCTGCTCGTCAGGCACCACGACTTCAACGCGCCCTGCTTCTTCGTCCATCACCACCTTGCTGACTTCAGCAGGAGCAAGGGCATTCACCACAAACGTGGCGGCCTGCGGGCTCCAGGGAATGATGTCGATTTTCTCGCCCTGCAGTTCAGCCACAACAGCCTGAACGCGGGAGCCGCGCATACCAACACAGGCACCGACCGGATCAATCGCTGCATCGCGGGAAATCACAGCCATCTTGGCACGGGACCCAGGATCACGGGCAACAGCCTTGATCTCAATGATCCCGTCGTAGATTTCCGGCACTTCCTGAGCAAACAGCTTCGCAAGGAAAGCCGGATGCGTACGGGACAGGAATATCTGTGGTCCGCGCGGCTCGTCACGCACATCATAGATGTAGGCGCGAACGCGGTCGGAGTTGCGGAAAGACTCGCGGGGGATCAGTTCGTCACGACGCAGAAGGCCTTCGGCATTGCCGATTTCGACCATCATGTTGCCGTACTCGGTCCGTTTGACGGTACCGTTGACGATCTCGCCTACGCGATCCTTGAATTCGTTATACTGGCGCTTACGCTCATATTCGCGAACGCGCTGAACGATGACCTGCTTCGCCGTCTGGGCAGCGATACGTCCGAAATCGATCGGCGGCAGCGGATCAACGAGATGCTCGCCAATCTGGATTTCCGGCTGGAACTTGCGGGCGATGTGAATGGGGATCTGCGTGTCCTCATTCTCCACCTGCTCGACAGCTTCCGTCCAGCGGCTGAGACGAACTTCGCCCGTCTTACGGTCGATGGTCGCGCGAATATCCTTCTCGTGACCATACTTTGCGCGGCCGGCCTTCTGAATGGCCTGCTCCATCGCTTCCAGCACTTCCTCGCGGTCGATGTTCTTCTCGCGCGAGACTGCGTCTGCGACCAGCAGCAGTTCAGGGCGGATAACAGATGTGTCCATCAGATCGGACCTCCAGCCAGCATGAGACGGGTCATTAGTTCTTCTTCCCCGGCTTCTTCGGGTTCAGTTTAGGAACGCGGGGCGTCTCGCCATCGCTTTCCTCGTCGGACGAAACGCCTGACAGGGCAGCACTTGCCTCGATCAGGGCATCCGTCAGCACCAGACGAGCCTTGCGGACTTCCGTCAGCGGCAGCTCTGCCTCGGTGCCGTCATCCAGACGGATAACACCTTTACCATCCCGCGCGCCCATCACCGTTCCGGAGAAGCGGCGACGGCCATTCAGCGGCACATCAAGTTCAGCCTTGGCCAGATGCCCGGCGAATCGATCCCAGTCCTTGGCGCGGGTCAGCGGACGGTCGATCCCTGCGGACGACACCTCCAGCATCCAGGCCCCAGGAATTGGATCATCGACATCAAGAATGGCGCCAACAGCGTGGCTGATCTGCTCGCAGTCATCCACAGAAATCAGGGAGCCGTCTGCACGGTCTGCCATGATCTGGATGGTCGGGGTGTCGCGCCCGAGAACGGAAAGACGAACGAGCTCGTAGCCCAGATCCGCCAGAGTCGGCGCGATCCGCTCTGCAATACGGGCTTCAAGGCCCGTGAGATGAGGCAGTTCGAGACCGGAAGATGTGTTCTGTTGAGGCAAGACAAAAAAGGCGGCCCGTCAGGGCCACCCCCCGAAAAGAGCGGAAGATGAATGGAATGGCATCTATTTAGGCCCTCGCTCCTCTCAATGCAAGTAGAAGCACAGGGAAGCTGCCATGCAGGGGATTCGAAAGATTTGTTTACATTTATCCAGACGCAGAATGCTTGCCTTGGAAGGCCTGTCGGGGTGAGATGACTATCCGATGACAATCCAACCCGAGCCTAAACCACAACTTCTTCCCCAGCAGGAAACGCCTCGCAGTCGTTCACTCTGGGCGGGAGGAACCCTTCTGGCCGTTGCGTCCATCGGAGCGGGAGCTTTTTTCTTTACGCACTCTACTTCAACGCCAGCGGCGGCAACACTCGCTTCCTCAGCTGGCAATCAGACAGCCAGCGCTGCATCGACCTTTCAGGCAGATGCTCAGCTTTCCATGATTGCTCCTGGGGACGCTCCCAAAGCATTGGCAGGCACCAGCTTCACGGAACAGCAGAAAATCAGCATCCTGGCTGCCGTCAAACGGGGCGACATGCGACTTGTGGAAATGCCTGTTCTTGATGGCGCAGGCGTTACAGGGCAAACCGTTGATGTTACAGTGTCAGGGTTCACGCAGCGTATTGTTCTGACAGGAAAATTCCAGCACCTCGTGCTCCCGATTGTGGAAGCAGCGCAGGTCACGATTGATCCCGTCACCATGCCTCATGCCCCCGCTCTCACCATCGGTGCCCTAACCGCTCTTGGCCCCGAAGCCCTGCCAAGCCTGACTGCGCTGACCCAGCGTATCGTGCTTGACGTGATTGTTCAGTAAAGGCCTCCCGGTGCTTAAGTCGATCGTCCCCATGCTCAACCGGGCCATGCCACTCATGATGGCGGCCTTCCTAATTTTGGCGGTCATTCAGGTGGCCGTCATGCTACATCTGTCCCTGGACGGGCTTTGGCGAGCCATAGATTGGATGCGCCCCGCTTACCTGCCCCTCGCCGGGACAGGCGCAGCACTCACCGCTTTAGGCCTCGCCTACGAAACTTCTGCTGAAAAACTGGCACGCCGTGGGCTACGCCGGAGGAAAGGTTTGATCATGGATGTTCTCAGCCGGCTGACCAATCGCGGCGCCCTCGAAGAACTCATGGCCCGCGAACAACGCGAAACCGTCATTGATGCGGAAGAACTCGCCGCCTCCCTTCGCGCCCGCGTCATCGGGCAGGATCGCGTCTGCGAAGATATTGCCCAACAACTTCGGCGGCGACTGGCTCTTCAGGTCCGTGGCAAGCCTGTTGGAATTTTTCTGCTGGCTGGCCCCCCTGGCACGGGCAAGACCTATTTGGCCAAACAGATCGCAAAGCAGATGGAGCGACCCCTCCTGCATTTCGACATGACCCAGATGTCCAGCCCTCATGCAGCAACCCAGCTTTTCGGTTCTCCGAAAGGCTATGTGGGTTCCGACACGTTCGGCAAGCTGACAGGCGGCCTCAAGGATCAACCAGATGCGGTCGTTCTGCTGGATGAAATCGAGAAAGCACATCCAGATGTCTTCAAGAAGTTTCTGACGGCCTGGAACGACGGCCATGTTACGGAGGCTTCCACCGGTGAGCAGGTTTCCACCACACGCGCCATTTTCATGCTGACGTCCAACATCGCCACCGACGCCCTGACGGAAATTGCAGACCGGCTTGAAAATGAGCCGGACAAAATGCGAGCCGAGTCTGTGGAAGCTCTTAAGCGAGCCGGCTTTGCGCCGGAAGTTCTGAACCGCCTTGACCGGATCTTTGTTTTTCGCGCTCTGAGAGGGCTGGATCTGGCACGCGTTGCAGCTCTGGAAATCGAAGCCATGATTGAAAGCTACGGCCTTCATGTCGAGACAGGCGGCATTGATGCCGCCCTGCTCTTCCAGGTCATGGTCAAGCAGAAGAATCTTGGAACGGGAGCCAGCGCACGCGATCTGGTTCGCTCCATTGAGGACATGGTCAGTGAAAGCCTGATCGTCGCGCGACAGCAAGGCGCGAAAATGGTCCGCCTTTCTGCCGGAGACGATGGCGTCAGAGCTGAAATCTCAAAGGATGCAGATATACAGCTCGGTCGCCTGAGTCACTGATCCATGACAGCATTTGGTCGGCTTTGGCGCCGTGCGCCGCTCTGGCGCACAAGCCTTTTCATTATGGTGGGCGGCATGGGAATGGCAGCATTCTTTCCTACCCCCGCACTCAAGAAGCATCTTCCATGGCTTCCGGGAAAAGCTCCAGGAGCCAGTCCTGCACCTACACAGTCCGCACAGGGAGACGGCGGCGGCACGTCGAGCAATAGCCCTGATAGCGTGACGGCCCCGGATCCCGCTATCATCCAACAGGCTGGACTGCACCTGGCCGGGCGCATCATTCCTCTTCCCGTTGGCGAATGGCACCCTATTCTGGCGGCACGCACCGGACCGCACGGCGAGATTTCCCAACAGGTTCTGGCCAGAACGTCCCTTGGTGTCGTTTCGGGCGTCATAGTCGTCGAGGCCAGCCAGCAGCCCCTGCCGCCCCAGGCCGTAGATGATCTGGAACGCCCCTGCCATGATGATCGGAACTATGCATCCCAGATTGTGGAAAAACAGGGCCTGGTCGAAGAATGTGCCTATATCGGCAACGCCTTCATTCTGTCCGGAGCTCCCAACGGTGGCCCTTTTGTGAGTGCAGCTTTCGACCGCATGAACACTTTGGGTTTTCCCATCCCACCGCTTATGATCACACTTGGATGGTATCACGCAGCGGCTCAAGGCACACAGGGCGTCCAGATTGAAGCGGTGGAAACCCTGATTGCCCCAATCGAGCCGGGCTCACGCCAACTTCTGGCCCCTCCCCCCGTCTGGACGAAGGATGGGATCAAGACCAACCCGGCAGCGGCGAAATTTATTTCCGACGTCAAGACATGGATGCCCGGATGGACGGATCTGCTTCGTAGGGGATTCGATGGCAAGCTGGATGCGAATGCAATCCCTATTGCCCCTACCAGAGATCCGTCTGCCCCCAAAACGCCCTGAACTCTGTCAATGTCTGAGTAAGTAAAGGTCGCGCTTAGAGCACGACCTCTACTGCCTTCAAGTTGTCTCAGTGATGACCGACATTCCCGCCCATGCTGCGCCCCATCCGACGTTCTGCCATGCGGGCCAGACGCACGAAGGGCAGACCCAGCAACAGATAGGCAGCGCCCACCATCAGGCCTGTTCCGAAATAATCGTAATAGGTGGATGACAGGCGCACATAGGTCTGGCTGAGCTCCGTCAGAGTGATAACGGAGACCAGCGAACTGTCTTTGAGCAGGGAGATGAAGTCGTTGGTCATGACGGGCACAACCGTGCGGAACGCCTGCGGCACCACAACCAGACGCAGGGCCTGCCAGTGCGTCATGTTCAGAGCAATTGCCGCTTCCATCTGCCCACGCGGAACGGAGAGCAGGCCCGCACGATAGTTCTCGGCCTCATAGGCAGCGTAATTCAGTCCAAGGGACAGGACACCGGCCATGAAAGGCGACAGGCGAATTCCAAATGCGGGCAGGCCGTAGAAAATGAACAGCACCTGAATTAGCAACGGCGTACCACGCACGATTTCGACATAGAAACCGGCCGTCAGACGCAGTACAGCGCCACCGTAATGTCGGGCCAGAGCAAGTAAAAGCCCCAACGCAACAGCAAGAACCATGGCAAGCGCAGAAACCGCCAGCGTCATGAGAGCGGCCTGCCCAATCAGGGGCAGAAAACCGACATAGCGATGAACCAGAACTTTCCAGTTATTTCCCGTCGTACTGGCCATGGCGGCCCGGTACCGGTCCCATTCCACCGGAGCGATGTCCGGATGGGTATGGTCGCCGGTATAGTTCTCCATCAAGGGAGTCCACAGGTTCCAGCGTGCCAGAATTTTATGGAGCGTTCCGTCCTTGATGAGTTCGCCAAGGGCTGCATCCACCTGATCGCGCAGCGCACGGCTTCCAGGCGCAAAGGCGATGCCATACTCCATGCTGCCAATCGGTTCGCCGACCAGCTTCATGTCATCGGAAATACTGCCGTAATACATCGCGATGGGTGCATCGAGCAGGATCGCATCCAGTCGCCCGTTCCGAAGATCTGAAAAGGCGTTCGTCTCTTCTTCGTAAGACCGGATTGTGGAACCACCCTGTCGACGGAGCATACGCTCAGCAGTCGTATCCTTAATGGTTCCGATCTTGTGCCCCTTGAGCGCCTCCATCGTGTCGAGGCCAGTCTCATCCTTGCGCAGAATGATCCGCTCGCTCGTCACATAATAAGGGCGAGAAAACAGAACAGCCGCCTTGTGTTCCGGCGTCATTTCGATGCCGTCCACAACCATGCTGTACAGATCGCGGGACAGACCGGGGATCAGGCCGTCCCAGTCGTTCTGAATAAAGCGCCCTTTGCGGTGCATCTTCTCAGCAATGGCGTTGACCAGATCATACTCGAAGCCGGTCATCCGGGATTCATGTTCCGGGTCATGGAACACATAAGGCACGTTGGCCTCACCGTCCGAAGCCCAGGGCAGGTCCGTACTATCCTTTGCTCCCGGAACAACCAGCGGTGCAGCAGTCTGCTCGTCAGCAGCTACAGCATGAACGGACGGCGCCAGCGTAAGAGCCAGCACAACGAGACACGCAAAAAACTTGTTCATTACAGCAGCGTCCGCAGGAAGCGTCGTGTGCGCCCCTCTTTCGGGTTGGCGAACATCAGGTCTGGATCACCGCTTTCGACGATTTCCCCACCTTCTACATACAGTACCCGATCAGAGGCAGCCCGGGCGAATCGCATGTCATGTGTCACGACAAGCTGCGTCATGCCATCATCGTCCAGATCCCGCATGACGGAGAGAACTTCTTCCGAAAGCTCCGGATCCAACGCAGAAGTCGGTTCGTCATACAGCATGACGGAGGGCTTCATCGCGAGTGCACGCGCGATGGCGGCCCGCTGTTTCTGCCCGCCAGACAAACTGTCCGGATAACGGTTTTTGACGCCAGACAGACCAACCTTCTCCAGAAGGGTACAAGCGGTGGCCTGCGCCTCATCCCGTGAAACACTCTTTACATGCATGGGCGCCATCATGACGTTATCAATGACGGTTCTGTGCGGAAAAAGATTGAAGGCCTGGAACACCATACCAACATGCGCGCGAAGGCGATGAGCCTGCGCTTCATTGGAGCGTGTCCAGTGCTTTCCGTTACAGGACAGCGTCACGTCTTCAATGCGGACAGTCCCGGCATCCGGATGCTCGAGGAAATTAAGGCACCGCAGGAACGTGGATTTGCCACAGCCCGAAGGGCCAATGATCGAGATCAGCTCGCCACGTTCAACATCCAGTGACAGACCACGAAGAATTTCGTTGCCATCAAAAGACTTGGCGATTGCGCTCGCCTGTAACACCAGATCAGTCAGTGCCGGATATCCCTTCAGAAGCCTCACGACCTTGCAGCCGCCCAGCCCTCATAACGAACCTCGCTGCAGCTATCGAGACCTTTCCTGCACATGACTTCGAGAATTCACCAGATTGCAGCTTTTCGGACACCCCCTTGCAGTTCTTTCCTCCAGGGTCTCTAAGTCAGGCAGGACTGTGAACGAGACAGAATACGACACATGATACTCCAGCCTCCGTCTTCCGCGCCTCCTGCGCTCCTTCTGGATGTCAGGGATGTTACGGTGTTCCGCGGTGATCGACTGGTGCTTGATGGGGTGTCTCTTTCTCTGTTTTCCGGGGATGCAATGATCCTGACCGGCCCGAATGGGGCTGGAAAATCTACGCTTCTCAGAACCATCTCCGGATTACGCAAACCGGATGGCGGAACGGTCGACCGTCAAACAGAGATCGCCTGGCTGGGCCATCAGGATGCGCTGAAGCCCGGATTAACACTGATCCAGAACCTTGCCCTTGCTGAGAAGCTCGGCAAAAGCCAGATGAACAAAGTTCTGGAGGCTCTGGACCTCGCATTTCTGGCAGATCTGCCTGCCCGTTTGCTTTCTTCCGGGCAGAAACGTCGGGCCGCTTTTGCGCGTGTCATGTTATCAGGCGCGGGTCTCTGGCTTCTGGATGAACCCACTGTCGGGCTGGATGTGGCGAGTATCGAACGACTTGGCGCCATCATGGCAGAGCATCGTGCAAAAGGGGGAGCCATGATCGTGACGACACATGTTCCCCTCCCCCTTGAAAACACCCGTTCGCATGAACTGCCCTCTCTTGCGAATACTGAACCGCTCTGGCTGTCATGACTGCTTTTCTTGCCCTGATCGACCGTGACCTGCGTATGGCCTACCGGTTTGGCGCCGATACGCTGGCATCTCTGCTCTTCTTCATATTGTGTGGCAGTCTGTTCCCGCTGGCGCTTGGTCCGTCCCCTGACCTATTGCGCCATATGGGCCCCGGTATTGTCTGGGTCTGTGCGCTACTCGCCTCCCTGCTTCCCCTGGACCGTCTGTTCGGCTCAGAATTGGAAGACGGCTCCCTAGATTTGCTGATGCTGACCGGTCTACCCGCTTACGCCGTTGCGTTTGCCAAGATGATCGCTCACTGGCTGACAACAGGATTGCCTCTGCTGATCGCCGCCATACCGCTGGGAGTCATGCTTGGCGTTAAAGGCACCGAACTTCCCCTGCTTCTTCTGGGATTGATGCTGGGAACGATGTGCCTGTCTCTTCTGGGCGGTATGGCGGCATCCGTGGTTCTTGGAGCCCGACGGGGAGGCGTACTTCTGCCGTTGCTGGTCCTGCCTCTTGCAACACCAGTTCTGATTTTTGGCGCGGCCTCGTCTTATGCCGGACAGTTGGGGACCTCTTCGGCTGCCGGATTCGATCTTTTGGGGGCGTGCCTTCTGGCTATGCTGCCTCTTTGTCCGCTCGCTGCAGGACAGGGCCTTAAAGCCGCAGTCGGCTAGGACGCGACGCTACTTACAGCCTTACATCATATGGATTTTACAGCCGCTTCTCTTCGAGAGAGCTGGACAACGGCTAATATCACCCTTCGTTAATAATACATAAATTGTTTATTTTTTTCATAAATTGTTTATTTTTTTCAAAAAAAATTATTGACTGTTAATTTTATATAATCCAAATAAGGCTTCAATACGCTTTCACGTTCCCGTGAGATTAAACTCCGTGAGCGCAGTCAAAGCTTCCCCTTATTTTCTGGAAATTTATAACATCATGGCTACACCTGACTGGACCACTGGCGACAAGTACACTTGGGTTGGCCCCAAGACCGGTGGCGACTGGAACGATGTCGCGAACTGGCAGTATGACGGCGTCGCCGCAACGCATGTTCCTAACACCCAGACAAATCAGGGAACGGTAACGATCCCTGCAGGGGTAACCGTCACGGTTTCAAGTTCCACGACGACGCTTGCAAACGTAAACATCAAGGTTTCCGGTACGCTTGATATTACATCAAGCAGCAGCGCTCTGAGCGTTAACAATCTGGAAGTTGCGTCTGGCGGCACAGCCAATATTGCGCGCGCCCTCACCGCGAACAACGGCCTTCAGATTGACAGCAATGGTACGGCAACCTTCTCAAATGTTACGCAGGACTGGTCGGGTTCTCCGGGCCTTAAGCCTTCCGTTGCTTCGGGCGGCACGCTGAACTTTGACAACTCGAATATTACGCTGGGAAGCGTTAGCGGGAACGGCATTGCTGGCAATCTGAACATCTACAACGGTTCAACCGTCAAAACAGCCGGAAACAGCACGACCATCTCCGGTCCGATTACCGTCAGCGGTACGAATACGTCCTTCACTGAAAATTCGCAGCTTCAATCAACGCTGACGCTGAATGACGGTGCCAAGGCAACCGTTACAACCTACCCAGCAGACGGCACAAAAGCTGTTTTCGGAACGGGCCACAACACGCTCATTCTGCCAAGCGAGCAGTATGCTGCCAATAAGTTGGTTCTTGCCAACCTCAAGGAAGGCGACAAGCTCGGCGTTAATGGTCAGACGGTAACTTCCGCGACCATGACAAGTGACAATGTCTCCCTGACCACGTCCAGTGGTACCATTGCCCCAAAGAGCGTCACCTACGACAGCGGCTACACAAGCGCTCCAACAGGCAATCAGAAGGTTGCGGTCGACACCAGCAACGGCAACGGCGTCATCTGCTTTCTCGCAGGCTCAATGATCCTAACGCCAACCGGTGAAATCGCTGTCGAAAACTTGGCAGTTGGCGACAGCGTGATTGTACATGTTGCTGGCCGCGAAGAAATTCGTCCTGTGACCTGGGCTGGCCGTCGCATCATGACGGTTCGCGCAGATCTTCCGGCTGATGAAGCGGGCTACCCGGTTCGCATCCTGAAGGACGCGATCTCAGCTGGTGTGCCTCATCAGGATCTGCTGGTCACGGCAGAACATTGCCTGTTCCTGGATGGCAAGTTCATCCCGGCTCGTATGCTGGTGAACGGTCGTTCCATTCACTATGACCTGTCCATTAGCTCCTATGACTACTTCCACATCGAGACGGCTGAACACTCAGTCATCACGGCCAATGGCCTCCTGACCGAGAGCTACCTCAACACTGGTAACCGTGGCTCCTTCCAGCTGGTAACCGTGGCTCCTTCCAGCAGGACGGCTCCGTGATCAGCCTTGGTGGCTCCATCAAGAGCTGGGTTGAAGACGCCGCTGCACCTCTAACGACGGATCGCACAACGGTAGAGCCGATGTTCCGGGCCATTGCTGCTCGCGCTGAAGCAGCTGCACTGCCGAAGGTTGCTCAGGACGTCACGCTGACAGCCGATGCAGACCTACACCTCGTGACGGAAGACGGTACAGTCCTTCGCAAGATGCGTGAGACCAACGGTTATGCCATGTTCATGCTTCCGCAGAACGTCCGCACCGTCCGTCTCGTGTCCCGCACGAGCCGTCCGGCAGACGTTGTTGGGCCGTTCGTTGACGATCGCCGCCAGCTTGGCGTGCTTGTCGGCAATATTGTTCTCTACGATGCAGGCAGCACAACCAACCTTTCCGCTCACCTGACAGAAGAAACACTGTCCGGCTGGAACGCATTAGAAGGCCAGACGGCACGCTGGACGACCGGAAATGCAGAAATCCAGATCACGGATCGCGCTACGCACAGCATCGCCATGCTGGGTGTGCAGATCCTGTCTTCCAGCCAGTACATTGTGTCTGATGTGAAGACGGCAGCAGCCCAGACAGCCTGATCCTGCTTACTTTTCCAACAAAAAACGCCAGCCTCCCGGGGCTGGCGTTTTTTGTTTTCAGACGACGAAAATCACGACTGTCATCTCGACGCTGATAGGAAACCGCCGCATCATCAGGCCACGTTTCATATCAGAAGTCTTGCTCACCATGCGTTTTTCCCTCCGATGCTCCCTTCTCTCCTGCGCCGCCATTTTAGGGTGCAGCTATGGCCTGACAGCCCACGCTGAAGCTGGTTATTTCAGGGAACCATCCGTGTCCGGTCAGACAGTTCTCTTCAATGCAGAGCAGTCTGTCTGGAGTGTTCCGCTTGGAGGCGGAACGGCCCAACGTCTGACAAGCGCGCCGCACGGTGCAAACGCAGTTGATCCGCATCCCGTCCTTTCCCCAGACGGAACCGAAATCGCGTTTCTGGCCAATTTTGACGGACCGACAGAGGTCTATGTCATGCCAAGTTCTGGCGGCACGCCTAGACGGGTCACGTTTGAGAACGCCCCGAAGCTGCTTCTGACAGGCTGGGATGCCCATGCTGGTATTCTGTATGCCATGCCGGATGCCAGTGGCCCCTATTACAGCTACAACGTCGCCTCGCTTGACCCGAAAACGGGTACAAAACACGTCTATCCGCTGGCTAATGCCAATGACGCTGCGCTCAGCTCTAACGGGAAATGGCTTTATGCCGTTCGCTTCGGACTCGCCGTTACGGGCGATCATATGCGGGCCTATCGTGGCGGCAGCCTCTCCCAACTCTGGCGCTTTGATCTGCAATCCGGGAAAGAAGCCGAGCGGATCGGGCCACGCACAGCCAACCTTATTCGTCCCATGCCCTGGCGCGACCGCCTGATTGTCCTGTCCGACGAAAACGGTCGCTACAATCTCTGGAGCCTTGCACCGGACGGAACCGATGCGAAGCAACTGACGCATTTCACAGATTACAGTGTTCTGGAGGCCTCTCTCTCTGGCGATACTGTTGTTTTCCGGAAGGGGGCGGACCTGTTTGCTCTGGATCTGACTTCCGGCCAAAGCAGGCAGATCCCTATCACTCTGGTGTCGGACAATGCGCCACGCGCACCCTATTGGCTGGATCGTCCAACACGCTTCACGACGTCCGAAGCCATCTCCCCCAAGGGTGATACCACTGTCTTCACCATGCGTGGTCACACCGTTGTCGCCGCTGCATCCCCCAGACGCCTCATTGTCATCCCGACAGCCGATAATGTTCGTCTGAGACTGGCCCGCGTCACACCCGACGGAAAGTCTGTTATCGCGTTCAGTGATGCAGGCGGAGAGTCTGCACTCTGGCGCTTTGCCGCTGATGGCAGTGGCAAGGGAGAAGCCCTGAGCCAACCGTCCTCCACCGAGCCTGTGGCTTTGGCCATTTCGCCTGATGGCAAATTCGTCGCCCATACCGATCTTCTGGGTCGTCTGTGGCTCTTCAACCTTTCCAACAAATCCGAAAAGCTGGTCGATGACGCGACGGCCGACGGAACGAATGTCTTTGACACCCTGTCCTGGTCGGCAGACGGGAAAGTTCTGGCATTTGTCAGAACACGAGGCACGGGTCTGAGGCGACAGATTGCTTTCTATGCGCCCGAGACAAACCGCACGGAATGGGTGACCGGGGATCGCTACGAATCTTACAGTCCGACATTCTCCCCGGATGGAAAGTGGCTCTGGTTCCTGTCAGACCGGACATTCTCTCTGGCCAACACATCCCCTTGGGGTGACCGTAATCTTGGTCCCGCCTTTCCGCATCGCACGGGGATCTATGCCCTCGCCCTTCAGGATGGAAATCATTTTCCGTTTCAGGCCCCCACCGAGCTGGATCACGACGACAGCAAGGACAAGCCTGACGAGAAGACCGGAAAGAAAGACGGCAAGGACACTCCAAAAAAGCCACTCCCTGCTCTTGAATGGAACGGGCTGGCAGATCGTCTCTATCAGGTACCGGTGCCAGCGGCGGACTATCATAGTCTGGGTGCCTCAAACGAGTTCCTGTTCACCATGGATGGCACCGATGATGATACGAACCCTCTGAAGTCCATCCACATCGACAATAATGAGCACAAGATCGAAACTTTTGCTCCAAAAGTGGAGGACTTCGACCTTTCGGCGGATGGAAAAACCATCATGACCGTCACGCCTCGTCCAAAGCAGACACCAGAGGTGATGCTGCTTCCTGTCGGAGCAAAAAAGCCTGACGATGTTACCGGCAAGACCGTCAGCCTTGATGGGCTCCGTCTGCGCATCGACCCGGCTCAGGAATGGAGCGATGAATTCGTTGATGCCTGGCGCCTTCATCGTGATCATTACTATGACCGCGATCTGCATGGCGTGGACTGGAAAGCCGTTAGAGCCCATTTCGCACCATTTGTGGACCGACTGGGAGATCGCGCCGATCTGGATGACCTGCTCGGCCAGATGGTGGCAGAAATCGGTGCAATGCACTCCCAGCTTCGCCCTGCACAAGGCCTCGACGAACCAGCAACAAGTCTGATTGCTGGGCTAGGAGCGCAACTGACCCGTGAGGCTCAGGGATTCCGCATTACACATATCTATAGAGGAGACCGGGACCTGCCGGATCAGCAGTCCCCTCTCGCAAGATCCGGTGTAGACGCACAGGACGGAGACCTGATTGTTGCTGTCAACGGACAACCCACAGCTGGCGAACCGGATCTTTCCGCTCTTCTTGCCAATCAGGCTGGAAAACAGGTTCTCCTCACGCTCTCCCGCAAGGGAAAAGAGCACAAAACCGTCGTGACAGCCGTCAGTTTTGCCAAGCAGAAATCCTTCCGTGCGCGGGACTGGGAAGTCAGCCGTGCCGATGCTGTGGATCGCGCGAGCCATGGCCAGATCGGCTACCTGCATCTGCAAGCCATGGGCGGAGACGACATGGAAGCCTTTGCACGAGAATTTTATGCCAATATCGACAAGGATGGCCTGATTGTTGACGTCCGAGGCAACAACGGCGGCAACATTGATAGCTGGGTGCTGACCCAGCTCATGCGTCGGCCATGGATGTTCTGGAGCCGCTATGGAAACGCTCCAGCCATCGACATGCAGCAGGCTTTCCAGGGGCACCTCATCGTCATCGCGGATGAGAGAACCTATTCAGACGGCGAGACCTTCTCGCAGGGGATCAAGTCTCTTCACATCGCGCCAGTTCTGGGCGAACGCACGGCGGGCGCGGGTGTCTGGTTGTCTGATGGGGATCGTTTGATTGATAACGGGAATGCCCGGACGGCCGAAAATCCGTATTTCGATATGGATGGGCATTGGCTGGTCGAGAACAAGGGAGTTTCGCCAGATATCGAGGTCGAGAATATGCCAGTCGCGACCTTCAATGGACAGGACCAGCAACTCGATGCAGCGATTGCCTATCTGAAGAAGCAAATGGCTGACCATCCTCGGCCAGAACTCAAGGCGGAAGCTTTCCCGCTGCAAGAGCCTGCTCCCCCGAAGTAAGACATATTGAAAAGGGTCTCTGCTTCTGACGGAGGCCCTTTTTAGTCAGAGCATCATGTCCATGACCTGATCACGGCGGGAGAAGCGGTGCATCAGGGCCGCCACGATATGCCCAGCAATCAAAACGCCCAGAATCCAGGCTGAAAACTGGTGCAGAACCCCGAGGGTCGGGGCCAAAAGAGGCGTTTTCTGGATGAGTGCGGGGAGATGAACCGTCCAGAGCATCTGCACGGGCGCTCCATGGGCAGAGGCCATGAGCCATCCCGTCAGAGGCGTGCTCAGCATCAGAAGATAGAGACATCCCTGCAGAACACGTGCTGCAATCTGCTGCTCTTCAGGAACGCCCTCCGGCAGAGCAGGCGGCCGATGGGTCGCACGCCAGGCCATTCTCAACATCACAAGGATAATGACCGTTGAAGCGATTTCCTTATGAATGGATAGCAAATCGCTTTTGAGTGGAGACGGTCCACGCGGCAGCAGTCGACCGGCCGAAAAGCCAATCAGCCAAACAGGAATGATAATGGCCGCCATGCCCCAGTGAAACAGGCGAGCCGTAAGGGAATAACGCTGGGGCACAGAAAATCCGTTTTGTGAAAGATAAGATTTTCTACTTTCCATATCCCAGATGAAACACCAACGGATTTTCATTCAGTGGCTGGGAGGATAGGAAGTTCTGATATTTTCTCCACAAGGCCAGACCGTGATCGACTCTCTTTACCGCCGCATGACCGACCTCGCTGCCTCTCCCAAAGCTGTATGGTGGCTGATCGTCATCGCCATGGCCGAAGCGTGTGTTTTTCCAGTTCCGGTAGATCTGATGTTGATCCCCATGATCCTGACACGTCAGGACAGAGCGTGGTTTTTGGCCTCTATCTGCACAGTAGCGAGCGTCGTGGGAGGTGTAATCGGATGGTGTCTCGGGGCCTTTCTGATGGAACACATCGGCATGCCCATCGCCCATTTCTATCATGCAGATGGTCGGATTCTGGCACTCGAAGAGATGTTCCGCCGATATGGTGTCTGGATCATTCTCGGGAAGGGTCTAACCCCCCTACCCTATAAATTTGTCACGCTGGCAGCCGGTGCTGCGCATTATCCACTTCTACCCTTCATCGCGGCCAGCATCGTCACGCGTGGAGCACGTTTCTTTCTGGAAGCGGCCCTTCTCAAGGCTTTTGGTGAACCTGTCCGAGACTTCATCGAGAAACGTCTGACCGTCATCCTCCTGATTCTTCTGGTTGTCATCATCGCCGGCATAGCACTTGTTGAGCTTGTGTGAGCTGGAGATAACACTCATTCACTTATTTTTTCATAAAAAATAACATTAATATGCTTTAAATATAACAACTGCATGTTATTGTCCCGATGATCGTAAGCCTCATACGGTCATCGGTTATGGCTTTCCGGTAGTTGCAGCTGCTCCCATCCAGCCTCGCGCCCTGCGAGACTGACGGGAGAGCAAGACACGAATCGCCAGCCTCCGAACGACAACCCGAACACACATTCCCGCTGTCACAGGAGCTTGCCATGTTCAGAAAAGAGACAAACTTTAGCGCTAAACGTTTTCAGATCCTGCCGCCTGCTTCACGCGCAGCAGGTGTGTTCAGCGGGCTTGAAGCACAGTTTCTTGGCTTGGCATCTCCCGGAATCATTACATTGCGGGATCCTGTGAATGGTACGGATCCCCTGCCGATGACGCCGTTTGAGGACAACTTCTCTTCACGGAGGCATGACCATCCATGAGTGCCACAGAGGTTTCTCCACCCCACCGACCGCTCATCACGAAATCCCGCGTCCTTTGGGGCATGCCGGTGATGTTGCTATGGGGCTACATCGCTGTTGCCCTGTACATGACGGGCGACGGCATTGAAGTCGCATTCCTTGCAAAATACGTTACCCAGATCGGCTTCACACCCAAGCAAGCCGGGATGCTCTTCACCATTTACGGTGCAACTGCTGCCCTTGCGAGCTGGCTATCCGGCGTACTGGCTGAAGTTTATGGTGCACGCCGCATCATGGCGATCGGCACGCTGTGGTGGGCCCTGTGTCATGTGGCTTTCCTGAGCCTTGGGCTGTCCCAGCATTCTTTCCCACTGATGATGCTGTTCTACGGCCTGCGTGGCTTTGCCTACCCGCTGTTCTTCTACGCTTTTTTCTTCTGGATCGTTCAGAAAACACCGGATCACCGACTGGCTTCCGCCATTGGCTGGGTGTGGTCCATGTTCACATTGGGCTACGGCATCATTGCTTCGTTCCTGCCCAGCTGGACGATTCCGGCTTTCGGCTTCATGCCAACACTCTGGATGTCGCTCGCATGGGTTCTGGCTGGTGGCGCACTCGCTTGCCTGACCATTCGTGAAGAACCTTCCGAGGGGGCTCCTCTGGCATCAAAGGTTCCGCTGAAGGATCAGTTGATAGAAATCAGCCGCAGCCTCACGCTGATTGTGGACAATCGAGACATCGCGCTGGCACTTATCACGCGCGTCATCTGCAACCTGTCCCTGTTCGGTTTCCCGGTCATCATGCCGCTGTTCTACACCTCTCCAGAGGTCGGCTTCACCATGCCGGAATGGCTGCGGATCTATGGTGCATTCTTCCTGGTGCAGCCTGTAACGAACGTGGTGTGGGGACTGATCGGAGATCGGATCGGCTGGTTACGGCAGATGCGCTGGTTCGGTTTTGTCGGCTGTGCCATGGCGAGCCTTGCCTTCTACTTCATTCCTCACTTGATGCCGGGCAACATGTTCACCGCCATTATTGGCGCTTTGTTCCTCGCTTTAACGCTCAATGCGTTTGTGCCCATGGGAGCGATTTTCCCAGCTATTGCGCCTGAGCATAAGGGAGCTGCCGTATCGGTTCAGAATCTTGGTGGTGGTCTGAGCAACTTCCTTGGCCCGGCACTGGCAACATTGTTTGTCACCAGTTACGGTACGCAGGGCGTCGTCTTTATTTATGCCGCCCTGTACCTGCTGGCCGCCGTGATTACATGCTTCATTCGCCTGAATCAGCCAAAAGGCGCCAATGCAATGGAGGTCTTCTCCGCTGCCAAAGCCGCTGCAGTTCATGAAGAAATGGATGATCTGGGCCTTCAGACGCAGAAAAGCTGAAGCCCAAAAAATAAAACAGCCCGGCGCATGACCACCGGGCTACCAAACAAACAGAAAAGCCACCCGCAGCTTTTGTGGGTGGCGTTTTTTTATGTCGTTCAGTTCAGGGCGAGACGCTCATGGGCCAGAGCCATTTCAGCCCCGAAGGACGGCCATTCAGCGTGCGTTAAAGCCTTGAGGGACGGGGAAGAGAGACCCATCCGTTTGGCGTAAAGCCACGTGTAGGTGAGCGCACGATGAACATAATCCCGTGTCTCGGTATTTGGCAGCGTTTCCATGAAAAACAACGGGTCATGCAAATCTGCCGTCTGAGCGCTTTCCCAGCGGGCAATGGCGCCCGGCCCGGCATTATAAGACGCCAGAACGCGTACCAGATCCCCACCTTCGGGCTGAGCAGCCTGGGCCGTATGGCTGGACTGATTTGCCAGATAGAGGACGTAAAGCTGGCCGATTTCAAGATTGGAAGCCGGATTGTGCAAACGGCTCACCATATCTGGCGGAACCGGGATCACAGCCATACCGTGAGCATCATATGTCTGATGATGCAGCGTGATGAAACTCGCTGTCACAGGACGGATCTGCATCAGACCGTGAGCTCCAGCCCCCGAGGTCGCAGCCGGATCAAAGTTCGATTCAACACGGGTCAGCGCATAGACAAGCGCCGGGTTCATACGGAAACCATGGTTGGGACGAAGGCGCGGCATTGGAAGTATCGTTGCCGACGTATCTGAATGGCTTTCCCCGTCCATGATCAAAGACGCCAGTTGCTCGGACAGATCCTCGAAACCCGCTGCCTGTGCAACGAGTTGAAGCGAACGCGCGCGGGCACTGTCTGCAGCAATCTCAGGCCATATACGCCGCATCAGGGCTTCAGCACGCGTATGCTCTCCGATCTGAAGAAGTGCGAAAAGCTGGCGCCCCTGCGGAAGCGCTCCAATAGCCTCGACATCAATTTCGCCGAGAACCGGAACAGGATCATGCAGAGTGATTTCGATTTGGCTATCTGGCAGGCGAGCATGGCCTTTCCGTCCCAGATCAAGTGTCTGAGCCGCCAGCATCCCATAGAAAGTTTCGTGATGGTTTGCTGCACGATGCAACCAGGACACATATGCCGCCATAGCATGACGACGCGCCTCTGCACGTGCAGCCCAGAAAGCTGCAGCAGCATGAAGCTCCTGTGACGTCACAGGTGCGTTGGCTGCGGATTCAAACAGCTCATATGCCGCATCAACATGCCCTTCTCGCCATGCTGCCAGCCCTGCCACATACGCCGGGAGTCCCACCTGATGACCGCCACGCTCAAAGCCTGCACAGCCATGTCGTAATGCACTCTGCGCTTCGCCTTGAGAGAGCAGACTAAGGGAAATCTCTCCATAGAGCTGCGCAGCGTAAGCCGGCGTCATTCCGGGCGTAATATCCACGAGGTGCAACGCACTCGTTGCCCCTTTGAGACCTTGCATGGATCGCTCCTGAACTGCGTGGTCCAGAAGGGGATTCCGAGTAAACGCCCGCGCCAAAGGGTCAGAATTGGGGGTCTGGGACACATGCACCGTGTTCGGGCTGTCATTAGGAGCAAGAGATCGCACAAACGATTGGGCTGAAACGGTTCCTGATGGAGCCGTTTTAAGCAGAAGCCCCTGAATGGCTGGAGCATCCGGTTGACCAGGATAGTTTTTCAGCCAGTCCCGAAGCTGATCGGCTGCGGGATGTGCACCTGGTGCCAGATAGCGATCTGCCAGAACGTCCGAGATCAGAACACGATCCGTCAGAAGACGCGTCAGGTCGT
This sequence comes from Gluconobacter sp. ESL1110, assembly GCF_058107395.1. Taxonomy (NCBI): domain Bacteria; kingdom Pseudomonadati; phylum Pseudomonadota; class Alphaproteobacteria; order Acetobacterales; family Acetobacteraceae; genus Gluconobacter; species Gluconobacter sp. ESL1110. The sequence goes on from NZ_JBYLUK010000011.1 coordinate 422,353, forward strand.
TCGCCGTTTGCAGATCGCCACGACGCTGGGCCTGAAGGATCAGGCGATATCGGTTGGCCACAGTGGCCGTAAGAGGGTGAGGCAGCGAGACGGTACCGTCTCCACCAAGGGAGGGGCGTGCTTCCGCAAACGCTGTTTCGTCACCTGCATGATCCGGTTGAGGCGGCTGTAACCGCAGACCTTCTGCACGCGCCGGGGAGAAAGTTCCACCGGCCAGAATCAGCACACTGACGAGCAACGCTCGTGCCGTGCCACCTGAGATGAAAGGGGTAATCCTTCGCATAGCAGCGGGGTGCTACCCGGTTTCGACTGCGATGGCAAGGTTTCGTTAACCCAGACAGACATCCGGACTAAGCGATGATACAGTCACACACTGGAACAATCCAGTGGCAAACACCTGTTTTCGAGCAGTTTTTTACGTTTTCACGAAGTTTTTTCAGAAGATGAATTAAGACTGATTTTGTACCTTATTTTCAGATGCCAATCGCTCCATCAAAACCAGCAAATCCTGCCAGGCATTCCGCCGCGCAGCAGGGCTTGCAGCGAGCTGAAGCGGATGCCGCATGGGAAGCAATGGCAATGGATTCGACAGGCCGGGAATCGACACATCCATCCATTTTCCACGCAAACGACCCAACATGGCCTGATCACCAATCAGCATTCGTAAGGGCGTCACTCCCATCGTCACCAGAAACGGCGGCTGACACAAAGCAATCGTCTTGAGCAAAAGAGGACGGCAGGAGCGCATTTCCTGCTCCGTAACCCCCCGCCCCCCGGGTGGACGCCACGGTATGGCAGGCGCCATGGATAAAGACGTGCGCTCCAGCCCAGCAGAAGCCAGCATCCGGTCCAACAATTCCCCTGCCCAACCCGCGAAAAGGACGCCTGAACGATCCTCATCGGCATCAGGCGTTTCACCAATCAGCATGAAAGGAGCCTGCTCAACATGGATGGGCTGGAGTCTGTGTGTTGCCGTTCGAGCAAGAAACAGCTCATCCAGAGCATTACTGGCCGCAATCAGAGACGGAAGATCTTGAGCCTGATCAAGAGCAGCTCCTTCCGACGCGCGAAGGGGCCCAGAAGGAATCTGCACGCGAGACAACCCACTGATCCGTTCAGGAAGCACGCGGGAAGCCTCTGAAAGACGATCTATCGTCTCTTCCGAGAGCGCTTCATCCACACCCCATTCGTATTGAAGTTGCAGGGCGGCAAGCAGTTCAGCCCGGCTCGGAACTGGCTGGGGCGTCATGAAGCATCCGTTCAGGTTGGCGTCAGACCACATGCGGTCTAGGATTGGCGCATTATGCAGATCACGCGCGGCTGGCACAGATCAATTCCGGTTTTTTCCTTTCCGTTTCGTGCGGGCCTTTCGGCTGTTTTGCTGACTGGAGCGGTATTGCGGGGAGCGTCTGCCGCACCGGCACCAGAGATTCTACCTGCCGTCAGCCCTGAAAAATCCCTTACCGGCTGGCTTCTGGCATCAAGCGTCATGATGCAACGGGGAGAGATAGACGCCGCCCATGAGACACTGTCGCATGTTCTGGCGCTGTCCTCGCAGAACCTGAAGCTTCGTGAAGATGGCCTTCGATACGCCGCAATGACAGGGCATGAAACCGAAGCTGTCGCGCTTGCAAAGACATTGCCCGCCAGCGACATCGCAACACTTGTCCTCGCCCAGAATGCTGTTCCCAGAAAAGCCTGGGCAGAAATGCGTCAAACCCTGAACCGCAACAGTCATCATGGACCGCTGGTTTCAGTCGCCGCCCCAGTCCTCCTCGCTTGGGCACAAGCTGAAGAAGGGCACATCGAGCAGGCCCTCAACACCTTAAATGCGGCGGCGGCCTTTGCGCCAACACGACGGCTGTACCAACTCCATGCAGCCTTGATCGCAGAACGCCTTTCATCCCAGCATGAGGCTCAGTCTCTTTATCAGAAAGCAGGCAACAGCCCTGACGACCCGCTCACTCTCCAGATTCTCTATGCAAAACTGTATGGCGGCTGGCTGGAAGGCCAAGGACAACATCAAGGGGCCCGTGATGCCATCGCCGCACTGGGCGTCAGCTCACCATTGGCCTCGATGATCATCGGCCCACTTCAGCACACACTTCAGAAACGCGCGCCTCTCTCCGCAGCCCAGGGGGCTGCGATTCTGAACCTGCAACTGGCCCTGATGATTACAGACGTCATACAACAGGAAGGAATTCCTCGAGACCCGGCCATCATCACGCTGCAGCAGGCTCTTTATCTTGATCCGAATCTGACGGTGGCACGCATTTTTCTGGCGGACACCTTTCGGGAAGGAAACCAGACCTCCAAAGGGCTAAGTGTTCTCGATCATGTAGCAGACACAGATCCACTCGCAGCTCTGGCCGCTCAAGAACGTGTCAATCTGGCCAGCCGCTCCCACGATCTTCCCATGCAGGCCGACGCTCTGAACCGTGCCTTGACCCTCCTGCCGGACAATCCGGAGTTTTTGGTCCAGCTTGCAGAAGTACAGGATCAAATGGGCCATCATGATGAAGCCATAGAACTCTACACCAAGGCTCTGAAAGCATCTCCCCCTCGTAAGGAAATTGTCTGGCCCATTCTCCTGGGTCGGGCCATGGCAGCTCAGGAGAGCGGCAACTGGGCAGTGATGAAGGAAGACATGCATCATGCCCTTGAATTGGCACCCGATCAGCCGGAAGTTCTTAACTTCGTCGGATATGCCAGCATCGAACATGATGTGGATCAGGAGCGCGCCTTACAACTTCTCAAACGCGCTCTGGACCTGCAACCGAATGACCCCTCCATTCAGGACAGCTACGCCTGGGCACTCCTGAAGCATAAGGGAGACCTGAAAACCGCTCTTCCCATCCTCATTCAGGCGGCTGAACATGCGTCAAGCGATGCCGAAATTGGCTACCATCTCGGGGTCGCCTATTGGTATCTCGGTCGCCACACAGAGGCACAGGACCAATGGAACCAGTCTCTGGATGACAGTCCGCAGCCTCAGGACCGTACGCTCATTCTAAATGCCCTTCAGCAGGGCGGCCCCCACCTCAAGGCGTTTGAAAACAACAAATGACTCTTCTTCATGATACCGCTCATGCCAAGATCAATCTCTACCTGCATGTGACCGGCCGCCGCCCTGACGGATATCATCTTCTCGACAGCCTCGCAGTATTTGCTGGCGCCGCTGATGAAGTGCGTCTTGCGGAACAGTCAAATTCCTTTTCCCTTTCAATCGAGGGGCATTTTGGAAAAGGCCTCGAAGCTGACGACAGCAACCTCGTGCTTCGGGCCGCCCGCGCACTCCAGACACATGCGCGACAAGAGGCTGCCTGCCACCTGATATTGGAAAAGAACCTTCCGGTTGCTTCTGGAATTGGTGGCGGATCAGCCGACGCGGCCTGCACACTCAGATTACTGGGGCAACTCTGGAATATCGCGGAAAAAGATCTTTTGGCGATCGCCGAGCCTTTGGGCGCTGATGTTCCAGTATGCGTGCAGCAGAAAACGACCCGGATGGAAGGGATTGGGGAAATTCTGACATCTGCACCTGCCATGCCAGACGGGGGCATCCTGCTCGTTAATCCCGGCATTGCGGTGTCTACGCCCGATATTTTTCGGAGCTTCGCGGCTATGGGCGGCATTATTGAGCGTCCCGCCCCCGTATTCCCTGCCCGCTGGGCATCCATGAACGCTCTTGTAGACATGCTGTCTCACACAACGAATGATCTTCAGGCCCCCGCCATTCATCATGCTCCTGTGATCGGAACTGTTCTTGACCGCCTGAATGCTCAGAACGATTGCCTGATGGCGCGTATGAGTGGTTCAGGTGCCACCTGCTTTGGCCTTTTCCCTACAGCCGAAGCGGCGCGCAAAGCTGAAATGGAACTTTCCAAAAACCCGCTCCATTCGGGATGGTGGACATGGGCGGGTCCTTTCCTTCAGAATTAGTCCGTTTCTACGCTGAGAAAGAAAGAGACTGAGAACCATGACAACCGGACCGCGCATGCAGGTAACCCGCTCCGAGGACGGACAGAAAATTGTTCTCTCATTCCTTGAAAATAGCGGACTAACTGGAGATATCACGCTCGATGAAGCCCAGTTGACCCAATTAATCACAAGCCTTGGGTTGGCGAGAGTCGCACTGATTGAACAGAAACCTCTCCCTCCGATTGAAGGAGCGCGGTTTTCCCCTGTGTACAAAACCAACTGGGCACTTCAGATCGACACACTGACAGAAGGCTCTCTGCTGGCTTTTCAACACCCGGCCTACGGGCCCGTTGGCCTAGTGTTTACTCCTACCGATGCAGAGCGGCTTATTGGGGGGTTACAGCGCCATCGCACGATGGTCCACTCCAATCCTGACGATGCACACACACCAAGCTGACAGGCCGCTAGAAAAAATCGACGCCGCCTGTATTCTGCGGGGAAGTCTGGTTGCACCCACTAAGGGCTTCACGCAGAACTACCAACGTCATCCGATCTACCGCATTGGTAGTCATTATCACGTCCTGAATATCTTCCTGCATGGCAAGTCTCTGGAAGAGTAACGCAAACTGCTCGATAGTCTGCGTTAAGGAATCAAAAGCCTGCAACGCAATTATCTCTTCAGCCCCCACATACGAGAGAGCTAACCGCTCCAGCATCTGACATTCTTCAAGAGCATGCCCCAACTGAATAGCCGCCCCTCGAAACAGCGTCGCCAGCGCAAGCGATGTCATGTTTCAAGCGCCACAGATCGGCCCGAAAACGGCCTCGATGCGCGCTTTTAAGGAACTTGTCGTGAATGGCTTTGCAAGAAAATTGTTCACTCCAGAAGAAATGGCCTGCTGCACCAAGTCTTTACTCGCCTGCCCTGTCAGCATGATGAAGCCAGTTTTTGCGTTTTGCGAAGATGCACGCACAGCTTTCAGCAATTCTAGACCATCCATATCCGGCATGTTAAAATCAGAAATAATCAAATGCGTCGAATTGGTCTTGAGATGCTCCAAAGCTTCCAAGCCGTTACGAACCCCAGCTACATGTACGAACCCCAGTTGAACAAGACTGTTGCGTAGAAGCGAACGAATGGATGTTTGATCATCCACAAGCAGAACGGACATGGATGAAGCGGAAATCATTGATAACTCTCCTGAGTACGATGTTCAGCAAGACGAAGAATAGACGGTCCAATTTCAGGTAATGGTAACTGCATCTCCACAGCCCCACATTCAAAGGCTGCTTTTGGCATGCCGTAGATGACAGACGTTTCGCGATCCTGCCCGATGGTTCTTGACCCAGCGCGTTTCATGGCAAGCAACCCACGAGCACCATCAGTTTCCATTCCTGTCAGAATAACCCCGATGGCAAGACGTCCAGCCGCTTGAGCTACTGACAAAAATAACGCGTCAACAGAGGGTCTATGTCCATTAAGCGGAGGGCTGCATACAAGATGACAACTATACGAAGCCATACGCCCGGTACGACTCACTTCAGTATGGGCCTCGCCACCAGGGGCAATAAAAACTTTTCCTCTGGCCAGCTTGCATCCATCCGTCACAAGAGAAACTTCTGGTCTTGAAATGGCATTAAGGCGACGTGCAAAATTACCAGAAAATTGCTGAGGCATATGCTGCACAATGATCGTCGGAGGACAATCCTCTGGAAAGCTCCCCAGAACTTCCCCAAGAGCCTCCACCCCGCCCGTAGAGGCACCAATCGCAACGATAAGATCAGAATTAACTAAAGCGCCCCTCATCCCGCCTGAGCGAGGGTTCTCGATCTGAAGAGCTGCTCGAACGACAGCATCTGCCAGACCGGCAAAGACAGCCTCTCCCTGCATACCAGAAGACTTGGAAAAGCATTCTACCGCACCTAATCGGCACGCCATTTCAGTCATTTCGCTCCGTGACGTCAGGAGACTGGAAACCATGACAACAGGCATGGGTCGAAGCCGCATAATTTTTTCAAGAAACTGCAAACCGTTCATGCCTGGCATTTCAACATCCAGAGTCAATACATCAGGGTTGAGTTTCAAAATCAGGTCTCTGGCTTCCAGCGGCGTACCAGCCGTTCCAACAACCTTGATTCTAGGATCCCGTTTAAGAGCAAGCGTTATCAGCGCGCGACTGGTTAAAGAGTCATCCACGACCAGGACAGAAATAACTCCAGAATAAATTTTATGATCTCCAGTGATCATTCTACTCTCTTATATGAATTAAGACCAACAGATCTCAGTCCAAGCATATTGGGGTTTGAAATTCTTTCTGAGTGACCAATGTATAGTTCTCCGCCAACATGTAGTCTCTGTGCCAAGCGGGACCATAATTTTTCTCTAGTCATTTTATCGAAATAAATCGCGACATTCCGACAGAATATTGCATGAAACTTCGAGCGAAACGGCCATTCTGCTATAAGATTTAGGGATTTAAACCTTAACCGATCTGATATTTCCTTTTTAAAGGTAAATTGATTTTTTTGTTCTAAGCAAAATTCATTAAACATTCCTGAAGGAATGTATTTTTTTTCTTCTAAAGAATAAATTCCAGCTTTGGAACGCTCCAGCATGTTGTTATCAATATCAGTGCCAAGAATTTTCACTTTTGCACATGGTAGAGACATAAGAATTTTAGACGCAGTCATCGCAGCTGAATAGGCCTCTTCGCCGCTAGAACAAGCAGAAGACCATACTCGAAACTCCTCACCATTTTGTATTTTTTCAATAAATTTATCTTCTATTAATTTTGACAAATAATAAAAATGATGTTTTTCCCTATAAAATGATGTCACATTTGTTGTTAACGCGGATACCATTGAAATCTGCCATCAGTACTCTCCTGAA